>NZ_JASCAK010000022.1:0-202630 GCF_029967885.1 Pantoea sp. V106_11
TGCGGGAATAGCTCAGTTGGTAGAGCACGACCTTGCCAAGGTCGGGGTCGCGAGTTCGAGTCTCGTTTCCCGCTCCAGTTTTGTCACTTTCTTTGTCGCAGCCTGCCAGGCTGGATGATGATCTTTAGTACTACAGTCAGAGTTATCCACAGCAGGACAGATGACTGTTCATGCTTTTTTGCCGTTCTGTAAAACTCTTTTAAACAGAGTTATCCACAGATATAGGGATTAAGCCAAACGCTAGACGCATTTGCAAAATAACACAAATTTTATTTAACCTATTGATGGTTAAAGAAATAATAATATTTCATTATGTTATTTGATTCTGTCACTTGTGTTATTACGATTGAATGACAAGGTGTTTTTATTTTTATTCACAGGATGTGGAAATCTGTTTCCTGTGCATCGTTGCGCAATCAGGCATCACGCGGCAATCCCTTCTCTATTACCCTGACGAGCCTTTTTTGCTGTGCTGGCTGTACGTCAATCTCTACGTGCTTTCGCTTATCCTGTTGCTGCGCAATGGCCCACTGAATATGTTCGTCCAGTAAATCACTTTCCCCCAGCCGCTGTTCGAGTATGGGGAGGATCTCTGCGCTCCACGGGGCATTCCCCAGCGCCACCGCAATATTGCGTGACCAGCGCTGATAACCAATTCGGCGGATGGGAGAGCCTTCGGTAATACGCAGGAATTTCGCTTCATCCCACTGAAACAGGGCGGTTAACGCTGGCGCATGCAGCGCTGCGCGGGGTGAAAAATCCGCTTCGTCAGTCAGTTGCCCATAGCGGTTCCAGGGACAGATGAGCTGGCAGTCGTCACAGCCATAAATGCGGTTCCCCATCAGGGGCCGCAGCGCTTCGGGGATGGCGCCTTCGAGCTCAATCGTCAGGTAGGAAATGCAGCGGCGGGCATCCACCGTGTAGGGCGCCACAATAGCGCCTGTCGGGCAAATCGTCATGCAGGCCACGCAGCGTCCACACTGCTCTTCCTGTGGGGAATCTATCGGCAGAGGCAGGTCGATCAGCAATTCCCCCAGGAAAAACCATGAGCCCGCTTCGCGGTTCAGGATCAACGAGTGTTTGCCGGTCCAGCCCAATCCGGCTTTCTCTGCCAGAGGGCGTTCAAGCAGTGGGGCAGAATCGACAAACGGACGAAACTGGCTTTCGCCACAGTGGGCCTGAATCATTTCTCCGAGCTTTTTCAGGCGATTGCGCAATACTTTGTGATAATCACGGCCCAGCGCATAGCGGCTGACATAACCTAACTGTGGGTTTTTCAGCGTACTGGCGAAAGCGGCTTTGGCAGGAAGATAATTCATGCGCACGCTGATCACCCGCAGCGTACCGGGTAACAGCTCATGGGGACGCGCACGCATCATTCCATGGCGGGCCATCCATTCCATCTCGCCATGGTACTGTTTGTCCAGCCATGCCTGCAGACGCGGTTCTTCAGCGCTGAGATCGGTGTCGGTAATACCGACCTGCTGAAAGCCGAGATCGCGTCCCCACTTTTTAATGTGTTGAGCGAGTTGATCAAGATCGAGAGGGTATGACATGACTAACCAGAATTCGAAGAGAAACGGCAGCAGTTTACCACACTCTGTCTGGCCTGCGCAGGCACTGGCACAACTTGAGCGTGAGGGTGCCGATGCACTGGGTATCTCGCTCTACGAGCTGATGTTAAGGGCAGGACAGGCCGCCTATGAGCATATAACTGTCCACTGGCCGGATGCAGAGCACTGGCTGGTGCTGTGCGGTCATGGCAATAACGGAGGCGATGGTTATGTGGTTGCCCGTCTGGCGCAGGCTGCAGGCAAAGAGGTGACGCTTCTGGCCTGTGATAGCGATAAGCCGCTGCCCGACGAAGCAGAGGCCGCCAGAAACAGCTGGCTTGAAGCGGGTGGGGTGATCCATGCGCCCGACGTGGCCTGGCCTGAAAAGGTCGATATTATCGTCGATGCGTTACTGGGAACAGGCATCAGCCGGGCGCCCGCCGAACCTGTTTCCACCCTGATAACTCAGGTAAACGCACATGACGCGCCGGTCATGGCGATTGACCTCCCCTCTGGTCTGTCTGCAGCGACAGGCAACACACCGGGAGAGGTTATCAATGCCACGCATACGTTGAGCGTTATTGCGCTGAAGCCCGGACAGCTTACCGGCAAGGCGCGGGACTGTATTGGGTCGCTTTACTTTGCCGACCTGGGACTGCAAAGCTTTCTGTCAGCGCAGTCGCCGCCTATGGCGCGCTACGATGCCCGTTTTTTATCCCACTGGCTGAAAACGCGTAAAGCAACGTCCCACAAAGGCGAACAGGGGCGTTTGTTGGTGATAGGCGGTGACAGCGGCACCGCCGGTGCCGTGCGGATGTCGGCAGAAGCCGCGCTACGAACGGGAAGTGGTTTGGTGCGAGTGCTTACTCACAAAGACAATATTATTCCTATCCTCACCGCGCGCCCGGAAATTATGGTGGATGTGCTCACGGACGCGGGACTGGCTGATGCGCTGGAATGGGCGGACGTCATCGCCATCGGTCCGGGGCTGGGACAGCGGGAATGGGGCAAAAAGGCGCTCGAAAAGGTTAAAAGTACTGAAAAGCCCATGCTTTGGGATGCAGATGCGCTTAACTTGCTGGCAATAAGCGCTGAGAAACGTCAGAATCGCATTATAACGCCGCATCCGGGTGAAGCTGCTCGTTTACTGGGTGTTAAGACCAGCGAAATTGAGAGTGACCGCTTACAAGCCGCACGAGAGCTGGCGAAACGTTATGGTGGCGTTGCCGTATTAAAAGGTGCGGGCACGATTATCGCCAGTGAAAACGGGCAAATGGCGTTTGCCGATGTGGGTAATGCCGGGATGGCATCGGGCGGTATGGGTGATGTGCTCACCGGTATTATTGCCTCGTTAATGGGACAAAAATTGGCGCTGTTTGATGCTGCCTGTGCAGGTTGTGTTGCTCACGGTGCTGCCGCTGATACGTTGGCTGAGCAGCGGGGCACGCGCGGCATGCTGGCATCAGACTTATTTGATCTGCTGTGGCAGTTTGTTAATCCAGAGATGAATCAAGAAGCATGAAGAGCTGTGTTATATCTTTGCCCAATGAGGCGGCAACACTCGAACTGGGTGCTCAACTGGCGCAGGCCTGTGGCAATGCGGCGGTGATCTATCTTTATGGCGACCTCGGCGCAGGAAAGACCACCTTCAGCCGCGGTTTCTTGCAGGCATCCGGTCATCCGGGCAATGTGAAAAGCCCTACCTACACCCTCGTCGAGCCTTATGTTCTTGAAGGGCGTTCCGTTTATCATTTCGATCTCTACCGCCTTGCCGATCCGGAAGAGCTGGAGTTTATGGGCATTCGTGACTACTTCACGAACGACGCGGTTTGTCTGGTTGAGTGGCCCCAGCAGGGCGCCGGTATTTTGCCCCCGCCGGACGTGGCGTTGACGCTCCGTTATGTCGATGAAGCGCGGCAAGCCGAGCTGGTTGCGCACTCCGCTCAGGGGCAGCGCTGGGTTGATCAGATCGAACAAGGCAGGGCCCGGGCATGATGACATGGATGAAAATGCTCGTTGTGGCAGGATTGCTACTGATTACCGGCCCCCTGTTTGCCGCTAACCTGTCTGATATTCAGGTATCGAATGGCGGAAATCAGGCCACGGTTACGCTGAGTTTTTCCGGCCAGCCGGTTTATGCCTACTTTCCGCTACACAATCCCGACCGTGTGGTGCTGGATATTCGTCAAAGCGGCGTCATCAAAGGCTTACCCCTGACGTTTAGCGGCGATAACATCGTTAAACGCATTCGTACCAGTACCCCAAAAGATAAACAAAGCATACGTCTGGTCTTTGAGCTGACGCAGTCTGGAAAAACCCGCGCCGTTACGCAACGCAACGGCAGTCAGTACAGCGTGGTCTTTACCATACAGGGTAAACATCCGGCCGTTACGCGCAGCGCGCCCGTGGTTGCAGCCGAGCCTGCGCCGACACGAGCACGGGAAACCGCAGCCAGTAATCCGTTCAATGCTAACCCGGTGACCACGGTCACCAACACCAACAGCACGGTCCGTCCCGGGGGGGTTGCCAGCCGAAACGACACGGTTATTGTAGCCATTGATGCCGGACACGGAGGCCAGGATCCCGGGGCGATAGGCCAGCACGGACTTAAAGAGAAAAACGTCACCATCGCCATTGCGCGTAAACTGAAAGTGTTGTTAAACGACGATCCCATGTTCAAAGGGGTTCTGACGCGTGACGGCGACTATTTTATCTCTGTAATGGGCCGTTCAGACGTTGCGCGCAAAGCGAATGCTAACGTGCTGGTGTCAATTCACGCCGATGCGGCACCCAGCCATGCGGCAACCGGAGCCTCTGTTTGGGTATTGTCTAACCGCCGCGCGAACAGTGAGATGGCAAACTGGCTGGAGCAGAAAGAGAAACAGTCAGAACTGTTAGGCGGAGCAGGCGATCTGCTGGCGAACAGTCAGGCCGATCCCTATCTGAGTCAGGCCGTGCTCGATTTGCAGTTTGGTCACTCGCAGCGCGTCGGGTATGACATCGCGACGAAGGTGATTCAGCAGCTGCGTGGCGTCACGTCTTTACACAAGCGTTTACCTGAGCATGCCAGTCTTGGCGTGTTACGTTCGCCGGATATTCCTTCCCTGTTGGTGGAAACCGGTTTTATTAGTAATGCCTCGGAGGAGCGACTGCTCGGCAGTAGCGCACACCAGGATAAGATTGCTCAGTCGATATATAAAGGACTGCGCGCTTATTTCCTGGCGCACCCGCTACAATCGGTCCCAAAGGAGGAAAACCGGCCGCTGGCTACGTCGCCAGCGGTCAGCGTAGTCAGTAATCCGGCGACCGGAGAGACGCAGTATACGGGCGCCATTCAGCGGCATACCGTAACGCGCGGCGAAACGCTCTCAGGAATCGCGGCAAAATATGGCGTGAGCATGGCAACACTGCGGCAGATGAACACCCTGAAGCGCGATGTTGTTTGGGTGGGGCAGCGGCTGAAAGTTCCGGCCAGTGCGGTGGCCAGCCGTACCGCACCGGCTTCCTCAGGGGCGCATCGCCCGGTGCGGCATAAAGTGGTGCGGGGAGACTCGCTGAGCAGTATCGCCGCGCATTATGGCGTCAGCCCTAAATCGATTCTCCAGGCGAATAACCTGAAATCCACCAACGTGATGTTGGGTCAGAACCTGAAAATCCCTGCATCCTGATTGTTAGCCCGGCCGCCGTGCCGGGTTGTCAGCCACAAGGATATCCAGCATGCCAATACAAATTTTGCCGCCGCAACTCGCAAACCAAATTGCGGCGGGAGAAGTGGTTGAGCGTCCTGCATCGGTCGTCAAAGAGCTGGTGGAAAACAGCCTTGATGCCGGGGCGACGCGCATTGATGTGGAAATTGAAAAGGGTGGCGCAAAACTGATTCGCATCCGCGATAACGGCTGCGGTATAGCGAAAAATGAGCTGGCAATGGCGCTGGCTCGGCATGCCACGAGTAAAATTGCTTCGCTGGACGATCTTGAGGCCATTATGAGCCTGGGCTTTCGCGGTGAAGCCCTGGCCAGTATCAGCTCAGTGTCTCGTCTGACCCTGACATCGCGCACGGCTGAGCAAAACGAAGCCTGGCAGGCGTATGCTGAAGGGCGCGATATGGACGTTACTGTTAAGCCCGCCGCCCATCCTTGTGGATCGACGCTGGAAGTGCTTGACCTGTTTTACAACACGCCAGCCCGGCGCAAATTCATGCGCACTGAAAAAACTGAATTCGGGCATATTGATGAAGTGATCCGGCGCATCGCGCTGGCGCGCTTTGACGTGGCTATCTCATTAAGCCATAACGGCAAACTGATGCGTCAGTACCGGGCCGTCAATGATGACGGGCAACGTGAGCGTCGGCTGGGTGCCATATGCGGGACGACCTTCATGCAGCATGCGCTACGCATAGACTGGCAACATGATGACCTTGTATTGCGCGGCTGGGTTGCCGATCCGTCCGGCTCCCGTCAGGTGAGTGATATTCAGTATTGCTATGTTAATGGCCGCATGATGCGTGACAAGCTGATCAATCATGCTATACGTCAGGCGTTTCAGAGCCAGCTACAGGATGATCAGCACCCCGCTTACGTCTTGTATTTAGAGATAGATCCGCATCAGGTCGATGTAAATGTGCATCCGGCAAAACACGAAGTGCGTTTTCATCAGTCACGTCTGGTGCATGACTTCATCTATCAGGGCGTCATGAGCGTGCTGCAGGAAAGCGCCTCCCCGGTTCTGCCAACGTTACAGGCTGAAGAACCCACTCCGCGTTGGCAGCAGGAGAACCGCCAGGCGGCAGGCGGCAATCATTTCAGCCAGCCGGCTGTCACAGGTGACGCGGCCAGGCCATCGGTTGCACCCGCCTGGCAAAATAAAGACGCCGGATACAGCCAACGCGAAGGCCGGGTTTACCAGCAGCTTCTTAAAACGCCGGCGAGTTCGCCGGCAACCAAAAGTGCCGAGCCTGCGGCACGAGAGCCGGTCAGTGCCGTGCCACCTCTGGCGGCTCACGCCCACAGTTTTGGCCGCGTGTTAACCGTGCTTGAAGGCCAGTATGCTCTGCTTGAGCAGGGCCAGCGGTTACTGCTAATGGCTCTGCCTGTGGCAACCCGCTGGTTAAAGCAGGCACAGTTAGAACCTACCGAAGGTGGGCTGAAATCACAGCCGCTTTTGATCCCGGTGCGGTTAAAAATCGCCTCGGCGGAGCGCAAGGCGGCCCAGGAAAATCTCAGCCTGCTCAACCTGATGGGCATTGATTTACACCCTGAGGGTGACCACATTATCCTGCGTGCGGTGCCTTTACCGTTACGAACACAAAATTTACAAATCTTGATTCCTGAACTGTTAGGCTATCTCGCCCGGCAGCAAGAGAACTCTGCTACGCAACTGGCCCAGTGGCTGGCGCGACGTGAAGATGCAGAGCCTCAACACTGGAATCACTCCCAGGCGATTACCTTGCTGGCTGAGCTCGAAAGGCTTTGTCCGCAGTTACTGAAATCGCCACCTTCTGGCTTAGTACAAGCCATTGAGATTGAGAGCGCGGTCAACGCGTTGAAGCATGAGTGAACTGAACCAGGCTGGCCGGCCAAAGGCAATATTTTTGATGGGGCCTACAGCGTCAGGCAAAACCGCATTAGCGATCGAATTGCGCAAGCACTTACCTGTAGAGCTTATCAGCGTAGATTCGGCTCTGATTTATCGTCAGATGGATGTCGGTACGGCAAAACCCTCTGCAGAAGAGCGGGCGCTGGCGCCCCATCGTTTGCTGGACATTCGCGATCCTGCCGAAGCCTATTCGGCGGCAGAGTTCCGGCGGGATGCGTTAGCAGAAATGGCGGATATCGTTCAGCATGGACGAATTCCGTTGCTTGTTGGTGGAACTATGCTCTACTTCAAGGCGTTACTTGAAGGATTGTCGCCGCTGCCCTCGGCCGATCCGGAGGTTCGTCAAAAAATAGAGCAAATGGCGAATGAAAGAGGCTGGGAAGCTTTACATCGTCAACTTTGCGAAATTGATCCGGTCGCAGGCAGTCGTATTCATCCGAATGATCCGCAGAGACTTTCGCGAGCACTGGAAGTTTTTTTTATTTCGGGTAAAACTTTAACGGAACTGACAAAAATTTCTGGTGAAGCGTTACCCTACGATGTGCATCAGTTTGCTATCGCCCCCGCGAACCGCGAACTGTTGCATCAACGCATCGCACTGCGTTTTGATCAGATGTTGGCGTCAGGATTTGAAGCGGAGTCTCGGGCCCTGTTTGCACGAGGTGATTTGCATACGGATATGCCTTCCATTCGTTGTGTTGGCTATCGCCAAATGTGGTCGTATTTGGCTGGCGAGATCGATTACGACGAAATGGTTTATCGGGGAGTTTGCGCAACCCGGCAACTCGCTAAACGCCAGATGACCTGGTTACGTGGTTGGGAAAATATTCACTGGCTAGACAGTGATGAACCTCACTCAGCGCGTGATACAGTACTGAAGGTTGTTAGTGCGAAGCATGGGTGATTGTGTACAATTGGCAAGTTACGTGCGCAAATTTTTACGCAGTTTTTTTCAGAACCACTGTGTTCTACAAGCAACAAACAACAAGCATATAAGGAAAAGATAGAATGGCTAAGGGGCAATCATTACAAGACCCGTTTCTGAACGCACTGCGTCGTGAACGTGTTCCGGTTTCGATTTATTTGGTTAACGGTATTAAGCTGCAAGGTCAGATCGAATCCTTTGATCAGTTCGTGATCTTGTTGAAAAACACGGTAAGTCAGATGGTTTATAAGCACGCCATTTCTACCGTCGTGCCTTCACGCCCGGTTTCTCACCATAGCAACAATACCGGCGGTGGCAGCAGCAACAATTACCATCATGGCGGCAGCAGCACTTCTGCGCAGTCGCAGCCACAACAAGACGGTGATAACGCAGAGTAAGGCGGCACCGTTTAACCAGGATCGGAAAGCGTCAGGTTTTCCATCCTGGTCTTTTTATATAAGCGAGGTTATAGCTTGTTTGACCGTTATGATGCCGGTGAGCAGGCCGTACTGGTACACATCTGGTTCTCCCAAGACAAAGAGCTGGAAGATTTACAGGAATTCGAAACCCTGGTGTCTTCTGCTGGCGTTGAAGCACTGCAGGTTGTCACCGGCAGTCGTAAAGCGCCACACCCAAAGTATTTTGTCGGTGAAGGAAAGGCCGTTGAAATTGCCGATGCGGTAAAAACAAGTGGAGCATCGGTCGTTCTTTTCGATCATGCTTTAACGCCCGCTCAGGAACGTAATCTTGAGCGCCTGTGCGAGTGCCGTGTTATCGACCGCACTGGCTTGATTCTTGATATTTTTGCCCAACGCGCACGTACCCACGAAGGTAAATTGCAGGTTGAGCTGGCGCAGTTGCGTCACCTTGCAACACGTCTGGTACGTGGCTGGACGCACCTTGAACGCCAGAAGGGCGGGATTGGCCTGCGTGGTCCGGGTGAAACCCAGTTAGAAACTGACCGCCGTTTACTTCGCGGGCGCATTAGCCAGATTTTGTCGCGTCTTGAACGTGTTGAAAAACAGCGCGAGCAGGGCCGCCAGGCGCGTGCCAAAGCGGACGTCCCGACTGTTTCACTGGTGGGCTACACCAACGCCGGTAAATCTACTCTCTTTAACGCCATTACGTCTGCCAATGTCTATGCCGCGGACCAGCTGTTTGCGACGCTGGACCCCACGCTGCGTCGGCTAAACGTCGCTGATGTGGGCGAAGTGGTGTTGGCCGATACCGTTGGCTTCATTCGCCACCTGCCGCACGATCTGGTTGCCGCCTTCAAAGCTACCCTGCAAGAGACGCGTCAGGCCACGCTGCTGATGCACGTGATCGATGCCGCCGATGTCCGGGTTAATGAAAATATCGGCGCGGTTAATGAGGTGTTGGAGGAAATCGACGCTGATGAAATCCCCACGTTACTGATCATGAATAAGATCGACATGCTGGACGGTTTTGAGCCGCGCATCGACCGTGATGAAGAAAATATGCCGGTCCGCGTGTGGCTCTCTGCACAGTCCGGCGTCGGCATTCCTTTATTGTGGCAGGCGCTTTCCGAGCGGTTGTCCGGTGAAATTGCGCAGTATGATTTACGTCTGCCGCCGGAGGCGGGTCGCTTACGCAGCCGCTTCTATCAGTTGCAGGCGATTGAAAAAGAGTGGAACGAAGAAGACGGCTGTGTAGGGTTGCATGTGCGTATGCCCGTGATTGACTGGCGCCGCTTGTGCAAGCAGGAGCCGTCGCTGACCAGTTATATTGTTTGATATTGCCAAATCGAACTTACTCTGAGGATTTTATGTTGTCGTGCGGCGTTGGGGGTTTGCTCTCTGACAGTGACTTTGCAAAGGGTCAGGGCAATGAGCGTAGCCAGCGTAGCGACAATACGGAATACAACGGGTAAGCCGCTAAAACTATAAATGGAGTAATGACATGGCGTGGAATCAGCCCGGAAATAACGGACAGGACCGCGACCCGTGGGGAAGCAGCAATAATCAAGGCGGCAACTCTGGGGGAAATAAGGGAGGTAAGGAATCTGGGCCTCCTGATCTGGATGATATCTTCCGTAAACTGAGCAAAAAGCTCGGCGGATTCGGTGGTGGCAAAAAAGGTGATAACGGTCAGCGCAGTTCCGGTGGTAGTGGCAAAATCTTTGGTATCGTCGCCGTAGCCGCCGTCGTCATCTGGGCCGCGAGCGGATTTTACACGATAAAAGAAGCCGAGCGGGGCGTAGTCACTCGCTTTGGTAAGTTCAGCCACCTGGTGGAGCCGGGCCTGAACTGGAAACCGACCTTTATCGATCAGGTGCGTGCGGTCAACGTCGAAGCCGTTCGCGAACTGGCGGCATCAGGTGTGATGCTGACCTCTGATGAAAACGTCGTGCGCGTTGAAATGAACGTGCAGTATCGCGTTACCGATCCTGAGCGCTATTTATTCGCGGTGACCAGCGCCGACGACAGCCTGCGTCAGGCAACCGACAGCGCCCTGCGTGGCGTCATTGGTCGCTCTACCATGGATCGTATTCTGACCGAAGGTCGTACGGTCGTGCGTAGCGAAACCCAGCGTGAAATCGACGAAACCATTCGTCCTTACAATATGGGCATTACGGTTCTCGACGTGAACTTCCAGGCGGCACGTCCACCAGAAGAAGTGAAGTCGGCGTTTGACGATGCGATTGCCGCACGTGAAAACCGTGAGCAGTACGTACGTGAAGCCGAAGCCTATGCCAACGAAGTTCAGCCGCGTGCTAACGGTCGTGCACAGCGTGTTCTGGAAGAAGCGCGTGCCTATAAAGAGCGTACGGTTCTGGAAGCACAGGGTGAAGTCGCGCGTTTTGCCAAGCTGTTGCCTGAGTACAAAGCCGCGCCGGAAATCACCAAAGAGCGTCTGTATATCGAGACCATGGAACGCGTGCTGAGCCATACACGTAAAGTGCTGGTGAACGATCGCGGTAACAATCTGATGGTCCTGCCTCTCGATCAACTGATGCGTGGCGGCGAGTCTTCATCCGCGAAGAGTGGACAAAAAAGCAGCTCAACATTGCCCTCGCTTTCCGATCGCAGTGCCAGCCGCAATGACACGTCGTCATACAGTCCAGACAGCATCATGGATCAGCGTCGAGCCAATGCTCTGCGCAACGATACCCAGCGCGAAGGGAGAGAGTAATCAATGCGTAAGCCAGTAATTGTACTAATCATTATCGCGTTGGTGGCCTTTTATGCGTCGCTGTTCGTGGTTCAGGAAGGCGAGCGCGGTATCGTTCTGCGCTTTGGTAAAGTGTTACGCGATAGCGAAAACAAACCGCAGGTGTTTGCGCCGGGTCTTCATTTTAAAATTCCGTTTATCGAAACGGTTAAGATGCTGGATGCACGTATCCAGACCATGGACAACCAGGCCGATCGCTTTGTAACCAAAGAGAAGAAAGACCTGATCGTGGACTCTTACATCAAGTGGCGCATCAGCGATTTCAGTCGTTACTACCTGGCGACCGGTGGCGGGGATGTTTCTCAGGCCGAAGTCCTGCTGAAACGTAAATTCAGTGACCGTTTACGTTCAGAGATGGGACGTCTTGACGTTAAAGACATCGTGACCGATTCACGAGGCCGTTTAACCACCGACGTGCGCGATGCATTGAACACCGGTACGGCGGGCGGTGACGATGAAGTTGCCACGCCTGCTGCGGATGATGCTATCGCCAGTGCAGCCGCGCGGGTTGAGCGTGAAACCAACAGCAGCGAACCTGCGCCTAATCCAAACAGTATGGCGGCGTTAGGGATTCAGGTTGTAGATGTGCGCATCAAACAGATCAACCTGCCGACGGAAGTGTCGGATGCGATCTTCAACCGTATGCGCGCAGAACGTGAAGCCGTTGCACGTAGTCAGCGTTCGCAGGGTCAGGAAGAGGCCGAAAAACTGCGCGCCCAGGCCGATTACCAGGTCACCCGTACGCTGGCAGAAGCACAGCGTGAGGCATTGATTACCCGCGGTGATGGTGATGCAGAAGCGGCGAAACTGTTTGCCAACGCATTCAGCCAGGATCCGGATTTCTATGCCTTTATCCGCAGCCTGCGCGCGTATGAAAACAGCTTCAATGAAAATCAGGACGTCATGGTGCTGAGCCCGGATAGCGACTTCTTCCGCTATATGAAGGCGCCTTCTAACGCCACGCGTTAAGAACTGATATAACTAACAGGCCGACAATGTTGTCGGCCTTTTTTTTGGATGCAGTATGAACGTGAATATCTGGATGGCACTGGCGTTGGTTCTGGTGCTGGAAGGCCTGGGGCCAATGTTTATGCCACGTCTGTGGCGACGTGTGATTTTGAGCATGACACAATTGCCCGATCGCCTGTTACATCGATTTGGCGGGGGATTGGTGGTGGCAGGAATGGTGATTTACTGTATGTTGCGTCTGCATGGCGAACTCTGATGCGTTCAGCCTCGCCGTCTGAATGGTATCTCAGCCTCGATTTTACCCCTGGATGTTGTAGTGATCAAAACTCAGGCAAAAAAGCGCGCAATCGTATGCTAAAAGTGCTGAAAACCGAAAAATCAGATGGTAGAATCCTTTTTTAAGCAATCGGTGATTTTGAGAAATGGGTAAGAACGTCGTCGTACTGGGCACCCAATGGGGTGACGAAGGTAAAGGTAAGATTGTAGACCTTCTGACTGAGCGCGCTAATTACGTTGTGCGTTATCAAGGCGGCCACAATGCGGGCCATACACTTGTCATCAACGGTGAAAAAACCGTCCTCCACTTAATCCCTTCTGGCATTCTGCGTGACAACGTTACCAGCATCATTGGTAATGGCGTGGTGCTTTCTCCTGAAGCTCTGATGAAAGAGATGAAAGGCCTGGAAGAGCGTGGAATTCCGGTACGCGAACGTCTGCTGATTTCTGAAGCCTGCCCGTTGATCCTGCAATACCATGTGGCAATGGATATGGCGCGCGAGAAAGCGCGTGGTGCAAAAGCCATTGGTACCACAGGTCGCGGTATCGGTCCTGCTTATGAAGACAAAGTAGCCCGCCGTGCACTGCGCGTCAGCGACCTGTTTAACAAAGAAACCTTTGCAGCCAAGCTGAAAGAAGTGATCGACCTGTATAACTTCCAGCTGGTGCATTACTACAAAGAAGAAGCCGTTGACTACGACAAAGTGCTGAGCGATGTGATGGCGGTTGCCGACATCCTCACCAGCATGGTTGTTGACGTTTCTGAACTGTTAGACGTTGCGCGTAAGCGTGGCGATCTGATCATGTTCGAAGGTGCCCAGGGCACGCTGCTGGATATTGACCACGGTACTTACCCCTATGTGACCTCCTCAAATACCACGGCCGGTGGCGTGGCGACGGGGTCAGGTATTGGTCCACGCTTTGTGGATTACGTCCTGGGTATCGTTAAAGCTTACTCAACGCGTGTCGGTGCAGGCCCGTTCCCGACCGAGTTATTCGACGAAACCGGTGAGTTCCTGTGCAAGCAGGGCAATGAGTTTGGCGCCACAACAGGCCGTCGCCGCCGTACTGGCTGGCTGGATGCGGTCGCTGTACGTCGTGCCGTGCAGATTAACTCGCTCTCCGGTTTCTGCATGACCAAGCTGGACGTGCTGGATGGTCTGAAAGAAGTGAAAATTTGTGTGGCTTACCGCATGCCTGATGGCAGCGAAGTCACCACCACGCCGCTGGCAGCGGAAAACTGGGAAGGCATTGAGCCGATCTACGAAACCCTGCCGGGCTGGAGCGAGACAACCTTTGGCGTGAAAACGCTGGAAGGCCTGCCCCAGGCCGCGCGTGACTACATTAAACGTGTAGAAGAAGTGACCGGTGTGCCAATTGATATTATTTCAACGGGTCCAGACCGTAGCGAGACGATGATTCTGCGCGATCCCTTCAACGCATAATCATCCTGTGGCCGGACATTGTCCGGCCTTTGTTTTTATGTAATTTGATGCCACTAAACGCCCCTTCGCTTGTCAAACCCTTCACTGGCTGAAAAAAATACACGGTCGTCAACAGTCTGGTTTATCATCGTAGCTCGATACGAAAGAGCCAGTTCAACATTGAAATAAAGAGCAGGACGGGCGAGCATAGACGTGCCACCGGATGATTGACTGAGGTCACTGTGCAGCTAACAAGTTTTACCGATTACGGCCTGCGGGCGCTGATTTACATGGCCACCTTGCCGGAAGGCAGGCTGACCAATATCACTGAAGTCACCGATACCTATGGCGTATCGCGTAATCATATGGTCAAAATTATCAATCAGCTTAGTCGTGCAGGATTCGTCTCCGCCATTCGTGGTAAAAATGGTGGTATCCGCCTGGGCATGAGCGCCAGGGACATCGTGATAGGTGAAGTGGTACGCAAAATGGAGCCACTACAGTTAGTGGATTGCTCGAACTGCTCTATCGCGCCCGCCTGCCGCCTTAAAAAGGCCTTACATGACGCCGTGCAGCTGTTTTTACAGGAGCTGGATGGCTACACGCTGGCAGACTTAGTAGAAGGTAATACACCTTTATATGAAATTATATTGTCCGAACCGCCGGTGGCAATGAATATTAAATGACATCGGAGGAACCGTAATGTCAAAAGATCCTTTTCTGGACAGAGAAGCTGAAAAGTACGAAAACCCTATTCCAAGCCGTGAATTTATTCTGGCGTTATTAGAAAAACGAGAAAAACCGGCCAGCCGTGAAGAGCTGGCACAAGAGATGAACCTGCAGGAAGAAGAACACCTCGAAGCCTTGCGCCGTCGTTTACGTGCGATGGAGCGTGACGGTCAGTTAGTTTTTACCCGCCGCCAGTGTTATGCCTTGCCAGAACGTCTCGATCTGCTCCGTGGAAAAGTCATTGGCCACCGTGATGGCTATGGCTTTCTGCGCGCAGAAGGACAAAAAGACGATCTCTACCTGTCTGCGGAACAGATGAAATTCTGCATGCACGGCGACGTGATTCTGGCCCAGCCACTGGGTGCGGATCGCAAAGGCCGCCGTGAAGCCCGTGTGGTGCGGGTACAGGAACCGCGTAACAATCAAATCGTCGGCCGCTACTTTACGGACGCGGGCGTGGGATTTGTGGTGCCTGATGACAGCCGTCTGAGCTTCGACATCCTGATTGGCCCTGACGAAACCATGAATGCCCGAATGGGCTCCGTGGTGGTGGTTGAACTGTTGCAGCGCCCGACGCGTCGTTCGAAGGCGATCGGCAAAATCGCAGAGATTCTGGGCGATGACATGGGCACCAGCCTGGCGGTCGATATGGCGCTGCGCACGCATGAAATTCCGCACAGCTGGCCGCCAGAGGTTGAGGCTCAGGTGGGCAAACTGAATGAAGAGGTCCCGGAGTCGGCAAAAAAAGGCCGTGTTGACCTTCGCGATCTGCCATTGGTCACTATTGATGGTGAAGATGCGCGCGACTTCGATGATGCGGTTTACTGCGAGAAAAAACGCGGCGGCGGCTGGCGGCTGTGGGTCGCGATTGCGGACGTCAGTTACTATGTTCGTCCCGGCACACCGCTGGACAACGAAGCGCAGCAGCGCGGTACCTCGGTCTATTTCCCTTCGCAGGTGGTGCCGATGCTGCCGGAAGTGCTGTCGAACGGCTTGTGTTCGCTGAATCCACAGGTCGATCGCCTGTGTATGGTGTGCGAAATGACCGTGTCGTCAAAAGGTAAGCTCACCGGCTTTAAGCATTATGAAGCCGTGATGAACTCCCATGCACGTCTGACCTATAACAAAGTCTGGAATATTCTGCAGGGCAATCCGGAACTGCGTGAGCAATATGCGCCGCTGGTGAAAGACCTGCAGGAACTGCACAACATGTATCAGGTGCTGGAAACGGCCCGTGAAGAGCGCGGCGGCATCTCATTTGAAACCGAAGAAGCGAAATTTATCTTCAACGCGGAACGTCGAATTGAACGTGTCGAGCGCACCTCACGTAATGATGCCCACAAGCTGATTGAAGAGTGCATGATTCTGGCAAACATTGCCTCCGCGCGTTTCGTCGAGAAGCATCAGGAACCGGCACTGTTCCGCGATCACGATCGTCCCAGCGATGACAGTATCAAAAGCTTCCGCACGGTATTGAATGAGTTGGGTCTGAGCTTACCGGGCGGTAACAAACCGCAGCCGATCGATTACGCCGCGCTACTGGATCAGGTTGCCGATCGCCCCGACGCGGAAATGCTGCAAACCATGCTGCTGCGTTCCATGAAACAGGCGGTGTACGATCCGGAAAACCGGGGCCACTTTGGCCTGGCGCTGGCCTCTTATGCGCACTTCACTTCGCCAATCCGCCGCTATCCGGATTTGTTACTGCATCGCGCCATCAAGTATCTGCTGGCAAAAGAGCAGGGCGAAGTAAAAGGCCTGACCACGGCTACCGGCGGCTACCATTACGATATGCAACAGATGCTGCAGCTGGGCCAGCACTGCTCCATGACAGAGCGCCGTGCCGATGAGGCCACTCGCGATGTGGCAGACTGGCTGAAGTGTGACTTTATGCAGGATCAGGTAGGCAACGTCTTTAACGGCGTGATCTCCAGCGTGACCGGATTCGGCTTCTTTGTGCGCCTGAGCGATCTCTTTATCGATGGGCTGGTTCATGTCTCTACGCTCGACAACGACTACTATCGTTTCGATCCGGTAGGGCAGCGACTGATTGGCGAATCTGGCGGTCGTACCTATCGCCTGGGCGATACCGTTGAAGTGCGGGTCGAAGCGGTCCATATGGACGAGCGTAAAATCGACTTTGCGCTGGTGTCCAGCAAGCGCCAGATACGTGGCGAAGGCAAAACGGAACGGGATAAGGCGAAGCGGAACGCTAAGGCACCGACGAAGCATCGCCGCCAGGCCGGTCGCAAAACGAATTTCGAGCCGGATTCAGCCTTCCGCAACAGCAGCAGTCAGCCTGCTGCGGCAAAGACTGAGAAAAAAAGTAAAAAAGTTTCCGAGAAAACCCGTAAAATCGCCGCCGCCACCAAGGCTAAGCGTGCCGCGAAGAAGGCGAAGCCGGCCTGATGCGCACATCAGCCCCTGCGTGCATGCAGGGGCTGTTATCCATTCATTTCCAACCACTGAGCAGATTGATGAGCGAAATTATTTTTGGTATCCATGCCGTGCAGGCGCTGCTGGAACGCGATCCTCAGCGTTTCCAGGAAGTCTTTATTCTCAAAGGCCGCGACGATCGTCGCCTGCAACCGCTGGTGACCGCGTTAGAAGCTCAAGGGATCGTGATTCAACTGGCCGATCGTAAATGGCTGGACAGCCAGGTGGAAGGCGGCGTACATCAGGGGATCGTGGCGCGTGTGAAGCCGGGCCGCCAGTATCAGGAAGGCGATCTGCCGGATCTGCTGCAGAGCCTCGAAAAGCCGTTTCTGCTGGTGCTCGACGGCGTTACCGATCCCCACAACCTCGGTGCCTGCTTACGTAGCGCCGATGCCGCAGGCGCCCATGCCGTGATCGTCCCCAAAGATCGCTCCGCACCGCTGAACGCGACGGCGAAAAAGGTTGCCAGTGGTGCGGCAGAAAACGTTCCCCTCATCAGGGTAACCAATCTGGCACGCACCTTGCGCCTGCTGCAGGAATATAACATCTGGGTCGTCGGCACCGCTGGCGAAGCCGACCATACTTTATACCAAAGCAAGATGACCGGGCCGATGGCGCTTGTCATGGGGGCTGAAGGTGAAGGGATGCGTCGCCTGACGCGTGAGCACTGCGATGAGCTAATCAGTATCCCTATGGCAGGCAGCGTTTCGTCCCTCAATGTGTCAGTGGCCACTGGCGTCTGCCTGTTTGAAGCGGTCCGTCAGCGTAACGCGTGATCGCTGCCGCAATTTAATCTCTCTGTCCGGTCATAATGGTGACTCACCTTACATACTAAGTGAGTGATATCCGCGAGGAGCCGTTATGACCTGGACAACTCACACCGTTTTCAATCAACCTTTTCCCCTCAGTCACAGCAATCTGTTTCTGTCTGATGTTCCGCTGTGTGACGCACTGCAGCGTGAAGGCGGCGGCTGGGACAGCGAGTGGCTGGCGTCAGTCGGCAGGCAGTTGGGCAGTGCAGAATCGCTGGAGCTGGGCAGGCTCGCCAATGCCAGTCTGCCTGAACTCCACCGTTATGATGCACGCGGCGTCAGGCTGGATGACGTCCGCTTTCATCCAGCCTGGCATGTACTGATGCAGGGCCTTTGCGCCAGCCGTCTGCATAACCTCAGCTGGCAGCCTGACGTACAGCCAAATGCCAGCGTGGCCCGTGCGGCACGCTTTATCTTGCATGCTCAGGTTGAGGCCGGAACGCTCTGTCCGGTGACCATGACCCACGCGGCAATCCCTTTACTACAGCGTTATTTGCCTGCCCGGTTTGAGTCCTGGCTTGAACCCTTACTCAGCGATCGTTACGACACGCATGCGGTTCCGGGCGATCAGAAGCGCGGTCTGCTGATTGGCATGGGCATGACTGAAAAGCAGGGCGGCAGCGATGTGCTGACCAACACGACGCGCGCAGAGCCCCTGGACAGGCGCGGAAGCGGTGAAGCCTATCGTATCGTCGGGCATAAATGGTTTTTCTCTGTGCCGCAAAGCGATGCGCATGTGATTCTTGCGCAAACGCAGCAGGGGCTCAGCTGCTTCTTTCTGCCACGGCTGCTGCCGGACGGTTCACGAAATGCCATCGTCATTGAGCGGTTAAAAGACAAGCTCGGTAACCGATCCAACGCCAGCAGTGAGGTGGAGTTCAGGGAGGCGACCGGCTGGCTGCTGGGCGAAGAGGGCGAAGGCGTTCGTCTGATCCTGAAAATGGCGGGCATGACGCGTCTTGACTGCGCGCTGGGCAGCCACGGCCAAATGCGCCGGGCGTTTTCCGTTGCGCTGTACCACGCACATCAGCGTCAGGTCATGGGCAAAACTCTGGTGGATCAACCGATCATGCGTCAGGTGCTGGCGCGTCAGGCCTTGCAGTTAGAAGGGCAAACGGCACTGCTGCTACGCCTGGCTCGTGCCTGGTCTTCTCCCGCCAACGTCCATGAAGCCGCCTTCGCCCGGTTATTCACCCCGGCGGCGAAATATGTGATCTGTAAAGCAGGCGCCCCCTTTATCGCTGAGGCCATGGAGATACTGGGCGGCGTGGGCTATTGCGAAGACAGCGAACTGCCTCGCCTCTATCGTGATATTCCGGTTAACAGTATCTGGGAAGGATCGGGCAACGTGATGTGCCTTGACGTATTAAGAGTGGTGGGCCGCCAGAGCGGCACGCTGGACATGCTCAGGCAGGCGTTTGACGCCGTTAAAGGCTGTAACCGCCATTTCGATCGCAGCTGGCGACAGCTGGCTCTGCACCTGAGCAAAATGGATGAGTCGCAGGCCCGTGAACTTACCGACAGGCTGCTGCAACTGGCGACGGCGGCACAGTTGTTGAAGCACGCCGAGCCGTTAGTGGCGGATGCATGGTGCAGTCAGTGGCTCGACCCGCGCGGCACGCGCAAAATCGAGGGGCCACTGACCGACCGCTTACTGGCGCGCGCCAGCGGCAGGTGAGGCGCCATACAGGATGGCAGTTGTGTACCAGATCCCGGGGGTAACCGTTTCGTCGACCATCAAAATCTGATAATAAACGGCACCGGCCTGATTCGCGCGCGCAGCAATGGCACGCTGCGCGTCGTCAGGCGAGCCTCTTACGCTGGCGCTAATGGTGCCCAGCTTCGGTAAACCGCCACTCTGGGCACGGGTAATAGACTGCGCGTGACCTGTTGGCGCGGGCGGGGCCTTTGGCGTCACCTGGAACAGCGAGCAGCCACTTAACAACAAACTTAACGTCAGTAACAGAGCGTAACGCATAGCAGATTTCTCGCCGTCAGGTTAAGTGGATAAGTGTAAGCTACCCGCCCGTTATCTTCACGATTTGATCGAGAAAACACTGACCAGCTGCGTCAAATGATGCCCCTTGTCGCTCAGGCTCTGGGCTGTGTTTTCTGCCTGTGCAACCAGTTCACTGTTTTGATGGGTAGCCTGGCTTATCTGGTTCATCGCCAGATTGACCTGACCAATGCCCGCCGTCTGCTGTTGTGCAGCAACGTTAATCTCACCCATTAATGCCTGAACCTGCTCAATATGCGTCACGATATCGCTCATCGCGTCACGGGTTTGCTCCGACAGTGTATGTCCCTCCGCAACGTGACGTATCGAGGTCGCGATCAGCGTATCGATCTCTTTTGCCGCCTGTGCCGAACGCTGTGCCAGCGCACGCACTTCGGCTGCCACTACGGCAAATCCACGACCGTGCTCACCTGCACGCGCGGCTTCGACAGCGGCATTCAGGGCCAAAATATTGGTCTGGAACGCGATGGACTCGATAACGTGGGTAATTTCGGCAATGCTCTGCGAAGACACGTTAATGGCCGACATCGTGCTGACCGAGCGCGTCACCGTCTGGTTGCCATTATTCACGATACTGCTAGCCTCCGCGACCAGCGACATGGCCTGACGCAGGCTATCGGCGGTGTGCTCGACGGTCGCACCAAACTGCTCCATGCTGGCAGAGGTTTCTTCAACGCTGCTGGCCTGGCGGCCAATCTGCTCACTGATGTTGTGGCTGCTGGCTGCAATGGTATCTGTGCCGTCACTGATCTCCTGCGCGGCACGGCGAACCTGGGCAACAATCTTCTCCAGCCCCTCGCCGATGCCGTTAATGGCGTTAATCAACTGACCCACTTCGTCATGACGCGTGGTGTCCAGATGCTCCAGCAAATTACCGGCGGCATACTGCTCAGCTAAGTGAATAACCTGTTGTAACGGTCGCGTGATGGCGCGGCGGCTGTACCAGACAAAGCAGGGGGCAAACAGCAACACCAGAATCAGGCCGGTGATAAGAAACAGATTTCGGCTATGAATAACCGGAGCCAGCAGGCTGTCACGGTTAACTTCACCGACCACAATCCAGTTCCAGCCGGGCAGCTGTTGCCAGGCCAGCATCTTCGTTTCACCGTCGATTTCGGCTTGCTGAACACCCTCGGGCTGCGCCAGCATCTGCTTCATGACGCTATCCTGCCAGTCTGGACGCTTGCCTTCATTTTGTTTATCAAACAGATATTGTCCCTGCGCCGCGCCTGGCGAGCCGTTGAGCACATAGAAATGCCCGCTGTCGCCCAGGCGGCGAGCCAGCACTTTTTCGCGCATCAGGCCGTACTGCTTATCGATCTGGACGCCGACAAACAGAATCGCGATGACGGCACCGCTGTCGTCTTTAATCGGTTGATACTGCGTGATGTAACGGTGATCGAATAAGGTGGCCAGTCCCCGGAAGGTTTCCCCCTTCATGACGCTTTTCCAGGCGGCGCTGGCAGGATCAAGTTGGGTACCGATCGCCCGGCTGCCATCCTGTTTCTTCAGGGACGTGGAAATACGGATAAAATTATCACCATCACGGACAAAAATCGTCGCGACAGCCGAGGTGCGATCCGTAAAATCATCGACGGCGATCTGATCGAGGTTAAGGGTTTTAAGGCCGGCACGCAGGGTCGGTGTGGAAAATTCTCCGACCTGAACACGTGCGGTTTCATCGCGGCTGAAGCGTTTAGGTAAAAAGCTGACGAAGAGCTGAGTATAGTTGCCGACTTCCTGCGTCAGCGTCGCATTAAACATGGATGCCATCTCGGTGATGCCCTGCACCTGATTAACCATGTCATCGACGGCAAGACTTTCCAACTGGCGTGAAGCATTCTGGCTTTGGATAAGGGTTAACGCCAATAACAAAACGCCTACGCTGAAGGAAGTGATGACGCATAGCTTCACTCCAAGGCTCGTTCTGCTAAGAGAGAAACGTTTCATAGATTACCTTTGTTTTCTTGTCAAATATGCATTAACAACGGCAGCGCAGCGGAAATATTTAGTTTAGAAATTATTACTATTGTAATGTTGTAAACCATTACCCAGGTTATCGTCGTTGGCGAGGCGCTAAAGGCCGCCCCTGCTTCAGGAGAAAATATGATTGAACTCACCACGGAAAGGCTGGCAGGTATTGAATGTTTGCATGCAGCACCCGCAGGCCAGCGCCAGCAGCGGCTGCCAACGGTCGTGTTTTATCATGGCTTTACCTCGTCGAAAGAGGTTTATGCCTACTTTGCGGTGGCCCTGGCCCAGGCGGGGTTTCGTACCCTGATGCCCGATGCCGATATGCATGGCGCACGCTATAACGGCGATGCCGACGCGCGGTTTAGCCATTTTTGGGACATCCTCAAACAAAACATTGATGAATTCCCGTTGATAGAGGCCGCGTTACGCGCTGATGACCTGATTGCCGGCGACCGTCTTGCCGTCGCCGGGGCCTCAATGGGCGGAATGACGGCGTTAGGGGTGATGGCGCGCTATGCGCATATTCACAGCGTCGCCTGCATGATGGGGTCCGGCTATTTTATGCAACTCAGCCACACGCTGTTCCCGCCTGTCACGGTAATGGGCCCGGAACAGCAGGCACAGTTCACAAAACGGATGGCGCCGCTGGCGGATTACGATCCCGCTGCCCGGCTACATAATCTCGCGGACCGCCCCCTCCTGCTATGGCACGGTGAGGCCGATGAGGTCGTCCCTTTCGCAGAAACCCAGCGGCTGGAACGGGCTCTGCATGAGCAGAGGCTGGATACCCATCTTGTTTCGTTGTCCGAAAAGCATATCGGACACAAAATTACGCCGTCGGGCCTGACGGCGCTGGTCAGCTTTTTTAAGCGCCAACTCTAGCCCGTAAACGACAGCGCCTTCCGTTTCAGCCTCTGTTTGCCTCTGCATTCCCGCTTTCCGCACACAAGGGCGGAAAGCGGGCGTCTCCCGACAATTTAAATGAAATCCCCGCTTGAGTTTGTGCGTTGCCGCCAGTATGATTACGCGTCAATTTTTCAGCTGCATTCAGAGGTGTGTGTCATTACGGTGACCCACGACCTATAACGTTCCTTGCTTCCGTGGGCCGCAGCTGACCCTGACAGGAGGCTGAATAATCCGTAAGGAGCAATTTCGATGCGTCATTACGAAATCGTATTTATGGTTCATCCTGACCAGAGCGAACAGGTTCCGGGCATGATCGAGCGTTACACTGGTGCTATCACTGGTGCAGAAGGCACGATCCACCGTCTGGAAGACTGGGGCCGTCGTCAGCTGGCTTACCCGATCAACAAACTGCACAAAGCACACTATGTTCTGCTGAACGTAGAAGCGCCGCAGGAAGTGATCGACGAGCTGGAAACGAACTTCCGCTTCAACGACGCCGTTATCCGTAGCATGGTTATGCGCGTTAAAAACGCGGTAACTGAAGCATCACCGATGGTTAAAGCGAAAGACGAGCGTCGTGAGCGCCGCGAAGATTTTGCTAACGAATCCGCTGATGACTCAGATGCTGGGGATTCTGAAGAGTAATCCATCGTGACGGTTAATCGGCTGCGCTTGTCTGGCACGGTGTGCAAGACGCCAGTCCGTAAAATTAGCCCGTCAGGAATTCCGCACTGTCAGTTCGTGCTTGAGCACAACTCGGTGCAGGAGGAGGCCGGATTTCACCGGCAAGCCTGGTGTCGAATGCCTGTTATTATTAGCGGCAGCGCCCATCAGGTGATTACTCAACATATAACGGTCGGCACGCAACTCATTCTCGAAGGCTTTATCAGCTGCCATCAGGCGCGAAATGGTCAGAGTAAAATGGTGTTACATGCCGAGCAGATTGAATTGATAGATTCTGGAGACTAGCCAAATGGCACGTTATTTCCGTCGTCGCAAGTTCTGCCGTTTCACCGCGGAAGGCGTTCAAGAGATCGATTATAAAGATATCGCAACGCTGAAAAACTACATCACTGAAAGCGGCAAGATTGTACCAAGCCGTATCACTGGTACTCGCGCAAAATACCAGCGTCAGCTGGCTCGTGCTATCAAGCGCGCGCGTTACCTGTCTCTGCTGCCGTACACTGATCGTCATCAGTAACGGCTGTTGTCCATTAACGACTTTAAGAGGATAAGGTAATGCAAGTTATTCTGCTTGATAAAGTAGCAAACCTGGGCAGCCTGGGTGATCAGGTTAACGTTAAAGCGGGCTACGCTCGTAACTTCCTGGTTCCACAGGGTAAAGCTGTTCCTGCTACCAAGAAAAACGTTGAATTCTTCGAAGCACGTCGTGCAGAACTGGAAGCCAAACTGGCTGACGTTCTGGCAGCATCTAATGCTCGCGCAGAGAAAATCAACGCACTGGGCACCGTTACCATCACGTCTAAAGCAGGCGATGAAGGTAAACTGTTCGGTTCCATCGGTACCCGCGACATCGCTGATGCAGTCACTGCAGCTGGCGTTGAAGTCGCTAAGAGCGAAGTTCGTTTACCGAACGGCGTTCTGCGCACCACCGGTGAGCACGAAGTGGACTTCCAGGTTCACAGCGAAGTCTTCGCGAAACTGATCGTGAACGTAGTAGCAGGCTAATTTTTAGTTACCTGCCACACCTGAACGCCGACACTTGTGTCGGCGTTTTTGTTTTAACGACGTAACAGAATTCCCTTCTCTGTCTTGCAGATTCAGGCTCCTCCGGGCATGTTCAATATAAAATGAAACGCGATTTTATTATTGGCCACGCCCATGCATATCCTTCTGCCGAATCCGTGTTCACCCGTCGAAATGGGGGTTTTTGCCTGCGCAACGCGGTGCTGTTTGCTCTGGGGACGTTCTTACCCCGCGATCAAAAGTGGCGACGTGCTGTATCGAATCGCCCAGACGATATTGCCTCGAAAGTAGTTTTTGCCGGTTATCGTTTTTTGTTAGCGGGGCTGATATTGTTTCTTTTTGCCCTGGTGCAGCGCAAACCGGTTTACCGTTTATCCCCCAGCAGTTTAGTCAGCTTGCCCTGTTGGGTAGCATGCAAACCGCCCTTCAATACACGTTTTTCTAAATCGGGCTCGCGTTTACCATAGGGGTAAAAGGTTCGATCATGAACGCCACGGACACATTTTTTAGCATCATGCTGGCGCGTTTTATCTATCAAAATGACAGGCTCAGTGACAACAAATCGCCTGGCTGCCTTCTGAGTTTTAGCGGCGTGATGCTGGTCAACCTCGAAAGTAGACTGAGTGATTTTCAGTTTGTCTGGCAGGGTAACGGCTTCGCGGTGCTGGCCGCGTTTCTCCTCTCTGCCGCCACGCGATAGGGAAAACGCATTTCTCACACTATCGATCCGAGGGTGATGACCGGCTGGCAGTTGGCTCTGGGCGGAGGCGCCATGGTAATGGGCGGCGACCTGGCGAGTGGGACGCTGCAGATCAACAGTATCGGTGCTGGGGCGGTGTTGGGTTATCTGACGCTGATCTCGTCAGTGACCTTTGCCTTGTGGAGCGTGCTGCTAAAATATAACCGCGTCAGCATGATTGCGCCGTTTAACGTCGTGATGCCTGTAGCGGGAACGGTGCTCTCCGCCGTTTTCCAGGGTGAAGATATGTTGGGCATCAAGTATCTGCTTGCCCTGCTGCTGGTCTGTTCGGGGATCGTGCTGGTCAATAAAATCAAAAAAGCGGGATAACGGACAGCCGGTGACGTGAGCCACCGGTTATCGCTTATTCTACCCGTAAAAAGCTGCCGTCCGGCTGGCGGGTAAACAGCACCGGGCCGTTCGCGCCATCCAGCGTTAAACCTGTCACGACGCCTTTTGCATCCCGACGGATTTTCACCTGTTGGCCCTCTTTTAATGTGCTGAGCGGCTGATCGTTACCTTCGACGCGCGCCATCGCAAAGACGTCATTCACCGGAAGATTATTGTCGCGGAACAGCTGCGCCAGCGTCTGCCCGGACGCAATCTGGTAGCTATGCCAGTCACCCTGAGAATCGGCCTTTGCCTCTGGCTGAGACGCGGATTGAGCCGGTTTGTTATTGTAGATGTCCGCCTGCATCGGCACCTCTTTTTCTGCCGAAGGCGTCACAGGCCGTTCTACCGGATACTGTGGCGTGCTGGACGGCCAGAGAAAGGCCAGCAGCAGGATGAGTAAAGCGAGCACGATCCCACGACGGTGGAAAGCCGGCAGCGGGTCCATCCAGCGGATATCGTCTGTGAAATGCCAGATTCGATAAAGCCAGTGAGGCAGGCGAGACGAGACGTTTGAAGGCATATCAGGTTCCTCCGCTCCGGCACCTTGCGGCCGCGTTCGTTGCGGCAGCCAGACCTGTAACCGGGTTAAAATACGCAGTGCGTGCGTCCTGCGGCGACGAGGGGCAATCTGGCCCATATTTTCTCTCTTTCTTATAGTGCCACTGACAAGGAAAAACTTGTCACTTATACAGTATGGGCAATGTGGACGCGAAGTGCCTGCCAGCATTGATAAATTTGACCTGCGTATTGTTTCTCTTTCGCCAGCAAAAGTCATCTGCGGCGCTGTGGATTTTACGCCAGCGGCCTGCGCTGCTATGCTGCCCGTCTTACTATATCCGAGAGTGAAAGGAACGAAGATGACTACCCCTTCTTTCGACAGCGTCGAAGCACAAGCAAGTTACGGTATTGGTTTACAGGTTGGCCAGCAGCTGCTGGAGTCTGGTCTGCAGGGGCTGCAGCCAGAAGCACTGCTCGCGGGCCTGCGCGACGCGCTGGAAGGGAACTCACCCGCGGTGCCTGTTGATGTGGTCCATCGCGCGCTGCGTGAAGTCCATGAGCGTGCGGAAAGCGTGCGTCGTGAGCGCGTGGAAGCGATGGCCGCAGAAGGCCAGGCTTTCCTGCAGGACCATGCCCAGCGCGAAGGCGTCAGCAGCACCGAGTCAGGTTTACAGTTCAGCGTGATGACGCAGGGGGAAGGTCCGATTCCATCGCGCCAGGACCGCGTACGCGTGCATTACACCGGTAAACTGATCGACGGCACCGTCTTTGACAGCTCAGTCGCTCGCGGCGAACCGGCTGAATTCCCGGTTACCGGCGTGATTGCGGGCTGGATCGAAGCGCTGACGCTGATGCCGGTGGGTTCCAAATGGGAACTGGTTATTCCACACAACCTCGCTTACGGCGAGCGCGGTGCGGGTGCGTCCATCCCGCCATTCAGCACCCTGATTTTTGAAGTTGAGCTGCTGGAAATCCTGTAAGGATAAAAGGGCGGCGCGATGCCGCCCTTAGCCCTCTTACTGCTGTAAATTTACCTGCCAGAGAGCAAATCCCGTCTCGTCATTCCCTGTTGCCTTCATTGGATACTGCGCATGCTGTTGAATAAAGTGCGTGGCTTTATCACCGGGCGCGGTTTCAAAGCGAATATCAAGAGGCTGTGCAGCCTTGATCGTCGCCAGCCGCCAGTTATTGTCAGCCTGAGGGCGCACTTCACCCTGCTTTTTGGTTTCTGCGCTGATATAGGCCGCCAGGATTGAGCGGTTTTCATCCGGTGAGGCAAAAGCAATGTACTTGTCGCCCGTGCCCGCGAATTTACCGCTGTAGGCCCGGTAGTTATTGGTCGCCACCAGGAAGGTTGCTTTAGGATCGATGGGTTGCCCCTGCCAGCGAAGATCCTTAACACGTGAGGCATCAGGATGAATCAGTTGGCACTCTTCGTCATAACGGGCCGGCTGTGTCACATCAATCTGGTAACTCACACCGTCGATCACGTCGAAGTTATAGGTGCGGAAATTCCAGTTGATTAACGATTGCGTACGGGTGCTGGTCGGATCGATCTGATTAAACTGGCCTGCGGAGCATTCCAGCCACTCTTTTACCTGCTCGCCGCTCACTTTCATCACCACCAGCGTATTGGGATAGAGATAAAGATCCGCCGCATTTCGGAACGTCAGGTCACCTTTCTCCACTTCCACGTAGCTGGCAGGATCGTTCTTACGTCCACCGGCTTTAAACGGCGCAGCGGCCGACAGCACCGGCAGCGTCGCCAGATCGGGATCACCCTGAATAAAATGCTCCACGTAGGCGCGCTGAGCGTTATTCACAATCTGAACGGTGGGATCGTCCTGAACCAGCGACAGGTAGCTGTACATCACGTCGGCGGATTTTCCGATGGGCTGAGCGACAAACTCGCGGGTGGCATGGTGATCGTCTTTCAGGACGTTAACCAGTGCCGGATCTTCTGCGGCCAGCGATGTCTTGTTTGCGGTGTCATAGACAGGGCGCGCCTGTGCGGTGCCGTGAGTAACGTGCCAGCGGCCACCTGCGTTGCTCAGCGCCAGATCCACCACGCCCAGATGATCGCCCCACATGCCCGGCATCACCGCAGGAATACCGTTAAGGGTTCCTTTCTCAATATCCGCACCTTTAATCCGTGCAAACTCCTTGCCCGGGAAAACGGCGTGCGCATGGCCAAACATAATGGCATCAATGCCTGCGACCTCGCTGAGGTAATAAACAGAATTTTCAGCCATGGCCTGATAAGGTTCGCTACTCAGACCGGAGTGGGCAAGGGCAATAACGACATCCGCGCCTTTAGCGCGCATCTCTGGGACATAGCGACGTGCGGTTTCTGTGATGTCATCCACCCGCACCTTGTCGTGCAGGTTGGCTTTATCCCACACCATAATTTGCGGCGGGACAAAGCCGATATAGCCCACCTGCAGGGTATGTGTTTTACCCTCACGATCGGTCACGCGGGTCGGTTTAATCAGGTAGGGCGTAAACAGAGGCTTACCGCTTTTCAGATCGATAACGTTCGCATTCACATAGGGGAAGCGCGCGCCAGCCAGCGCTTTTTGCAGGTACGGCAGGCCGTAGTTAAACTCATGGTTGCCCAACGTACCGACGCTGTAATCAAGCGTATTCATGGCTTTATAGACAGGATGGATATCGCCCTGTTTGAGCCCTTTTGCGGCCATATAGTCGCCCAGCGGGCTGCCCTGAATAAGATCGCCATTGTCTACCAAAACGCTGTTGGTGGCTTCCTGACGCGCCGCATGGATTAACGAGGCGGTGCGCACCAGACCATATTTTTCCGTGGGCGTATCTTTGTAGTAGTCGAAGTCCATTATATTGCTGTGCAGATCGGTCGTTTCCAGCACGCGTAAATCCACGGTGGCTCCCTGTGCTGCAACTGAAACGCTCAACGCCAGTAACATCATTCCCGCCTTAAACATGCTCGCTCCCAAAGCTAATAGATCAAGGCTACAAAAATAATGTAAAACTCTGATGAAAGGGCAGATTAAATCGTGATGAAGATAACGTTTTGAGCCAGCCGCACGCTGGGGTCGGGCGAAACGCGTTGCAGGATTTGTAAAAGGATATCGTTGCCATTTTTTTCTATTATGTTGATATACCTGAAAAATGATTCAGAATGTTTGCCTGAAATCAGAGATGAACGTGAAGCTGCTAGACTGTATTCCAACGGGTATGACAGTTAACGCGTAGCATTCTCATACATGAGGTGGAAAATGTTAGAGCAAATAAGCCAACTGGCGCGTGAAGCAGGCGACGCGATTATGCAGGTCTACAACGGTTCCGTTCCGACAGACGTTTCTCACAAAGCGGATGATTCTCCTGTCACGGCGGCAGACCTGGCCGCTCATGATGTGATTGTGTCGGGCTTAAAACAGCTGACACCGGATATTCCGGTACTATCAGAGGAAGATCCGCCCGGCTGGGAGGTTCGCCAGCACTGGCAACGTTACTGGCTGGTTGACCCGCTGGATGGCACCAAAGAATTTATCAAACGTAACGGCGAATTTACCGTGAATATTGCGCTGATTGAGCAGGGCAAACCGGTAATGGGCGTGGTTTATGCTCCCGCGCTGGGCGTGATGTATTCCGCCGCAGAGGGCAAAGCCTGGAAAGAAGAGAACGGCGAGCGACAACAGATTCATGTGCTTGATGCGCGTCCACCGTTAGTGGTGGTGAGCCGTTCGCACAACGACGACGACGAGATGAAAGAGTACCTCAAGCAACTGGGGGAACATCAGACGGTGGCAACCGGGTCATCACTGAAGTTTTGCCTGGTGGCAGAAGGGAAAGCACAGCTCTATCCGCGCTTTGGGCCAACCAATATTTGGGATACCGGAGCGGGTCATGCCGTTGCCGCGGCCGCGGGTGCTCACGTTCACGACTGGCAGGGAAGAACACTGGACTATGCACCGCGTGAATCTTTTCTTAATCCCGGCTTTCGCGTCTCGCTGTTTTAACCCAGTGCGGGAGGCGCAGCCCTCCCGCTTTCCGCCTTCAGTCCTGCAACAGCGATTTTAATAAGCTCATCACCTGCTGCACCTCCTGCTGAGAGAGCGCCCCGTCTTTAACGTATTTAACCTGACCCGTTTTATCCAGTACCACAATAGCCGAGCCGCCCTGCTGTAATTGCCAGGCGTGCTGCACATTGCCATTGCTGTCGACGATAAACTGCGACCAGGGATACTGCTGCTTATTACTGTGAATACTGCTGCGCACGAACATGCTGGTGCCAGGTATGGCATCATCGGTATTAACAATGGTGGTGGTCTGATAGCGGTCGTGAGGCAATTTCGCTGCCTTGATAGCTTCAACCAGCGCCGCGTTCATCTCTTTCGCGGATGAGCGCCCGGCAATATGCTGTACTACGCGGACTTTTCCGCTCAGCTGAGCGCTGTTCCAGTTTTTATAACTGAATTTCTCCTGCTGTAAAATCAGCTCGCCTTTGTCGTTGACGCCCACTGCTGGCACACGTTTGCCCAGCTCAATGTTATGCGCCAGCGCGCTAACGGGAATCAACAACGATAAAGCCAGTGCTGCCAGTGTTGCACGCATCATCATTCTCTCCAGTGATCAGACCAGTTAGTCATTCCACTGTCATATTAAGTAGGGATGATGCGGCTGTCTCAAAAAGCTGTCAGCTTTGCTATCGACAACACAATTCTTTAACCAATGAAGGTTTATACTGAATAGTGAAAAGTAAATAACAGAGTATTCTGTAATGTTGTGTCAGAACGGTAAAAAAATTTATTTCTTATCGTGCGAAGCAAACAGAGTGTTCTATAGTTTATCTCGAATTCGCGCTTCATGGATCCGTACCGAATTTGGCAACGGTGAAGCGTGCTTAAAAATTAAGGAGTTAATCACTATGAAAATCTTCCAGCGCTATAATCCACTACAGATAGCAAAATATGTTAAGACGCTGTTTAAAGGAAGGTTGTACATCAAGGATGTTGGCGCATTCGAGTTTGATAAAGGTAAAGTCCTGATCCCACGGGTCAAAGACAAACAGCACCTGAGCGTGATGTCAGAAATTAACCGCCAGGTCGTTCGTCTCAAGCTAGAGTTCAACTAAATAACAGGGCGCCGTTGGCGCCCTTAGTGTTTCTACTCTTCGGTTTTTGCCACATTCAGCATCGGCGGGCGTTCATCAATCCGCGTCACAAGTAGCTGGTCAATTCGGTAGCTGTCGATATCCACCACTTCGAACTTGTAACCGGCAAACTTCACAAAGTCTGTGCGCTTCGGGATTTTGCGCAGCATATACATCATAAAGCCGCCAATGGTTTCGTAGTTACCTGACTGCGGAAAATCATCGATATCCAGCACGCGCATGACATCATCTATCGGCGTACCGCCTTCCACCAGCCAGGAGTTTTCGTCACGTGCGACGATTTGCTCTTCCATGCCTTGGCCCACCAGGTCGCCCATCAGCGTGGTCATGACGTCGTTAAGCGTAATGATGCCCACCACCAGCGCGTACTCGTTCATGATGACCGCAAAATCGTCACCCGCCGTCTTAAAGCTTTCCAGCGCCTCAGATAACGTCAGCGTATCGGGCACAATAAGCGCCGATCGGATCTGAACCCCGCTGTTCAGCGCCATGCTCTGATTTCCCAGCACGCGCAGCAGGAGCTCTTTAGAGTCGACATAGCCCACAATGTGGTCAATATCGCCATTACAGACCAGGAATTTAGAGTGAGGATGTTGAGCGATTTTGGTTTTCAGGCTGACTTCATCTTCGTGCAGATCGAACCAGACAATGTTTTCGCGTGAGGTCATGGAGGAAGGGACGGTACGCGACTCCAGTTCAAACACGTTCTCAATGAGTTCGTGCTCCTGCTTACGCAGCACACCGGCCAGCGCACCGGCTTCGACAACCGCATAAATATCGTCAGAGGTAATATCGTCTTTACGCACCATCGGCAGTTTGAAAATGCGAAAGAAGACGTTGGCCAGACCGTTGAACAGCCACACCAGCGGCCGCATCACCAGCAAGCAGAAGCGCATGGGATTGATAATGCGCAGGGCGATGGTTTCGGGCGCGATCATACCGACGCGTTTCGGGGTCAGGTCGGCAAACAGAATAAACAGGCTGGTCACGATGGTAAACGAGCAGATAAAGCTAAGCTGTTCGGCAAGTTCATGCGACATAAAGCGGTTAAACAGGCTGGAAAACGCGGGCGAAAACGCCGCATCACCGACGATACCACCGAGGATCGCCACGGCATTCAGGCCGATTTGCACCACGGTAAAGAACATGCCGGGGGTTTCCTGCATTTTCAAAACGCGCTGAGCGTTGATGTTGCCTTCGTCGGCCAGAAGTTTCAGCTTAATCTTGCGGGCGGCGGCCAGCGAGATTTCCGAAAGAGAGAAAAAAGCACTGATTACGATCAGTAGCAGAATGACAAGTAAGCTATCAAGCATATGAGATCCAAAGAGTTATTCACTTGTCATTTTTGGCCTGGGCAGCGTGCGGTTTAGGCGGTCATTCCCTGTGCTGGTGACGCAAGGGGAGCTATCCGTGCCAAAAATGTCTGCGCCCATTTAACACAATGCGTGAGCGTCGGGGCAGAAATGAAGACAGGCGGGATGCCTGTGGTGGGTGATTATAGCAGCAGCGACGATGCCGCCGCCAGAGGGCAATCGGTGGCGTCCTGTGAGGCCATCGGGCAGTCTGTCATCAACCGCCCGGTCAGGCGGACAAACGGCAATCGCGCCTGCGACGTAACAACATCGTTGTAACGTAAGTGGGTTTTGCCGACAATAATGCTCAATTTGACTTATAACTCGTTGTACACTGCCAGTTAGCAAAAAGTGCGGCTATGATGAGTGAGTTGCCGTCGCGATCGTATCGGTAACGAGGATTAACACGCGCCCTGTGGAATGGGGCAGGCATGACAGACAGGAGTACAGGTGCCACGATTTTATGTTTATTGCATGGCGGGTTTACTACTCGTCGCGCCCGCCTTCGGGGCAGCGCCGGTTCGACTACAGCTGGAAGGGCTAACCGGAGAACTGCAAAAAAACGTCAGGGCACGCCTGTCGACTATTGGCAGCGATGAAGTCACCAACGATGGCCGCTTTCGCTCCCGCGTATCCGCGGCAATAAAAGAGGGGCTGCGTGCGCTTGGCTATTATGAGCCGGATATCGACTTCGTATCCCGGCCCGCGCCACCTCAGGGCGGCCGTCCGGTGTTAATCGCCCGCGTCACGTCCGGTCAGCCGGTAAAAATTGCGGGCAGTACGATTATCGTCACCGGCCAGGCTAAAAACGATGCGGACTATAAAAACTGGATCGCGCAGGGGCGCCCCAAAGTCGGAACGGTGCTGAATCACGGGCAGTACGACAAATTCAAAAGCGGCTTCACTAACCTTGCCCTCCGTAACGGCTATTTCGACGGTGAGTTTGAGAAAAGCGAGCTGGGCGTTTCCGTTGCGCGCCACGAAGCCTTTTGGGATCTCGATTACAACAGCGGCCCGCGCTATCGTTTTGGCAATGTCAGCTTTGAAGGTTCGCAGATTCGCGAAGCCTATTTGCAAAATTTAGTCCCTTTTAAAGAGGGCGATTACTACAGCTCGCGCGATCTGGCGGAGCTTAACCGCCGTCTTTCTGCGACCGGCTGGTTCCAGTCAGTTGTGGTTGCGCCTGAGTTTAAGCAGGGACGTAAAACCAAAGTCCTGCCCTTGAATGCGGTGGTATCGCCCCGCGCTAAAAACACCATCGAAGCCGGTGTCGGTTATTCAACCGATGTCGGACCGCGCCTGAAAGGAACGTGGAGAAAGCCCTGGGTTAACGATCGCGGTCACAGCATGGTCGCCAGTGCCTATGTTTCTGCCCCCGAGCAGCAGGTCGATCTCAGTTATAAAGTCCCCTTGCTGAAAAGCCCCCTGGAGCAGTACTACACGTTCTCGGGCGGCCTGAAGCGCACCGACCTCAACGATACCAAGGCGGACACCAGTACGCTGGCGGTATCACGTAACTGGGACAGCAGCAGCGGCTGGCAAAGAGCCCTTAATCTGCGCTGGAGCCTGGACCACTTTACACAGGGTAACGTCACTAACACCACGATGCTGCTCTATCCCGGCGTCAGTCTCAACCGCACCCGTTCGCGCGGGGGCTTAATGCCCACCTGGGGCGACTCGCAGCGTTATTCCGCCGATGTGTCCGATACCACCTGGGGATCGGATGTCGATTTCTTGATCCTGCAGGCGCAAAACGTCTGGATCCGCACACTGGGCGAAAAGAACCGCTTTATCGCGCGCGGCACAGTGGGATGGATTGAAACCAACGACTTCGACAGGGTGCCGCCGGACCTGCGTTTCTTCGCCGGCGGGGATCGCAGCATACGCGGTTATAAATACAAAAACGTTTCGCCCCGTGACAGTGACGGCAAACTGACCGGGGCCTCAAAAATGGCCACCGGTTCGCTGGAATATCAATACAACGTCAGCGGCAAATGGTGGGGTGCGGTGTTTATTGACTCCGGTGAGGCCGTTAATGACATCAGTCAAAGCAATATCAAAACCGGTGCCGGTATCGGCGTACGCTGGGCATCACCCGTGGGGCCCATTAAGTTTGATATTGCCCGCCCTATTGGGGACAGCGAGGAGCATGGTGTGCAATTTTACGTAGGATTGGGGCCTGAATTATGACGCGCTGGAAAAAGGTCCTGATTGGCTTTTTGATTTTTTTAGTGCTGCTGTTTGCCGGCCTGGCATTTTTGATTGGTACAACGCCGGGATTACATCTGGTGCTGAAGGGCGCTACGCGCTGGGTGCCGGGGCTATCCATCAACAAAGTGGACGGTGGCTGGCGTAATCTTACCCTCAGTGGATTGCGCTATGAGATGCCTGGCGTCAGCGTGAACGCGGGCAATATCCATCTGGCCGTGGATCTTAACTGCCTGCTGCACTCGTCTGTTTGTGTGAACGATCTTACGCTGAAGGATATCAGCGTGGTGGTCGACAGCAAAAAGATGACGCCCTCCACCGCGCCGCCGGAAGAAGAAAGCGGCAAGACAAACCTCAGCACGCCCTATCCGATCGCCCTGCGCCACGTGGGCCTGCACAATATAAACGTGAAAGTGGATGATACCGCTATTTCGCTGGTGGATTTTACCACCGGCCTGCAGTGGCAGGATCGTGCGCTGACGCTCAATCCCACCCATATTCAAAGCCTGCTGATTGCGCTGCCGAAAGCGGCGCAGGTGGCAAAAGAGCAGGTGGTGCAGCCCAAAATACAGCAGCCGAAGCCCGACGAGAAGCCGCTGGGCGAAACCTTACAGGCGATGTTTGCCAAACCGCTGTTGCCTGAACTGCCCGACTTTCAGCTTCCGCTGGACATTGATGTACAGGACATTGTGGGCGAGCAGTTGCGGATTACTGGGGATACCGATATTACGGTGAGCCGATTGCAGGTGAAGGCAAAAACCCTCGACCGGCATATGCAGTTGCAAACGCTGGCGGTGGATTCAAACCTGGGCAAGCTGAACGGCAGCGGTCAGGCGACGCTGGCCGACAACTGGCCCGTTGATTTGGCGCTAAACGGTGACGTGAACGTTGATCCGGTGAAAGGCGAAAAGCTAAATCTGACAGTAAAAGGCGCGATGCGCGACGAGTTGAAACTGGCGCTAACGCTTTCAGGCCCGGTGCGCGCGCAGCTCGATGCCAGCGCCCAGCCCGCCGTTATTGGGCTTCCGCTGGCGCTCAACCTGACCAGTCCGCAGTTACGCTGGCCCCTGACCGGGCCGGTTCAGTATCAGGCCGACGATCTTCACTACCAGTTCAACGGCAAGGCGACTGACTATGTCATGTCGCTCCGTACGTCGGTCAAAGGGGAGTCGGTGCCGCCTGCGACGGTCGCCCTGGAGGGGAAAGGCAACGTTCAGCAGTTCAGTCTGGATAAGCTGCGTGTGGCGGTGTTACAGGGCAACGTTGATCTGACAGCGCTGGTGGACTGGAGCAAAGCGATCAGCTGGCGCAGTGAGTTGACGCTGGACGGCATCAATACCGCACGCCAGTATCCTGACTGGCCGGCAAAGCTGAACGGCAACATTACCACGCGCGGCAGCCTGTATGGCGGCAGCTGGCAGGTCAGCGTACCGCAACTGATGCTAAAAGGTAACGTTAAGCAGAATGCGGTCAGCGCAGAGGGGACCTTAAGGGGCAACAGCTACAACCAATGGGATATCCCCGGCATCAAAATAGCGCTGGGACGCAATCACCTGGAGATAAAAGGCAGTCTGGCAGATAGCCTGAACCTGGATGCCAACGTTGATGCGCCCCGTCTTGATAATGCACTGCCGGGCCTGGGCGGCGTGGTGAAAGGGGATATCAAAGCACGCGGTACGCTGAAAGCGCCACAGTTGCTGGCCGATCTTACCGCCACGGGTTTACGCTGGCAGCAACTGCTTGTCCGCCGCATCACCCTGAAAAGCGACGTGCGCTCCAGCGATCAGATCGCCGGTAAACTTCAATTGCGGGTTGAACAGCTAAAACAGGATGCACTCAACATCAGCCTGCTGACGCTCAATGCCGAGGGTGATGAAAAGCAGCACCAGCTCAAACTCAACGTACAGGGTGAGCCGGTATCAGGACAGCTTGCGCTCAACGGCAGCTTTGACCGTCAGACAGAGACGTGGAAAGGCAGCCTTAATAACACGCGTTTTGACACGCCGGTGGGTGAATGGCGCCTGACGCGTGCGATGACCATTGACTATTTTAATCAGAAACAGAGCGCGACGATCGGCCCCCACTGCTGGCAAAACCCCAATGCACAGCTTTGTGTGCCAGAGCCCATTGAAGCCGGCCCCAGTGGTCATGCTCACGTGGTGTTAAACCGCTTCGATCTGGCAATGTTGAAACCCTTCCTGACCGATCAAACGCAGCTGAGCGGCGTGTTCAGCGGCGATGCCCGCGTCAACTGGACGGCGGAGGGTAAACTGCCCATCGGCACGCTGGCACTGAAGAGTAACAACGTGAAAGTCGCGCAGGATGTGCAGGGCAATACGCTGCCCATCGCCTTTAACACGATTAACGTTAATGCGGCACTGCGGGACGGACGGGCTCAGCTCGACTGGCTGATTCGCATCGTGAATAACGGTCAGCTGGACGGCAATGTGCAGATTACCGATCCGCAGCAGCGCCGTACGCTGGGCGGCAACGTGAATATCCGCAACATCTCGCTGGCAATGATCAACCCGGCGTTGATGCAGGGCGAAAGCATCAAAGGCAATCTGAACAGTAATCTGCGTCTGGGAGGAACGGCACAGCAGCCGCAGATTTTTGGTCAACTCGGCCTCAAAGATGTGAATGTAAAAGGCAACTTCATGCCGGTGGATCTGACCAGTGCCAGCCTGAACATGGTGTTTAACGGCATGAGTTCGACGCTGAATGGCCTGCTCCAGACCGCACAGGGCAACATTAACCTGAGTGGTGATGCGGACTGGAGTCAGTTGGATAACTGGCGTGCGCGCGTTGCCGCTAAAGGCAGTCGGGTTCGCGTCACCGTGCCGCCCATGGTGCGCATGGACGTTTCCCCGGATGTGGTCTTTGAGGCTACGCCAGCCGCCTTTAACCTTGACGGCCGGGTTGATATTCCATGGGCGCGCATCACGGTACAAGAGGTGCCAGAGAGCGCCGTGGGCGTCTCCTCTGACGAGGTGATGCTGGATAAGAACCTCAAACCGATTGAGCCTAAAACCGCCTCAATACCGATTAACAGTAACCTGACCATTCACGTCGGAAACGACGTACGTCTGTCGGCCTTTGGACTAAAAGCCCGGCTCAATGGCGATCTGAAAATGGTGCAGGATAAATCCGGACTGGGGCTTAACGGACAGATCAACATTCCATCCGGCCGTTTCCATGCCTATGGTCAGGACTTGATCGTACGCAAAGGTGAACTGCAGTTTGCAGGCCCGCCAGACCAGCCTTATCTCAACCTGGAGGCGATTCGTAATCCGGATGCAACAGAGGATGGCGTAACCGCAGGATTGCGCGTCACGGGTCTGGCAGACGAGCCAAAAGTAGAAGTGTTCTCCGATCCGGCGATGTCACAGCAGGAAGCCCTTTCATACCTGTTACGGGGTCAGGGACTGAAAAGCGACGGTGACGGTAACGCACTAACTTCGGCGTTAGTCGGCTTAGGGGTTGCACAAAGTGGGCAGGTTGTGGGTAAAATCGGCGAGACGTTCGGTGTAAGTAACCTTGCTCTCGACACCACCGGCGTTGGCGACAGTCAACAGGTGCAGGTCAGCGGCTATGTACTGCCGGGTCTACAAGTAAAATACGGAGTGGGCATTTTTGATTCACTGGCAACGTTAACCTTGCGTTATCGCCTGATGCCCAAACTCTATTTGGAAGCCGTGTCCGGTGTGGATCAGGCTCTTGATTTGCTTTATCAGTTTGAGTTTTAGCAATGCGAATAATTGTCTATGGCAGTTTACGGCGCAAACAGGGAAACAGTCACTGGATGACACACGCGCAATGGTTGGGTGACCATCAGATTGAGGGCTATGAGCTTTACAGTCTGGGTCACTATCCCGGAGTGATTACTGGCGAAGGAACGGTATATTGCGAAGTATACCGAATTGATGCCTCCATCCTCGCCGAGTTAGATGCGCTTCGCACCAAAGGCGGAGAATACAAACGTTTTCTGATTCAGACGCCGTTTGGGAGCGCGTGGCTTTATGTTTATCAACGTTCAGTTTCAGGACGTCAGCGCATTATGAGCGGCGACTGGCTGAAACGTGAAGAGGAGCAGGAAAGCGAATAAAATATTGCCCAATGGAACCTGTCGCAAGTGCGTCCGTTGGGCGATTTATCAGCGAATTAAAAAACCGGAAATGAAAAACATTTCCGGTTTTTTATGGGCCTTATTTAGCCTTTTTGTCTACATTCGTTAAAAGTAGCCATAAGTTGACCGGCTTATTTTCTTAAGACGACGTTCCTAAAAGATAACGAAAACAGACATACCACTGCCTGGCTGGGCAGCATGAGGACGTAACAGCGCTCTCTACAAGAGCCCCTGACGATCGGCTTCATACCAAACCAGAGGAGAAATCCGCTTGAGGTAACAGGACGTGTAATATTTAGTCAGGTATTCATCGAAATGTTTGACGCGCAATGCCCGGCACCCGGGCGCATCAAGTTTCAACCGACGAATTGTGGTGTCAACCCTTGCAAAGCGTTCTGCCTGCAGTTCAGGATTGGGGTAAATACGCCCACTCACCAGTTCCAGATGAAAATCACCCGCAAGGACATCAAAAGGATCCAGCACGTCATCGTAATGATTTTTCCGGCTGTTCATTCGTCCACAGGAAAGACGGTAGTTTGACCACTCATAGGCAAGATCGGCACGCGCTGATTTTGCGGCAAAGTGATCGACGGAACCATTGGCGGTGACGCGTTCGAAATGCACTGCGACATAGGCGCAAACCCCATGGTAGCTGGTGTAGAGTTCATCCAGACAATCCACCCAGTAATTATTTATTTTGGTTCCGGATGGAAGAGGTTGAGTCACATCTATATTCTCAGCCTTAAGGTGTGCCAGACCTCTTTGACGAACTCTGTCGTCAAAGTTAGCAGGCTCAGGCGCAGGAATGACTGGCACCATATTATGATATCCATCCCTTTTTCTCTGCGACGAAACGCCAGCGCATCCAGAACGGGTCGGTATCGCTCAGTACCCCGCGGAGTTTTTTATCAATTTTTTGTGCCTGAGTTACCGTGATGGTATTACTGGACAACGCCAGCGCTGCCTGATTTAAAACTTTTTCAGCTTCCAGCGAACGAGCCATATTAAGGTCAAAGGCTTCGCTGGTTAGCCAGTTAGAAACGTCGCCCTGACGAATAAAATCACGCTTTGAAAGAATCACCTTACCTTCTACAAAATCCAAATCGAACCAGGCATCTTTTTCCGCCTTAAATACCGGTTCAACGGATGCCATCACGAGAGGGGAATGCGTTGCGGCAATAAGTTGTACATCTGGCTGCTCAGTGAGCGTTTTCATCACGTTGAGCACGGCTGGAACAATGCTTCTTTGCCAGCTTGGATGCAAATGTGATTCGATTTCGTCAATCAGGAAGACGATCTGGTGCGTGGGTTTCTCATCAAGTAACCTCGCGGCAAGCTGATGTTCCTGCCATGCCCAGATAAGGAAATATGCCAGGGCAAGAATTCGTCGGATACCGGATGAGGCATGGATAACAGGAACATCCTGACCATAAGGCATTCGGACTGTGGGCATATCCCGAACGTCATCCAGACTAATGCGGATTAATTCTCCCATCTCCAGCGTTTCTTTTTCAGAGGGGGAAAGCGCTTTTAACACCTTATTAAAAAGGGAAATGGCCTCGCCTTTTTCTTTCTGCCAGGAGGCTAAATCTGCAATAATTCCATTACAAAGTATATTGCCGTCATTGGCTTTTAATCCCTGCCAAACCTCCTGAGGTGAAAAAACGTAGGCGGGGCGGCGCTCCTGAATATCTACGTTATCTTTGGTTTTCCAGTAGTTTCGCGCAGGGTCCCATACAGCGAAACTGCCATCCGTCATCGCATACAGCACCAGCCCCGGATTTGCAGGCCGGCCTTGTCGGCCAGTCCACGACTGCTCATGACGCTGGAAAGTGCTGGTATAGTGTTCTTGTTTCTTTTTGGCACTAAAGCTGAATGTAATCGCGGCATCACCGGTAGCGCGAGGAAGTATTTTTTTGCCAACATTCATCTGTGGATTAATTTCTGAGGGCCAGCGACGCGTTAATGACCACCATGCGATATCCAACAAAAAGCTTTTACCCAGCCCATTATCACCGGTAATCAAATTCAAACGATCACCAAACTCCAATGCCATTTCTGGAGATGGACCAACATTAAGCAGTTGGAGTTTTTTTAGCATATACCACTCCGTATGACAGGGAAAATGCACAGATAAACAGGGCGAGTATATCGACAAACTCTCTGTTTTTCATCTACTACCCGGTAAGGGATGCAGGCTCTGGCAGGGACGTTACCACAGTGCGCCAGCAATGAGTCTAAGGAAGAAGCAAAGGAAGTGAAGTGTCGAAACAGGAGGGCTGTTGATAATGAATATGGCGGAAAGAACGCTGGGGAAGGCATTCCCCAGCATTAGATCATATTATTTCTTCGCCGCACGCTCGAAAGAAGAGATGATCTCAGCTTTCGCTGCTTCAGCGTTATCCCAGCCGTCAACCTTAACCCATTTGCCTTTTTCCAGATCTTTGTAATGCTCAAAGAAATGGGTGATCTGCGCACGCAGCAGCTCTGGCAGGTCGTTCACATCTTTAATGTGATCGTATTCTTTGGTGAGCTTGGTATGCGGAACGGCAACCAGCTTGGCATCTTCACCTGACTCGTCGGTCATTTTTAATACGCCAACCGGGCGGCAACGGATCACTGAGCCTGGCTCCAGTGGGTACTGGGTAGGGACCAGCACGTCTACCGGATCGCCATCCAGTGACAGGGTATGGTTGATGTAACCATAGTTGCACGGATAGAACATCGCAGTGGACATGAAGCGATCTACAAACAGGGCTCCAGAATCTTTATCAACTTCATATTTGATCGGATCGGCATTGGCCGGGATCTCAATAATTACGTAGATATCTTCTGGCAGGTCTTTACCTGCTGGCACCTGGTTCAAACTCATCGGGAATTCCTTCAGTCGTCGTGTGTTGAGTGTTGGCTATTATAGCCAACTGACTGTGAAAGTACGCCCCCTTTTTGGCGTTTCGGAATGCTCCTCAACGCTATTTGGCCGTGATGAACAGGGAAACAATGCCCGCAGCAATCAATGGCCCTACCGGGACGCCGCGGAAAAACGCTACACCAATCACCGTGCCCATCAACAACCCGCCAATGACCGAAGGTTGCACGCTCATATAGCTGACGCCACGGCCGCCCAGCCAGGCGACAAAAATACCCACCAGCACCGCCACAATGGATTGCCAACTGGCAAAGGACTTAACCAGGGAGGAGGCGGGCAACGAACCGCTGGCGAGCGGGGCCATGACCGCCACCGTAAGGATGATAATGCCTATCGTAATGCCCTGTTTTTCCACGTAAGGGAAGAACTGCGCCAACGGGGTCAGTTTGATGACCAGCAGAATCAATATAGAAAGGGTGACGGCGGTGTTGTGGACAAAATAGCTCAGTATGGCAAGGCCGATTAATATCAGCGTAGAGGCATAAGCAGCCATGATTTTTCCCTGCAGGTAAAAGACAACATTGGCAAAAAGCCAACAACGGACTGACATTAATCAACAATCATCGGGGTTAGCGCAACTGCCATTGGCCAAAGATTGCAGTTGTAACGTTTGATTGCGTACCAGGGCTGTACTCTGCGCCGCCAGCGCAACGGGACCAAGGGTGCCCTGCGTATTCAGTTGGCTGCGGCTCGCCGCTAACCATGCCTCACGGTATTTCATCCATGCGCGCTGTGCGGCACGCAGTTTTTCTCTGGGCTGTCCGCTTAATTTTTTCATCAATGCACTGTACTGCGTGTTCATTTCCTTGTCCCACTCCTGGGTCGCCGCATCCTGGCATTGCATCAAGGCCAGCGTGGTGTCAGCTTGATTAAGGCATTGATTTAATGTGACATCAATAGTGGACTGCTCCGCAACTGCTGCGTTGCAGCTTAAGAGTAACAGCAACACCCATCCTCTTTTCATGGATTTCCTCTTTTGTTTTTTTAACACAATACCTTCAGATTCATTAACAGATTAGCGGTAATGAATGGGTTAATCATTCACTGGCGTTAAAGTTTACGAATCGCAGTGCCGATACTTTCTCCGTTTAAGGGTTGTCGAAATTTTTTTCGCCTTTTACTACTCATACGGAAACGATCAAGATGAAACAGTTATCACTACGCACGGGGTTGCTGGCGTTGCTGGCATTCATGACACTGCTGCTGTTGGCGGTGAGTGTGATGGGCATTGTGGCCATTAATAAAGGTAACCGTTCTTTGGATGTGATCAACCGCATTCAGGGAATCGAGTTAAACAGCTTGTATCAAAGTAATGCCGATTTAATGCGCGCACGGGCCAGTGCTGCGCTGGCGGTGCGTAAAATTGAGATTGGTTTACTGGATGAGGGCGCGCAGGTCACCAAAACGGCGCAGGCTGATGTCGCGGCATCGCAGCAGAATCTTAAGCGATTTGTCGATGCCGGTACCGTGACCGCTGAAGGGAAAATTATGGCCGATGCCATCGCATCCAGCTATAAGGACTACCTCGATCAGGGCATCCTGCCAATGATGAAGGCGCTGGATAAACAGTACAACGATGAATACTACCAGCTGCTGGAAGGCAAGCTGGAGCCGCTTTCGGCGAAATACAGCAAAGCGGTAGAAACCTTCGGTAAAAAAGCCGATGAGATTACCCAGGCGCAATTAGTTGAAGCCCAGCGCAATGAAATCATGATGAAAGTGCTGATAGCCGTGGCCGTCGGACTCTCGTTGTTGCTGCTGGTGCTGGCCTGGGTGCTGTTGCGCCGCATGCTGCTGATTCCGCTAAACAACGCGATCATCCATCTTGAGCAGATTGCGGCGGGCGATTTGTCCCAGACGTTGCCGCTGGCGGGCAATAATGAGTTGGGGCGCCTGAACAATGCGCTGGCGGGCATGCAGCATGCGTTGCGCGAATCGGTTAATCAGGTGCGCGAAGCCGGCCTGAAAATTGATATCGGTAGCCGTGAACTGGCCGCCGGCAATGTCCATCTTTCCCAACGTACCGAAGAGTCAGCGGCATCGCTGGAGCAAACGGCGGCCAGCATGGAGCAGCTAACTGCAACGGTCCGTCTTAACGCCAGCAATGCCCAGCAGGCCCATCAGCTGGCTAACGCCGTGTCTGACAGTGCCGATCGCGGCGCAGAGGTGGTGAATTATGTTATGGAAAAAATGCATGAAATCACCGACAGCGCTAACCGTATCGGCGATATCCTGAGCGTCATTGACGGCATTGCTTTCCAGACCAATATCCTGGCACTGAACGCGGCGGTGGAAGCGGCACGTGCCGGAGAGCAGGGGCGCGGATTTGCCGTGGTCGCCAACGAGGTTCGTACGCTGGCACAGCGCAGTGCCAGTGCGGCGAAAGAGATCCGTACGCTGATCGGTGATTCACAAACGCGCGTCAAAGAGGGCAGTGAAATGGCGACGCGTGCGGGTGAAACAATGGATGAGATTGCCGCTGAAGTTATGCGGGTTACGGCCCTGATGAAAGAGATTTCCATGGCGTCAGAAGAGCAGAGCCGGGGAATCGATCAGGTGAATCACGCGGTCACGCAGATGGATGAAGCGGCGCAGCAGAACGCGGCGCTGGTAGAACAGGCAACGGCGGCGACCCATTCACTGGAGTCGCAATCCGAGCAGCTCCAGGCGGCGATGGCGCAGTTCAGGCTGCAGCAGTCGTAACGCAAAAAGGGCGCGTCACGCGCGCCCTTGATGTTTAGCCCTGACGGCACTCGGGGAATTCAGCCAGGAAACGCTCTACATCGTCAACCATGGCGGTGTTACCGCAGTAGAACGGACAGCGTTGGTGCAGCGTGACCGGGGGAATATCCAGGATACGGTTCTGACCGTCGCTGGCTTTACCGCCGGCCTGCTCCGCCAGGAAAGCCATTGGGTTGCACTCATACAGCAGGCGCAGCTTGCCTTTTGGATGGCTGGCGGTGCTGGGATAAAGATAAATACCGCCCTTCAGCAGGTTACGGTGAAAATCCGCGACCAGAGAGCCGATATAGCGTGATGTGTAAGGACGGTGAGTCGCCACATCCTCTTCCTGACAGAATTTCAGGTACTTTTTCACGCCCTGTGGGAAACGAATGTAGTTACCTTCGTTAATGGAATAGGTGTAACCCACTTCCGGATAGGTCATGCGTTCATGGCTGAGGCAGAACACGCCCAGAGAGGGATCATAGGTAAACGCATGGACGCCACAGCCGGTGGTGTACACCATCATGGTGGATGAGCCATAAACGACGTAACCGGCGGCAACCTGTTTGTTGCCTGGCTGCATGAAGTCGGCTTCGACAACTGGCGTACCCGGCTCGCTGACGCGGCGATAGATGGAGAAAATGGTGCCGACGGAGACGTTAACATCGATGTTCGACGAACCGTCGAGCGGGTCCATCAATACGACGTATTTTCCGTTTTCCTCGCCTTCAAAGATAACAAACTCATCTTCTTCTTCAGAAGCGATACCGGCAACAATGCCGCGTGCTTTCAGTGCGGCTTTGAGTTTTTCGTTGGCGAACAGATCCAGTTTCATCTGCTGTTCACCCTGAACATTCTCAACGCCGCTGGCACCAAGAATATCGACTAAGCCGGCTTTGTTGATATCACGGTGAATAATTTTAGCACCCAGCTTAATGGCTGAGATAAGTGCCGTCAGTTCACCTGTGGCGTGCGGAAAGTCGTGTTGCTTCTCGACGATAAATTCGCCCAACGTTTTCATAACACATTCCCTGAATCATCGATGGAGTGGCAGCGGCATACTTAACTGCCCGTGGATGCGTACGCAGTTTAGCCGATTGAACTTTAAAAACCATAGTCCTAATCCGTTTCTTCCGTGTGCAAGCGAGGTTACACTGTGCGCCGAACTTTTGAGTTATGGACCTCGTTATGCGCATTCACATCCTCGGGATATGTGGCACTTTTATGGGCGGACTGGCTATGCTGGCCCGCTCCCTTGGTCATCAGGTGACAGGCTCTGACGCCAATGTCTATCCACCGATGAGCACGTTGCTTGAGCAGCAAGGCATTGAATTAACAGAAGGTTACGATGCGAGCCAGCTTGAGCCCGTACCGGACCTGGTCATTATTGGCAACGCCATGACGCGCGGGAACCCCTGCGTGGAAGCGGTACTGGAACGCAACATTCCTTACCTCTCTGGCCCCCAATGGCTGCACGATTTTGTGCTGCGCGATCGCTGGGTGCTGGCCGTGGCGGGCACGCACGGTAAAACCACCACAGCAGGCATGGCAGCGTGGATTCTGGAAGCCTGCGGCCTGGAACCTGGCTTTATTATTGGTGGCGTACCCGGTAACTTCGATGTTTCTGCAAAATTAGGAAAAAGCCCATTCTTCGTCATTGAGGCTGATGAATACGACTGCGCGTTTTTCGACAAGCGCTCGAAATTCGTCCATTACTGCCCACGTACGCTGATTCTGAATAATCTTGAATTCGATCATGCCGATATTTTTGACGATCTGCGGGCCATCCAGAAACAGTTTCATCATCTGGTACGCATTGTGCCGGGTCAGGGCAAGATCCTGCTGCCAGAGCACGATCATAACCTGAAGCAGGTGATGGCAATGGGCTGCTGGAGCGAACAGGAGCATGTGGGCGACGGCGGTCACTGGCAGGCGAAGAAGCTGACGCCGGATGCCTCCCGCTGGGAAGTGCTGCTGGCGGGTGAAAAAGTGGGCGAGGTGAACTGGGGACTGGTCGGCGAGCACAACATGCACAATGGCCTGATGGCGATTGCGGCAGCGCGCCATGTCGGCGTAAAACCTGAGGACGCAAGCCAGGCGCTGGACAGCTTTATTAATGCCCGTCGCCGTCTTGAGCTGCGCGGTGAGGTCAACGGCATCAAGATCTATGATGATTTTGCCCACCACCCGACGGCGATTCTGGCCACGCTGAGCGCACTGCGCAGTAAAGTGGGCGGCACCGCGCGCATTCTGGCGGTGCTGGAGCCGCGTTCAAACACCATGAAAATGGGCGTGAATAAAAATGAGCTGGCACCGTCGCTGGCGCGCGCAGACGAAGTGTTCCTGTTCCAGCCGAGCCATATTCCGTGGCAGGTCGCGGACGTCGCAGAAGCCTGCATGCAGCCCGCTCACTGCAGCGCGGATATCGATACGCTGGTAGAGACGATCGCGAAAACGGCCCAGCCGGGCGATTCCATCCTGGTCATGAGTAACGGGGGCTTTGGTGGGATTCATCAGAAGCTGCTGGATCGTCTGGCGCGCTGATCACTAGCGGACCCGTTCCTCTCCCTCAGACGGGAGAAGAAAACCCTGCGGCTGGGCGCTGCTCAGCCGCAAATCAGCGGAAAGGTCAGACGGTTTCGGCTAACTCACGCAGATACTGAAAAATCTGACGGGCAGATTTTGGCGGTTTGTTACCGGCTTTTTCCTTCTGCGCATTACGGATCATGCTACGCAGCTGCTGGCGATCGGCCTGCGGATAAAGGGCGATCACGTCCGCCATCGCCTCATCACCCTCATCAATCAGACGATCGCGCAGCATTTCCAGTTTATGGAACAGGGCGACCTGCTGGTTGTGACGGTTCTTGAGTTTGTCGAGTGCGATGCGGATCGGCTCAACATCCATACTGCGCAACAGTTTACCGATAAGCTGTAACTGACGGCGGCGACCTTCTTTCTTGATGCGCTGTGCCAGTTCAATCTCGTTACGTAAACGCTCGTCCAGCGGAATTTTATCCAGAGAGTTTTTACCCAGATCGACCAGCTCGGCACCCAGGCGTTTCAGCTCTTCAGCATCACGTTTTATTTCGCTCTTACTAACCCAAATAATCTCTTCATCTTCTTCTTCGTGATTATCGGGTACATCATCGAGCCACTCATCAGGCTGCTTAGTCATATCTGGCTCCAAAAAAAAGAGGCTAATCCTACCAGTTTATCGGGTGACTGCGAAATTGTTCTCTGACTCTGATAGACTCAAATTATTCAACCATAAGATTAGACGGCAGGTCGATGAACGTATCAACTCAAGTTGCAGAACAGCGAACAGCACTGGAACAGGCAATTGCACAGGCGCTTGAACTGGCAAAAGCAAGTACGGATGGCGCGGAAGTCGCGGTGAGCAAGACGACCGGTATTGGTGTGAGTACCCGCTACGGCGAGGTAGAAAACGTTGAGTTCAACAGCGACGGCGCACTGGGTATTACCGTTTATCATCAAAACCGTAAAGGCAGTGCTTCATCGACCGATCTCAGCCCAGACGCGATCAAACGGACTGTGCAGGCGGCGATCGATATTGCACGCTATACGTCACCCGATCCTTTTGCCGGACCGGCGGATGCAGAATTACTGGCTTATGAGGCTCCGGATCTCGATCTTTACCATCCGTGGGAGATCGATGCCGATCACGCCATCAAACTGGCGGCCCAGGCAGAACAGGCGGCGCTGCAGGCGGACAAACGCATCACCAACACCGAAGGCGGCAGCTTTAACAGCCACATCGGGATTAAAGTCTTCGGCAACAGCCACGGCATGTTACAGAGCTACTGCTCCAGCCGCCATTCGCTTTCCAGCTGCGTGATTGCTGAGCAGGACGGCAATATGGAGCGTGACTATGCTTACACCATCGGCCGGGCAATCGACGATTTAAAAAGCCCGGACTGGGTCGGCGCAGAATGCGCGCGCCGAACGCTGTCGCGTCTTGCGCCACGCAAGCTCGACACCATGAAAGCGCCGGTGATCTTTGCCCCCGAAGTGGCAACGGGTCTGTTCGGTCACCTGGTGGGCGCCATCAGCGGTAGCAGCGTGTATCGGAAATCCACCTTCTTGCTGGATGCCATGGGCAAACAGATTCTGCCTGAGTGGCTGACCATTCAGGAGCAGCCGCACCTGTTGAAAGGTTTAGCGTCAACGCCGTTTGACAGCGAAGGCGTTCGCACCCAGGCTCGCGACATTATCAAAGATGGCGTGCTGCAAACCTGGCTGATGACCAGCTATTCGGCGCGCAAGCTGGGCCTGACCAGCACCGGCCACGCGGGCGGTATCCACAACTGGCGCATCGCCGGTCAGGGGCACAGCTTCGACGCTATGCTGAAGCAGATGGGCACCGGCCTGGTGGTGACAGAACTGATGGGGCAGGGCGTCAGTGCGATCACGGGCGACTACTCACGTGGCGCAGCCGGTTTCTGGGTAGAAAACGGGGAAATCCAGTATCCGGTAAGCGAAATTACTATCGCCGGTAACTTAGGCGACATGTGGCGGAACATTGTCACCGTGGGCGATGACATTGAAACCCGTAGTAATATTCAGTGCGGTTCGGTCTTACTCCCCGAAATGTATATTGCCGGACAGTAAAATCTCTTTTAAGTTGTTTATGCGATAGCAAGCGGAGGGCATCGACCCTCCGTTTTTTTTTATAAAAAGCATTCCCACAATAAAAAGGAAGCTGAGCATGCGTAAAGAGCTTATGTCGTTGTTAGCTGTAGCCGTGTTATCCGTGAGCGTGACCGCCGGTGCTGCCTCTCTTGAGCACGATATGAAAGATATGTCGGGTATCTATAAGTCACTGGACGGGGCGAAAAGCGCCGACCAGTTGCACAAGATGTTAGGTGATTTGCGTGCTAAAGCTGAGGATGCCAAAAAAGGCACGCCGGACAAGCTGGAAGGCAAAGCCTCGGACAGCCCGGAAATGAAAGACTTTCACAAAGGTATGGATGACCTGATCGCCCAGATTGATAAAGCGGATGCGCTGGCTAAGCAGGGTAAACTGGATGAAGCCAAAGCAGAAGCGCAGAAGCTGGCGGCTATCCGTAACGAAAACCACAAGAAGTTCCGCTAATTTTACCGATAACCCCGGCTTGCCGGGGTTAATTGCTCAGGGCTCTTCATCGCCGCCTGGCGTCGCCTGAATGATTTCCACCTGATGTGCTTTAAGTACGTTCTGCAACGCCGTTGCCGGCAACCGATCTGTAAACAGGGCGGTCGCCTGGGTAACGCTGCCCATTTCTACCGCTGCCGATGCCTGAAACTTGGTGTGGTCTGCCGCTAACAAAATATGACGCGCATGCGCCATCATGGTTTGCGCCACGGCGGCCTCGTTAACATCAAATTCCAGTAGCGCCCCATCGCTCTCAATGGCGCCCATGCTGGTAACCAGATAATCTGCCCGAAAACCGGCCACAAACGCGGACGTGACCGGGCCAATAATGCCACCGTTGTGGGGACGCAGCGTGCCGCCGGGCACCATCACTTCAAACTGTGGGCATTTGTACAGAATATGGGCGACACGAAGGCTGTTGGTGATAACGCGCAGATGTTTATGATTTGCCAGCGCCCGGGCGACGTGTTCAACCGTAGTGCCAATAGTGATAAATACCGTTGATCCATCGGGAATATAGTCCGCAATGGCTTCCGCAATCGCACGTTTTTCTTCAGTCTGTGAGACTTCGCGCTGTTCAAAAGCGGTATTCACTACGCTGGATGCACGGCCCGCACCACCATGATGACGCGTGATTAATCCCTGATCGCTGAGTTTACGAATATCGCGCCTGACCGTTTGTGTGGAAACGTCGAGCAGCAAGGCGAGTTCATCAATATTCATGTAGCCACGTTCAGCGATCAGCCTGAGCAAACGATCGTGGCGAGGATTACCGGTTACGTCCGAGAGGATCATGGATTGTTCTCTGAATACCACCATGGCACACAGTTTATACATTTACCGACATAAAAGAACAGGTTTGATCATAATCAGGGATCCCGTCTCGCCCGCCCGGTCGCGTACATTTTAGCGCCGCGACCGCACTGGCAAAGCGCACGGCCTCTGTGACAGAGCCCTTCTGCGCCAGTTTCACGGCCAGCCCCCCGTGGAAGACGTCGCCCGCGCCGGTGGTATCGACGACCTGTACCTCAAAGGCGGGCTGATGCTGGAGCGTGCCGGCGTCCAGCCAGACGCAGCCCTGAGCGCCCTGGGTAACATAGACATGACCATTTGTGAGCATTTGTGCTTTTTTTAACGCCGCCGTTTCCCCCTCCAGCCCGGTTAAGCGCTGTAAACCCGGCGCTGAAAATGCCGCATGATCGCTTAACGCCACCAGCTCCCCAATGTCCTGCGGGGTCACATCCCCATCCAGAATGGTGGGAACGCCCTGTTGGCGGGCCAGGGTAAACGCGCACTTGGCACCCTGGTGCCAGCGAACATCTGCCAGCACCGCATCCCATTGTGAGAAGTCGATCTCTGTTAGCCAGTCTGCGCATTCTGCTAAGTCCGGGCTAGGGTAGTTGGCAATCATCCGTTCCCCCTCGGCATCCACCAGAATCGCGGATTGTGAAGAGCGGGCGGCCTCAAAAACCTTAGTATATCGGGTCTTTACGCCGTACTCATTTAACTCAGACAGCAGTCTCTTCCCTGTGTCATCGTCACCAACCCGACCAATAAAATCCACCTCTGCACCCAGTTTAGCTGCGGCAACGGCCGCTGTAGCAGCCGGACCACCGCCGACTTCCCGATAGTTGTTTGCCACATATTTTCCGCTCTGAGACGGCAAGGTATCCAGATACCAAATGCGATCTAATACGGTGATCCCTACACAAGCAATACGCGTCATAACGCTTCCTCACATTTTGTTGGTGTTGTCATTTTAATTTCATCAAATGTTTTAAAAGTGACACCTGTCAATTTTTTGACCATAAATTACAAATATGATCTAAAAAAGACAGTAAAAGTCGTCTTTAATGACAAAATATGACAATAACGGGGTTGGGAGAGCGGTATGTCGGTAATTGCGTTTATTGGATTGGGACAAATGGGCGCGCCGATGGCGAGCAATCTGCTGAAGCAGGGCCATCAGCTCAACGTCTTTGATGTGGATCCTCAGGCCGTCGCGCGTCTGGTTGATAAGGGCGCCCGGGCGAGCGTTTCTGCTGCGGAGGCGGCAACCGGGGCCGAGTTTGTTATCACCATGCTGCCCAACGGCGAGTTAGTGCGTTCCGTACTGCTTGGCGACAAAGGTGTGTGTAGCACGCTGGCATCCACTGCGCTGGTGATTGATATGTCCACGATCCATCCGCTGCAAACCGATCGGCTGATCGGTGAGATGGCCGCTCGCGGTTTCAGCATGATGGACGTGCCCGTCGGCCGCACGTCAGACCATGCGATAGCCGGTTCACTGCTGCTACTGGCAGGCGGCACGCCGCAACAGGTTGCACGAGCAAAACCCGTGCTTATGGCGATGGGCAATGAGCTGGTCGTGGCAGGCGGCCCCGGTATGGGGATTCGCGTCAAGCTGATCAACAACTACATGAGCATCGCCCTGAATGCCCTCTCGGCGGAAGCGGCGGTGCTGTGTGAAGGTCTGGGGCTGTCGTTTGACGTGGCGTTGCAGGTGATGAACGGCACGCCTGCGGGCAAAGGGCATTTCACCACGACCTGGCCTGACAAGGTACTGAAAGGGGATCGCTCACCGGCCTTCATGATCGATCTGGCGCATAAGGACCTGGGGATTGCGCTGGATGTTGCCAACCAGCTGCATGTACCGATGCCGCTCGGGGCTGCCTCACGTGAAGTTTACAACCAGGCCCGCGCTGCCGGACGCGGACGCGAGGACTGGACCGCCATCCTTGAACATGTTCGCGCCAGCGCGGGCCTCATTTCTCCCCACACAGTGTGACGCTTAATTCAGAGGAAAGAAGCATGACTCATTACACCCTTAAAGACATCACCCGACCTTCAGGTGGTTTCGCCATGCTCGCAGTCGATCAGCGTGAGGCCATGCGTTTGATGTTCGCGGCCGCTGGCGCGTCACTACCCGTCAGCGATCGCGTGCTGACCGAGTTTAAAGTCAATGCCGCCAGCGTGTTATCGCCCTATGCCTCGGCGATCCTGATTGATCAACAGTTTTGTTTCCCGCACATCGTCGAACGGCAAGCGGTTGCCCCCGGCTGCGGCCTTATCGTCGCGGCGGATGAATTCATTCCGGGCAATGGCATTCCGGTGGACAGCGTGGCGATCGATAACAACGTCGATCCGGTGGCGATGAAGCGTGACGGCGCGAAGGCGCTGAAGCTGCTGGTGCTGTGGCGCAGCGATGAAGATCCGCAGCAACGTCTCGACATAGTTAAGGCCTTCAACACCCGCTGCCACCGCCATGGCCTGCTCAGCATTATCGAACCGGTAGTCAGGCCACCGCGCCGTGGCGATCGCTTTGATCGCGAGCAGGCGATCCTGGACGCGGCCACAGAATTGGGCAACAGCGGCGCGGATCTCTACAAGGTGGAAATGCCCCTGTACGGCAAAGGTACACAGTCGGATCTGCTGGCGGCCGCGCAAAAGCTCAACGATCGGATCGCGATGCCGTGGGTCATTCTCTCGTCCGGCATTGATGAAAAATTATTCCCGCGCGCCGTGCGGGTGGCGATGCAGGCGGGCGCATCGGGCTTCCTGGCCGGGCGAGCCGTCTGGTCTTCCGTCATTGGCTTACCGGATACCGACCTGATGTTGCGGGATGTCTCCGTCCCCAGGCTGCAACGGCTGGGTGAGATCGTAGATGAAATGATGGCTAAACGCTAAGAGGGCAACGCAAATGAAATGGTTTAACACGCTGAGTCATAACCGCTGGCTCGAACAGGAAACGGACAGGATTCTCGACTTTGGTAAAAACGCAGCGGTCGCCACCGGATTTGGCTGGCTGGGGAATACCGGGCAGGTAAAACCCGAGATGGGCACGCACCTGTGGATTACCGCACGCATGCTGCATGTCTATGCCGTTGCGGCCTCGATGGGACGGCCGGGAGCTTATCAACTGGTCGATCACGGCATTAACGCCCTGAATGGTGCGCTGCGCGATAAACAGTACGGCGGCTGGTATGCCTGCGTAAACGATGAAGGCGTCGTTGATGCGTCCAAACAGGGTTATCAGCACTTTTTCGTGTTGCTGGGCGCTGCCAGTGCGGTCACTACGGGGCATCCTGCCGCCCGCCAACTGCTGGATGACGCGATCGACGTGATCGATCGCTACTTCTGGAGTGAAGACGAACAGATGTGCCTGGAGTCCTGGGATGAAGCCTTTAGCAAGACAGAAGACTACCGCGGCGGCAATGCCAATATGCACGCCGTTGAAGCCTTCCTGATTGTCTATGACGTCACGCACGACAAGAAATGGCTGGATCGCGCGCTGCGTGTCACCTCGGTGATTATTCACGACGTCGCGCGCAGCGGTGAGTACCGCGTCAATGAACACTTCGACACTGACTGGAACCCATTACGCGATTACAACAAAGAGAATCCCGCTCACCGCTTCCGGGCTTATGGCGGCACGCCCGGACACTGGATTGAATGGGGACGTCTGATGCTGCATCTGCATGCTGCGCTGGAAGCGCGCTTCGAAACGCCGCCGGCCTGGCTTATTGAAGATGCGAAAGGCTTATTCGACGCCACTATCCGCGATGCCTGGGCGCCCGATGGCGCAGACGGGTTTGTTTACACCGTGGACTGGGATGGCAAGCCCGTAGTGAGTGAAAGAGTGCGCTGGCCCGTGGTTGAGGCAATGGGCACGGCTTACGCCCTGTATGCGGTCACTGGCGAGGCGCAATACGAAGCCTGGTACCAGAAATGGTGGGATTACTGCATCACTTACATGATGGATTTCGAGAATGGCTCATGGTGGCAAGAGCTGGATTGCGAAAACAAGGTGACCACCAAAGTGTGGGACGGCAAACAGGATATCTATCACCTGCTGCATTGCCTGGTGATCCCGCGCCTTCCTCTGGCACCGGGGCTGGCACCCGCCGTAGCGGCAGGATTACTGGACTGTAATGCGAAATAACCCCTGAAAAACAGACTAACGGGAGTACCAGCTATGCACAGCAGCGGACAAACCCTTGTTCTTCACGCTGGAGAATATCAGGCAAAAATCGTCACCGTAGGCGCTGGCCTGGCTGAGCTGACGCACGCGGGCCGCCATCTGGTGCTCCCACATCCTCCGGAGGCAATGCCGCTGGCGCATATGGGCAAAGTCCTGATTCCCTGGCCGAATCGCGTCTCGAAAGGAACCTGGAAACATAACGGCAAGCTGCTTCAGCTACCCATCAATGACCACGAAGGCGTTACCGCCATTCACGGCTTATTGGCCTGGCGTGACTGGCAGATCGCCAAACACACCGACAGCGAGGCGACCTTAACGGTTTTCCTGCCGCCCAGTTACGGCTATCCGTTTGCGTTGCTATCGGCAGTGACTTACCGGCTTGATGCCGCACAGGGCCTGCAGGTCAGTATCAGCAGCCAGAACGTAGGCGATCAACCCGCGCCCTACGGTGTCGGTTCGCATCCTTATCTGACCTGCAACATGACCCTGGTGGATCACTGCCTGCTTACGCTACCGGCCGCGATTGCAGAAGGGGATTTTCTTACCCCGCGTCGGTTGGCGTCGACGCAGATCGACTGCAGTGTTAACACCCGCGCAGCCGGACGCGAATGGGAGGTGAGATTAACTTGTCCACAGCAGGCACTTTCGGTTTTTTTACGCAGCGATCAACCCTGGTTGCAAATTTACAGCGGCGAAAAACTTGGCCGCACGGGATTGGCAGCCGAGCCAATGAGTTGTCCACCTGACGCGTTCAATTCTGGCATTGATGTGATTTTTCTTGCGCCACAGGCGCGCCATCTCATGACGTTCACGATTGGCTGTGACCAGCACGAATCACGCTAAACCTTATTTTTTTATCCTACAACGCAGAGGTCAGAATGCATTTACAACATCCTGAGACGGCAGGCGTAAAGCTGACTGCCGCCGGTAACGGCTTTTCACTGACTTATCAAAACAGACAAATTCTTAGCCACAGCGAGGAAAAACCCTGTCTGTGGATAGGCAATGGCAACGCCGATATCGACATGTTTCGCGGCAATTTCAGTATTAAAGACCGGTTGAATGAAAAACTGGCGTTAACCTCGGCCGTTGTGACTGCGCAGGACACCGGCTGGACGGTGCGCTTCTCACGCGGAGAGGTATTTAGCGCCACGCTGATCATCGGCACAGATGAAAACGGCCGCCTGTTGCTTACGCTGACAAACGACAGCGACAGGCTTAACCGTATCTGGCTGAGGCTGTCAGCCTTGGACGACGATCATATCTACGGCTGTGGCGAGCAGTTTTCCTGTTTTGATTTGCGCGGGAAACCTTTTCCACTCTGGACCAGCGAACAGGGCGTCGGGCGCAATAAGAAAAGCGTGGTCACCTGGCAGGCTGACTGTGCAGAGAATGCCGGCGGAGATTACTACTGGACCTTTTTCCCACAGCCGACCTTTGTCAGCAGCCAGAAGTATTACTGCCATGTGGATAACAGCGGCTACATGAATTTTGACTTCAGCGCAGCGGATTATCATGAACTGGCTTTCTGGGAAAATAACGCCACGTTACGTTTTGAATGTGCCGATACCTACATCGCCCTGCTGGAAAAAATGAGTGCCCTGTTGGGGCGTCAGCCGGTATTACCGGACTGGGTTTACGATGGCGTCACGCTGGGGATCCAGGGCGGCACCGACATCTGCCAGCAGAAGCTGGACAAAATGCGTCAGGCGGGCGTGAAAGTGAATGGCATCTGGGCGCAGGACTGGTCCGGCATCCGGATGACCTCCTTCGGCAAACGCGTGATGTGGAACTGGCAGTGGGACAGCGAGCTTTATCCCCAACTGGACGCGCGCATTCAGCAGTGGAAAGCGGAAGGCGTACAGTTCCTGTCTTATATCAACCCTTACGTTGCCAGCGACCGTAACCTGTGCGAAGAGGCCGCCCGGAAAGGATATCTGACCAAAAATGCGGCTGGGGACGATTACCACGTCGAATTTGGTGAGTTTTATGCGGGCGTCGTCGATCTCACGAATCCGGAGGCTTACCACTGGTTCAAAGGCGTCATCAAAGACAATCTGATTGCCCTGGGCTGTCGCGGCTGGATGGCGGATTTTGGGGAGTACCTGCCAACGGACACGTATCTGCACAACGGCGTCAGCGCCGAAATCATGCACAATGCCTGGCCCGCGCTGTGGGCGAAGTGTAACTACGAGGCGCTGGAAGAAACCGGCAAACTCGGTGACGTGCTGTTCTTTATGCGTGCGGGTTACACCGGCAGTCAGAAATACTCCGTGATGATGTGGGCCGGGGATCAAAATGTTGACTGGAGCCTGGACGATGGCCTGGCCTCGGTGGTGCCCGCCGCGCTGTCACTGGCGATGAGCGGCCACGGTTTGCATCACAGCGACATCGGTGGCTACACCACGCTGTACGGCATGAAACGCAGTAAAGAACTGCTGCTTCGCTGGTGTGACTTCAATGCTTTTACCCCGATGATGCGCACCCATGAAGGGAACCGTCCTGGCGATAACTGGCAGTTTGACAGCGATGAAGAAACCATTGCCCACTTTGCCCGCATGTCCACGATCTTCACCACCTTAAAACCTTATATCAAGCAGGCTGTCGCGCAGAATGCCCACTCGGGCTTACCCGTTATGCGCCCTTTGTTTTTGCACTATGAAGCGGATGCCCGCACCTACACGCTCAAATACCAATATCTGCTGGGGCGTGACCTGCTGGTGGCACCGGTTTATGAAGAGGGCCGCCGCGACTGGTCGCTCTATCTGCCTGAAGACCGCTGGGTCAACATGTGGACCGGAGAAACGTTAAACGGCGGGGATATCACTGTCGCCGCGCCGATGGGGCAGCCGCCGGTATTTTATCGGGCAGACAGCGAATGGCAGTCATTGTTTGCTTCATTACGGCTTGCTGGCAGTCAGATATTGCCACAGTAGCGGGAGAAAGGATTATGGATTTCTTTACGCTACTTACACCTGAAGGTCTGGAAATCACCACTGAGGTCGTCTGCATCATTATTGCCATTATGTTTCTGTACACCTTTATTGGCATCTGTGCTGGATTTGGTGGCGCGCTGGTTACGATGCCGCTGGTGACGTTGCTGCTGCCGGTCAAAATGGCTGCACCGATGTCGGTGATTGTGGGGACGGCAACGGCGCTGTATGCCACCTGGCTGTCTCGCAAGGAAACCAACTGGAAGTCAGCCCTGGTGCTGATCCTGTTCTCCTTTGCCGGTATCCCTTTGGGCATTTACGCGCTGTCCAATTTTCCGGACGACGTGATGAAAACCGGGCTGGGCGTTTTCCTGATCCTTTATTCGTTCTACAGCCTGTTTATTCCTCGTCTGCCTGTCTATGACAAAAACTGGATAGTGATGCCCACCGGTATTATCGCCGGGGCGCTCGGCTCGGCGTTTGCCACCAACGGTCCGCCCGTCGTGATCTACGGCATGTTAAGGAATCTGGCACCCGCTGCTTTTCGCGGCACGCTCAATGCATTTTTTACCGCGAATAACATCGCCATTATTGGCGGCCTGACCACCAGCGGCATTTTAACGGTCTCAACGGTCAAGCTGGTGATGTTCTGCATTCCTACCATGATCCTTGGATCGTTAGTGGGCCAGTATGTGCACAAGCGTATCTCCGTGCGGGCTTTCCGACTGATGGTGTTTCTCCTGCTGATTGCTTCGGGCTCCATGCTGATCAAAGGCGCTCTGGATATCCCGGCCTGGCAGGTACTGGTGCCCTCATTTGGCCTGCTGGCCGTCATGCAGCTGCTGTTTGGTAAAAAAGTGGCCGCTATTCGCGCTGAAATCGAGCAACAAAACGCTTCAAAACCATCCTGAAAAAGCGGCCCTGCTGACAGGTTCAGTGGGGCAGCGGAGAGAAATCATGAGCCAACACCATCTTGCTTCCGGCAGTGAACCGGCGACGTTACGGTTGCCCTTCAAAGAGAAAGTCGCCTATGGCATCGGCGATCTGGGTTCAAATATTTTATTAGATATCGGTACGCTCTACCTCCTGAAGTTCTATACCGACGTGCTGGAGCTGCCGGGAACCTACGGCGGCATCATTTTCCTGGTGGCCAAGTTTTTTACCGCCTTTACCGATATGGGCACCGGCATCATGCTGGATTCGCGGCGTCGGATTGGCCCGAAAGGCAAGTTCCGTCCCTTCGTGCTGTTCGCGGCCTTTCCGGTAACCCTGTTAGCTATCGCCAATTTTGTGGGTACGCCGTTTGACGTCACCGGAAAAACGATCGTCGCCACAGTGCTGTTTATGATGTATGGCCTGTTCTTCAGCATGATGAACTGTTCCTACGGTGCGATGGTGCCCGCGATGACGAAAAACCCCGACGAGCGTGCCGCACTGGCCGCGTGGCGGCAGGGCGGCGCAACGCTGGGCTTGCTGATCTGTACCGTGGGTTTTGTACCGGTCATGAACCTGATTGAAGGCAATCCGCAGCTGAGTTATGTCGTTGCGGCCACGCTGTTCTCGGCGTTTGGCTTATTTTTTATGTGGTGGTGTTATGCCGGTGTAAAAGAGCGTTATGTCGAGCAACCCGCCAGCAGCCCCACGCAGAAACCGGGACTGTTAGCGTCGTTCCGTGCCATCGCGGGCAACCGTCCACTGTTTATCCTGTGCATTGCCAACTTATGCACACTGGGCGCCTTTAACGTCAAACTGGCGATCCAGGTTTATTACACCCAGTACGTGCTGAACGATCCCATTCTGCTGTCATGGATGGGATTCTTCAGCATGGGGTGCATCTTTATTGGCGTATTTATGATGCCCGGCGCGGTCAGGCGCTTTGGTAAGAAAAAAGTGTATATCGGCGGTTTGCTGATTTGGGTCGCGGGCGATCTGCTCAACTATTTCTTCGGCGGCGGTTCGGTCAGTTTTGTCGCGTATTCCTGTCTGGCTTTTTTTGGCTCAGCCTTTGTCAACAGCCTTAACTGGGCGCTGGTTTCCGATACGGTGGAGTACGGGGAATGGCGGACGGGCGTTCGTTCTGAAGGTACGGTTTATACCGGTTTTACCTTTTTCCGTAAGGTCTCACAGGCGCTGGCCGGCTTTTTCCCCGGCTGGATGCTGACACAAATCGGCTACGTGCCCAACGTGATTCAGTCGTCCGGAACGGTAGAAGGGTTGAAGCAGCTGATGTTCATCTATCCCGGTGCGCTGGCCGTGATCACCATCGTGGCCATGGGGTGCTTCTACAATCTCAATGAGAAGATGTATGTCCGTATCATTGAGGAGATCGATGCACGTAAGCGTCAGCGCTAATTTGGCTTTGTGACTGCGCCGGTCGCGGCGCTAAAAGGATCACTTATGAAGACAGGCTCCGATCCATTAACGCTGAAACTCCCGCTGCGTGAGAAGGTGGCTTACGGCGTCGGTGATTTTGGCTCCAACCTGATGCTGACTATCGGGACGCTTTATTTACTCAAGTTCTACACCGATGAGCTGGGCATGCCAGCCTGGTACGGCGGGGTGATTTTCCTGGTGGCGAAATTCTTTACCGCCCTAACCGATATGTTCACCGGCATTGTGCTGGATTCACGCCGCCATATTGGCACGAGAGGAAAATTCAGACCTTTTATTCTCTATTTCTCGCTGCCGGTAGCGCTGGTGGCTGCGGCACAGTTTGTTGCTAACGACTTTAGCCTGACGATAAAGACAACGATCGCGACCGCCCTGTTTATGACGTTTGGTCTGTTTTACAGCCTGATGAACTGTTCCTATGGCGCAATGGTGCCAGCCATAACCAAAAATCCCCACGAACGCGCCCACCTCGCCGCCTGGCGGCAGGGCGGGGCAACGGTGGGATTACTGGTTTGCACCGTGTGCTTTATGCCCATTCAGTCGCTGTTTGTTGGCAAAAGTGCGCTGGGCTATCAGGTTGCCGCCGCCGTCTTTGTGGTCGCCGGGCTGCTGTGCATGTGGTTCTGTTACAGCGGGGTTAAAGAGCGCTATGTTGAGCTCACCCCGACGCATCATAAACCCGGTGTGGCAACGGCCTTCCGCGCCATCTTTCACAATCCGCCGTTGCTGGTTCTGTGCCTCGCGAACCTCTGTACCCTGGCGGCGTTTAATATCAAGCTGGCCATTCAGGTCTACTACACGCAGTACGTGCTGAACGATGTTCATTTGCTCTCCTGGATGGGCTTCTTCAGCATGGGCTGTATTCTGGTGGGCGTACTGCTGGTGCCCACAGCGGTAAAACAGTTTGGTAAGAAACAGGTTTATCTGGGGGGACTCATCCTCTGGGCCTTGGGCGATCTGGGTAACTTTCTCTGGGGAAGCAGCTCTCTGCTGTTCGTCATGTTCTCCTGCGTGGCGTTTTTCGGTACGGCATTCGTTAATAGCCTTAACTGGGCGCTGGTGCCGGATACCGTAGAGTACGGGGAGTGGAAAACCGGCATTCGGGCAGAAGGTGCCTGTTACACGGGCTACACCTTCTTTCGCAAGATATCCGCCGCGCTGGCAGGATTTTTGCCCGGTCTGATGCTGACGCAAATAGGCTACGTGCCCAATGCCGTACAAAGCGATGGCACGCTGGCAGGTTTAAGGCAGCTGATCTTTATCTGGCCCTGTTCGCTGGCGATTGCGGCGGCGTTGATCATGGGCTTCTGCTACAAGCTGAATGAAGCGCGTTTTGCCCTGATCGTGGCCGCCATTAGCCGACGTAAAACGCATCGCCTCCAGCCCGTTGACGACAAAAACCGCGTTACGCCATTACGTCAGCCCACTGACGCTGAGTCATAAGTTTCTCTGTTACCTTGCCCTCAGGGTTGCTGTTTGCCAGTTTTGTGACGGCTGACCAGCAACCCGGTTTTCTGTTTATTCCTCATCTGCCGCCTTTCCTGTGTGATATCCCTTTTTTAACTCACTGTTTAATCTGTTAAAAATAATTCGTCCCCTAAGCGAACGCGCAAGTTTGCGTTCCGGATCACTCACAAGGGCCGGATTTCCACTTCGAAACGGAAAAAGTCGTTCTCCACAGCGCTGCCGCCTCTGGTTAGTTTGAGATCACGCTAAGCGCGAAATGGGAAGCAGACGATGAGTACGGGTAAGGGAGCGGTAGCGATGAATGCGTCACAAGACGAACAGCAAAGGATTCAGGCCCTGACGGATCGCGTGATGGCGCAGATTGAGGTGCTTTTTGCCGAGCGGGCCATCCAGCCGAATGCCGTGCAGATACAAATGCTGGCTTCGCACGTGCGGGCAATGGCATTGCGATCCGTCACCGGCGAGAGTCTGCCAGAGGTTGAGGCTGAGCTGTTTGACGAAATTTCCAAAGAGTCGATGGCGCTGGCACAGCAGGTGGTGGACCTGTTTGGCAATTTGCCACCAGAAGAAGCCTGGCTGCTTTCTGTCCACTTTGAAGTGGCGAAGAACGACTAATTTTCCAACCCTGAGAGGAACAGACATATGGTAACCGTAGTGATCGGCGATCGTTTAGGTAAAGGACAAAAAGTGGCGGCTGGCGTAGAAAAAGCGGGTGGCCGTGCCGTTGTGGTGCCGGGCGTCGCGGCAGACATGAAGCTGGGCGACGTCATGAAAGCAGAGAATGCCGATTTCGGTATCTCCTTTTGCGGCAGCGGAGGGGCAGGCGCGATTACGGCGCAAAACAAATACGGCTATAAGGCCAAACATGGTATGCGCTCTGTGGATGAAGGCGTGACCGCCATTAATGAAGGCGCCAACGTGCTGGGCTTCGGCTTTATGGACAAAGAAGAGCTGGGTGAACGTCTGGTTCAGGCCTGGAACAAAAAACACGGTGGATAAGGAATGAAAGAGACCTTTACAACCTCGGTAGCCGTAAGCGGTAAGGGCGACACCAAGGCGAAAGCCTTCGCAGATGCGCTGAGTCGTGTACAGCACGAAGTCCTGCGCAACGCCAATAAGATTCTGCTGCGCATTGAACCGCAGGACGTAAAGGTGGTGCGCGCGCGGGAACGCGTCTCAACCGAAAAATTCCTTTTCTTTTTCCTGGCACGCGAGCGCAGGCTCTTCAGCGTCGACCTGGAGGTCACCATTAACGTGACCTGCCTGGACGGCGATAAGGTCGAGTTCACCCGCGTGTAAGTCAGCCTCAAACAACACATATAAGGAAAGAGGATGTTTCTCATCATTTTGCTCAAGTCGTTAATTATCGGCGGCCTCGTGGGCGTCGGTGTGGGCGCCGGTGCCGCCCGCATGTTCCATGCCCCGACGACACAAGGTATGGGCGCCTTTCGCACACTGGGTGAACTTAACTCCTGTGAAGGCGATCCTGCCTCTCACTTCTCTTTTGGGTTGGGATTCTTCTTTAACGCCTGGGCCTCCTCCGTGGCGGCGGGTGCGTTCACGCAGGACGTGGATCATCGCATCATCCCCAACTGGGGCGCGGCGGCGATCATGATCAAAAACCGCAATGTGGCAGAGACGCTACACGACCCGAAAAAGATGGCTATCGCCTGCGGCATCATCGGCATGGTGGTGGTGGCTTTTCTCAACTCGACCGCCTCTGCTGTTCCGGCGGCTCTGCAGGTCACGGCGGTAAAGGTGCTGGTACCGGCCGCTAATTTGCTGGTGAACACGGTCATGCCGGTGATCTTCTGGCTGGCGGCAATTGACGCCGGTAAGAAATCGGGCTTTTGGGCCACCATCTTCGGCGGTCTGGCACAGCTGATTATGGGCAATGCCGTACCGGGCCTGGTGCTGGGCATTTTGATTGGTAAAGGGGTTGAAGAGAGCGGCTGGAACAAAGTGACCAAAATCATGATGACCGCCATCGTCGCCCTGTTTGTTCTCAGCGCCTTCTTCCGCGGTTTCGATATGAAGATGCTGCAATCCTTCCAGCTCGGCATTCCTGGCTGGCTCGACAGTATTCATAACAGCCTGAGCGGCAAATAACGGAGCGTCTGCAATGGAAGAATCAAACAAAGGTTTCTGGTATGCCGACTGGTCATTCCCGATTTTTGTCGGTCTGCTCTCCTCCGGCGTGTTTGCCGGGACCCATATGTACTGCCTGTACGGTATCGGCGCTTTTAACGAAGTGGCCTTCGTCTCGATGTTACGGGCGGGCATCGATACCGGCGTTTACGGCGCGGTGGCCGCTTTCGGTGCCAGCTTTCTGTTCGCCCGCATCATTGAAGGATCGCTGGTCGGGATTCTGGATATCGGTGGTGCCATCCAGACCGGCGTCGGGTTGGGCGTGCCCGCGCTGCTGCTGGGCGCCGGTTTTGTCTTCCCGGTGGCGAATTTTGCGGCTTCGCTGGTCACCGGTCTGGTTATCGGTGTGGCGATAGGCTACGTCATCATTCTGGCGCGTAAGTTCACCATTAATCAAAGCAACAGCACCTATGGTGCGGACGTGATGATGGGCGCGGGCAATGCATCAGGACGCTTCCTGGGGCCATTGATTATCCTGGCCGCCATGGGCGCCTCCATTCCTATCGGTCTCGGTTCGCTGTTGGGTGCGCTGGTGTTCTATCTGTGGAACAAACCGATCACCGGCGGGGCGATCCTCGGTGCCATGATCCTCGGCGCGATTTTTCCGGTCGCGATCTGATCGCGTTAATGCCCGATTGGTGAAGGCCGATCGGGGCAGTCAAAGGAGATTCCTATGTACGATCTGATTCTGCGTCGGGCGCGACTGCCGGATGAACGTCTGATCGATATCGCCATACTCGACGGAAAAATAGCCGCCGTGGGTGAGGTAACCGGCAGGGCAAAAGTGGAACAAACCCTGGCGGTGGATTGCTATCTCAGTGCGGGCTGGATCGACTCCCACGTACACTGCTATGAAAAATCGCCCATCTATCACGATCATCCCGACCGGATTGGCGTGGAAAGCGGCGTCACCTGTGTTGTCGATGCAGGCAGTACAGGTGCAGACGACATTGATGATTTCAGACAGCGCACGCAAGCGGTCACCACCCAGGTTTTTGCGCTGCTGAATATCGCCCGCACCGGCATCGTTACCCAAAATGAACTGGCGGACATGACCCAGATTGATCGCCCGGCGATTGCCGATGCGGTAAGACGTCATCCCGATTTTATCGTCGGGCTTAAAGCCCGGATGAGCAGCAGCGTGGTGGGCGAAAACGGCATTCGGCCGCTGGTGCTGGCGAAGGCGATTCAGCAGGAAAATGGCAACCTGCCCCTGATGGTGCACATTGGTAACAATCCCCCCAACCTCGATGAAATCGCCGCGTTGCTGACCTCCGGCGACATCATCACCCACTGCTACAACGGCAAGCCAAACCGCATCCTGACGCCCGAAGGGCAACTGCGTGCAGCGGTAAAACAGGCACTGGCAAGGGGCTTGCGGCTTGATGTTGGCCACGGCAGTGCCAGCTTCAGCTTTGAGGTGGCGCGCGCGGCGATTGCCCAAGGCATTCTGCCTGACACCATCAGTTCAGACATCTACTGCCGCAATCGTCTGAACGGACCGGTTTATACCCTGGCGCACGTGATGTCGAAATTTTTCAATGTAGGCATGACGCTGCCACAGATTATTGCCTGCGTAACGCATCAGGCGGCCAGCGGGCTGAGATTACGCAGCAAAGGTGCTATTGAGCCCGGACTTGATGCCGACTTTACCCTGTTTACCGTGGCGCACGAATCCGTGTCGTTTGTGGATGCGGAAGGGCTGGCGGAGCAGGGCGATCGCCAATTGATTCCTCTGGCGGCTATCGTCGCCGGTGAGTGCTGGATGACTGAAGAAGGGAAAAAACACAATGTCTTCACTGTATGAGAAATATGGCCTGAAGCAGGTCATTAATGCCTCTGGCCGCATGACCATTCTTGGCGTGTCTACACCGGCCAGCGACGTGGTTGATACGGTTAAATACGGCCTGGAGCACTATTTTGAAGTGAAGGACCTGGTTGATAAGACCGGGGCTTACATCGCTAATTTGCTGCAGGTGGAAAATGCGCTGGTGGTGTCCTGTGCTTCTGCGGGCATCGCCCAAAGCGTGGCTGCCGTCATTGTGAAAGATGACGACTGGCTGCTGGATAATTTACATAGCGCACCGCTGACCGTGCCGCACGACATCGTGGTGCCAAAAGGGCATAACGTGAATTACGGCGCGCCCGTTGGCAGCATGATTGCGCTGGGCGGCGGTCGGACGGTTGAGGCGGGTTACAGTAACGAGTGCTCGCCACAGCAGCTTTCCGCTGCAGTCACCGCCCAGACGGCGGCCATTCTCTATGTGAAGTCCCATCACTGTGTACAAAAGAGCCACCTGAGCGTGGCGCAGGCCGCCGAGGTGGCACGTAAGCATGGCGTGCCGCTTATCGTGGATGCCGCCGCTGAGGAAGATCTGCAGTGCTATTACCAGGCGGGTGCCGATCTGGTTATTTACAGCGGGGCCAAAGCCATTGAAGGCCCCACCAGCGGCCTGGTTATCGGGAAACATCAGCTTGTCGAGTGGGTGAAGCGCCAGAGCAACGGCATTGGCCGCACCATGAAAGTGGGCAAAGAGGGGATTCTGGGACTGACCCAGGCCATTGAATCCTACCTGACCCTGCCGAAAACCACCGGCGCCCAGATGGTGGAAAAAATGACGCCTTTCATCAACAACCTTAACGGTCTGGATGGCGTCAGTGCGCGCGTTGTATGGGATGCCGCCGGGCGCGACATTGCCCGGGCAGAGATCAAATTCGATGAGACCACAATCGGGCATCAGACCGGCGATCTGGTGCAGGCGCTAAAAAACGGTGATATCGCCATTTACTTCCGTGGCTACAAAGCCAATGAGGGCGTTATTGAAGCCGACGTGCGCAGCGTCAGCGCTGAGCAGCTGCAGATTATTTTCACCCGCATTCAGGCGCTGTTAACAGGAGAAAAATAGCATGACGCTAACCCCCAATTTTTATCAGGATCGCCTGTGTCTTAACGTGCTGGCGGGTTCAAAAGAGAACGCGCGAGCCATCTGGCAGGCCGCAGAAGGCCACGTACTGGTCGGCGTGTTATCAAAAAACTACCCCAGCAACGAGGCCGCTATTGCGGATATGCGCGAGTACGCCGCGCTGATTGATAACGCGCTGTCCATCGGCCTGGGCGCGGGCGATCCCCGGCAGTCGCGAATGGTCAGCGAACTGGCCGCCGTGCTACAGCCGCAACATGTTAATCAGGTGTTTACCGGCGTCGGCACCAGCCGTGCGCTGCTCGGTCAGTCACAAACGGTAGTCAACGGGCTGATTTCACCAACCGGCACGCCGGGCAAGGTGAAAATTTCCACCGGTCCCCTCAGTTCACAGAGCAGCGACGGAATTGTGCCCATTGATACCGCGATTGCGTTACTGAAGGACATGGGCGGCAGTTCCGTGAAGTATTTTCCAATGGGCGGTCTGGATACGGTGGACGAGTACCGCGCGGTGGCCGAAGCCTGTGCGAAACAGGATTTCTGGCTGGAGCCGACCGGCGGGATCGATCTGCAAAACGTTGGGCCGATCCTGCGTATTGCGCTGGACGCTGGCGTGAGCAAGATCATTCCCCACATTTACAGTTCGATCATCGACAAAGCCAGTGGCGAAACCCGCGTGGAAGACGTGCGCCAACTGCTGGCCATCTGTAAAAGTCTGCTGGACTGAGCCCAGGCCTGTGCGCCACTTCAAGGACATATTACGGGCGCGCAGGGCATAATAGACCTGCCGCCTGTTTTCCGGCAGTCTGACGTTTACTTTGTTCTTGTTAACCGCTGAAGCAGGTAACCCGACGTGAGATTCCCGAATCAGCGCCTTGCGCAACTGTTCGACGCATTGAAAAACGAAACGCTCCCCCAGGACGAACTGGCACGGCGGTTTGCGGTGTCCACGCGCACCGTACGCACGGATATTACCGCGCTCAACGCCATGCTGCAGCAGCACGGCGCGCAGTTTGTCATGAATCGCGGTGCGGGCTACCAGCTTAAAATTATTGATGCGCTGCGCTTTAACGTGCTGCAGCAGCAGACGCGTGCGCCTCTGCGGGTGCCGCGCACCTCACACGACCGAATCCGCTACCTGCTGGTGCGCTTTCTCACCGCCGCCTATTCCCTGAAGCTGGAAACCCTGGCTGAGGAGTGGTTTGTCAGCCGTGCCACGCTGCAGAATGACATGGCCGACGTGCGCGAATGGCTCGGCCGTTATCAGTTGAGTATCGAAAGCAAACCCCATCACGGCATGAAGCTGTTTGGCAGTGAAGTGGCGATCCGCACCTGCTTAACCGATCTGCTGTTTGAGATCGATCAGGAGCAGCCTGACAGCCCGCTGATCGTGCCCGAATCGCTGGAAAGCGGCCTGCTGGAAACCCTTCAGCCGCTGCTGCAAAACGGCCTTGCCCAGCACAATATCCGCCTCAGTGATGAAGGCGAGCGCTATTTGCGTTTTTACTGCGCGGTGGCGCTACGTCGCATCAATGAAGGCTATCCGCTGAGCGATCCACAGGTGGAAGAGATCGGGGATGACGTGCGCGAGTCTGCGCAGACGCTGATCCATGCGCTGCGGCCGCTCACCGTTAAACCGGTTTCTCCGGCGGAAGAGAGCTGGCTGCGGGTGAATATCGCCGCCCGACGCATTCAGGACGTTGCCCCCAGCGCCATTAATGCTGACGATGCGGAGGCGCTGGTTAACTACCTGCTCAGCTTTATTAACACTCACTACTATTACGATCTGCAGAACGATCCTCAACTCCGTGCCGATCTGCTTACCCATATTAAAACGATGATCACGCGCGTGCGTTATCAGATCCATATTCCTAACCCGTTATTAAGCAATATCAAGCAGCACTATCCAATGGCCTACGATGTGACGCTGGCGGCGGTGTCCAGTTGGGGAAAATATTCGCCCTATACGATTAGCGAAAATGAAATTGGTTTTCTGGTGCTTCATATCGGCGTCGGGCTGGAGCGCCATTATAACGTGGGTTACCAGCGTCGCCCTCAGGTACTGCTGGTGTGCGACAGCGGTACGTCGACGCTCCGCATGATCGAAGCCATGTTAATGCGCAACTATCCCCAGTTGCAGGTGACGCAGTGCCTGTCGCAGCGTGAATATGAGGCCCGCCAGCGCATCGAAGAAGATTTTGTGATTTCCACTACGCGGCTGAGTGAAAAAGAGAAACCGGTTGTCGTGGTCGCGCCTTTCCCGACGGAATTTCAACGGGAGCAGATAGGCAAGCTGGTGCTGGTGGACCGCACCCGGCCCTATATGTTGGAGAAATTTTTTGATGCCCGCCATTTCTGCATCATCGATCGGCCGATGAGTCAGTCTGCGCTGTTTCGGCTGTTATGCGATCGGCTGGAGGCAGAAGGCGTGGTGGACAACGCGTTTTATGCTTCCGTTGAGGAGCGTGAAGCCATTGTCAGCACCATGCTGGGCGAAGGGATTGCGCTTCCGCATTCGCTGGGGCTGATGGCGAAAAAAACGGTGGTGTACACCGTGCTGGCCCCGCAGGGGATCCCCTGGGGCGAGGACACGGCTTACGTGATTTTCCTGCTGGCAATCAGCAAAAACGAGTATGAGGAAGCGATGGCTATCTATGACCTGTTCGTGACCTTTATGCGCGAGCGGGCGATGACGCGATTGCGCGACAGCAGTGACTTTGCCTGCTTTAAAAGCGTCGCGCTGGACTGTCTGAGCCGGCTGTAATCTTCAGGGATGGGCGCCCGGCGTCGGTGAGTTTTTCCGGGCCAGCAGGCGAGGAATTTCGCGCAGGCACCAGGCTTTTGCCTCACCCATGCTGTCACGCCGCCAGGCCATGATGATATCGACCTCACGCGAATACTCCGGGCTGACCACCCGCAAGCGGCCCTCTGCAATGTCCTGCTCCACCATGTTATAAGGCATGGTGGCGACCCCTAAACCGGCCAGGAGCGCGCGACGTTTGTCATCCATCGTACTGACGGTCAGGCGCTGTTGCTTGTCCAGCAGTTGCACGGTCAGAACCGGACGTTCGCGGGCTGTATCTGCCACGGCAATGCCGCGATATTTTACCCGGGTGACTTCTGAAAGCGGCTCGGGTTCGTTGTGTATTGGATGGTCAGGGCTGGCAACGTAAACGCTGATGATGCTGTAAAGTTTGCGGGTGTTTATTTCGGTCGAGGCGCGAAAATGCATATCCGGTGCAATGACAATATCAGCCCGCCCCTGTTCCAGTCTCTCCCAGGCGCCAGCCAGTACTTCTGTGATGATGGCGATCTGGGTATTGGCTTTGTCAGCCAGCTTCGTGACCAACGGAAACAGCGCATCGGTGGGCACTAACGCTTCCGTCACGATAGTCAGCTGGGTTTCCCAGCCGCGTGCCAGCGCCTCGGCATCGGTCGTGAGCTTGTCGGCGGCCTCCAGCAACACCCGACCGCGCTCCAGTAACATTCTTCCGACATTGGTGAACTTCGTCCGATGGCCCGAACGGTCAAACAGCACCACATCCAGCTCTTCTTCCAGTTTCTGCATGGTGTAGCTAAGCGCTGAGGGCACGCGGCCCAGTTCATCGGCGGCGGCGGCAAAGCTGCCGCGGCGATCGATAGCATCCATCACACGTAAAGCTTCAAGGGTTAACGCACGATCTTTGGCCATCCCGGTTCTCTGTCAGGAAATTTGAATATGCACGGCAGATTAACTGGCTAACAATCCGGCGTCCAGACTTTTACCATAAAGGCATATTTCCCGTCGTCGATTCTTGCCGACGGATGCTGGAGGTACATAATGATTACGACACGCAGTGCATCCGCTTGTGGTCAGGCCGATTACGGTTGGTTACAGGCGCGCTACAGCTTCTCTTTTGGCCACTATTTCGATCCCAAATTAATGGGTTATGCCTCCTTACGCGTTTTGAATCAGGAAGTCCTGGCACCCGGCGCGGCATTTCAGCCGCGCACCTATCCTCAGGTGGATGTGCTGAATATCGTTTTACAGGGTGAGGCGGAATACCGGGACAGCGAAGGCAATCACATCAGCGTGCGTGAAGGTGAGGCGTTGCTGCTCTCCGCTCAGCCTGGCGTGAGCTACAGCGAACTTAATCCGAGTAAAGATCGCCCGTTAACCCGTATGCAGCTCTGGCTGGCGGCCTGCCCGGAACGTGAAAATCCCCGTATGCAGAAAATGACGTTGTCGGGCGGCATGCGTTCGCAACTGCTGGCCTCACCAGATGGCGGCGACAGCAGCCTGCAGTTGCGTCAGCAGGTCTGGATTCATCAGGTTGAGCTGGCGGCAGGCGAGCAGCATCTGGTGCCGCTTCAGGGCGCGCGCGCCTATCTGCAATCTATCCATGGCGCGTTTGAGGCCTCGGCCGGGGGCGCTCATCAGGAACAGCTGGGCTGTGGCGATGGCGCATTTTTGCAGGAAGAGCAACAGCTGTGGCTGTCAGCGAAAACCCCGACCCGCGCACTGGTGATCGATATTCCGGTCTGAGGCCTTCTCTCGTTACGCCGCCGCCAGCGGAGACAACCTCGGGCGGCGCGATAATGCTGGGCGGCAAGCCGGAAAACGTTTGTTGGCTCTGGCCCGGTCACGGCTAAACCCGCAATAAAAAAAGCCGCAACCCAACAGGGTGCGGCTTTTCTGTCTGCGCCAGTAACAACCCGGACAGCTGTCCTGGGGTTAACTCAGCATTACTTCACCATGGTAAACGCGGTGGTGACGTGTTTCACGCCGCTGACCCGGCTGGCAATGTCCGCGGCGGCTTTTGCTTCTTCTGGCGTCACCAGGCCCAGCAGGAACACTTCACCGTTTTCCGTGGTGACTTTGACGCTTGATGATTTCACCTGATCGCTGCCCAACAGCTGCGAGCGAATCTTGGTGGTGATCCAGGTATCAGACGACGAGGTGCCAAGGCTGACTTTCGGCCCAATCCGAATCTCGTTATAGACTTCGGTTGCGCCATCAACGCCCATGGTGATCTGTTTCGCGCGGTTGGCAATCTCCTGACTTGGGGCCTGACCGGTTAGCAGGACTTTACCCTGATAGGCGGTAGCAATGACGCGAGCATCGGTTTTGATTTGCTGATCTTTTGCCAGCGCGTTGCTGACGCGTAATTCCAGCGTGCCGTCATCGACCTGCGTTCCGACAGAGCGGGGATCGGTGGCGGTTTTGGTCGCCACAGCGGCGCTACCGGCAACCACCGCGACGCAGCCCTGCAGCAGCATGGCGGTTAAAACAATGGCTATAGCGTTCAATGCTTTCATTGGTGCTCCTTCCGTCATTCCTGGTGGGGAAACAAGGTGTTATCAATCAGATCGCACAAACAGTTGAGTGTTAACATATGCATCTCCTGAATGCGAGCACTACGATGTGAAGGAATACGAATTTCCACATCCTGCGGTCCCAGCAATCCGGCTAATTCGCCCCCATCATAACCGGTAAGCGCAACGATAGTCATATCGCGCGTGACGGCGGCTTCGACGGCCTTCACGATGTCCCGTGTATTCCCGCGTGTAGAGATTGCCAGCAGAACGTCACCGGTTTGTCCCAGTGCACGCACCTGCTTAGCGTAAATCTCGTCATGCAGACGATCGTTACTGATCGCCGTCAGCATGACGTTGTCCGCACTTAAGGCCAGCGCGGGCAGGCTGGGGCGTTCGGTTTCAAAGCGGTTGATCATGCTGGCGGCAAAGTGCTGAGCATTGGCGGATGACGCACCATTACCACAGCTCAGTATTTTGTTACCGTTGAGAAGCGACTGCACCATTGTCATTGCTGCACGCGAAATGGCATCGGGTAACGCCTCTGCAGCAGCGATTTGAGTTTGAATACTTTCGGTAAAACACGCTTTAATTCTTTCCTGCACACGACCACCTGGTTCTAAACGTCTGCATTAAAGGCATTCGGCAACCATTCAAGCGCCGTGCCGGTAATGGCAATGATGTCGAAACGGCAATTCACTGTTTCAAAACTGCCGCCGCGTTGCGCCAGCCACAGAGAGGCGGCACGCAGCAGCTTGTGTTGTTTCTGTCGGGTAATACTGGCCAGACTGCCGCCGAAGCGTGCGTTACGCCGGTAACGCACTTCGACGAACACCCAACACTGGTTGTCTCGCATTATCAGGTCTAGTTCCCCTGCGCGATAATAAACATTGCTGGCGACCCATGTTAACCCCGCCCGCTCAAGATAGCGGCGGGCGAGTTGTTCGTGCTCGGCACCCGTACGACGGCGGTTTAGCTGGCCGGTACGATGTTGCCCTGGCGATACTGGTTCCATGTCAACTTCCTGTTGATCACACAATCAGCGGTGGCGCTCAGCTTGCCGGTATTGCCGTCGAGCGAGAAGCCCGGCACCTGACGCATCTGGTTAAAGTGGTTAGCCAGCGTCCACGCATCAATCCCCATCGCGTACAGACGCACCAGCGAGTAATCGTTATTGAACGACTTCGCGGCCTGCTGCATCAACGCCGGATTTGCGCCGGAAAGCAGGGGGATATCGCTGAACTGCAGCCCTTCCATTTCCAGACGGAAATCCGGCCCTGCGCCCGCCTGCGCGCTGCGCGAACTGGCGTAGAGCGCAACGTTGCTGCGGCTACCGGTGCGCATGCTGATCATCGGTTTGATCAGTTGCAGTTCATCCTGAGTCGAGACGATATAAGCGGCATCAATGGCTCCGCCACTGCTGGCGGCCGGGGCGCTGGTTTGCGGTGCCGGAATGTTCAGGCCCGCAACGGAAACGCTTTGCGGCTGAGAAGACGAGGGCATAACCACGGGCGTACCGCTCATGCTGATGCCTGCACCGCTATTGATGCCCTGCTTGAGTTCTGAAACAGAACCAAAGCGCTGCTGGAGCACGGTGCCGCCGCCCAGTGACTGCCACTCTTTCGTAAAGGCCGCCGTTACGCGATCGCCCAGGCCGTTGCGAGGTACTAACAGCAGCGGCTGGCGTTTGCCCTGGTCCCAGATATGATGCGCCGCATCGCGCGCTTCATCTTCAGGCGACAGCGCAAAATAGCACATATTCGGATGGTTCTGGATTTGCTCTGGCTCGTTCAGCGCCAGGACATTCAGCGGTGTCTGGCTGTTCGCGACCGTTTCAACGTTGTTTTTCAACAGCGGTCCAACAACGAGCGTGGCACCATCCTGTTGGGCCTGCTGCATCACCTGCGCGATGGGCTGACTGCTGGTGTCGTAAACCTTCACCTGCGCATTGCTGGCGGGTTCGGCGGCCGGCTGTTGCTGAGGCTGCTGTTGCGTCGTTGCCGGTTGCTGCGCCGTGCCGCTCTGCTGTGCAGCCGCCGGGTTAGCTGACGGGCTGACGACCGCATTCGCGTCCGCAGGCTGCTGCTGATTTATCGCGATAGGATCCTGGGCGCTGCCCGGCGTCGCCTGAGGCGCGGTAACGAGGGTGCCGTTCTTCGCGTCGTTAAAGCCTTTCTGGATAGCGCTGGCGAACATCTGAGCCTGACCGTTCAGCGGCAGCAGCAGCGCGATAGTGCTGGTGGACGCTTTGGTAAAGTTCTGCACCTGACTCAGCTGGGTCGGTAAGGTTTTTGCAGCAGGGTTGTCGGGATAGCGCGTCTGCCAGTCTTTAATAGCTGACTTCAGCATGTTGGCATCCTGGGCGTTGGCATGCCACGCCGTGAGCAGATCCAGCCAGCCCTGCAGAATGTTTTCGTCGGCATTGATCACCAGCGAATTCATATCCTGCTGCGACAGCTGGGTCAGCGCCTGCCAGGTGGCATCGATATTCTGCTGGCGTTCATTGCCTTTCAGCAACGGCTCCTGAGCAATATAGGCGCGGAGCAGGGCCAGCGAGGTTTTACCCTGTGCGCTGGCAATCTGTAAACCGTAGTAGCGCGCCAGCTGATCCTGAGACAGCTCGCTGGTTTTCACCTGACTCAATATCGGTTGGGCATCGGCAATCTTTTGCTGAGCAACCAGAGACTGGGCTTTCAGCAGCAGTAATTCTTGCTGCTGTTTATCAGAAAGCTGATTAGGCAGTTCGCCGATCGCCTGAGCAGCCTGCGGATATTTTCCTTCTTTCAACAGGGCGCGGATTGCGAGTAATTGCCAGTCGGTCTTGCTATCATCGCTGCTTTGCTGCACCTGCTGCAGATAGTAGGCGGAATTATTAGTAACGGGTGCCTGGATGTCTACGGACTGGCTTTTCGGGCCCTGGCCACTACACGCGGCTAAAATCAGACCAGCAAGAAGGACAGGCACAAAGCGTCCTGCTTTATGACGAACGATTTTTGAAGGAAGCATACTGTATCCAGTGATGTTTTTTTCAAGATGCTCAATATTAAATCGGCAATTCGGATGAAACAATGAAACAACTCGATCGGGCAGACATTTCCGCCAGCACGCTCTACATCGTGCCAACCCCAATAGGTAATTTGGCTGACATTACCCAGCGGGCGCTAGCGGTACTTTCCAGCGTCGATCTGGTCGCAGCGGAAGATACACGTCATACCGGACTGTTGCTACAACATTTCGCCATCAATGCGCGACTCTTCGCACTTCATGACCACAACGAACAGCAGAAAGCAGAAATCCTGCTAACCAGGCTGCAACAGGGAGAAAGCATAGCTCTGGTTTCTGATGCTGGCACGCCATTGATCAACGATCCGGGTTATCACCTGGTTCGCCGCTGCCGTGAGGCCGGTATTCGCATCGTTCCTTTACCGGGTGCCTGCGCAGCGATAACAGCATTAAGCGCAGCGGGATTGCCGTCTGATCGTTTCTGTTACGAAGGATTTCTACCCGCCAAAACAAAGGCGCGGTGTGATGCGCTTCGGGCGCTGGCCGAGGAGCCGCGTACCTTAATCTTTTACGAATCCACGCACCGTTTGCTGGACAGCCTGCAGGATATGGTCACGGAGCTGGGGGCTGGCCGTTACGTCGTGCTGGCGCGCGAATTAACCAAAACCTGGGAAAACCTGAATGGCGCACCGGTGGGGGAACTCCTGGCCTGGGTGAAAGAGGATGAAAATCGCCGTAAAGGTGAGATGGTGCTCATCGTTGAAGGCCATCATCCTGACGAAGAGGCATTACCCGCAGATGCACTGCGCACGCTGGCGTTGTTGCAGCAGGAACTGCCGTTGAAAAAGGCGGCGGCGCTCACGGCTGAGATACACGGTGTGAAAAAGAATGCGCTCTATAAACATGCGCTTGAGCAGCAGGCCTGAGCCTGTTGAGTTGCCTGCGCGCCGGGCGTGACAGCGCGGGCTAAACCCTCTATAATGCGCGCCGAAGCTGACCAGACAGTCGCCGCTTCGTCGTCGTCCTTCTCTGAAGGAGACGGGCGGAGGGGAGGAAAGTCCGGGCTCCATAGGGCAGGGTGCCAGGTAACGCCTGGGGGGGAAACCCACGACCAGTGCAACAGAGAGCAAACCGCCGATGGCCCAGTAATGGGATCAGGTAAGGGTGAAAGGGTGCGGTAAGAGCGCACCGCGCGGCTGGTAACAGTCCGTGGCACGGTAAACTCCACCCGGAGCAAGGCCAAATAGGGGTTCACATGGTACGGCCCGTACTGAACCCGGGTAGGCTGCTTGAGCCAGTGAGCGATTGCTGGCCTAGATGAATGACTGTCCACGACAGAACCCGGCTTATCGGTCAGTTTCGACTTCTTAATGCAAACCCCGCGCAAGCGGGGTTTTTGCTTTATGGCGCGGCAAAGCAGGCGTCGCTGCCGCCACCAGATGCGGGGATATCGGCAGCAGGCCACGGCTCCTTGCTGACGCGGGCTGGCCAGCGCGATGAAGGGCGTTGCCCGATACCGTCGTAAAACAATGTGGCGTTAGCCGGTCAGGGCGCTTCCGCGCTGGCGACCCTGAGAGGAAACGCGATTCACTCTCCTGATCTGGCAAGAAAAATGGGCCGCGTTGCCAGAGGCTTTGTTTCTCAGGCAAATCCCATCCATTTTCTTTCCAATGCACTATAGGCTCATCCGATGTGTCAGATGATGGCTTGCCATCTGTTTGGGAGGCAACGGTTTCTCTCGTCTATAGTTGAAGGCAGCTTGCCACACGTCATTATTTTACGTTTTGCCCCATTGGGCGCGAATTCATTGAATGAAGATTAAAAAAACAGGTGGATCATGGTTACAAGAAGGACTTTACTGACTTATTCCGGGGCGTTTGCTGCCTTATCTGCATTAGGCATTTCTCCCGGCGCTATCGCAGCAGGCGTTCTCAAGTTAGGTAACAGCGAAGCATTTAACTTTGAAACCTTGATTTCCCAGGCCAAAGCCCTGGCAGCCAAACCCTATGAAAAACCCACCTCATTCGACCCGTCATTGTTATCCAACATAACCTATGACGCCTACATGAAAACCGTCTACAAGCCGGACTATGCGCTGTTTAAAAATGCCGGACGGTTTCCTGTTACCTTTTTCATGGTAAACGGTTTACACCGTATGCCGGTGAAAATGCACGTCGTGGAAAATAACGCCGCGCGTGAAATTATTCAAAATATTGACTACTTCACCACGACGGATAAAAACGTTACGTTGCCGGCGCTGAAAGGTAACGTATTCTCAGGTTTCAGAGTGCTGGCCAGCCAGGACACGCTAAAAACCAATCCACAAAATGACTGGATATCCTTTATGGGCGCGTCTTATTTCCGCGCCATCGGCGAGCTGGGTCAGTTTGGTTTATCCGCGCGCGGTATTGCGCTGAATACCGTTCAGCCGGGTGTCGATGAAGAGTTCCCTGACTTTACGGATTTCTGGTTTGAAGCGCCGAAAGACGATAGCAAACATCTCACGGTCTATGCGCTACTCAACGGGCCGAGTATCACGGGCGCCTACAAATTTATCCTGCAGCGCGGTAAAGGGGTTATACAGGATGTCGAATGTACGCTTTTCCTGCGCAAGGACATTCAGCGTTTCGGTATCGCGCCTCTGACCTCCATGTACTGGTTCTCAAAAACGGTTAAAGGGGCGGCGACAGACTGGCGCCCGGAAGTGCATGACTCCGATGGTCTGGCGATGTGGACCGGCAGCGGCGAACATATTTGGCGGCCGTTGAACAACCCATTACGCGTGGTCACGTCCAGTTTTCATGATGAGAACCCGCGCGGCTTTGGTTTACTGCAGAAAGATCGGGATTTCGACAGCTATCTGGACGCTGCGCACTACGAGAAACGTCCCGATCTGTGGGTGGAACCGCGAGGGGAATGGGGCAAAGGCTCAGTTCAACTGATGGAAATCCCGACTGACGATGAAATCTACGACAATATCGTCGCCATGTGGGTACCGGATGCGCCAGCGAAAGCGGGCGATCAGCATCATTTCCATTATCGTCTGCACTGGCTGGCCGATGAGCCCTATCCCTCTCCTCTGGCGCGTTGCGGGGCAACACGACTGGGGCGGGGCGGTGTGCCGGGTTCCGATCGTCCGCATGACAGCCGTAAGTTTGCCGTCGAGTTCCGTGGCGATGTGCTTAATCATCTGCCGTCAGGCGTTTCCCCCGAAGCCGTGCTTTCTGCATCGCGTGGTACTTTTGAGAACGTGCTCGTGTCTAAATTGCCGGACGATTCAGGCAACTGGCTGGCGCAGTTTGATTTGGTCGCCGGCGAAGGCGATCCGGTAGAGCTTAAGCTCTATTTGAAAGCACAAGACAAGGTGGTGTCGGAAACCTGGTGCTACCAGTACCATCCGTTCAACTCCCCTGCGAAGCCCTGGCCCGTCGCGTGCGAAACGAAATAATTTTTAAATAACGCCCATTGAACAGATGGGCGTTAATCTTTTAACGCGACTCATCGGCAAACGTCGCGCATTGAAATTTTATTGGATGCGTTATCTTCAGCGTTTCAGGGATAATAATGACCTTCCCCCTTTCCCGGCTAAGCCCGTCTTAAATAGCATGATTGTCTTCCCTTATCCTTGTTCTGTTAACGGCTGTTTCATCGCTCTGCTTTTTTCGGCGAAATATTCTTAAGTGAAAAAAAGATATTTTATTGATCTGCACAAAGTCAGTATAAATAAAAGCATTGGTTCTCATAAGAAAAGAGTGAAGTGTGAGAAACAGCACAATCCCATTTTTTTATGATGATTAAGATTCGTAGCGGATAAAGGCGACGTAAAGGAATGACATCATGCACAGGTATACGCAACGACGAACGCCCCGGCTAACACTGTATCAGCGCACTGTTCGCCCCCTATTAACGAATCGCTTTAACCCCCTCTCTTCTGCAAGAATACGTTTTATCCCTTCCGTCAGTAATACAGTTTCTTCCACACAATACGCTGTTTTATCGCCATCCTTTTCCTATCCTCTCGCTGCCCGTTTCTTTTTAAATCAACTGCGTAAGCTCATGCTGTTACAGCATGCTGCGAAGCGAAAACGGTAAGTTCATTACTTTTTTTCAGCTTTTATACGATCGCATTTCTCTTCGGGGAATTTTGCTGAATAAACCCTGCCTGAAAAAGGAGTCGATATGAATATCCATAAAAACCTTCCCGTTAGCCTTGATGAAATTTATGCTGCCAGAGAGAGACTCACAGGGAAAGTTTATAAAACCGGCATGCCACGTTCAAACTATCTCAGCGAGCGCTGCGACGGAGAAATATTCCTTAAATTTGAAAATATGCAGCGAACGGGTTCTTTTAAGATTCGTGGTGCATTCAATAAAATGAGCTCATTGACGGAGAAAGAAAAACGTCAGGGCGTTGTCGCCTGCTCAGCGGGTAACCATGCGCAGGGCGTTTCACTGTCGTGCGCCATGCTGCATATTAACGGCAAAGTGGTCATGCCTGCGGGTGCGCCAAAATCCAAAGAAGCGGCGACGCGCGATTACTCCGCGGAGGTGGTCATTTATGGTGAAAACTTTAATGACACGCTAACCAAAGTGGAAGACATTGTGGCCAGCGAAGGCCGCATATTTATCCCGCCTTATGATGATGTGAAAATCATTGCCGGACAGGGCACCATCGGTCTGGAAATTCTTGAGGATCTCTTTGATGTCGATAACGTCATCGTTCCCGTAGGCGGCGGCGGGCTCATTGCCGGGATTGCCACGGCGATCAAGTCCATTAATCCCACGATTACCGTCATCGGCGTGCAGTCTGAAAACGTTCACGGTATGGCAGCCTCCTTTTTTGCTGATACCATTACGCGCCATCGTCTTACCGGCACCCTTGCGGACGGCTGCGATGTCGCCCGTCCGGGCGATCTCACCTTCGCGATTGTGAGAGAATTGGTCGATGAGATGGTGTTAGTGAGTGAAGACGACATTCGTAAAAGTATGATTGCATTGATTCAGCGAAACAAAGTGGTCACAGAAGGTGCCGGCGCGCTGGCATGCGCCGCGTTACTGAGCGGCAAAGTCGACCACTACATTCAGGGGCGGAAAACGGTGTGCATTATCTCAGGCGGCAATATTGATTTGTCCCGGGTTTCCCAGATTACGGGTTTTGCTGACGCATAAAGGATAAGTTATGAGTAATTCTGAAAATATTCTCAACCAGGAAAAAACCTCAACCTGGCGTAAGTCCGATACCACATGGACACTCGGACTGTTTGGCACAGCCATTGGCGCCGGCGTGCTTTTCTTTCCTATTCGGGCCGGTTACGGTGGGCTGATCCCTATCTTGATCATGCTGGTGCTGGCCTGGCCCATCGCGTTTTACTGTCATCGGGCACTGGCTCGCCTTTGCCTGTCCGGCAGTAACGTATCGGGCAATATTACCGAAACGGTAGAAGAGCATTTCGGAAAAACGGGCGGGGTGGTCATTACTTTTCTCTACTTTTTCGCGATTTGCCCGCTGCTATGGATTTATGGCGTCACCATCACCAATACCTTCATGGCGTTCTGGCAATATCAGCTACTGCTGCCGGCCCTCAATCGCGGCGTGGTGGCGCTGTTGCTGCTGCTGTTGATGGCTTTTGTGATCTGGTTTGGTAAAGACCTGATGGTAAAGGTGATGAGCTGGCTGGTGTTTCCGTTTATCGCCAGCCTGGTGCTGATTTCACTGTCGTTAATCCCCTACTGGAATTCCGCTGTAATCGACCAGGTCAACCTGAGGGATATTGCCCTGACCGGGCACGATGGCATTCTGGTTACCGTGTGGTTAGGCATTTCTATTATGGTGTTCTCATTCAATTTTTCGCCGATTGTTTCTTCTTTTGTGGTGTCAAAGCGGGAAGAATACGAGCCGGAAATGGGCCGGACCTATACCGAAAACAAGTGCAGCCAGATCATCTCCCGCGCCAGCATACTGATGGTGGCGGTAGTGATGTTCTTTGCCTTTAGCTGTCTGTTTACCTTATCACCGCAGGATATGGCGGACGCGAAGGCTCAAAATATCCCTGTGCTCTCCTACCTGGCGAATCACTTTTCCGCCCTGTCGGGTGAGAAGTCCACCTTCTCTACGGTACTGGAATACAGCGCCTCGGTGATTGCTCTGGTCGCTATTTTCAAATCCTTCTTTGGGCACTATCTGGGCACGCTGGAAGGGTTAAACGGATTGATTATCAAATTTCGCTATAAGGGCGATAAAGACGCTGTGTCCAGCCGTAAGCTGAATACGCTGAGCATGGTCTTTATTATGGGCTCGACCTGGCTGGTGGCTTACCTTAACCCCAATATTCTCGACCTGATTGAGGCGATGGGCGCGCCGATTATCGCCTCGCTGCTCTGCCTGTTACCCATGTATGCCATCAGCAAAGTCCCTGCGCTGGCAAAATACAAAGGCCGGGCTGACAACGTTTTTGTCAGCGCGATTGGCTTACTCACCATTTTAAATATCGCTTATAAGTTTTTCTGACCGTCATTCAGTCCTGTTTGACCTGACGTATGCTGTTAGCCAGCGCACGTCAGGTCTTTTCACATCCAATTCAATGCGGTGTTCTGTTGTTAACCGCGGCCGTGCGGCGCATCCCAGTCAAAGGCCGGGCCGACAGAGATCACCCCGTGCGGGTTGATGGTTTTATGGCTGCAGTAGTAGTGATGACGAATGTGAGGCAGGTTTACTGTGTCGGCGATACCCGGCATCTGATAAATGTCGCGCAGGAAACCGCTCAGGTTCAGATAGTCGCTGATACGGTGGCGATCGCATTTAAAATGGGTGACGTAAACCGGATCAAAACGCACCAGCGTGGTCCATAAGCGTAAATCGGCCTCGGTTAACCTGTCGCCAGCCAGATAGCGATGCTGACCCAAGATCTGCTCTACCCGCGACAGTGAGTGGAACAGGGCGGTTACGGCTTCATCGTAAGCGGACTGAGAGGTGGCAAAACCGGCTTTGTACACGCCGTTGTTAATGGTGTCGTAAATCCAGCCATTGAGCGCATCAATCTTCTCTCGCAGGTCAGCCGGATAGTAATCCCCCGCCCGCGCCCCGACTGCATCGAACGCGCTGTTAAACATGCGAATAATATCGGCAGACTCATTGCTGACGATGGTGTTCTGCTGTTTGTCCCATAACACGGGCACGGTGACACGCCCGCTGTAGTCGGCATCCGCATGGAGATAGAGCTGATAAAGAAATTCATTTTGGTGCAGTTTATCGCCAGTTGCATCCGGAAAACTGTCATCAAACGTCCAGCCGTTTTCCAGCATCAGCGGATGCACCACCGAGACATCAATCATGCTGTCCAGACCTTTAAGCTGACGCATCAGCAGGGTGCGGTGCGCCCACGGGCAGGCAAGCGACACGTAGAGGTGATAGCGATCGCGTTCCGCCGTAAATCCGGCTTTGCCGCTCAGTCCTGCGCTACCGTCGGGCGTAACCCAGTTACGCCATGCGGATTCCGAACGCTTAAAGCGCCCACCGGTTGATTTCGTGTCATACCAGGTGTCATGCCAGACACCATCAATTAGCTGACCCATCTTGTCTCCCGTACAAACGATAAAAAGAATATTTCCGACTTTAACCATAGGCGGTTATGGATAACTTCGACAGCGCACCACGTGCGTTGCCAAACATTTCGCCCACCCGCATAAATGCGCGCTATACGGCGAACGGGCCAGAGGCGTAATCGGGCTAAGAATGCCTTATCATGGGGCTGTCTACGGCCTGTAACGAACAAGCCGTCCATCACGCCCGTCCCGCAGGATCAGGCGAAAAAAAGATGAAGGAAAGCGGAATGAAAGCGGTACTCTTTGGTTATCACGAAATGGCCTGTACCGGCCTGAAGGCGTTAATGGATGCCGGATTCACGGTTAGTGCCCTGTTTACCCATGCAGATCCCGCGTCCGGCGCGCAGTTTTACGGCTCCGTCGCCCGCCTGGCTGAGCGCCACAACATCCCGGTTTTTATCACCGAGGATGTCAATACCGCCGAATGGCAAGCCCGCATAGCCAGCCTTGAGGCAGATTATCTGTTCTGCTTCTCTTACCGTCAGGTTCTCAGCGAAGCCATCCTCTCCTCTGTTAAAAAAGGGGCCTATAACGTGCATGCCGCCTTGCTGCCGGCTTATCGGGGCCGTGCCCATCTCAATTGGGTAATTATTAAAGGCGAGACGCAAACCGGTGTGACCCTGCACCGCATGATTAAACGTCCTGATGCCGGCCCGATTCTGGCGCAGAAGGCCGTTGAAATTCATCCACAGGACAATGCCCTGGCACTGCATACCCGACTGGTTGCGACCACGGCGCAAATGCTACCGACCTGGCTTGATGCGCTGGTGGCGGGCGAGCTTACCGAAACCCCTCAGGACGAGCGTGCAGCAAGCTGTTTTGGCAGCCGTAAGCCGGAAGATGGCCAAATTCACTGGCAGGCGCCCGCCCGCGATATCCATAACCTTGTTCGGGCGCTGGCGTTTCCCTGGCCCGGCGCTTTTACATTGGCAGACTCACAGCGATTTACCGTCTGGCAAACCCGCGTTATTGATGCGCGTAAAGCCAGCCAGCCGGGTGAAGTTGTTTCAGTTACACCGCTGGTTATTGGCTGTGGGCAGGGACAACTTGAAATTCTGCAGGGGCAGTCTGCGGGCGGCGAATCTGTCACGGGCACGACGCTGGCAGGCCAGCTCGGGCTGATTGTCGGGCAGCATCTGGCGCGCTGAGGGCGGCAGATGCATCCTTACCCAGTAAGCGCGTCAGCCAAGCGCCATACCTGAAAGATAGCCGACTGATGCAGACAGCGTCATCGCCAGCAGGCTCCAGAAGCAAATGCGCGTGACGCTTTTCCTGACCGGCGCATCACCGGCTTTGGCCGCCGTCGCGCCCAGAAGCGTCAATGCCAGGAGCGCCGAGACCGCAATGGCGGGCAAGGCGAAGGGGCCGGTGATCAGCATGGCAACGGCGAAGGGTAAAATACTGCCTGAGGCAAAACTGACCGCAGAAAACAGAGCGGCCTGAAGGGGTTTGGCACTGCTGAAATCGGTGATGCCCAGCTCATCTCTGGCATGAGCGGCTAAGGCATCATGGGCCATCAACTGTTCTGCGACCTGACGAGCCAGCTCGGGCGACAGGCCACGCGCCCTGTATATGGCTGACAGCTCCACCGTTTCAGCCGCAAAATCGGCCTCGAGTTCAGCTTTCTCCTGCCGCAGAGAAGCTTTTTCAGTATCTGACTGCGAGGACACCGAGACGTATTCTCCCGTCGCCATCGACATTGCGCCTCCAACAATACCTGCCAGCCCGGCGAGCAAAACATTGTGATGACTGCTGCTGGCAGAAACGACGCCGGCCAGCAGGCTGGCGGTCGAAACGATGCCATCATTCGCGCCCAATACGGCAGCCCGTAGCCATCCGGCGTGTTCAATTTTATGCGATTCACTATGTAGCATCGGGTCTTCCAGTGATAAGCGATTCGTTTAATCAGGAGGGCAACAGCCTGCATGCGTGCCCTTTGCTATTTTTCATAGCGGGATAGCAGGATATGAAGCACGCCCATCGCGCCATGGCTGTAAAAATAAATCTCTACAAAGGTGGTCAGGAATTTATGCCAGTGCAATACCCAACGCGTCAAATCAGGCGTGGCGAGCGACGTACTGTTAAATAAAAACCATAGCCCACCAGAACAGGCGACGGCGATCAACGCGATAACCCCCAGGCCCTGCACCGTCGCGGCTATGCCACCGCCATGTGCCTGTGGGAGTTTCAGGCCGGTCAGCTGTACGACATCGTTTCGAATACCCCGAAAATCCAGCGTGAGCCAGGCGAAGTACCAGCGAAAACCTCGCTGAACCAGCATCCAGATGAGCATGATAACGCCTGCAGCGATCAGCAACAGTCCTGAGAGTATATGTAGCCAGGTTATCAGCGTCTCCAGGCTGTGCTCGCCGAGCGCTTCACGTGCGGTGAAATTGGAATTGATGATCTGCGAAAGGATCAGCACGGCGACCAAAAGATGAAGCCGTCGAAAAAAGGGTGCATCGTGATGGGGAAGCCACTGACCATAAGATACTTTCATAGCGTTGCCAAAAAGAAGAGGGACGGAACGCTATATTTCCATGACTAGATTAGGCTTACCTTAAGCACCGGGTGGGCCTGGGGCTCTGCGGGATGGTAGGACATGATCGCTTCAAACCGCCCGGCAAAGGATTTTGCTCATAAAAGCAAAACGCACCGGCAGAAAGCAACCGGTGCGTCAGAAAAGCGGTGTAGTCAGGCGTCAGTTAGCGCGCCAGAGCACCCTGAGGTTTTTTGCTGATCAGGCGATCGATACTGTACGCACCCGGACCTACCAGACCTAACACCAGGAAACCACCAGCGATAGACAGGTTCTTCATGAACATCAGCTGGTTCACGCCCTCGGCGAAGTTACTGTGAAACAGAAACGCGGTCAGAATCGTAAAGCCAGCGGTAAACAGCGCGGTAAAACGGGTCAGGAAGCCAAACATGATGGCCAGGCCGCCGCCAAACTCCAGCAGAATAACCAGCGGCAGCATGAAGCCGGGCACGCCCATGGCTTCCATATAGTGCTGAGTGCCAGCGTAACCGGTGATTTTGCCCCAGCCTGCAGTAATAAACAGGATAGTCATCAGGATACGGGCGGCTAACAAACCACTGTCTTCGAATTTTTTCATCATCTACTCCAACGCTAAAAGTTTGCAAGGCAGCGATGCCCGCGGTGAATATTCCCGTTAACTGCATGGTTGCAATTGGCCGGGCTGATAGTTGGAGATGATAGTCGCGCGAAGTGACAGTTGTAAGCGATATAAACTGTCGATGTTATTCAGTAAAACTGAAAAAAGAAAAAGCCAGTCGCACTGGACTGGCTTTGGGGATTCAACGCGGGGGAAGGGCTGATTTAACCATGCGCCAGGTACTCCACAGGCCAAAGCCCCGTTTCGCCCAGCGTAGCAGGCGATTAGGACTGCGAATGGAATAGATAGCTAATGCACTACTGCCAATGGCCAGATAGCGTTTCAGACTCAAAAACGTAAACCAGCCACGATCGTAGGGCGCGGTGATCTCCAGCCAGCTACGCCGCGCGGCACTCAGGTCCAGACGCTGCTGCTGAACCTGTTTCAGCAATTCATCGATACGCGCTTCACGCTCGCGGCGGCTCATTACCGGTTATCCTCAAGCAGATCACGATCGTTAGCCAGTTCCTTGCGCGTGTGGCGCAGCAGGGTTGACTGACGTGATTTACGCAGTGTCCATAGCCCAAAGATCAACGCCAGCAAGAACAGCACGCCAGTGGTGATGGCAATAGCCATTAAACGATACTGCGCATCAACTGCCCAGATAATCAGCACCATCAGGCTCATCAGGCCAAAAGCCGTGAACAGCATGGTCAGGCCAAGCATCAACAGCATCTGGATGATATTGGCCTTCTCTTCTTCCAGCTCTACCACTGCAAGACGAACGCGTGTTTCGACCATACCAACCAGCGTGGTGACGATACGCTGACCAATATTGATGACCCCTTTGGCCGGTCCGTGGTTCTGCTGTGAATCCGTCATGATTAACGACGCGAGATCAGCATACCGATGGCAACGCCGATGGCGGCACCGATACCCACGCCATGCCATGGATTATCACGCACATAACCATCTGCTTTCTGCGCCGCTTCGCGCGTGGTCGCCGCCAGGCGCTCACCCGATTCACCTAAACGCTCACGAGAGCTGTCCAGCGCAACGCGCGCTTTGTGACGGAGCTTGTCCAGTTCACCTTTGGACTTTTCAGTCCCGCTGCTCAGGACTTCTTCCAGCGTATCCGCCAGGTTTTTCAATTCAGCACGCAAATATTCCGATGATGTGTCTTTAGACATAAAATACTCCTTTAACATCAGTAGATTGAATCCGATTAATAGGGCTCCGCCTGTAACTTCTTAAGCTCCTGGCGTGCTTCTTCCAGCTTGCGTTCGCGTTTTGCAATCTTGTCCTTGTCATGACCTTCGTCGCGCTCTTCCTTGAGTTCGCGCTCACGCTCAGCCACTTTCTCTTTCTGAGCGTTGATTTTTTCCAGATGCGAGGCTTTAAGCTTTTTATCAGTACATCCCGCGCGCACCTCGGTAAGGGCGCGCTCCAGACCGTTCACACGGCGCTGATTGTTGTGCTTCTGAGCCATCTCGATTTCACGCTGAATGTCCTGCTCTTTTTGCTGACACAGCGACTGTGCCGCCATCAGGGAGCCTGAAAGAGAAAACAGCGTGATTCCCAGTAGTAACGTATGTTTCATTCGGCTTTGTACCTTCCATTGTTGCCTGACTTAATTCAGCGCACTGCAAGAACCCTGCGCAGTGCGCTGATAACCCGCCTTAGTTTAAGCATAGACATCAGGTGGAAAAAGTCCAAAGATCACCGATATACAGAGAAACGCTTAGCACAGCCTGAAAGTGCGCTAAGCGTTTAAGAAGGGCGACGAATTAAGCAAGTGAAAGGTGAGCCGCCTGGTCGTGTTGCGCGACGATAAACCCGTCCGGCAGCAATCGACGCAGAACTTTCTGCGCGGCGAGGCTTTGCTCTTCGTTGTCAAAATGAATAATCAACGCATCCCCTGAGGGCGTGATGCTTTTGATTCGAATACCCTGGGCGCTCAGCTGCTGATAGAGATAGAAGCCATCGGGCATCGGGGCACCCGCGTGCGAAACGCGAATCTGTACCACGTTTTCATGGCGCATCAGGCTGGGCATCATGCTGACCGCTACCAGCGCAAATGCCCCGCCAATTAACCAGGGAAGCCAGCGTTTAGGAAAAGCGTGTAAAGGTTTCATGAGCCCTCACCACGCTGGTTTGCGCGGCGTTTACGCCACAGCACAATCAGCGAGCCCATCAGCCCAATCACCAGCAACACCAGCGGCAGCATCATCAGGAAAAACATCAGTTCATCTTCGTAGCGGCGGAAGATCGGCGTTTTGCCTAAGGCAAAGCCCAGAACCGTGAGAATGACGACCCACAGAAAGCCACTCATCCAGTTAAAAAACTGGAAACGGGCGTTGCTTAAACCGGAAAGGCCCGCAATTGTGGGCAGCAGCGTACGCACGAAAGCAATGAAACGGCCAATGAGCAGTGCCGATAAGCCGTGACGGTGAAACAGATTATGTGCACGCTGATGATAGCGGGCAGGAAGGTGTGATAGCCAGTTTTGCACCGTCGGCGTGTTCCCCAGCCAGCGGCCCTGAATATAGCTCACCCAGCAACCCAGGCTGGCGCCGGTGGTGAGGACCAGAATGGTCAGCGGAAAACTCATGGTTCCTTTGGCAATCAGCACGCCCACCAGAATCAGCAGGCTGTCACCGGGCAGGAAAGCGGCAGGCAATAAGCCGTTTTCCAGAAAAAGGATCATAAATAAGACGCCGTAAATTGCCCACACCAGTGTTGGATCGGAAAGCGTTTCATAATCCTGTTGCCACAAGGCATGCAGCAGCGCTTGCAAAATTTCCATCAATCATTCCCGAACATCATCGTTGAACATGTCCCACAGGGACCTCAGCGCAGACTGACATTTTTTATCGATTCTGAGAGCGTAGTCTGAGCAAGCGTTTCTGGATCCTTCCAGAACTGATTGTTAAATCAGCGATTTGATAAGCCCTTATCGCAAAAGGTAAGAAAAGGATGATAACTGTAACAAAAATCAAGCTTCGGAGACAGAACTACTCCTAAACGAACAGGAGTTTTACCCTCTGTATCTCGATGTAAAAAGGAGTTTTACATGTCCTGACACTATTGCAGATTAACTGACTGTTTTTCAGTCAAATTAACGCTGAATCGTATCTGCATCCGGAAGGACAACCGGATTTTCACTGAACATGTAGCGGTCAACATTGAACTCAAAATCGTCGGCGGTGGCGTTAAATAACATCTGCTTAGTATTTTCGAGATGTTGCCACATTGCCAGCTTACTGGCGGCGGGATCTTTGCGGATTAATGCTTTAAGAATCTGATCGTGATCGTCGCACCAGCTTACGATACTGCGCTGATCGATATGCTCATGCAGCTTAAGCCAGTAAGGGTTGTGTAAACGGTGCAGCCACATCTTCTCGACAATCGCGGCCAGGGCGCTGTTTTGCGTCGACTGAGCAATACGAACGTGAAACCTCATATCCCATTCAGAGTCCCTGAAATGGTCCTCCTGTCGCGCTTTCTCCTGAATCGCCATTAAATCGACAATATCCTGACGTGTCACCTGGGTTGCTGCGAACTCGGCAACGTTACTTTCAATAAGCTGGCGCGCCTGCAACAGTTCAAACGGGCCAAAGGCGGCAAACTCTAGCTGGCTGCTGCTTTCGGCGACCCGGTTTTGCTGCTGGCTGGAAATCACGTGAATGCCCGAGCCTTTGCGCACCTCAACGTAGCCTTCAACCTCCAGCATGATGATGGCTTCGCGCACCACCGTGCGGCTGACTTCCATTTCTTCAGCGATCAGGCGCTCTGCGGGCAGTTTCTCTCCCACCTGGTAAACCCCGTTTTCAATGCGGCGTTTTAACTCGCTGGCCAGCTGTTGATAAAGTCGACGAGATTCAGTGAGGTCCATGAGGCAATCCAAAGTAACGAGCAGATAAGTTGTTATACCACTTTGCGGCAAGAGAAGAAAAGGGCTGGCACGGGCCAGCCCTCAGGATCAGCTACGTATCGGCGCAGCCTGAGAAGGGGAAGGGGCGGTCTGCAGTTCAGAAATGGGTTTATTTTTTAACACTGTCCAGATCACCACGGCACCGAGCAAGTCGAACACGGCCAGGGCGGCAAACAGTGGGCTAAAGCCTAATGTATCGGCCAACGCACCGACGACCAGCGCAAACAGGGTGCTGGCTGTCCAGGCCGCCATCCCGGTCAGGCCGTTCGCCGTGGCAACTTCGTTACGACCAAATACATCGGAAGACAGGGTAATCAACGCACCAGACAGCGCCTGGTGGGCAAAGCCGCCTACGCACAGCAGCGCGATAGCAATATAAGGGCTGGTAAATAAACCAATGGTGCCCGGGCCGATCATTAAGATTGCGCCCATGGTGACCACCATCTTACGTGACACAATCAGGTTGACCCCAAACCAGCGCTGAAACAGCGGGGGCAAGTAACCGCCCAGGATACAACCAAAGTCGGCAAACAGCATGGGCATCCAGGCGAACAGCGCGATCTCTTTCAGGTTAAAGCCGTAAACTTTAAACATAAACAGCGGAATCCAGGCGTTGAACGTTCCCCATGCCGGTTCAGCCAGAAAGCGTGGCAGGGCGATGCCCCAGAACTGGCGATTGCGCAGGATCTGCAGGGCCGACATTTTGGTGGTGTTGCCGGTTTGATGCTGCAGCTCCTGACCCGAAATAATGTAGTGGCGCTCTTCGTCACTCAGCTTTTTCTGCTGCTTGGGATGCTTATAAAACACCAGCCAGCATAGCGCCCAAATCATGCTCAGTACGCCCGCGATAATAAAGGCCATCTGCCAGCTGTGCGCAACAATCGCCCAGACCACCAGGGGAGGTGCCAGCATCGCGCCGATGGAGGAGCCGACGTTAAAATAGCCCACCGCTACCGAGCGTTCTTTCGCCGGAAACCATTCGCTACTGGCTTTTAGCCCGGCAGGGATCATCGCGGCTTCTGCGGCACCCACTGCGCCGCGCGCCAGGGCCAGACCGCCCCAGCTTCCCGCCAGCGCCGTCGCGGCGCAAAAGATCGCCCACAGCACAGCAAACACCGCGTAGCCCACTTTGGTGCCCAGTAAGTCAAGAACGTAACCTGCGACAGGCTGCATGACGGTGTAGCAGGCAGAGTATGCCGCCACAATATAGGAGTATTGCTGGGTGGTGATATGCAGTTCGGTTTGTAGCGTCGGGGCTGCCACGGCAATCGTGTTACGCGTCAGATAGCCGAGTACCGTACCCAGGGTAACCAGGCCAATCATATACCAGCGTAATCCTTTGATCTTACGCATTCTGTACCTCTTCCAGTTGTTTGCGCGGTCTTACCGCTGTTGTTATCTGGAGCGGGACATCTCGTGATACAGCTCTGCTCACGCCCGCCGGCCCTGCACCAGCGACCGTTATCTGCCTTGCCTTGTGTAAGAAAGTTGTTACCTTGCGGTAAAGCGAGAGCCTAACTTGTTATACAACTTTAAAAGTTGAAAGCCATCACAAAAACCCGCAATAGCTTGTGGGATACTGCAAACAGACGAGAACACAGCCAGTTAGCGCGCTGCGGGCGACAATAAGGTCCATATGGGATGTGATCATCTTGCTTAAATGTGACCTGAGTCGTAAAAAAACCTGCAGTCAGCCAAAATTGGTATGATAACTTTGAGCCATTCAGGGGTCATCCCATAAGGAAGCTTTTTATGTCGCGTTTCATGACCGAGGATTTTTTGCTGGACACTGAGTTCGCCCGTCGTCTCTATCACGACTACGCCAAAGACCAGCCTGTCTATGATTATCACTGCCATTTACCGCCGCAGCAGATTGCTGAAAACTATCGTTTTGCCAACCTTTACGATATCTGGCTGAAAGGCGATCACTATAAGTGGCGGGCGATGCGGGCTAACGGTGTGGCTGAGGCGCTGTGCACCGGCGACGCCAGCGATCGGGATAAATTCAATGCCTGGGCGCGCACCGTGCCGCAAACCATTGGCAATCCGCTTTACCACTGGACGCATCTGGAGCTGCGGCGTCCCTTCGGCATTACCGGCGTGCTGCTGTCCGAAAAAACGGCTGATGAGATCTGGCAGCGTTGCAACGATTTACTGGCGCAGGACGATTTCACCGCGCGCGGCATCATGCAGCAGATGAACGTTAAGATGGTCGGGACCACCGACGATCCGCTGGACGATCTGACACATCACCGCGTATTGGCAGAAGACAGCAGCTTCAAGGTGAAGGTGTTGCCAAGCTGGCGTCCGGATAAAGCCTTTAATATCGAAGCCGACACCTTCCTGCCGTGGATTGAAAAACTGGAAAGCCTGACCGATATCAGCGTGCAGCGCTTTGATGATTTACGTCAGGCGCTGAGCAAACGTCTGGATCACTTTGCGGCACACGGCTGCAAGATTTCTGACCATGCGCTGGACGTCGTATGTTATGCCGATGCCGATGAAACCACGCTGGACAGCATTCTGGCGCATCGTCGCGGAGGCGCAAAGCCGGATGCCCAGGCGATTGCCCAGTTTAAAACCGCAGTGCTGGTATGGCTCGGGGGGGAATATGCTCGTCGCGGATGGGTGCAGCAGTACCATATTGGCGCGCTGCGCAATACCAACCAACGCCAGTTCCAACTGCTGGGCGCAGATGTGGGGTTTGACTCCATCAACGATCAGCCCGTCGCCGAGCCGCTGGCACGCTTACTGGGTGCGCAAAACCTCAATAACGCCTTGCCTAAAACCGTCCTCTACTGTCTGAATCCGCGGGATAATGAAGTGCTGGCGACCATGGCCGGAAATTTCCAGGGCGAAGGCCAGGCCGGGAAAATGCAGTTTGGTTCCGCCTGGTGGTTTAACGATCAGCTGGATGGCATGCAGCGCCAGATGACGCAGCTGGCGCAAATTGGCCTGCTGAGCCGCTTCGTCGGGATGTTAACCGACAGCCGCAGCTTCCTTTCTTATACCCGTCATGAATATTTCCGTCGTCTGCTGTGCCAGATGATTGGCCGCTGGGTCGAACAGGGCGAAGCGCCTGCAGATGAAGCGCTGTTGGGCCAGATGGTACAAAACATTTGCTTCAACAATGCCCGTGACTATTTTGGCATTGAGCTGGGAGCCTGACCATGAAGCGGCTGAATCGCCACGACTTTCCCGGCGCGGTCTACCACGATCGCGTGATTCAGTTCGGTGAAGGTAACTTTCTGCGTGCCTTTATCGACTGGCAACTTGACTGGCTCAATGAACATCAGGGAACAGACGCCGGTGTGGTGGTGGTCAGGCCGCGTAATCGCGACGTCAGCGACAATCTGAATCAGCAGGACGGTCTGTATACCACGCTGATCCGCGGGCTGAACGCGCAAGGCGAACAGGTGAGCGAAAGCCGCCTGATCCGCAGCCTGAACCGTGAGATTCAGCCTTACCAGCAGTTTGACGATTTTATGGCGCTGGCACGTCAGCCTGCTATGCGGTTCGTTTTCTCCAATACCACCGAAGCCGGCATCGCGTTTACCGAAACGGATCGCTTGGACGATCGGCCTGCATCCAGCTTTCCGGGCAAGCTGACGCAACTGCTGTGGGCGCGTTACCAGCATTTCGACGGTGATAAAGAGAAAGGCTGGCTCATCGTGCCCTGTGAGCTGGTCGATCACAATGGCGATATGCTGCGTGAACATGTGCTGCGCTATGCCGATCTCTGGCAACTGCCCAGGGAATTTCAACGCTGGGTTGATACGCGCTGCGCATTCTATAACACGCTGGTGGATCGCATTGTAACCGGCCTCCCGTCAGAGAGCGCCACGCTTGAAACCCAACTGGGCTATCAGGACCGTTTTCTGGTGGCCGGTGAAGTTTATTATCAATTTGTTCTTCAGGGGCCAGCTGCGCTGTTTGACGAACTGAAGCTTGCCGCACTGGCGCCGCATGTCCGTCACGTTGACGATATCGCCCCGTACAAAGCGCAAAAAGTCGCGATTCTGAACGGCGCTCACACGGCCATGGTGCCGGTTGCGTATCTGGCGGGGCTGGAGAGCGTAGGAGAGGCGATGGACGATGAGCAAATCTCGGCGTACGTGGATGCGCTGCTGCGCAAAGAGATTATTCCCACGCTGGATTTGCCCGCTGATGAGCTTAATGCTTTTGCCGATGCGGTACTGCGTCGCTTCCGCAATCCGTTTATTCGCCATGCACTGCTTTCCATCGCCCTGAACGGCATGACCAAGTTCCGTACGCGCTTGCTACAACCTTTGCTGATGTCGCATGCGAAAACAGGGCAGTGGCCACAGCACCTGACGTTTGCGCTGGCAGCCCTGATTGCGTTTTATCGCGGAGAATCGGCGGATAAAAGCTGGCCTCTGCAGGATGAGCCGCACTGGCTGGAACGCTACTCAGAGGGCTGGGCCGCCGTGGCAGCAGAGCAGATCTCTCCTTTAGCGTTGGTCAGTCGCGTATTAAGTGATGCCGAGCACTGGGGACAAGATTTAACACAGCAACCCGGCCTGGCCGAAACGGTCAGCCAGCACCTGCAACGCATCCTCGCGCACGGTATGCGTGACGCGCTGAGCCAACGGAGATAACCATGCAAGACGCCATAAAAATTCATCCGCAGGACAATGTTGCCGTGGCGTTGCATGATATGGAAGCCAACACCACGATTGAACTCGCCGCCCAGCCCGTCACGCTGCTTCAGGACGTGGGACGGGGGCACAAGTTTGCCTTGCGCGCCATCGGCAAGGACGAGTTGATCATAAAATATGGGTTGCCGATTGCGCATGCGACTCAGGTCGTTGGCGCAGGAGAGCTGATTCATTCCCACAATGCCCGCACCAATCTTAGCGACCTGGATCACTATGAATATCAGCCCGACCAGATTGCGTCAGCCACCCAGCCGGGCGACCGTGAGGTACAACTTTACCGTCGTGCCAATGGTGAGGTCGGCATTCGCAACGAGCTGTGGATCTTACCCACCGTCGGCTGCGTGAATGGCATTGCGCGACAGATTTTACAGCGCTTTCTGAAGGAGACGCAGGATGCCGCCGGTACAGACGGCGCTTTTCTGTTTAGTCACACCTTTGGCTGTTCACAGCTAGGCCAGGATCATGACAACACCCGCACCATGCTACAAAACATGGTGCGCCATCCCAATGCCGGCGCGGTGTTGGTCATCGGCCTGGGCTGCGAGAATAACCAGGTGGATGTGTTTCGTGAAACCCTGGGCGCGTTTGAAAGCGATCGCGTTGAGTTTATGGTGTGCCAGCAGCACGACGATGAAGTGGAAGCCGGACTCGAACGGCTGCACGCACTCTATGAAAAAATGCGTCACGATCGCCGCTCGCCCGGCAAACTCAGCGAGCTCAAGTTCGGTCTGGAATGTGGCGGTTCCGATGGCTTCTCAGGCATTACGGCGAATCCGCTGCTGGGGCGCTTCTCCGATCAGATGATCGCCAACGGCGGTACCACGGTACTGACGGAAGTGCCGGAGATGTTTGGGGCCGAACGGATTCTGATGGGCCGTTGCCGGGATCGGGCTACCTTCGACAAAACCGTGTCGATGATTAACGACTTCAAACAGTACTTTATCGATCATCATCAGCCCATCTATGAAAACCCGTCACCGGGTAATAAAGCAGGCGGTATTACCACGCTGGAAGAGAAGTCACTCGGCTGTACACAAAAGGCGGGGCAAAGTCAGGTGGTGGACGTGCTCAAGTATGGTGAACGTCTGACAACGCCGGGCCTTAACTTGCTCAGCGCGCCGGGGAACGATGCGGTGGCGACCAGTGCGCTGGCCGGTGCGGGCTGCCATATGGTGCTGTTCAGCACCGGGCGCGGCACGCCGTACGGCGGATTTGTCCCTACGGTCAAGCTGGCCACCAACACGCCGCTGGCCGAAAAGAAACCGCACTGGATTGATTTCAACGCCGGAAGGCTGGTCGAAGGCATGAGCATGGACGCGCTGTTAGCCGACTTTGTTGATACCATCGTGGCGATTGCCAATGGGCAGTTAACCAACAATGAAAAGAATGATTTCCGTGAGCTGGCTATTTTTAAAAGCGGCGTGACGCTGTAAACGCAAGGGCGGCATGTCTGCCGCCCTTTTTCACTGTGTTTCCTTACCCTGCCGTTAAGGCTTAGTCAGCTTCTTCTTGTCGTTCTTGTGATTCACCCAGGCGTTGATCATCAGGGTTGAGGCAAGAATCGCGCCCACGACGCCCAGCGATATCGCCACCGGGATATGGTAAATATCGACAATCAGCATCTTGATACCGATAAACACCAACACGACAGCCAGGCCGTATTTCAGCATTGAGAAGCGTTCCGCGACGTTAGACAGCAGGAAGTACATGGCGCGCAGGCCCAGAATCGCAAACAGGTTTGAGGTCAGAACGATAAAGGGATCGGTGGTGACGGCAAAGATGGCCGGGATACTGTCGACGGCAAAGATCACATCACTTAATTCGACCATGATCAGTACCAGCAGCAGCGGTGTCGCAAACAGTACGCCGTTCTTGCGGGTAAAGAATTTCTCCCCTTCCAGCGTGTCGGTCATGCGCAGGTGTTTACGCAACCAGCGCACCACCGGTTTGTCGCCCACCGCCGCATCATCCTCTTTCGCCATCGCCATTTTGATACCGGTAAACAGCAGGAAGGCACCGAAGATATACAGGATCCAGCTAAACTGCGTGACCAGCCAGCTACCCGCGAAGATCATGATGGTACGCAGCACGATAGCGCCCAGTACACCGTAGATCAGCACACGACGTTGCAGGTTGGCAGGAACAGAGAAGTAGCTGAACAGCATCAGCCAGACGAAAACGTTATCGACCGCGAGGGATTTTTCCAGCACGTAGCCGGTCAGGAAAGCCAGCGTCTGACTGGTGGCGACTTCGCGTCCGGCGGTGCCGTCCAGATACCACCAAAATGCAGCACTGAACAGGAGCGAGACGGAAACCCAAATCAGCGACCAGACCGCAGCCTGTTTAAAGGACATGGTTTGCGAACCGCGACGACCCTGTAAGAACAGGTCAATCGCCAGCATGATAACTACTACAACCGCAAAACTGCCCCAGAGGAGTGGCGTACCTACAGTTTGCATAATCGTATCCTGTCTGAAAAATAAAAAAACGGCTGAAGTCAGAAGACGTCAGCCGCTTATTCAGTGTAAGCAAACCTCGCCTTCCGGCAAGGTCTCACTTACAACTCAGGAATTGATTCTGGGTTGCCTGATGACCGGATGCGTGCGCAACGTAGTGACGATCAATCAGCTTACAAGTTACTCCCCTTTGCAAGCGGGTAAGTTACGTGGCTGGCGCTCAGGAATCAATCATTGCCAGTCATATTTTGAAATATTTACATTCAGGATGCATCGGCCGGAAAAACGACGCCCGTCTGACGTCGGATCTCGGTGAGTAATCCGGCCACGCAACGAGAAACCGCCAGCGCCGGATGGCTGACATGGCGCTGTTCAACCAGCCGCACAAAGGTCTCTGCTTCATACAACATGCTGTTGATATGCTGCGGCTGGGTTAACGCCTGTTTATCCCCTTCACGCGGGATAAAGGTCACTGACTGGCACTCAGCGATGCGGTTTATCACCAGCGATCCCGCCTCACCCTGAATTTCACTGGCCAGCACGGAGTCACTGACCTTGGAGTGCACAATCGTGACATCAAACTCACCATAATTGAGGATCACCGTGCCGTGCGCATCGACGCCGCTTTCCAGCAGGGTGGCGGAGGCGTTAACCTGCTGCGGCTCGCCCCATAGCGTGACGGCCAGCGCCAGGCAATAGTAACCGATATCCATGATGGAGCCGTTGGACCAGCGGGGATCGAAAGTATTAGGCCGCTCGCCATTCAGGTAACGCGGATAACGAGAGGAATACTGGCAATAGTTCAGCAGCGCCTTGCGCAGTGTGCCAGTCTTTGCCAGCCCCTGTTGCAGTTGAATAAAGTTCGGTAAGCTGGCGGTTTTAAAGGCTTCAAACAGCACGACCTGATGCCGGAAGGCGCAGGCGATCATCGCCTCAGCTTCCTGCAGATTCGAGGCCAGCGGCTTTTCGCAAATCACGTGTTTACCCTGCGACATAAACAGCATGGCCTGCTGACAGTGCAGGGCGTTGGGGCTGGCGATATACACGGCATCGATTTCAGGATGGGCGGCCATGGCCTCCAGCGACGTAAAAAGCTGGTCGCAGGGATAATCATGACGGAATGCCTCTGCCTGCTGCAGAGTGCGCGAATAGACGGCACAGAGCGTCATCTTGCCGGTTTCATGTGCCGCTTCAATAAACTGACGCGTAATCCAGTTGGTTCCCACAATGGCAAAGCGAATCACAGTTAGCCTCCTGCACAGATAAAAACGCAGAGTAGCATCTGAAACCGGGCAGGCAACGCCAGACGTTGATCCTGAGATCTCCATTCCAATAATATGTCTCGATAACGCACGTTAAGCACAAGACGGGGAGCGCAGGTGAAAGGAAGTAAACATGCACTAAACTGGACCACATTGCTTATCGCCATCCCGGTTGGCTGTGCGGCGTCGTTAGTTACCTTGTTATTTCGTGAAACGATCGAGTTTATCAATCAGTTGCTGTTTGGCCGCAGCAACGACATTACCGAATCTCTGCATCTCTGGCCCTGGATATTCTGGCCGGTTCTGGTCGGTGTCGGCGGACTGCTGGCGGGATTCTTCCTGCGCTATGCGGTGGCAATCGAGCAGCAGCAAACCGTAAAAACAGATTATCTGGAAGTCATCAACGCGCGCCTTGATGTCGTGCCCACCAAAACCTCGCTCTTCCGGGCACTGTCGTCGATAGCCAGTATTGGCAGCGGCGCGTCAATCGGTAAAGAAGGCCCAATGGTTCAGCTTGCCGCCCTGTGCGGCAGCATCATTGGGCGCGTGTTGCCCGGCGCGTTGCAGTTAAAAAACAGTGACGTCGTCGCCATGGCCGCCGCCGCCGGTCTTTCGTCGGTTTATCATGCGCCGCTGGCGTCGGCTATCTTCGTGGCGGAAATTGCTTTTGGCATGTCGGCTTTACAACGGCTGATTCCGCTGGTGGTGTCGTCCGCTGTGGCGGTTATGACCATGTGGACGTTAGGCTTTCGTAATGCGCTGTATCCGCTGGCCGATGTCAGCTTCACGATGGATAGTTACAGCCTGCTGATTACCATCCTGATCGGTTTACTGTCTGGTCTGGCCGGCTTACTCCTTATTCGGCTGATTGCGCGCGCTAAAACGCTGTTCAGTCGGGTCAAGTCCTTGCCGTTGCGCCTTGGGGCAGGGGGATTTGCCGTGGGCCTGCTGGCGCTGATCTCAACCGATATCCTCGGGAATGGCTACGAGGTGATTGTGAAGGTGATGGCGGGTCATTATCTGCTGTCCGGGTTACTGCTGCTACTGGTGTTAAAAACCCTGGCGACTACTCTTTCCGTGGGATCCAATGCGGTGGGCGGGCTGTTTACGCCGTCCCTGCTCATTGGCGCGCTGCTGGGCATGGTCATTGCACTCGGCGGCGTGGCGCTGCATCTTCCGCTAGATAACGTTTTGCTGTTCGCCGCCGTAGGCATGGCGGCGGTGCTGGCTGCCGTGAGTCAGGCTCCCCTGATGGCGATGCTGATGGTGCTGGAAATGACGCTCAACAGTAGCTTGCTGTTCCCGGTCATGATCGCTTCCGTGCTGGCGACAATGGTGGTTTATCGCCTGCAAATGGCAAGTACCTATCCGGTCGTGACTCACCACTTCAACCGCTCTGAAGCCAAATATGACTTCGATAATATGCGCATCAGCGAGCTGATTATTCCGGGCGCGGCGCTCCAGCCTGAAGCGTCGGTGGGCGAAGCGCTGGCGGTGAGTTCGCTTAAGCGCGAACGCTATGTTTATGTGATCAACGCGGAAGGTGCATTCCTGGGCGTGGTCTCGATTCATGAGATATCGCGCAGGGTGCTGGCACAGGAGATTAATCTGGACTCGCCGGTGCAGTGCGTGATGGATCAGGATTTCCCGGTCGCCTATCAGAATCAAAGCCTACGGGAAGGGTGGGAAGCCTTTGCGGCCGTGACGCTGGAACGCTTGCCGGTGCTGAATAACCCGCAGGAGCGCCGTTTCCTGGGGGCGCTCACCAAAACCAGCCTGATTCAGCAAGCGCAGCAGTTTCTCTAAGCTGCGTTGCCCCGCATCGCCTGTTCCGTCATCCACAGGCGCGCATCGAATTCGAGCTGGTGGTAGTCCGGCTCCATATGGCAGCACAGCTGATAGAACGCCTTGTCGTGGTTTTTCTCTTTCAGGTGTGCCAGCTCATGCACCACGATCATGCGTAAAAAGGGTTCGGGCGCCTGGCGGAAAAACGTCGAAATACGGATCTCGGCTTTGGCCTTCAGGTTGCCGCCCTGCACGCGGGAGATGGCGGTGTGCAAACCCAGCGCATGCTTCATCACCTTAATCTTGTTGTCCCATACCACCTTATTGATCGGCGGAGCATTTCGCATGTAGCGGTTTTTCAGCGCCAGTGTGAAGTCGTACAGCGCCTTATCACTCACTCTGTCATGCATATCAGGATAGCGCTGTTGCAGCACCGGGCCTAAACGCTGGCGATCGATAAGGGTCTGCACCTGCTCAAGGATGGACTCAGGATAACCCTGAAGATAGATAAGTGAGGACATTAGAGATTCCCGGCGAAAGACAGTATACTGCGCCCCCTTTTTGGGGCGAAAATCAACCAAAGTGTACCACGCCGGAGAATTCATGAGCCAACTTGAACTGAACGATCGCGCACTAACCCTGCATCGTTTCCCGCAGATGCGTGACGAGAGTCCGTTACAAGCCTGGGATGCCGCTGATGAATATCTGTTGCAGCAAAGCCTGCCATCGGGTCCGGCGTTGATTTTTAACGACAGTTTCGGGGCGTTAACCTGCGCGCTGCATTCGCGTCCGGTGTGGCATATTAGTGATTCCTGGCTGAGCCAGCAGGCAACGCGCCAGAACCTGCGCCTGAATGCGCTGGATGACAGCGACGTCCATTTCCTCGACAGCCTCTCTGACTTACCGGCGGCGCCCGCACTGGTGTTGATTAAAGTTCCTAAAACGCTGGCCCTGCTGGAGCAGCAACTGCGTGCGGTGCGTCAGGTGATTACCCCGGAAACCGTAGTGCTGGCGGCGGGGCGTGCGAAAGAGATTCATACCTCCACGCTGCAACTGTTTGAACAGATTATTGGTGAAACCAAAACCTCGCTGGCCGTAAAAAAAGCGCGGGTGATATACAGTCAGTTCACCCAACCCGCGCTGCGTGAAAAAGCGCCAACGCAGGTCTGGCCGCTGGACGGAACGCCTTACCAGATTCACAACCATGCCAACGTGTTTTCCCGATCTTCTCTGGATATCGGTGCGCGCTTGTTCATGCAGCATCTGCCGGAAAATATTGAGGGCGAAATCGTCGATCTGGGCTGTGGCAATGGCGTTATCGGGCTGATGGCGCTGGCGCAGAATCCTGAGGCAGAGGTGCATTTCCTTGATGAGTCTTATATGGCAGTGGCCTCCAGCCGGTTAAACGTTGAGGTCAACCGCCCAGACGATCTGTCGCGCTGCCAGTTCCGGGTCAACAACGTGCTTAGTGGCTATCCATCCGATACCTTGCATGCCGTGCTCTGTAATCCACCCTTCCACCAGCAGCACGCGGTCACCGACCACCTGGCCTGGCAGATGTTCCGCGATGCGAAACGCTGCCTGCAATATGGTGGAGAACTGCGCATCGTTGGCAACCGCCACCTTGATTATCACCACAAGCTGAAAAAGCTGTTCGGTAACTGTACGCTGGTGGCCTCCAACAAAAAATTTGTGGTGCTGCGCGCCGTAAAAATGCGTTAACTAAAGCGTTAACGCCAGTGCGGTGGCCTGGGCGATTGCCCGACGGGCATCCAGCTCTTGCGCCACATCGGCCCCGCCAATTACCTGCACCGGTTTGCCGTTTGCCCGCAATGCCGCTTCCAGTTCGCGTTGCGGCTCCTGACCGGCGCAGATAATCACATTATCAACCGGCAGGACAAGCGGTTCGCCGTCGCGTTTGATATGTAGTCCTTCATCATCAATCGCCAGATACGTAATCCCGCCCCACATTTCAACGCCGCGTGACTGCAGGCTGCTGCGGTGGATCCAGCCGGTGGTTTTCGCCAGCGTTGCGCCGGGCTTGCCCGCCTTACGCTGAAGCAGCCAGATTTGGCGAGGGGATCGCAGCGGCGCGGGGGCGATCAGACCTCCGCGCTGCGTCAGGCTGTGATCGATGCCCCATTCACGATAAAAGTCGTCCACCGTTTCGGTCTGATGCGGTTGAGAAAGGTATTCTGCCGTATCAAACCCGATCCCGCCTGCGCCAATGATCGCCACGCGCGGCCCAACCGGACGTTTATCCGCCAGCACATCCAGATAGCTCAGCACGCTGGGATGATCGATACCGGGAATCTCTGGCGTGCGGGGTTTAATGCCGGTTGCCAGGATAACCTCATCGACGTCAGCCAGCATAGCGGCGCTGACCCGGCAACCTGTTTTAATGACCACACCTGCCGCAGGTAAACGATGACGAAAATAGCGCAGGGTTTCGCTGAACTCTTCTTTGCCAGGGATCTGACGGGCGATATTGAACTGCCCGCCGATGTCTGGCGCGGCATCATAAAGTGTTACCTGATGCCCCCGTTCTGCCGCCTGCAACGCAAACGCCATGCCCGCCGGTCCGGCACCGACCACGGCCAGCCGTTTAGCTGCGCGCGTCGGCGTAACGGGCATCAGGGATTCATGGCAGGCGCGGGGGTTAACCAGGCAGGAGGTCACATGACCGGCAAAAATCTGGTCCAGACAGGCCTGATTACAGGCGATACAGGTGTTGATGCTGTTGTCATCCCCCCGCTGCGCCTTGCTGACAAAGGCAGCATCGGCCAGAAAAGGTCGCGCCATCGACACCATGTCTGCACAGCCATCCTGTAATAGCTGTTCGGCCACCTGCGGGTGGTTGATTCGGTTAGTCGCCACCACCGGCACCGCGACGTGCTGACGCAAACGGCGCGTGACCCAGGCAAAGGCGGCGCGGGGTACGCAGGTGGCAATGGTTGGAATTCGCGCCTCATGCCAGCCGATGCCGGTATTAAACAGCGTCACACCACAGCGTTCCAGCTCGCTGGCCAGCTGCAGCGTCTCTTCTAACGTGCTGCCGTGGTGAATTAAATCCAGCATCGACAGCCGGAAGATAATAATAAAGCGCTCGCCAGTGGCCGCGCGTACCGCACGAGTAATTGCCAGGGCAAATTGCATGCGCCCGGTAAAATCACCGCCCCAACGATCCTGGCGCTGGTTGGTATGCTGCACCAGAAACTGGTTAATCAGATAACCTTCGGAACCCATGATTTCCACACCATCGTAGCCCGCCTTCTGGGCGAGCCGGGCACAGTGGGCGAAATCGGCAATGGTCTGTTCAATCTCGGCATCGCTCAGTTCACGCGGAGTAAAGCGATTGATGGGGGCCTGTATCGCAGAGGGGGCAACCAGATCGCGCTGAAAGCTGTAGCGACCGGTGTGCAATATCTGCAGGGCGATTTTCCCCTCATGCTGATGCACCGCGGCGGTAATTTGTCGGTGCCAGTCGCACTGTGCGTCGTCATTCAGTACGGCACCGTGTTCGGCGGTCACGCCCTGGGGATTCGGTGACACACCGCCTGTGACGATCAGCGCCACGCCTTCCCGTGCCCGCTCGCCATAGAATGCCGCCAGCCTGGCCGCGCCCTCTTCACGCTCTTCAAGGCCGGTATGCATTGACCCCATCAGAAAACGGTTTCTGAGCTGAGTAAAGCCCAGATCGAGCGGGGTGAATAAAGCAGGATAGTGGGAGGACAGCGCTGTCATAATCACTCACAGATAAAGTGGTCGGATGAGTTAGCTTCAACCATTTCTATGTTAAAAAAAAGTGAAATGGCATCAGGGTGTGAGAAACATCATAAAAGCGTCACTACCCGGCGCGGCTGTCCGCCCCTTAAACACGCCGCAAAAGAGCAGACTCAGTGGAATTCAGCGGCGGCGAATCCAGGAATAGCGCGAACGATAGCCGCTGCCGTGATGGGTATTGAAACGGTAGCTGGAGCCAGATTCGGTGGCGCAGTAAGTACACAGAGGAATCAGGTCGATTTGTGCTGCCGGTATGCCTGTATTGACCAGCATCTGCTTAGCCAGCTGCGGTAAATCGAACCAGATGCCTGCCTGGGTGGCAACGGCCTGGGGGCGCAGTGCGTACGGATTACGAGGCTGCTGCTCGTGATAGCGCAGCGGCAGGGGGATACCTGGCAACCGCTCAATATCTGCCAGGCGTTGCCGATCAAGCTCAAAACAGCAGGGCGCCAGCGCCGGGCCAATCGCCACGGTCAGGCTCTGGGGCGTTGCGCCGCGTTCACAGAGTTGCTCCACGGCGCGGTACAGCACCCCGGCCAGCGTGCCCTGCAGGCCGGCATGCACGGCGGCCACCTGTCTCTCTTGCCGGTCGGCAAACAATACGGGTAAACAGTCGGCCGTGTACACGGCGACGGGGCGGTGTCCGGTGGCAATCACGCCATCTGCATCACAGCTTTTAGGGGGGAAATTATGGATATCGGTGACGACCACGGCGCTGTGGCGCTGATGACCATAGGCCGCATCCTCGGGCGGCGGCTCACCTGCGGGCTGAAAAGCGTAATCGACCCAGTCGAGTGCATCAAGTAATGGCGAACGCGGCATGGCGGACATCCTCTTCTCCTGTCAGGTCAGCGTGCAATCTGCTGCCCTCAGCTTACGTTAACTGCTACATTTTTGAAGCGTTACCCACTCAAATCTTTCACACCTTAGGATGAAACGATGAAAAATTCAGTGAATGTCGCGCTGTCAGCCATGGTTGTGCTGGCGCTGGCGGGCTGTGCGCAACCTGCCCGGCAGCAGGCACAGCAGCAACTGGGGCAGCAATCGGTGCTGGCGTTAGACTGGTTCCAGCAGTCCGGCGAATATCAGGCGCTCAGCTGGCAGGCATTTAACAGCGCCCGTCTGGCCTTTGATCAATCGGCTTCGCTGACCGGCAAGCCTAAAGCGGTCATCGTCGATTTAGATGAAACCATGCTCGATAACAGCGCCTACAGTGCCTGGCAGGCAAAAAATGGACAGCCTTTCAGCGATAAAACCTGGTCAGCCTGGACCCAGGCGCGTCAGGCCAGAGCCGTTCCCGGCGCGGTGGAGTTTGCCCGTTATGTCAACAGCCATGGCGGCACCGTATTCTATGTCTCCAACCGCGATCAGAAAGATTACGCTGCGACGGTGGCTAACCTTGAACAGCTTGGTTTTAGCGGCGTGAGCGAAAAAACGGTGAGCCTGAAAACGGACTCATCAAACAAACAGGCACGTTTCGATGCAATCAAAAATGCGGGCTACAACGTGGTGTTGTATATCGGTGACAACCTGAACGATTTTGGTGGGGCAACCTGGCATCAGGGGAATGCACAGCGCCAGGCGTTTGTTGAGCGTAACCATGCACAGTTTGGTACACAGTTCATTGTGTTGCCGAACCCGCTCTACGGCGACTGGGAGAGCGGGATGGCCGAGAATTACAATAAACTGACGCCTGAACAGCAGCTCTCCGTCCGTGAAGCGCGTCTGAGGGCCTGGAACGGTAAATAATGTGTCAATACAGAGAGCCTGCAATGAGTAGGCTCTTTTTACATCGCTGTGGGCATTTACTTACTGTCGTCACTATTCTCATGCAAATTAAATTAACCATCTCTTGCTTTAATATTCCCTTTAACAAAGTTCATTTAACTGCCTAATTCGAATAAAGGCGGTGGATTGTGCTATTCATAAATTCTGCATTTAAGAGTAATCCTGGTCTGATGCGCGACCTCTGTTTTTTTTCATTCTCGCCCGGAAAGCGTTTTGTATTTATTTGTCAGTTTTGCTTTTCCTGATAAATATTTAACTAAATGATTTTAATGATAAATAATTAAAGTAACTAGATGTCTCAGTGGTATGACCTCTTAATTTTATTTACGTAACCATGACGTTTGTTGAATAAGTGCTTACATAAAACGCCCTGTTTTTCTGGGCTGAAATATTCCGTGTGCATTGATAATGATAAGCAGCTATAACCTTTTAATGTGATGAGCTTCAGGTTTCGTAACCCATTCGCGGATATTAAGTGAGCGGGTTCACTCCGTGGTCAGCCAGAACGTCCTGTTCCCGGTCGTAGAGAGAAGATGATTGTGACGACACTTAAACCCTTATTAGCGAAAAATCGCAGTTGGGCACTTCAGCGCCGCCAGCGTAACCCCGCCTATTTTGAAAAATCCTTATATCAGCAAAAACCGCATTCATTATGGATAGGCTGTTCAGACAGTCGGGTACCGGCGGAGGTATTAACGGGATCGCATCCCGGTGAACTGTTTGTTCACCGTAATATCGCCAATATGGTCGTGGCAGAGGACGATAACCTGCTAAGCGTGCTGCAATATGCCGTTTTTTACCTTGGGGTAAAGCGAATCGTGCTGAGCGGTCACTACGGCTGCGGAGGCGTTCAGGCGGCCTTATCGCTGCCCGACAGCCCGCTGGCCACTGAGGATTCGGCACTGGCACGGCGTATTACTTTTCTGCGGCGTGGGTTAGCGAGTCATCTTCACAGCGAAGCCAGGCAGGAGACGGAAAGCGAGAAACTGAATCGTCTGGTTGAGGCCAATGTTTTGGTGCAGTTTGCCAATCTGGTGGCGGCCGAACCGGTACGGCAGGCCTGGCAGTCTGGTCAGGAACTGGACGTGTTTGGCTGTGTTTACGACCTGCAATCGGGTCATCTTAAAGAGTTGATTCAGCAATCTGCAGAGGAGTCTTCACCATGAATTTGGATACATTACGCCGCGATGTGCCGGCAGGGCTGGTTGTGTTTCTGGTCGCACTGCCGCTCTGCCTGGGCATCGCACAGGCCAGCGGACTACCGCCGTTTGCCGGTTTATTGACGGGGGTGATTGGCGGGATACTCGTGACCTCCCTGAGCCCTTCACGTTTTGCGGTCAGCGGACCGGCCGCGGGCCTGGTGACCATCGTCGTGGCCTCTATGGCGACGCTGGGCAGCTTCTCCGCGTTTCTGACCGCCCTGATTATCGCCGGGGTGCTGCAATGTCTGTTTGGCCTGTTACGCGCCGGGCGTTTCATCGCCCTGGTGCCCGGCAGCGTCATCAAGGGCATGCTGGCGGCGATTGGGTTGCTGCTGATTATGCAGCAGATACCGGTCGCGCTGGGCGCGGGCGGCAGCGTGAAGTTAGTGTCGCTGGTCAACGGGGAAATGACATTCTCGCTGTCCGCCCTGCTGGTTTCTTTAGTGGGCTTGTTCATTCTGTTTGTATGGACAACCGGACCCATTAAACGAATCAAGGCACTGGCATGGATACCTGGCCCCTTGTTCGCCGTGCTGTTTGGCTGTGTGGTGACCGTTGCAGGCGCGCGACTGTTCCCTGAACTCACCGGTGCCTTACCGCGCATTTCACTGCCCGCTTTTGACAGCGTTTCCGCGATGATGGCGGAGCTGGAAACCCCGGACTGGATGGCATGGAAAAATCCACAGGTCTGGGTCGTGGCCCTGACCCTGGCGCTGGTGGCGAGTCTGGAAACGTTGTTAAGCCAGGAAGCCCTGAAAAAGCTGCGGCCGCAAACCCCAGCGCCGTCACCCAACAGAGAAATGTTTGCCCAGGGCATAGGTAACCTGACGGCCGGCTTCCTTGGTGCTATGCCCATTACGGCGGTGATCGTACGGAGTTCGGCTAACGTCAACGCTGGCGCACAAACTAAACTGTCCATTTTGCTGCATGGCGTCATGCTGCTGATTTGCGGAATGTGGTTCAGTGAAATGCTGAATGCTATCCCGCTCGCCAGCCTCGCGGCGGTGCTGCTGTACACCGGCTACAAGCTGGCCGCACCCCGTCTGTTTATTGAGCAGTTCCGCATGGGCGCGCAACAGTACGTACCGTTCCTGGCCACGATTATCGGGATTATTACGCTGGGGATGCTGGTCGGTATCGGTATCGGTATTGCCACCCAGATCCTTTACAGCATCTGCAAGAGCCACCGTAACGCATTGCAGCTTACACGTTATGACGACCACTACGTTTTACGTTTCCAGCAAAATCTGACGTTTATGCACAATCCTAAACTGCAGGGGCTGCTTGATAAAATACCCGAAAATAGCGTGGTAATCGTCGATAACGATAATGCAGAATACATCGATCCGGACGTCAAAGCCGTCCTGAAGGATTTTGGTGAGAATGCGGATAAGCGGGGAATCCGTCTGAGTCAATGGCCGGTGGCGGTGAAATAACCGTTCAGACCAAAACAGTCAGACAAAACGTGAAAAATCGGATATCTCGGATATCCGATTTTTTTATTTGTAAGACATAATGAATGGGGATCTCTGCGTGCATGCTTATACCCAGTAACGGGCTTCAAATCGCTAACGTTCGTTCATTTAAGGGTGCTTTTCTTTGAATGGCGCAGACAAGATTCAGGGTTAAATAATCATAACGCCATATACCCCGTAAGCGGCGTGATGGTAAGCCTCTTTGTGACAAGGTCCAGACGTATGCGCGTTAAGCTGTTTGAAGAGCACAATGCTAAAAAAAGTGCCCTCTGGCTGTTTATGATTACTCTGATGTTCTGTTTTGTCGGCGGACATCTGCGTATTCCCCATGACTTATCCCTGTTCTGGCCGGTTAACGCCTTTATTGCCGGTATGATGCTGCGCTATCCCTTTCTTCATCGCACCCGTTTTTATCTTGTTTGTTTCAGCGCCATGGTATTTAACGACGCGGTGTTTTCAGGCTGGACCTTACCGGCGTTCACACTGAACGTTGCCAATATTCTGTTTATCCTGATTTGCGTCGTGGTGATGGGGCGGCAGTATCAGCACGACTCCAGCAGCGAGCGTATCGCTAACGCCATGCGCATTTTTCCGGCTTGCCTGCTGGCGGCGTTCGGTTGCGCCACCTGGGGCGGCCTGGCGCAGGTCGGCAGCATAAATGCCGAATTTGCCGATGCGTGGATGAACTGGTTCAGCGAGCAGTTTTCGACCGGACTCATGCTGCTGCCGTTTCTGTTAACCTCAAGCTGGCGCGTGAGGATTTCAGCCCGGCGGCTGCAGATGGGCAAAATTGTCCCGTTAATTGCCGTCGTGCTGTCACTGGTCGCCGGGGCGTTAATGGGCGGGGCGGGCAGCCTTACCTTACCGGTGCCAGCCCTGATCTGGTGTGCCATCGTGTTGCCTGTGCCGCTGACCAGCCTGATCACCCTGATAACCGGGATTAGCCAAATTATTTTGGTTTCTCACGGTGTGATGAATATTCAGGGCGATAACAGTCTGCTGCCCATCAGCCATCTGACCTCAGCGCGCCTCGGCGTAGCCACGATCGCCCTGAGTCCGTTAATTGTGGCAGTAAGCATGGATGCGATTCGCCAGCTCAATGAACGTCTGGCGCTACGTGCGGACTACGATTTTCTGACCCAGCTCCTGTCGCGTTCGGGGCTGTATGAACATCTCCGCAATGAAGCCTGTTCTGAGCAACGTCAGGTTGGGGTGATCCTGCTGGATGTGGACTACTTTAAATCGGTCAATGACAATTTTGGCCATGATGCGGGCGACAGGGTACTGGAAGAGATCGCGCGGCGCATTTCGCCGCTGGTGGGCAACCACGGCCATATCTGCCGCTTTGGCGGAGAGGAGTTTGTGATTGTGCAGTTCGACCTCTCGCCGGAAATGATTTATTCACTGGCTGAAGGCATTCGTCAGAGCATCGTTAAAGAGAAATTCTTACTGCATGGCAACGCGGTCACCGTCACCGTCAGCCTGGGGCTGGCATACGGCCAGGCGCAACCCGGTGTGGAGTGGGCCGAAACGGTTAATCGTTTGATCTCTGCCGCGGATAAAAACCTTTATATCTCTAAGCGAAACGGCCGCAATCAGACCTCACCCGGCAATGCGCGCAGTGAGATGACCAGCGACGTTGCCTGAGCAGGCCGCTGGTGGCGATTAATTAACGCTGGTTTTGAGCGACGCGTTCTGTTGATGACGTTCAAGTGCCAGCTCAATCAGGCGGGTAATCAGATCCTGATAGCTCAGACCTGCCGCCTGCCACAGCTTAGGATACATGCTGATGTTGGTGAAGCCGGGTAAGGTATTCACCTCATTCACGATAATCTCACCGTCTTCGGTATAGAACACGTCAACACGGGCCAGACCAAAACAGGACAGCGCGGTGAAGGCGGTGAGCGCCACCTCACGAATCGCCTCATCGACAGCCGCAGGAATGTCCGCCGGAATCACCGTGTGTGCGCCGGTTTCGCTAATGTACTTGGTGTCATAGGAATAAAAGGCATCGCTCACCACGACTTCGCCGCAGGGGCTGGCCTCTGGGTAATCGTTGCCCAGCACGGCGCACTCGATCTCGCGACCTTTAATCCCTTTTTCAATCAGAACCTTATTGTCAAACCTAAACGCCAGCTCCAGCGCCGCACGAAACGCTGCAGCGGTGGTGACCTTACTGACGCCAACGGACGATCCCTGATTCGCTGGCTTGATAAAAAGCGGGAGTCCAAAGCGTGCGATAACGGCTTCGATGTCCAGATTGTTCATCTGCGCCTGCGTCACGCTCAGCCAGGGGGCAACCTTTAAACCGGCATCCCGCAGCAGGCGTTTTGTGACGTCTTTATCCATGCTGACGGCAGAGCCCAGCACGTCCGAGCCAACGAAGGGGAGCGAAGCCATGCGCAGCAAACCCTGCAGGGAACCGTCTTCGCCTTGCGTGCCGTGAACCACGGGAAAAATCACGTCGAGCTGCGACAGCGGATGGGCGTCCTTTCGGTCAATGATCTGGTTTTGGGGTTCGCCGGGGATGAGTGCGACCTGTTTTGCCGTGCGGTTCAAGGCAATCAGCGACGGATTTTCCGCATTCAGCAGAAAGTTTGAGGCATCATTAAGATGCCACTGGCCTTGCTTATCAATCCCCAGCAGCACAACCTCAAACCGGGTTTTATCAATCGCATCAACAATATTCTTAGCCGACTGCAATGACACTTCATGCTCAGAGGATTTGCCACCGAACACGATGCCAACTCGCTGTTTTTTCATCGAACCTTATCCACGTACAGGCAAATAAATACCCTACCACAGGCGTGACGATAAAAGACAGACAGACGCGCTTAACGCATCGCCCTCAGAGGCGATGGCTAGCAGTCGGTAATTTTTTCATTACCGGAGACGGAGGGAAGCGATTTTTGAGGAACGCTTTTCAGAAACTCTTTTGACTCCTCATCCACCAGCCGGGTCAGCGTTAACTGCTCCTGAAATTTGGTCAGCAGAAGCTCCGCATCGGATTTAATCAGGCCGTCAGAGGACTCCAGAACCGTATTGATGGCCTGACTGATCGCTGAAATCAGCTCTTCGACACCGCCGCTTTTGCCCACGGTCAGCGTCAACGCGCTGAGCAACAGCGACTGCGCTTCTGTCTGAGCAACCAGTTCTTTCGTTTCAGCATCCATTTTTGAAATTTTGGCCAGCATGCTAAGAACAGCGCTTTTCATCATGGTCTTCCTCAGAGTCTGTGTAGGTGTTGAACATTATTAGCGCAGAGAAAAGCACAGGCAACCGTGCCGTGATCGGATGATTCCGCTTATCACGAAAGGCTTTGCGCCGCCGCCAGAGGCGTTATCCGGCTGGAATGCCTGGCAAGGGTAAACCCAAAAACGCCCGGGTAACCGCTGGCCCAGATTACACCTTCACGGCGCCTAAATGCTGCACAACGCAAAAAAAAGAGTATCAGGCTGCTTTTACAGCAATGCGTAACGTCATTCAGTATGAAAGACAAGTAAACAGGCGTTTATTCTCGCGTTTGTCTGGCGCTGCGGCGGTTAAAATTTGACTAACTCATCCTCAGCGCAACCCAATATGTATCGCAGAAAAATACATCTACGAACGCTCCTTACCGCGTTATCCATTGGAAGCGTCATACTGACTTCAGGTCTGCTGTTGGGCGCGCTGTTTATTTTTCAAAAGAGCAATATTGAAGAGTCGTTGTTAGACAGTAACATCGCCTACGCGCGCAAGCTGGCGGATACGACCGATCATTACCTGACCATTGCTCAGCGCGAACTGGCCTGGAGTGCTAATCAGATCACCGATCTCAACGATCTGAACAGGCTGCATCGCGAAACCACGCGTTTACTGCAGCAGTCCGGCTTTTTTAATTCGGTCGCTGTTGTTGACCGTCATGCCGTTATCGCTTCCGTTTCGCCTGAAAGCCTCAGCCTCGTGGGCGTGAAAGTAGACACTCCGCAGACAGAGCAGGCTATTACGTTCCGTAAGCCCTTTATTTCCTCGCCTTTCAACTCCCCTTCAGGCAATTACGTCGTGCTGCTGTCACAGCCCCTGTTTGCAGCGGATGGACGTTATCTTGGTTTTATCTGTGGAACCATCTACCTGAAGAAACAGAGCATGTTGAGTGACGTGCTGAGCCAGCATTATTACGGGGATGGCACCTCGGTGAGTATTGTCAGCGATGACGGCTCCGTTATTTTCAGTCACGATCCAGCCCAGGTTGGCAAACGCATGGCGCTAAGCCCACAGTTGCAAAAGCGGCTGGCCTCAACCACGAGTGGTCAGTTAATGATTCAGGAGGAGGGCAAAAAATACCTCATCGGCTATGCCAGCCTGCAAAAAACCGACTGGAATATTTTTATGTCAGGCACCTCAGAAACCGTGGGTAGCCTGATGGCGCACACGGCCAGGAGCGCGTTCTGGTTTATCCTCGGTGTTATCGTGCTCACCGCAACCTGTATGGCCTTTCTGGCGACGCGCATCTCTTATCCGCTGGAAAAACTGGCCGGAATGGTGCGCGATGGTGGTAGCGATGCCAGCCCGGAGCTGCTCTCATCGGTTAACACCTGGTATAACGAAGCGGACAGGTTGAGAGAGGCGGTTCAGCAGCATCGTCGGGCGGTCGCCGGGCACGTTGCCGACCTGAATGATAAAGCCATGACCGATCCGCTGACCGGACTGAATAACCGGCGCGGCTTTTATATTCAGGCGGCGCAGCACAGCGAAGAGCCTGTGCAAAGCGCCATCGCTATTGATATCGATCACTTCAAAAAGATCAACGATCGCTACGGGCATGATGCGGGAGACGAGGTTCTGGTAAGCCTGGCAGGGTTGTTGCGTAAGCGATGCCGCACGCTGGATGTGATAAGCCGTTTTGGGGGGGAGGAGTTTATTTTGCTGCTTCCCGGTACGGCACTGAACGACGCGGCCGCGATGGCGGAACGCATCCGTGAAGCCGTCAGCAAAACGTCATTTCCGTTTATCAGTGCGATGACTGTCTCTCTCGGCGTCGCGACGCTAAGTGAAACGGAGGACAAAGACGCCCTGTTAAGACGGGCAGACGAAGCGTTGTATGCGGCCAAAGGGGATGGCCGTAATCGGGTGATGATAAGCCACGAGGGCGCGATCTCTCGCTATCCGGCCGGATAAGCCTGCGCGCCGTGTATCAGCACATCTCACGCAGTTTCCAGTGCAGCCAGTGATCCAGTTCACTGTCTGCCAGCGGCCGGGAGTAGAAAAAGCCCTGCGCCTGGTCACAACCATATTCTGTTAATGCCTCGACGGTATCGACGCATTCTACGCCTTCAGCCAGCACGACATAATCCAGCTCTTTCAGCATGGCGATGATGTTGCGGGCGATGATGCGTGACGCCGTATCTGACGACAGCTCACTGATCAACGACCTGTCCAGTTTAATCACGTCCAGCGGCATACGGCGAAGATAGCTGATATTGCTGTAGCCGGTGCCAAAATCATCAAGAGAAATACCGAAGCCGCGCAGTTTAAGCATTTCAAGTCCGCGCATGGCGGAAGGGCTTTCCACAATGCGCTCTGTTTCCAGGCACTCAATTCCCAACAGCGACGTGGGAAGTTTCGCCTTTAACATTCTCTCTTCCAGCACGTCCGCAAAGCCATCAATCGAGAAATCACGCTCACTAACGTTAATCGTGATCGGCAACTGGATACAGCTATTGCGCAGACGTTTCAGGCGTGTAATCACGTTGTCTATGACCCAGGTGGTCAGGCTCGTGAGTATCTCTGTCTGCTCGGCCAGCGGAATAAATGAGGCAGGGGAGAGTTCACCGTGTACGGGATGGCGCCAGCGAATCAGCGCCTCCAGCCCAATAGGCTTGCCGCTTTGTAAGCAAATTTTGGGTTGGTAAACCAAATACAGGCCGCTATTTTCCCGCAACGCCCTTGCCAGATCGTTTACCAGGGTGAAGTCCTGGGTACGTTTGTTGTCGGTGGCCTCGCTAAAGCGTAAAGAGGGCAATCCCCGATCGATGGCTTCATGCAAGGCACTGACTGCCTGACGCAGCGTTTCGTGAGGGGGGAAAATGCCGGAGACAAAATCGACTTCACCGGTGTGTGTACTCAGCCCCACCGAGAGGCCTTCACCCAAATCCGCACTGATGCCCGCCATCTGGCAGGCCACCCAGTTAGCACTGATGCGGCTGTCCGCCCGGGTCAGCACGGCAAAACGTCCAGTCGCCACGGTGTAAAGAATATCGCTGGGTGCAGGACGCAGGCGTAAAGGCAGCAGTGTCGCAACATCTTTAAGCAGGCTTTCGACCGGGGCCATGCCCATTGAACGGGCCAGTTCATAGGCACGGGGCATATCTATACAGTCAATCAGGACCAGGCGACGCAGCGTGGTGTCACCGGCAGCCGCCAGATAATGCATGTCGCGGATCAGGCGCTGACGATTTGGCAGATTCGTCACCGGATCGATAAATCCTGCAGAATGCCACGCTTCCAGAAATGACATCACCAGTGATGACAGCAGTGTCAGCGTCGTGATTTGTGCCGGGGTGAAAGGATGCGGCTGAATATCGGTCACACACAGCGTGCCCAGATTAATGCCATCGCGGTTTTTAAGCGGTACGCCCGCATAAAAACGAATAAAGGGGGCACCAATGATCAGCGGATGTGCCGCGAACCGGTTGTCCAGAAACGTGTCTGGCACCACCACCGCAGCATCGCTGTCTACCGCGTAGCGGCAAAGGGAGTCCTCGCGGGAGGAGCGCTCCAGCTTGAAGTTGTGTGAGGCACGAATGTACTGGAATTCGTCATCAATGACCGAAATAAAGCTTCCGGGAATATTCAGCGCCTGACTGGCAAGCCTGACGAATTTTCTCAGCACATCATCCCGACTTTCATCGGGGTAGCGAAGGGCCTCAAGGGCACGCGTGCGGCGTTCATGATCGCCGTCGAGATTCATAAGCATGTGTGTCCTCCGCTCCGGATTGCTCACGGCGCGAAATTAAAAAGAAAAAATGTCGAATAAAAACACCGGAATGAGGCCGGACTCGGCGAAAGGAAAATAAAAAATAGTTTTTTTCTCGGTAAATAATAGGCGCGTTCTGGTTTTATGTCTCTTTTTATTTTCTTTAATGAATTTATTAGTTATCGACGATGCATACATTTAATCAATTTTTGATTTTTATTTTTTCAATAACGCTGCCACAATACTCAGATAAGAGTAGCGCGCTATTGTTTTGCTCGCAACTATTAGCCGTGAATATTTTATTTTAGCTTTTTTTACGTCGCCACACCGGGGAAATACCATGAATATTCTAAAAAATTTTACAATCAGACGCGTTGTCCTCTGGATCCTTATCGCTGCTGTCATGATTATCGCGTTAGCAGGCGCATATGGATCGTTCATCATCAATGAAATCGACCATCAGGCCAGCCGCAGTAACAGCCTGACTCAGCAGCTGGTTTTTCTTAATCGCGCCAGCTTGCAGGTGCAGGCTAACGCAACGGCTACGCATGCAGACATCGCCGCCCAGGCACCGGCAGAGGCTGACTGGCAGCGGTATCGTACCGCACTCACCAGCGCGCCTCAGGATTATCCCGCAGCGGCTCAGGAACGGCTTACGGCACTTGAACAGCAGCTTTCCGCTGATCAGGCACCGCTGCGCAATGAGCATCAGAAGCTGGTCGATCTCTTTCTGGTGACGCTGGCCGCCGTCACCGCGCTGCTGCTCTTTTGCGACCGTTATCTGGTGGTGCACCTGGTGCGACCGGTCGCGAAACTGCGCGCTCACTTCCGCGTGATTGCCGAAGGTGATCTGACCCGTGAACCCGAAGATCTTGGCAGGAATTGTGTCGGGCAAATGGTTCCTTTATTAAAAGAAATGCAACAAAGTTTGTTAAATACCGTTCTGGCTATTCGCGATAACGCCTCTGTTTTGAACTTTGAAGCGGGAGATATTGCGAAAGGGAATGCTGACCTGTCGAACCGAACGGCCACCCAGGCAGCGGCGCTGGAGGAGACGGCTGCCAGCATGGAGCAACTGACGGCCACCGTTCGGCACAATGCTGAAAACAGTCGTGAAGCGCGTGAGCTGGCAGGTATAACAGCCCAGACAACGCAGAAAGGCGAGCAGCTGGTTAAAACGGTAGTGACCGCGATGACGGGACTTGCCGTGGGGGCTGAAAAAATCCGCCAGTTTACTGCCACTATTAATGGCATCGCGTTCCAGACCAACATTTTGGCCCTCAACGCCGCGGTTGAGGCCGCACGTGCCGGGGAACAGGGGCGTGGCTTTGCGGTTGTTGCCAGCGAAGTTCGGTCGCTGGCCCAGCGCAGTGCCGAAGCGGCGAAAGAGATAGAAGGGCTGATTGCGGACACGGTCGCGCGCATTGGTGAAGGGCGCGGAGCAGCCGACAGCGCCGGCAGCACGATGGAAGAGGTCCTGCAGAGCGTGAGCAGCGTTAACGAGCTGATTAGCCAGATAGCGCTGGCATCCGAAGAGCAAAGCAAGGGCCTTTCTCAGGTGACGATCGCCGTTGCCGAGATTGACCGTGTGACGCAGCAAAACAGCACGCTGGTTCATAAGATATCGGCTTCAGCAGAGAGCATGAATAATCAGACGGAAACGCTGACCAGCGTGATCACGCGGTTTACGCTACCCGCGACGTCCCCAGCTCAGTTTTCCCCAGTCACGCCAGCACCGGCGAAGCGTCACATCGTCTCTGCACCGACCAAAGATGATGATGCGTGGGTCGCGTTTGGCCGTTAATTCGTGCCTGTCTCATAAGATATTAAGGGACTGGGAACAACCTGATACCTTATAAACGCGCTAACCTGCCGCGATGCCTTTTAAAACCCCGTATTGGATGCGGGGTTTTTTGTTTGCATTAAATAGAGCATTCCGTGATAAATATTTACTTACATAATAACAACACAGAATAAAAACCAAAATTTTGAGCCAGTTAAATATAAAGGCGTTTCGCTTAATCAAAATAAGCCGGGCTGAACTGACCCTCCTTTTAGAGATAAATAATCCCTACAGACGAGCTGCCCCCTGTTTGACATTTCAACAGATAAGATTAAAAATCCTTATGAAATGTGTGCTGCAACGGTTGCAGACAGATGTGTCAGCGGACACCGAAGGGATCGGCTGACGACCTGTTACCCTACTTTATCCACAGGGAGCCTGGTTTGGGAAATTCAATCGTCCGACGGCCCGTTACCGTCCAGAATAACGTGCGTGAACTGCGGATTGCCGCTGGCCTGTCGCAGGAAGGGGCTGCCGAACGCTTCGACCTGAGTTTGCGGGCATGGCAAACCAAAGAGGCCACCGCCAAGGTCGCCCTGCTGAGTCAGGGGGAGTATGAGCTTCTGCTGCTGCTTGCAGGGCGCCATCCCCATTACGAACTGGTGCCGCAACAGAAAAAATGACGATTTTTACCCTTTGAAAGCGTAAACACGGTTTTAGCTATGAAGTTCGCTCCTGAACGGACGATAATTGCAACATCGGGCACTATGTAAGAGTAGATGTCGTTATCAGTACAGGTTTCTGATCTCAGACATTATGCTGTACAGGCGGACCTATGTTGCGGCTTCAGGTTGATGTGTAGTGCGTTACCTGGTTCTGTCTGATTGCAGGCGTCCTCTTTTTACTGTGAGATGCCCGGCCACAGTATATGACCTCAGGAGGACAAACTCTGAAGCACTCAACTGAAAGCGGCTGTGAAGTCGCACGCTTGCGTGCGCTTGCCCAGTACCATCTGATGGATACGCCGCCCAATGAAGCCTTTGATCGACTGACTATCCTGGCGGCCAGACTGTTCAGCGTGCCGGTCGCATTTGTGTCGCTGATTGATGAAAAACGGCAGTTTTTTAAGTCGCGTTATGGTTTGCAAATCACAGAAACCTCGCGAAGCGTCGCGTTCTGCCACCACACGCTCGAAAGTGACGATATCCTTTGCGTTCCCAATGCGCTCGACGATCCCCGTTTCGCAAACAGCCCGCTGGTGCAGGGTTATCCTTTTATCCGGTTCTATGCGGGTGTGCCGCTGATTACGCCGGACGGGCATCGCATTGGTACGCTCTGTCTGACCGATAATCATCCACGCCCCGCGATGAGTACGACCGACCGTCAGAATCTGACCGATCTTGCCGCACTGGTCATGGATCGCATGGAAGTTCATCGTATGGAGGTGCTGCGTCATGCCAGTCAGCAGCGCCTCGAAGCCATCTCGATAACCTCGCCCGATGCCATTATCTGTACGGATTTGAATCGGGGGATTACCTTCTGGAACCCTGCGGCGACCAACATGTTTGGCTATGATGCTGAAGAGATGGCGGGTAAATACGTTGCCGGACTCATTCCAGAGCGCTGCCAGACGGATTACCGCAATGAGCTTGAGCGCCTTGAACATGAAGAGGCGGCTATCTCAGCGCCGCGTACCTTGCAGATCTGGGGCAAGCGGTGCAATGGGGAAGAGTTTCCGGCGGAAGTCTCTTTTTCCGGCTGGCGGGAGGGCATTGAGCGTTACATCGGTATGATCATTCGGGATGTGACGCTTCGTTACGAGAGCGAAGCCCGTCTGTGCGAGTTGGCCTCACTGGACATGCTGACACGGCTTGCCAGCCGAAGCGCCTTCATGACGCAGCTCAGCAAGCTAACTGAATCAGGCGTACCTTATACGCTGCTGATGACAGATTTAGACAGTTTCAAAGACGTTAACGATACCCGCGGTCATGCGGCTGGTGATGCATTGCTTTGCCATGTGGCTGAGCAAATCCGCGCTGTCTGCACTCAGGCTATCGCCGCCGCTCGTCTGGGGGGCGATGAGTTTATCGTTTTACTGCCCTGCGGTAGCGATGAGGCGATGAAGATTGCCCAGCAACTCACCGCCGCGATTCAGACGCCTTTTCATTACATGGATTCGACTATAGCGGTCGGTGCCAGCACCGGGGTGGCCAGTTTTCCCCATCACGCGACGGATACCTCATCGGTGATGTCAGCAGCCGATCTGGCGTTGTACCGGGCTAAGGCAAGCGGCAAAGGCCAGTCAGTGCTGTTTAAGTCTGAGTTTCGTGAGGCGGAACTGGGGCGGCGTCGGTTTGAACGTGAGCTGGAAGCCGCCGTTCGCCAGCAGCAGTTTGTTCTGCATTATCAACCGCGGTTTGATGCCCAGAATGGCGAGTTAATCGGCTGTGAAGCCCTGGTACGCTGGATGCATCCGGCGCGGGGCCTGCTGTTTCCCGCTGATTTCATCGATATGCTGATTAAAAGCCCTTTGTCCATTACTCTGGGGACGTGGATTGTTCAGTCTGCCGTCAGTCAGGTTAAGCAGTGGCGTGCGCAAAATCTGTCCCTGCGGGTCAGTATTAACCTGTTTCCGCGCCAGCTAATGGAGGCTGGCCTTGAAGAGGTGATCCGTCAGTGTGCCGGCGATGACGCAGGTTTTATCGACCTGGAAGTGGACGAACCCTTGCTGACCAATACTGTGGACATCAAATCGCAGGTTTTAGAAGCCATTCAGGCGACGGGAGCATTATTGATCGTTGATCACTTTGGCCGAAGCCTTGCCTCAATGAGCCTGTTACAACATCGCTGCGTCGCGGGGCTTAAGATTGATAAATCACTGACTCTGCAACTGGAGAAGAGCAACAAAACCCGGCTGTTAATCAACGCTATCGCGTCACTGGCTAAAAATATGGGGATTACGGTGGCCGCCGAGGGCATTGAGAACGACGCACAGCACGCGTTGATTTGCGCGGCTGAATGCGACGTTTTGCAGGGGAATCAGACGGGCTCTCCGGTCAGCGCACCCCGGTTTGAACAACTCTATCTCCGTTGAATTAAGCCTTCGCCGTGTTCCCGCCAGGGATAGCGTTTCACTGTGCCTGGCAAACCCCGTCAGGCACTTATTGACCCTACGCATGACAAAAAAACGGCACCGCAAGGGTGCCGAAGTAAGCAACATGTGGTCAGGACAATCATTGTGATAATCAACTCACATTACCCTTATCGGCTCGCCAGGCAGAACATGGAACCGGCCCGATAAGACTTTGCAAAAATGTGATATGAAGCTTAATTCTTACTGTCAGACGGCACTTATCAGCAAAAAATTAGAGACGTATTTCAGGTACAGAAAAAATTTGTCCAATTTCGACTGGCGACAATTCAGATGGTGAACTAATTTAAAAACGCTGTTTGGAAGTCATTTAGGATTTCCCTGAGAACTCCGGCCCGACCCTTTAACGAGGTGCGGGCATTTTTTTTGTCGGCGTCAGGGGGTTTGCATTTTGTCGTAAAGCGTAAGGGGGGAGCTCGCCCTCCGTAGCGCATCTGAAAACCGCTACTCGCACTGTGCTTTACAGCAGAGCGCAGCGAGGGAGAGACGGATTCCGACGTGATGTTACGTAGAGGGCGGTGTTGGGTTTGACGTGCTCATTGATGGAAGCACGGTTTAGCAGGTGTTATTGACTGAATAGCATGGCCAGTAGTTCACGATAATGCAAAGCGTCTTCCTCACAGGTGGCTTTTTCAAGATAACCGATGAGCTTAAGACAGATGATCCGTCGACTGACGGGCTTATTCTCGCGAAGTATTTCAACCGCTATCCTGCCCAGCGTTTCGAGCTGGTGGGGATGATCAATCTGGCTGAAATAGTGGGCCAGACTGCTGGTTTTCCCCGAAGGTGGTAAACCGTTCTGGCGCATAGTGTTCCCTTGAGTAAAGTAGGAAGAGTTGTGCGCAAGTTAACCGATCCTGGGGGCTGCTGTACAGCAGTATTACCGATCGTGCCCTAACAAAAATCTGTGCCGTTTGGCTTACTTTCTCTGGGCCCGGTGTGACAATGTCTGCACGCCGCTGAGAAACACGAATACCGGCATACCCGCGCATATTTGTTTTCCAAACTCACCGCGAAACCTGCCTGATTTTTTGAACGTTGCAGGAGGGGGAAATTGGGCTGGTCACCTCGTCGGGAAATGTTATCCGCAATAAATCCTGTCTTCTGCATCAGTAAAAAAACAACACTGCATTGAGTGTGGTTTTATAAGCTGTGATAAGCGGGCGCTTAAAAAGTGACAAGTGAAATTATCAGATGAAAATCATAAAATAAGGCAGGTTATAGGGTTAAATGTTGCGCAGATTGCCTCTTTAAAGATGTCGAGACGTTAATGACCACCGACCCGCAAGCCTTGCAGCGTCAGGCCTGGTTCGACCATTTTCAGCCAGGCTGCGCTTTAAGAATAGTCTTTTACAGGATTTTAGTATGTAAATTAACCCACAAAATGATTGTTTTTCATCAGGTTAAAAAAAGCATTTAAAATATAAGATATTCGCACTTGTAAAATATTGTTCTGATGGCCAGGAAATATTTTTGTCATCTGGCCTCGGGTCACTAAAATAGCTTATGTAGTAACGATGTAATTTATAAAGCAGGAGGATACAGTGTTATTTCATGACGATGAGAAAGAGCACGTCATTCTTGGTGAAGCCGTGGTCAGCCTGGCTCTTGGTGAGAAAGAAATAAGTTTTGATACGCTCATCACAGAGCTCAACCAGATGGCCGAAGAGGAAACCTGTGACAACAGACTGGCAGAGATTTTTGCTGCCCGTAGCTGGCTGAAACAGTTCAGGCAGTCGCATGCCCGCCCCAATGCGAGTCTGAGGTGGCTTATGTCGGCGAACCAGAATGAAAACGCGAAGCGCAATGATGATGTCATCCGATTCCGTTCGGATGAGGACGATGACAGATAGCTTCGCTGCCAGAGACTTGTACAAGGTTCACCTTGCGACATGAAACAGAAATGTCTAAGACAGTCTTTGCCTGTTAAAGAGTGGGTAACGTTCTAAAGGTTAAGAATCTGATACTCACGCAAGTAATTGTTATACAGGGCATAGCACTTTATGCACAATTCTCAGCGCAGGGAATAAACGGAATTCCTGTACAATTTTCCAGATGTTGTATAAGTTTAGTGGACAAGGCTTGGTTATAGTTCACTCAATTTCACATCTGGGGGTTTAGCATGCATCAGAACGAAACCACTACAAATACCGTCCGTGACATTGCGCGCTACTTCGGCAATGACACGCAGCCTTCTGAAAAAGAGACGCTGGGTCAGGTCATTCTTGAGATCCTGCATGCAGGTAAAAGCCTTAACCGTAAGGCCATTTGCAGCGCGCTGATCCGTCGCCTTAGCCAGTCGACCGGGCCTCAAGAAGAGCAGCATTACCAGAAACTTATCGGCATGCTTTTTGACCGCTGAGATTCGTGCCGCGTTGCGTTAAAGGGTAATAACGTCTCGCAGCATCAATCTGATCGGCCAAATTAGCAGGTCATTAGAAGCCTGAGCGTTTGAGGCTGGTTTGCCCGGTTGTATGGGCACAATGTCATCAGAGGTGCGGGTATGCTGAAAGACAAACTTGAGAAATTGACTGAGCACATCATGGGCGAGGCGGTGATTGCGCTACTGGACAGCAATGACAGAATCAGCGGTGCAACCCTGGCTAACAGGCTAAAGTCTATGCTCAGAGATGAAACGGATGCCGGGCGGCAAGAGGCCATTGAAAAGGTGCTTGCTGAAGTGCAGAGCGAGTTTGCCTCCGCGCGTGATCCCGTTGATTCTGCGGCGCTTGCATTCGGTCAAAGCGTACCGGACAACAGTCGCAAGCATTAAGGCTCGTCTCACGCCTTTTCAAAAAACTTTTTTACTATGCGTAGTGCAATCATCACTACCCAGGACAGACACGTCTGTATTTCTGCCCGCTTCGCGGCATTACCACGTGTCCACTAAATTGACATTGATTAAGAAGAGCATCATGCAGAACACCATCGACACTCAGCAAAGCACGACCGAAGCGGAAATTATGCGCCTCTTTCGCGGTGCGGGCGATAAACTTGAGGCTGAAAGTGCAGTGCTGGATGCAGTGATCCGTAATATTGTCATTCAGGGACAAAAAGTGACCAGCAAGGCCATTATTATCAATCTGATTGCCGAGCTGGAGAGTACAGAAGATGTTGTACAGCTGGATGTATTGCGGAGTTGCCTTGAGATTGTGGTCGGCCGCACGTGCTCTCAGGAAGAACAGGCATAAGGGCAAAAAATCGCGTTTTGTTCTGAGGCGTTAGCGGGCCTGGCGATTTAAGGTAACACCCGGCAGAGAGCTGAGTGACTGTCTCTCAGTGGAGCTGTCTGGAGAGCAAACGGATGGCTTCCTCGCAGGCTCGCTTTTCACCTTTATCGGAACTTTGCTGGCTGAAGTGGTGCAACGAACTGAGTATGTCCTGCAGGTGTATTTCCCCATCTGGCCTGAGCAGATGGGTAACTATCCTGCCAATCAGGGTATAGATATCTTCATTGGCGGTCTCGTCGCTCATGGGGCGGTTATCCGCCAGAGCAGTGGCTTCTGGATTATTACTGTCATTGTTTCGATATTATAAATTGTCGTTCAGACGGTAGACCACTCACAACGCGTAAACGGAATGTCCAGCCGTGTTGCTCAATACTTAGTGAAGCTGATGAAGATTTGCCGGATGAGGTTCAACCCCGTTGTTCTCGGCCGGATGTAACAGCATTTCGGCGCGTATCTCATCCATCGCCCGCAAAGCCGCTCTGAGCCGGGTTTCATCCCGCTCGATGTCCAGAAACTGTTGCAGCCTCTCAAGGAGAATGCTCCACGAGATAGCCGCATCCTCATTCAGTAGCTGCGTCACCATCTCACCGATGATGATGTCCGTCATTTTTTCGTCAAAAACGTTGTTCATATTCTCCCCGAATGGCGATTCTGAGACCGGAAGGTTAGCACAGCTTAGCCCAACGGGTAGGTGCTCTATATCAAAATGAGAATGCACCGATGGACCGTAACAACCCCAGCCTTCGGACATTAGCAGAGTGCCGTTGACCGCTTACTGTTTTTTTACGGCGAACAGAATAAGTTTCTTTCGGTAATCATTCAATTAATCATCCGTGTGATTTCGCTGTTTTTCTGGTCGAAAGTTGCCTGGCTAACGCCGGGCATGAGGGATTATAACGGCCACTGCGCCAGCCAAAGGCTGACGGCAGTGGCAAAAGGAGAAATTAAGCGGTCCGGAACACAGAGACCATGTCGCGCAGATCGCTCGCACGTTTTGCCAGCTCGTCAGCAGAAGACGCCGACTGTTCAACCAGCACGGCGTTTTGCTGCGTGACCTGGTCCATCTGATTAACCGCAATATTTATTTGGCTTACGCCGCTGCTTTGCTCTTCAGAGGATGAGGAGATATCGCGAATCAACTGAGATGTCTGTTCAATTGCTTCGACGCTCTGTTTTACTTTGCTGCCGGCATCCTGCGCCAGCATTAAGCCCTCATTCGAATGCCCAACGGACTGCTCAATCAGGCCCTTAATTTCTTTCGCTGCGCTGGCCGAACGCTGGGCCAGCGCCCGGACTTCAGCGGCAACCACGGCAAAACCTTTGCCCGTCTCGCCCGCACGCGCTGCTTCCACGGCCGCATTCAGCGCCAGAATATTCGTCTGGAAGGCGATGCTGTCAATAACGGAGGTGATTTCTTCGATTTGCCCCGAACTGCTGCGAATTTTTTGCATAGTAGTCATTACAGAAGTCATCGCTTCGCCGCTCTTCAGCGCTGCGTTAGTGGCTGAAACCGCCATATCTGATGCGTAGCGCGTGTTGTCAGCATTCTGCTTGATGATTGAAGAGAGCTGCTCCATGCTGGCCGCGGTTTCCGCCAGTGAGGCCGCTTGTTCTTCAGTTCGGGAAGAGAGGTCGTTATTCCCCATCGCAATCTCTTCAGAGGAGTTTGCGATGGTTGACGCATTGTTTTTAATATTCGATACCAGAAGCGCAAGACGTTGCTGCATTTGCGAGAGCGCATTGAGCAACTCAGCAATTTCATTTTTACCTGACACGGTAATCGTCGTCATTAAATCACCGGCGGCCACTTTACTGGCAAGTAAAACCGCTTCTTTTACCGGACGGGTAACGGACCGGCTGATCATCACCGCCACACATACGGCCAGCAAGGCCACGGCGATCAGTGAAGCCAGCAATATATATTGTGAACGACGACGTTGGTCGATTTGGTCGTTCAGTGTTTTTCCCAGCTGCAGGCTGAGTTTCATGCCAAGATCGTTATAAGTGTTAATAGCCTGGGTGAAGTCTTTTACATATTCAACAGGGGTAATTTGAACACGTTTTGTAATAAAGACATCTTCAGCCAGTTTAAGGACGCTGGCGGAACGTTGGAAGGCATCATTCGCCAGCGCGGTAAATTCAGATTTGAGATCTGGCTCTACGGCAAATGCTTTATTTAACACATTACTGAATTTTTCCAGCGCCGCATTACCCCCTTCAATCTGGTACTCCATCGTGCCGCGTGAAGAATCGGATGCGTTGTCACCCGCAGCAATCACAGAGGTACCGCTGGCTCTGATGCGTCCAAGCGTCTCGGTCAGTTCAGGTAACCGACCATAGATACTCATGATAAGTTGATACGTATTGAGGTCCGCGTCCAAAGAAAGACCATATAAATCAAGAATGTCCTGGTTGGTGTCCAGTAAGTTCTGAATCAGCAGCGCGTGATGCGAAAGGCTGGTAGCCAGCGTCAGTTTACCCGATGCAACATCTTGCTGAAGCTGAGACCAGGCGGCTTTGACGCCGTTGAAGCGCTGGGTCGGCTGCGCACTGGCATCATACTGGCGTAATTCTGCGGCAATAGTATCTGTCAGGGTATCTATCTGAGAGGCAAGTGCCAGGCGCGGCGCATTATCAGGTTTATTCAATGAAATGGCGATTGCACTTTCAGCCCGGTGACGCTGAATCAGGTTAAGCAACGTCAGGATATCTTTTTCGACCGGTACGCCCTGCAGCTCTTGTTTCTTCGCATCAATAGCCTGATTACCCGTCTGGATAAATAAATAGGTGGGAAAGACAAATAATACCAACGCGAAAATCCCCAGGATCAGGAATTTAGTCGGCAGACTAATGTTATTGAGAATGTTTTTCATTTATTGAATTCCAGGTGAAATGGTGTTTTTTGATGAATGTCATCAAATATTATTCGTGTAATTTATTTATAATAATCTTTGTTAAATTTCTATTTATCAAGGCCTTGCGCGTGACTCTTGGTCACTATGTGTCTGTTGAAATGCGCAGGGGAAAATCTACTTTCCATAGTAGAGGAGATTATAGAATGTGGTGTGTTATTTTCCACGTTAGAAATGCACAATATTTTCTTTTGGATCCGGTTAAGCCAAATTAATATTTTTTCGATAACCTCAGGCTAATCATAAATAGGTATGTCCGGGGTTGTGATAAATGAAAACCTTTTCATTTATTAAAAAATATAAAAATAGTAAAGTTTTTAAAAAATGTGCCGATAATATCCCCTTTTAATTATTCTGTGTGTTTTAAAAAAGCGCCCTTGTCGGGATGCTGGCATGCGCATGCATAAAAATTAAAGTGATAACGCTCAACGCTACTCCGTTTCTCTCGCGCAGCGCTAATTATGAATGGCGGCAGTCTGGCTCCTGTTATCTCACCCGCAAACCCAAACCTCAATCCAAACCCAAACCTCAATCCGAATCCAAACCTCAATCCGAATCCAAACCTCAATCCGAATCCAAACCTCGATCCGAATCCAAACCTCAATCCAAACCCAAACCCAAACCCAAACCGTCATCGCTACCGGTTTCGTTGCCATGATCGCAGCGGTGATCGTCAGGCACAGCCAGTGACTTATCCTTTCGTTATCCTGTCCGTTGCACAAACCCACTCCCTGGACAGTCTGCGGGTCTTCCTGACCGGACAATCGCGGCTGACAGCAAAAATCCATAGCGTTAAGCCCATCAATCAGCAGAGTATGCCGCAGCAACGACGTTTTATATTATTTTTCTTAATCGAAAAGGAAGCATGGAATATTTTTTAATAAAGAGTTGGTTGGTGATATTTATTTTTTCATGGCGCGATAGAATATAAATTCGCATTCGTCAAATTATTACAGGAAATTATTATAATAACATAATTATCAATGACTTACATTATTATAATTATTATTTATGATTTTTTTACTGTGGTTTTTATTATTTCAACCGATACCTGTTTCCTAACATAAACAGGAGTCCCCATGAAAATCTCTACGCGTCTCACTATCAGCTTTGGCCTGTTGATTACGTTATTCATTATCTGCACCTCGGTGGCCTATAACGGCCTGAATAATGCCCGTAATGGCATGGACAACGCCGTCAATGTCAAAATGAAGAAATACCGTCTGGGGATGGAAATGTACGGCGGGTTACGTGATATGGCCGTCATCGTTCGTAACCTTGCCCTGCTGACCGAAGCCGACCAGATGCAGAAGGAATGGCAGCGTATTGTCACGCAAAAAGCCCGTTATATTGAAAACCGCGAACGGCTTGCTGCCATGGTCGCCGAAGATTCAACCCCGCAGGCCCGGGAAGCCTTCGACAAGATCGTCAGCAGCGAAGGCCCCGTTCTGGCCGTGCTGGATCACGCAGGGCAGTTAGGCCTGCAAAATAAACAGCAAGAAGCGATAAGCTACCTGATAAAAACGGTCAGGCCGCTGCAGGGCCAGTTGCTGGAAGCCCTCAAGGAAATGACGAATATTCAAATGGAAGACAGTGAGCGGTCGGTTGAAAACACCAGTCAAAACGTTCACAGAGCAACCACAATCTTAATGATTCTGGCCTCGCTTTCCGTGGCGATTTCAATTGCGGCGGGCTTCATCATTACCCGAGTATTGATGCGCCAACTGGGCGGGGAACCGGCCCAGGCCCAGGCACTGTCTGCGGCCATCGCCAGCGGTGACCTCACAGCGCCGGTCATACTCCGCCACAACGATTCCAGCAGCCTGCTTGCCTCGCTGGCTAACATGCAGTCCAGCCTGCGAAGTCTGGTTACGCAAATCAAAGAATCGGCAGGTTCGGTCGCCTCCGCCTCAGACGAGATCGCCCAGGGCAATACTGAGCTGTCATCACGCACTGAACAGCAGGCCGCAGCTCTGCAGGAAACGGCGGCCAGTATGGAACAGTTGACCGCGACGGTGAAAAGTAATACTGCCAGTGCTCAGCATACCGCCACCGTTGCCAGAGAGGCTGCAACCCTGGCACGCACTGGTGAGTCAGAGGTGCAGTTGATGTCTCACACCATGAATGAAATCGCATCCAGTGCTACCAAGGTTCGTGACATCACCGGCGTGATTGAAAGTATCGCGTTCCAGACAAACATCCTGGCGTTGAACGCCGCTGTCGAAGCGGCGCGGGCGGGTGAAGACGGACGCGGATTTGCCGTTGTTGCCGGCGAGGTCAGAACGCTGGCGCAGCGAAGCGCCACCGCAGCTAAAGAGATTAAAGAACTTATCGAACGTGCCGTAGAGCAGGTGGACAGCGGCGTGCACGTCGCGGCCGGTACGGGTGAAAGCATCTTAAAAGTCGTGGGCATGGTGAACGAACTGGCGGGCGCAATGGATGAGATTTCGATGGCGTCCTCGGAGCAGATGCAGGGCATTTCTCAGGTCAGCATTGCGGTCAGCCAGATGGACGGGGTCACCCAGAATAACGCGGCACTCGTCGAAGAGTCTTCGTCTGCTTCGCAGTCCCTGTCTGAACAGGCACATTCATTACGCGGTATGGTTGAGGCATTCAGAGTGTAACGACGCGCCGAAGCGATGCGTCACGCCTGGCTGACCGTTCATTTATGCGGTCAGTCAGGCTATATGCGCCTGAGGCACGCAATGTTATAAAATCAATAAACAGCAGTTTTACAAGCGCTTATTGAGGATTTCTCCCGCCGCTGGCCGGAAGGGCCTGGGCTGTAAGGCAAATTCAGGCTTCCAGTGCGGGTGATTTTTTGTGTAAAGTAGTCAGCTGAACAGGGCGTTGCCTGAGATGACCCGGCAATGTTACTGCAGTGCCTTGCTGCAGCCAGCCCATGCTGATAAGGAGTTTTTAACCGTCATGCGTATCACGCCACCCTGAGTTTTATCCCTTCCCTGTCGTCCCGATCCCATTCGGACGCACCTCATTGACATCCCGTCTGTGGATGTGACGCTTTCTGTCTGAAATCTGCCCTTTTGGGCGAACTGCATTCAAAATTTGAGAAAATACTATGTTGCTGTCCTCGACGAGTAAGGACTGGCTGGGTAACGTCCGTGGTGACGTGCTGGCTGGTATTGTTGTCGCGCTCGCGCTGATTCCTGAAGCGATCGCTTTTTCTGCCATCGCGGGTGTCGATCCTCAAGTGGGTCTTTACTCCGCCTTCTGTATTCCGGTTGTCATGGCTTTTTTTGGTGGGCGTCCGGCGATGATTTCCTCATCCACCGGCGCGATGGCGTTGCTGATGGTGACGCTGGTCAAAACGCACGGGCTGCAGTATCTGCTTGCCGCATCGTTGCTCACCGGCGTACTTCAGGTCATTGCGGGTTACTGTAAACTCGGCAACCTGATGCGCTATGTGTCGCGTTCGGTGGTCACGGGATTCGTTAATGCGCTGGCCATTCTGATTTTCCTGGCACAGTTGCCTGAACTCACTCATGTCACCTGGCATGTTTATGCGCTCACCGCCGCCGGCCTGGCGATTATTTATCTTTATCCACTGTTCGACAAAACACTGCCGTCACCGCTGATCTGCATTGTGATTCTGACGGCAGTTTCATTGTTTCTGCACCTGGATGTGCGAACCGTGGGCGATATGGGCAAACTGCCTGACAGCCTGCCCATTTTTCTGCTTCCCGACGTGCCTTTGAACATGGACACCTTGTTGATCATTTTGCCTTACTCCGCAGGTCTGGCCGTGGTTGGCTTGCTGGAGTCGATGATGACGGCGACCATTATTGATGACATGACGGACACCGCGAGCGACAAAAACCGCGAATGTAAGGGGCAGGGCATTGCCAACATCTGTACCTCCTTCATCGGCGGAATGGCAGGCTGCGCGATGATTGGTCAGTCGGTGATCAATGTAAAATCAGGCGGTCGTGGACGGCTTTCCACACTCACGGCGGGTATCACGTTGCTGGTGATGGTGGTGTTTCTGCGCCAGTGGGTATCTCAGATTCCCATGGCGGCACTGGTCGCGGTCATGATAATGGTTTCGATAGGTACCTTCTCCTGGCGTTCGGTGGCGACGTTACGCACCCATCCTCTCTCAAGCAGCGTCGTCATGATAGCTACCGTCCTGGTCGTGGTTTTTACCCATAATCTTGCCTTTGGCGTCATCGTGGGCGTGCTGATTGCTGCATTAAATTTTGCCACCAAAGTGGCACGCTTCATGACGGTCAGTTCCACGCGATCAGGCGATTGTCGCCATTACGCCGTTACCGGGCAGGTATTTTTCGCCTCCGCCGATCGCTTTGTCCGCAGCTTTGACGTTCAGGAGGATCTGGAAAAGGTGGTGATTGACGTAACCCATGCCCATTTCTGGGACATCACGTCTGTTAACGCGCTTGATCGGGTGGTGGTTAAATTCCGTCGGACAGGGGCGGATGTCGAGATTCGTGGCATGAACGAGGCGACAAAAACCGTTGTCGATCGTTTTGGCGTACATGACAAACCCGAAGAAGTTGAAAAAGTCTTTGGCGGACATTAACCGCAGCGGGCCTGATGTTCAGGCCCGCTCTTTCTGTCACGCCGCGACACACTGGAGTTTGCACGAATGGAACCGGGTTAGCAGCATTGCAGGTGCACTGTTCACTATTATGGTCATATCGACGCCATGGTTTGGTATTTCTCTACCGGAACAAGGCAGATATAACGGTAATGACCGAGCATCTGGATCACCTAGCGAAGCCGGGAGTCAACGTGCTGACCCAAAGACAAAAGGCATTAATTCATCTTTTAGCTTCTCAGGGCGAATGGCGCTCGGCAACAGATATTGCCCGGACGCTGAAGGTTTCAGCCAGTACACTGCGCCGCGATGTGGATTCCGTTAATCACTATTTCGCCGACAAGGAGAGCCGAATCCTTAGCAAACCCGGGTTGGGATTGTTGCTGGAAAATGGCGTCGCCTTACCTGTGGAACTGCATGGGGAAGAGGTAAAAGGTTTGTTGAAAAATAAAAGGCTGGTCGCCATCACAACAGACTTGCTTACCTGTTCTCCATCACCGCTCACGCTGAGCGCATTGGCGGAAAAATATTTTATCAGCCGCTCTTCCATCGTGGCAGATTTACGAAAAATTGAGGTCTGGTTAACGCCTTTTTCACTGCGCATTGCGCGTAGCCATAGCGGAACCTGTATCACCGGCAGCGACCGGGATATTCGTCTGGCGCTGAAAGAGATTATTACCTTCAGCGTGATGAGTGGTTACCCTGTCGCCGACAGCCGCATCGATCGTTTTTCGCGCGTTCAGCTGGTGGCGGAGTTTGGCAGCGACAATGTGGCCTGCTGCATTAATCTGATCACCTACATTGAAGAGGCGCTGCACTGCGCCATTAGCGAGCCCTATTATACCAACCTGTTTTCCCATCTGCTGGTGACGATTAAAAGAGCGCTTAACGGCACGCCACCCGCGCCAGCGGAGTCGGACATGGCAGGTTACAACAATCACGAATGGTCAGTCGCCCGGCAAGCGGTCAGATGGCTGGAGGAAAATTACGCGGTCTCCTTCGCGCCCGTTGAGGTTCACTATATTTATCAATACCTCATCTCGTCGGGTCGGCATCCGTTTAGCGCCGGTTTTCCCTCTCCATCGCACTACGACGAAGACGCCGTGAACTACGCCACGACCTTAATCACCCGGCTTTCTTCGTTATTAAGACAGAATATTGGCAGCGACAGCGTGCTGCTTAACGCGTTGGTGTCACATGTGAAGCCCATGCTTAATCGGCTGGCCTACCGCATTGTTATTCACAACCCGTTGCTGGACGAGATACGTAAAGAATTTGCCGCGGTATTTAACGTCGTCAAACAGGCCGTGTTGCACCTTAATCAGCAGTGGGGGCTTCCGACAGCGTCGGATGATGAGATTGCCTATCTGACTATTTACATTCAGAACGCGTTAGAAAAGTGTCATGCAACTAAACGCGTCATGCTGGTGTGCTCCAGCGGCATTGGTACATCTCAGCTGCTTTCCAGCCGAATCAGCCGGGCCTTTCCCGAATGGGAGATCGTGGATATTGTGCCGGGTGCCCGCCTGAACGAAGCCATTAAGAAAGTCAGGTGCGATTTAATTATCTCCACGATCAGACTGGAGGAGACTGAACATCCTGTGGCCTATGTTTCTGCCCTGTTTTCAAACAGAGATGTTTTGCGGGTGATGGAGTGCCTTAATAAAGAAAATAATGCTAACGGAGTAACGGATGCATAATAAAATTGTTGTGGCCGATCTGTTAAGTCAGACCTGTGTTTTTATGAATCTAAATGCAAAAAATAAAGATGAGGTTATTGAGAAATTAACGCAAAGCTTGTGTGAATTAAATATTATCAGCAACAAAGAAGGTTTTATTCATGACGTCATGCTGCGCGAAGCATTAGGTTCTACCGGCTTCGAAAATCAGATAGCGATCCCGCATGGAAAATCGCAGTGGGTGAACGAAACCCGGATCGCGGTAGCCAAACTGGCGTCCCCCGTGGAATGGGAAACCATGGACGATTCGCCGGTCAGCCTCGTGATTCTGTTTGCTGTTAAAGAAGCCGACAGCGGCGCGGGACATATAAAACTACTGGCAAAAATTTCAATTGCCCTTGGCGATGATGAAGTCGTTGAGGCATTACTAAACGCAGAGACAAAAGAGGCCTTATTTAATTTATTAGTCAATAACACCCAGGAGTAAGCCTTTCACCGGGAGGAAAAATGAATATTATTGCGATTACCGCCTGTCCCACAGGCGTAGCACACACTTATCTGGCGGAAGCCAATTTAAAAAAGAGCGCAGAGAAAAAAGGCATAACGATCCTTGTTGAAACACAGGGTGCCGTTGAAAGTGACTATATTTTCACTGAAGAGGATATTAAACGTGCTGATATCGTGCTTATTGCCGCGGATAAAAAGATTGATTGCTCCCGCTTTATCGGCAAAAGCATGATTACCGTGTCCGTTACCCGAGCCGCGAGAGATGCCGCTGGATTACTGGACGACATTTTGTCCGGGGCCTTAACCGGCGAAATCTGTTCCGCCTCACCAGAAGACGTAACCTTGCAGGGCAGAGACAAAGACAAAAAAGCGGCGCTGTCGAGCATCTATGTGCATCTGATCACCGGCGTCAACCTGATGATCCCCTTTGTCGTGGCGGGCGGGATATTAATTGCCCTCAGTTTTTCTTTTGGGATCACTGCCGCCACGCCAGGCGATCCCCTCTATAACCCCATTGCAAAGATGCTGTCCGATATTGGTGGCGGTGCCGCTTTTGCGTTAATGCTGCCGATTCTTTCACTGGGCATCAGCAAGTCGATTAGTGGCAATATGGGGATTGTGTCGGGCGCGGTGGGCGGCATGTTAGCCATTCATACCGGATCGGGTTTTCTTGGCGCCTTACTGGCGGGCTTTATGGCGGGCTACATCACGCTGCTCGTGGTGAAGTACATCAACTTACCCAAGGCCATTGCCGGACTTAAACCCATTCTGATTGTGCCACTGTTAAGCGTGTTCCTGACCGGTGCGCTGATGATTCTGGTCGTCGGCCAGCCCATTAAGCTGCTGTTACAGAGCCTGACTACCTTCCTGACGGATATGGGAAATGCCAACGCTGCTATCTTCGGATTGCTTATCGGAATGATGGTGGCTTTCGATATGGGCGGGCCGCTTAACAAAACCGTCTGTATGTTCGCGATTGGATTGATGTCGACCGGAATCTACGAACCCATCGCAGCATGCATGGCTGCGGGAATGGTTCCTCCCTTGGGCATTGCCCTTGCCACCACCCTTTTTAAAAAGAAATTCAGCGTTCAGGAGCGCGAAACCGGCAAGGTCACCTACGTACTCGGCCTCTCTTTTATCACCGAGGGGGCCATTCCGTATGCCGTGGCGGACCCGCTTCGCGTCATTCCCGCCATTGTGGCGGGCTCGGGACTGGCTGGCGCACTGTCAATGATGCTCGGCTGTGCTTCCCGCGCACCGCATGGCGGGATCTTCGTTATGTTCATACCGAACGTCATTACCCATGTCTCAGCCTACCTGTTTGCCATTCTCGCCGGTGCGCTGTTTACCGCACTGATCCTCAGAGTGATTAAAAAAGATCATCCGCAACATTTACCGCAGGAGTGAATTATGTTGATAAATATGAAGGCGTTACTGAAGGTGGCGCAGGAGAATCAGTTCGGCGTCGGTGCCTTCAACATCGCCTCCGCTGAGTTTGCCCGGCTGGTCATTGAGGTGGCGGAATCCCTGCAATCTCCCGTCATCCTGGAAGTGCATCCCGATGAGCACGCTTTCGTCGGCGACAGTTTCATCGCCTATCTCAGGGAGCTGGCGGTTAACGCTTCCGTGCCGGTGGTGATTCATCAGGATCACGGCCAGACGCTGGCGCATATTTTAACCGCCATCCGCACCGGCTATACCTCGGTCATGATCGATGCCTCAGGCTTGCCATTTGAAGAGAATATTGCGCTGACGCGTGAAATCACCGCCATTGCCCACAAGGTTAACGTCTCGGTAGAAGCCGAACTGGGAACGATTGGCGTGGCAGAGGGGAGCGCGGAAGGGGGGCACAGTGAAATTCTCTATACCGATCCCGACCAGGCGGAACGGTTTGCCAGAGAAACCGGGGTGGATACGCTTGCCGTGGCCATCGGCACGTCGCATGGTTTGTATCCTGCCGGTAAACAGCCTGTACTGGATATTGACCGTCTCAAAGCCATCAGACAGCGGCTGACGATTCCGTTGGTTCTGCACGGCGGCTCTGGCAACAAAGACAGCGAGGTCGCGGAGTCGATTAAGTATGGCGTAGGGAAAATCAATATCTCCAGCGATATGAAGAAGGCGTTTTATGTCGCGCTGCAGGAAGAATTGCAGTCAAACGGACATGAACCCAGCGCACTCTACGTGCGCCCGATGGCGGCTGCGAAAGCCGTTGTCGAGCACAAAATGCGGCTTTTCTCTTCAGCGGGGAAGGCCGGACTGTATTAAGCGTTAACGCTGGCGGTAACGGGCGAGCCGTGGTTAAACCTGTATTGACCGGGGAGCCAACCTCAGCGATCAGCAAGCCGCTTTGGTGGGAACCCCTTGCCGCTAAGAGCGGAGCGGGCGGCCTGAGGCAGGCGGCCCGCGTTGTACCGCATTCTGTGAGTAACGCTGAGGCCGTGATAAGGCGTTGCCGTGCGCACGACGCCGGTTTATTGAATCGTCAGAACCACGCGGCCAATCAGCCTGATATCATCAATCCCGCAATCAAACGCTACGCCGATGCCGCTGACGTGCACTTTCCTGACCGGAATGCGCGTTAGCGTCCTGACGCTGGCGGTTCCTTCAATTTCGACCAACCAGACGCCGTCATGCATATCTTCAAAATCGGTATCGATGATGTACTGGGTGGTTTCCGCCAACAGTAAGAAAGCACTGCGCGGTTCCTGTTTCAATGGCGCGTATAACGCTTTATCCAGCATCACATAACCCGCTTCCTCGATTTTGCCGCTGATTAGCTTTTTTCTAATCAGCGTGGGCGTGTCGGGTTTGCTTTCAGAGAATTTTGAGCCTTTGCCTGTGATCAACCATTGCAGGTCTGCGCCCGTTTCCATCACGCACTGTAAAACGATATCTGAAGGAAAAACATCACGTTTATAGCGTGCAGACAGGCTACTTGCTGCAATTCCAAGGTGATCTGCAAGCTGCATTTTCATGGTAAAGCCGTAGGCATCGACAACGCGATCCAGAGCTTCTGCGCTCGAGTTCGGAAATTTGAAATTAGTATAAACGCTCATTTTTATTGACACTTAGATTTAGTCTAAGTATCCTCCAGTTTAAGTTAGCCTTTGAATGATGCAACAGGGTGCGGCTTTATCTGATAACTCAGGATTTTGCCTGATGAGGCTCATTTTTACAATCATCAAGCCAGAACCTTATTGTCGCAATGAGATGCAGGGCTAATGCAGTCAGCGCACGTGGAGAGGCGCGTAAAAGCGCGCTTTCAGGGTCGAAAGTGCTCTCAGGCCGCGGCTGGCAAAGCAACGCGCCCTGTCCGGGGCAATCTGGGGGGAAACCGTCTGCGCACCTGCCGTTTCGCTTAATGCTTAACGAGCGTCATGGATGAGACAGGCGCGAATCCGCCGCCAGTAAAACGTCACTGTAACAACGATGAGGGTATTGATTCGTCAAAACCCGCTGCAACGTTTTTCGGAGGAGCCTATGAACCGCACCGTCCAGGTCATCAGTCAGTCATCTGCCGGGCCACGTTTCACCGCAGAGCAAGACTGCCACAGCGAAAAAATGACGTTTGATGCGTTTCGACAGCACTGGCGCTTGCTGCGCGATCACAACCGAAACCCATCGCTTCGCTATTTTAATCGTCAAAATGATGACTTTAAATTTTGCGTATTAACCCTGGCTAACCGCGACTGCCCGGGCATGTTCAGGCTGGAAGACATTGGCAGGCCTTTCCAGTTTTTTGACCAGGCGCGCCGTGAGCACATCATTTTAGCAATGAATAAGCTGGCCCGCTGGGGAAACATGTTGCCGCGTCAGTTCTCAACGGCTGACTGCTTTCTGCCTGAATAAATAAATCACCCCTGACGTTATGACGTAAACCCGTCGGGCATGCCTTTGCCCAAAATCTGGAGAGAAATGATGAATACCGAGACACATCCAATGAACGACGCCATGGCCTTTACTCTCAATAAACTGCTCGATAATGAGCGTAAAGCCTGCGCGCTGGCCGTGGCGAAGCGGCTGAGTGCGATGGCAGCGCACATTACGCGGCAGACGCTAAACGGCATCGAAGCAGCAGAGCTGTTGCGATCTGAAGCTGAGCGTTATGAAAACGAATCAGGTGAGATGCGCTAATGGCAGATGCAATCGATATTGCGCAGCAGCGCAGCGAGGAAATCCTGGCGCAAAATATCGCGCAGGTTACGCAACGTCCTGTGGCGATCGGCGCCTCGTTCTGTGAAGAGTGCGACGCACCAATTCCTGAAGCGCGCCGTCGTGCGCTGCAGGGCGTGACCCGCTGCCTCTCCTGTCAGGAGTTGAGCGAGCTGAGAGCACGTCTTCACTACGGGAATACGCGATGATGTCGTTCGCTTACCCGTGGAACGCCCCGCGGCTGGCGATAGCCAGCCCGTATCTGACCCATGACCAGCAGCAGCACCGTCATCGACAGATTGCGGCGTGGTTGCACGGACAGAAAATTCTTCATGCCCAGCCCAGCATTGTCCAGATGGACGTGAAACGTCGTCTTGCCAGTCTGGAACAGCAGCAGGGAACAGCCCGGGCCAATGCCTACTTAGCAAAAACCTTTGTTGAGCGCACATTGCCACGTGTTGACGCTGTTAATCGACGTTATCAACTGCATGATATGCGCACGGGCGTTGTCGCACAGCTGACCCGCAGCATGTCCTGCCCGCAGGGGGCAGCCAGAGCCGCCGGCACGCTGTGGGAACTGATGAAACGCTTTAACCGCCTTCCAGATATGTCCCGTGCCGACACTGATATGCTGGCAGGGGATATCGCGCATTTCATTCACGCGGAGCTGGTGCAACTGCACACTCACGCCCAAACCGATACGGACTACCGTTATACCCACAGACTGTATATGACCGCGGCGGTGATCACCCGTGAGCTGGGTCAGACGCCGCCTTTATGGGAAACCATCAGCGCCCGCGTATTCTGCCCTGAAGCGGTGACCTCAGCCATTCTGCGTATGCAGGCGGAAAAATGGTGGAAAGGTCAGCTGCGTCGTGTCAGTGCCTTCTGGCGTGAACATCTGCATATCGCCCTGGCGAACGTTAATAAAACGCATTCCCCTTATGCCAGCCTTATGGCCGTAGCGGAATGGCGTGAGCAACGCCGACGTACCCGTGATTTCCTTCAGGGAATGGATCTGGAGGATGAAGAGGGCAACCGCATCAGCCTGATTGAAAAATACGACGGCAGCGTAGCCAATCCGGCTATTCGCCGTGCTGAACTAATGACGCGTATCCGTGGCTTCGAAACCATCTGTCAGGATATGGGCTTCCGGGCCTGCTTCTACACGTTAACCGCGCCGTCACGCTATCACGCGACCTTGCAGAGTGGTCACCGTAACGCTAAATGGACGGGGGCCAGCCCGGCCGAAACACAGCGCTATCTCTGCTCACTCTGGCAAAAAGTGCGGGCCAAACTGCACCGTGAAAAGATCAGCATTTTTGGTTTACGGGTTGCGGAGCCGCATCATGATGGCACGCCCCACTGGCATCTGCTGATGTTTATGCGCCCTGAAGACGTTAACCGCGTAGACGAGATCCTGCGCCATTACGCCTGCCAGCAGGACAGTGAGGAACTAGACAGCCCAAAGGCGCGCAAAGCCCGTTTTCACGTCGAAGCGATCGATCCGGCGAAAGGCAGCGCGACCGGCTATGTTGCCAAATATGTTTCTAAAAACATTGACGGCTATGCGCTAGAGGGCGAGCGGGATAACGAGAGCGGTAAACCGCTAAGAGAGACAGCGATGGCGGTGTCGGCATGGGCAGCACGCTGGCACATCCGCCAGTTTCAGTTTATTGGAGGTGCGCCCGTAACAGTTTATCGCGAACTTCGCCGCATGGCGGACACCGAAACCGCGCATGGCCTGAGCGTGGAATTCGCCGCGGTGCACGATGCGGCCGATGCCGGTCAATGGGCCGACTACATCAATGCCCAGGGCGGCCCGTTCGTTAAACGCGACGCGCTTGCGGTGCGCACCTGGTACCAGCCCGCCGAAAGCTGTAATGCGTTTGGTGAGGAAATCCAGTCAATTAAGGGCGTTTATGCCACTGCTGTTGGTGCTGATACGCCAGTCCTGACGCGGTTAAAGCTATGGAAGCTGGTGCCCAAACGTGCTGAAGATGCGGGCGACGAAAAAAGCCAGTCCGCTTCGTTGTCTTGGAGTTCTGTTAATAACTGTACGGACCCCGTAAGCCGTTTTTATGCCGGAAGTGAGGTCTCTGACGATCTGCGCACAGATCCGTGGCGCAGAGGTCACCAAGGCGAAAGGGCTTCCAGGTTTATCTGCCGGGCTTCGCCTTTACGCATTCCTGGCCCTGTTTCAGGCCACGACAGAGGCGATGCTTCTCCTGCAGCCCAGCCAACGGTGAGGATTTCTTTTTCGCCCTGACGTGACGAAAAGGCGGAGTGAAAACCTGCTGTTTTGGATGGGTAAATGAAGAAAATCTATTGATTTTTCTTACGCTTCTGGCGTGAGTGTGCCTTCACCTGTCTGGCAGGCAGTACAACAAAAGTTGATGCCTATCAACATGATATAATTTTTTACGAACTATCTTAAAACGCTTCCACAGTTAATGAATGCTATGCTACTGTATGTATGTACAGTATTTATTTGGGGGAGGGAATTGTGGGAAATGAATTACATGAGCGAGTCATGCTTGAACGCGTCGAACTTATCGCCAGGCTTACCAGTGAAGGAGCCTGCCGGGAGCGTGACAGGGAAATCGCGTTAAATTTGATCGCTGAAATCGCTGCGAACTACACCCTTTCCGATAACCACTTTTCTGTTGTCTTTGCGGCGACGCCTTTAAAAAAATCATGATGGCGACGCGTTCACTGTGACATCAGGACGGTTGTCCGTTGCCTGAGCCATCTTAACGGATGAGAGGGTTCAGGCGCGGGCAACAGCAAAACCGCGCCAGTGCGTTTTATCGCTGACATTGCGTCATGACCGGCCGAAAACGCCGGGCATCTGCTGCCTGCAGGCGTTTGCAGCAACCCCTGTTCGCCAGGCGTAGGTCTTCCCCCACCTTTACTGAATAACGTTATCCCGGCCGCTTTCCTGTCAGCGTTCGCGGCAATCTTTTGGTTACTGCCTCTTTCCTGTTGCTGGCTTACGACCCTCCCGGTCGTCGCTGTGAAAGCAAATACGCTCACGTCATCCCAGCGCTTTCGCGACCCTTCCATCGGCGCCCGCATCCAGGGTGTAACCCTCTGCCCGCCCAGCCTTGAGCGGACGGCCTTGCGTTGAGCAAGCGCCTGCTGAGGCACACACTACTTCTGACAAGCGGCAGGCACAGCAATCTCTGGATCGCTCTGCGCGAAGGCCAATGCACATCGCGTATCCGGGTTATCCGGATTCGGCTTCAGGGCGGTTTGGTGGCCCGACGGTGCAATTCTCTGAACAGGTTTCTGTTGGCCAACGGGGCCTTTATTGCCTGTCACCACGACAGCGGATGTTCTCAACTTATCGCCTACTCGACCATGGCTTTTACGCTCATAAGGGGCCAATCAATGCTGATTTACGCACAACAGGAAGAAACCGTTGATGAGATCTGCTGGCGTTACTACGGACGCACGCAGCAGGCGGTTGAACAGGTTTATGCCGCCAATCCTGGCCTGGCAGAACAAGGCCCAACATTACCGCACGGATGCAGAGTGGTGTTACCGGAGCTGCCTCAGGCGGCCACGGGTGAAACCCTCAATCTGTGGGATTAGCGCCAATGGAAAAAATCAGTTCTCTGATTAATTACCTCATCGGGATCGTCCTGATGTGGTTTGGACGTCACACACCGCAGGATATCGCCTTTATGGTTGGCTCTGGCGTCGCCGTTTTGACCATGTGCACCAACGTTGCGACGTTTTTTATCAACTGGCACTACCGTCGCAAAACTTACGAGCTACAGCAGCGCAACTTACAGGGGCTTAACTTTGAGCCAGACCGCTAAACGTTGCGCCGTGGCGGCCGTACTGGCCCTGGCCGCGTTGCTACCGCAAATCAACATGCTGAAAACCTCTGAAGCCGGCCTGAAGCTGATTGCCGATGCAGAAGGCTGCCGCACCTCGCCCTATCAGTGCAGCGCCGGCGTCTGGACCAACGGCATTGGTCACACGCAAGGTGTTACCCCGACCAGCGTGGTGAACGAGCGCCAGGCCGCAGTTAACCTGGTTTACGACGTGATGCGCGTTGAACGCGGGATCGACCAGTGCATGCCACGTGAAATGCCATTCCAGGTTTATGACGCGGTGGTGTCATTCGGTTTTAACGTTGGCGTGCACGCCGCCTGTCACTCAACGCTGGCGGGATTGATCAACAGCGGCCGCTGGCACGATGCTTGCCTGCAGCTTAAGCGCTGGGTATATGTCAAAGGCACCTACAACCCGGGCCTGGATAACCGTCGTCAGCGCGAAATGGCGTGGTGTTTAAAAGGAGCGGCATGATGCGACTGGTTGCACTGGCGATCGCCATTTTGCTTATTGCCCTGGGCTTAACCGGCTGGCGCCTTAGCGTGATGATTCATCAACGGGATGAGGCACTGCGCAGGGTGAGTACGCTGACGGCTGACGTCAGCAGCCGGGACAAGGCGCTGGCCCAACTCGATGCGGATATCCAGGCTAGCCGAAAACGTGAGGCGGCGCTGCGGCTGCTTCAGAACCAGTCCAGCGCGCAGGCGCTCCATCGTGAAACCATTATCAGAAGAGAAACCGATGCCAATCCCGCTTTACGTGCCTGGAGCGCTGCTGCTTTGCCTGCTGACGTTATCCGGCTGCACAGCCGTCCGGCCTTCAGCAATGCCCGAGATTATCTGGACTGGTTGTCCACGCGTGACAAGTTGCCCCATTCCGGAAAACAACCTGCAGACGCAGGGTGATTTGGCGGCGGATAACCGCCAGTTAGAGGCTGCGCTCGCATCGTGCGGGTTGCAGATTGAGATGATTAAAGCGTGCCAGGAGCAGCATGATGTTGAAAGCGACCCAACTACGCCAGGTGCTGATAAACAGCGTTCCGCTGCTTCAGCAAAATCCTGACAACCTGACGATAGCGATTCAGTCCGGAAACCTGGTTTCCACGCTGGCCAGCTCGCTGTCGTTTGAATACCACTTCCAGCTGGCCGTCACGATTACTGACTACGCAGAGGATATCGATCTGATCATGGTTCCCCTGCTGACATGGCTTCGGGAAAACCAGCCCGACATCATGGTTTCGGATGAGAAACGTCGCACCGGCTTTACCTTCACCCTTGAGGCAACCGGCGATGGGCGCAGTAAGGTGAATATCACTCTGCAACTGACCGAACGCGTCTGGGTTGAGCAGCAGAACGGCGCATTACACATCACGCATCTGCCAGAACCGGCTATGCCGGAAAATGTTGAGCGCCCCTGGCAGTTGTACATCAAAGGCAAGCTGGTCAGCGAATGGAAAACATAGCGATAACCCTTATCCGCTGACGCGCTGTTTAGCCATCCCTGGGTAAACGGCATTCGATTGCCGCTTTTCTCCTGCAACGAGAAACTAATGCCATGAACGAGCAAATATTAGAAATCAAGCGCTTGCTGCGCAACATGGTCCGCATTGGCACCGTTGCCGCCATCAATCTGGAGGCGGGAACCTGCCGGGTAAAAACCGGCGATAACACCACTGACTGGCTGCACTGGCTAAGTGCCCGGGCGGGAAGAACCCGTTCATGGAATGCGCCGTCGCCAGGCGAGCAGGTGCTGATCATAAGCCTGGGCGGTGAGCTGAACAGCGGCTTCGTGTTACCCGGCGTGTTCTCTGACGCCAGCCCGGCGCCCTCGGCCTCTGCCGATGCGCTGCACTACTCTTTTCCCGATGGTGCGGTCATTGAATACGAGCCTGCAACCGGCGCGCTGAAAGCCGAAGGGATTCAGACGGCGACGATCAAGGCGGCTGTCAAAATCCTGCTGGATACGCCAGAGGTGGAGTGCACCACGTTACTGAAAACCGCCACGCTGGAAGTGACCCAGGGCGGCACCATGAAGGGCGATGTGTCGCACAGCGGCGGCAGCTTCGCCTCCAACGGCAAAGTGCTGCATACGCACCAGCATCCGGGCGACAGCGGTGGCACCACAGGAGCACCATTATGACAACAGCACGCTACACCGGCATGAGCCGCGAAACAGGCGTAACCCTCGTTGAGCTGGAGCATATCCGCCAGTCCGTCCGTGACATTCTGACGACGCCGCTGGGATCGCGGGTGATGCGCCGTAACTACGGTTCACTGTTGTCGGCGCTAATTGACCAGCCGCAGAACGACAGGTTGCGCCTGCAAATCATGTCGGCCTGTTATATGGCGATCCTGCAGTGGGAGCCGCGCATCAGCCTGACTGCCATTAATTTTGAATCTGCGTTTGACGGCGGGATGGTGGTGGAAATCACCGGCAACCGTGCGGACACCGCGCAGGATTTTTCGTTAACCGTCCCTGTGAGTTGAATCATGCCTACTATCGACCTGAGCCAGCTGCCTGCGCCAAACGTGGTGGAAACGCTGGACTATGAAACGCTGCTTGCCGAACGTAAAGCCACCTTGATTTCGCTCTATCCTGCAGACGAGCAGGCATCGGTTGCCCGTGTTCTGGCGCTGGAGTCCGACCCGCTGGTGAAACTCCTGCAGGAGAACGCCTACCGGGAAGTCATTTTGCGTCAGCGCATCAACGAGGCGGCCAAGGCGGTGATGGTGGCCTGGGCCAACGGCAGCGATCTGGATCAACTGGGCGCCAACAACGGCGTGACGCGGCTGGTGCTGACGCCGGCGGATACCAGCGCTACGCCGCCCGTTGAGGCGGTAGTGGAGCGGGATGAAGACTTCCGCGCCCGCATTGCCGCCGCGTTTGAAGGGCTGAGTGTTGCGGGGCCGTCCGGTGCTTACGAATTTCATGCACGCAGCGCCGATGGCCGCGTAGCCGATGCTTCGGCTATCAGTCCCTCTCCCGCCAGCGTCACGATTACCGTGCTGTCCCGCGAAGGCAACGGTGCGGCGGGCAGCGACCTGCTGGCGATCGTGAATGTCGCGCTAAATGATGAAGATGTTCGTCCGGTTGCCGATCGGGTCACCGTCCAGTCGGCACAGATTGTGGATTACCGCGTTGACGCCACGCTGTATTTGTATCCCGGTCCCGAGGCGGAGCCCATCCGTGCCGCAGCCGAGGAGAAGCTCAAGGCATTTGTAAACACCCAGGCACGTTTAGGGCGCGATATTCGCAAGTCTGCGCTGTATGCCGCGCTACATGTAGAAGGTGTACAGCGCGTCGAACTGGCCCAGCCGGTGGCCGATGTGGTGCTGGATAAAACCCAGGCAGCGTTCTGCACCGGCTACCAGATCACGGTAGGAGGTTCCGATGAGTAAACGCCTGCTGCCAACGGGTTCATCAGCCCTGGAAGTTGCCGCGGCTGAAGCTTGCGCAACGCTGGAATCCATTCCTGTTCCTTTGCGCCAGTTATGGAATTCGCAGACCTGTCCGGTGGAGCTACTGCCTTACCTGGCCTGGGCTTGGTCGGTGGATCGTTGGGATTCGGGCTGGAGCGAAAGCACGAAACGCAGCGTGGTTGCTGCATCGGAATATATCCATAAACACAAAGGGACGATTGGGTCGCTGCGTCGTGTGGTGGAGCCGATTGGCTACCTGATCCGTTTCACCGAATGGTGGCAAAACGATGGGGTTCCGGGCACCTTTCGCATCGATGTTGGCGTGCAGGAAGCCGGGATTGATGAGGCAATGTACAACGAGCTTGAGCGGTTAATTGCTGATGCAAAACCGGTTAGCCGACATTTGATTGGATTGTCTATCAATCTTGATTCAACGGGTTCTTTACCTGTGACTGTCGCCAGCTATAGCGGTGACGAATTAACCGTTTATCCCTTTATACCTTAATCAACACCGCAGGCGGTTCAGGTTACACCGTGCAGCGGTCCATCTTAATGATCTGACGGAAGTGAGAGCATGACAACGAAATATTTTGCCCTACTGACCAATCAGGGCGCGGCAAAGCTAGCCAATGCCGCATCCCAGGGTACTCAACTGAAGATTACCGAAATGGCTTTGGGCGATGGTGGAGGCAGCCTGCCAACACCGGACCCCGCGCAGACCAAATTGATTAGCGAAAAGCGCCGTGCCGCACTGAATACGCTGAAAACAGATACCGCTAACAGCAACCATATTATTGCTGAACAGATTATTCCAGAGGACGAGGGTGGCTTCTGGATCCGCGAGATTGCCCTGTATGACGACGACGGCACGATGGTTGCCGTCGCGAACTGCGCGGAAACTTACAAGCCAAAGCTGCAGGAAGGCAGCGGTCGTACTCAGACCGTGCGCATGATTCTGATCGTAAATAGTCCCAGTTCCGTTACGCTAAAGATTGATCCTTCGGTTGTGTTAGCAACGCGTCAGTATGTCGATGACAAAGTTATCGAGGTGAAGGCCTATACGGATGACGTGATGAAAAAGCACGTCGATGCAGCCAATCCTCATGATCAGTACTTACTTAAAGAGCAGAATCTGGCTGATTTGCCAGATAAAGCATTAGCGAGGCAAAATCTTAAGTTAGGCACGGCAGCATTAAGCGATGTGCAAACATCCAAAGACGATGTTACTGCAGGACATGTGCTGGTTAATGGTGGTGCAATTGCAGTTCGCTCAATAGCAGCTAGCGCAGTAGATGGGTTTACCTATAAAGATGCGAATGACTTACCGGCGAATGCGGTCAGTTTTGTTTATGCCTCTGCTAAAAACTCCCCTGGCTTTGATGGATCTTTGCTGAGCTATGCCGGGCTTGGAGAGGATTACCATGTACAGATGTCCGCGAAATATCAGACAGGAAACCGTATTGCTTTCCGCGGGCGAAATGGCGACAACAAGGAGTGGAACGCCTGGTATGAATTTTATCATACAGGTAATAAGCCCACAGCCCGCGATATCAATGCTGTTCAAGCCGGTGGCGGTGATGCGATGGCCGCAGAGGGAATGAACAAAGTCATTTTGGGATGGGATAGCCAAAAACTTCTCGGCCAGATTGATGATTTTCCTTTAGGTGCGATGTTCTATGAAAAAAATCCGCCGACTCCAGCACAGGTGGGGGCCGTTCCGGCAGCTGGCGGGTCTGTAGCGTATCTTGATGGTGCGGAACATTACGCTACACAGAATGCCAACTGGCCTGCATCCGGTGCTTATGCTGACCAATATAAAGATCCGAGAGCGCCATTCGTTAAGCCATTTGGATATGCCGCGCCCAGAGGCAACAGCTACTACTCCCCCATCGTTAAAGGCCTCATACAAACTGAAGGGTTAGGGTATGGGACGTCAGTCAGTTTTGGTGCACTGACGTTGGGTGACGGCCATTTTGCTAATGGTTGTATCCACGTCATAGGTGATGATGGTACATCACAGGCGTGGTCGTTTGAGCCGCATACCGGCAATCTAAGATCTCCCGGTCAGGTCTACGCTGGCGCCGCATTTTTAAATACAGACGGCAATGTTTATGGTGCTGCGTGGGGCGGTTGGCTAAGTGATCAGCTAAACGCTGTCCGTAATACAGCTAATGATGCATGGAATAAAGCTAACGATGGCCAGGCTAACAGGGTTACCGATATACGCTTAACAGCAGAGCACCAGGTCGGTGCTAACGGCATCACGGATTATCGCAATGCGAATACCGTATTAACCGGTTTTACCAATGGTGATGCTGATTATTCCGCAGAAGGGCTTTTCTGGAGCTATATCCAGTATTACAGAAGTGGTCAATGGATAACGGTGGGACGCTCATAATGATGAATCTTAAAAACTTTAAACGTGGTGAACCCAGAACCGAGCAGCAGAAAGCGCTGGCACAGGGCGGTGCATGGTTTTTGTTCGATGAAGACGGTAATGAATGGTATGAAAGTCAGAAATTGTTTTCGCCAGACACTATCAAAATTGCGTATCGTGAAAAAGGGATTGTCGCGGCTATTGCGAACAATTTTACCGATGTATCCTCTTTATTTCCTGATGGGCTTAGCGTAACGGAGATTGAAAATACGGAGCAAAACCGTCTTGCCGATAATACCGGTGGTTGGGTGTTTGACGGTAAGGGCATTGTAGAGCGGATTTATACGGAGCAAGAGCTGACGGCTTTTGCAGAAGCTGAAAAAGCTAAGCGACTTGTCGCAGCATCTAAAGTCGTTGCGCCGCTTCAGGATGCCGCAGACTTAGAGATGGCCACTGATGAAGAAAAAGCCCGTTTACTTTCCTGGAAAAAATATCGGGTAATGCTTAACCGCGTGGATACAGCCAAACCCGACTGGCCTCAAGCACCAGAGTAGCATGCTGGAAATTTGAGAGCTGGTTGAGCAGGATGACATTCTTCGCTCTGCATCTACTACGCTGCGGCGATATCCTTCATCAGTCATTAACGGATGAATTTATCGCGCGGCGTATCACTTCATTACAATTAACGGTTTCACTCATCACTTCCCAGACCTTAAGTTTTGGCTCCAGCTGAACCATTTACAGTAAAGTCAAATCCTGTTCTTTATTTCCCCTGTGCCCCTGTTCATACGCTTGGATATATCATGAAAAGCGAACCTCATAAAAACTTCAGTTAAAAAGAATCGATGAGTCATTAAGTTTAATATTTACAATGGGTTATTTTTTTTCGTGCGCTGTCTGGCGCTGAGAATCCTTCACAATAATTGCGATTAGTTCAAGTGCTGTTTAGTCATATGCCAGCAAACCGCAATCGCATGCATCCTTTTCACTGACCTGACACTCTGAGCACACCCACAACACGGAGTGCTACAGATGTCTGATTTTCATCACGGTGTCCGCGTCGTCGAAGTCAATGACGGTACACGCACCATTTCAACAGTTTCAACCGCCATTGTTGGCATGATCTGCACCGCAGAAGATGCTGATGCAACGGCATTTCCTCTTAACACACCTGTTCTGCTGACCAACGTGCAGGCAGCTATCGGTAAAGCCGGCACCAAAGGCACGTTAGCAGCCGCGCTGCAGGCGATTGCTGACCAGGCGAAGCCGGTAACCGTCGTGGTTCGCGTAGCAGAAGGCGCGAGCCAGGCTGAAACCACCTCTAACCTGATTGGCTCGACGGATGCGAACGGTAAATACACCGGCATGAAGGCGCTGCTCAGCGCGCAAACGCAGCTGGGTGTTAAACCGCGCATTCTTGGCGTGCCGGGTCTGGATTCGCTGGAAGTGGCGACAGCGCTGGCCAGCATTGCCCAGCAGCTGCGTGGCTTTGCCTACGTGTCCGCCTGGAACAGCAAAACCATCTCTGACGCCATGAAGTACCGCGAAAACTTCAGCCAGCGCGAGCTGATGGTGATCTGGCCAGATTTTATTGCCTGGAACACGGCAACCAATAAATCTGAAATGGCTTATGCCACCGCACGTGCGCTGGGCCTGCGCGCCAAAATTGACAACGACACCGGCTGGCATAAAACCCTGTCTAACGTGGGCGTCAATGGCGTGACGGGTATCTCTGCAGATGTTTTCTGGGATCTGCAACAGACCGGCACCGATGCCGATCTGCTGAACGAAAAGTGTGTGACCACGCTGATTCGTAAGGACGGTTTCCGTTTCTGGGGCAACCGCACCTGCAGCGATGATCCACTTTTTGCCTTTGAAAACTACACCCGTTCAGCGCAGGTGCTGGCCGATACCATGGCGGAAGCGCACATGTGGGCCAACGACAAACCGCTGACGCCAGTACTGGTACGCGAAATCATCGCCGGTATCAATGCCAAGTTCCGTGAGCTGGTCAGTGCCGGTTATCTGCTGGGCGCCAACTGCTGGTACGACGAAAGCGCCAACGATAAAGAGAGCCTGAAGGCGGGCAAACTGTTTATCGATTACGACTACACGCCGGTGCCGCCGCTGGAAGATCTGACCCTGCGTCAGCGCATCACCGATACCTATCTGGCGAACTTCGCCGCATCCGTAAACAGCTAAGGAGCCGGATAAATGGCACTGCCACGTAAACTCAAGGGGTTGAACCTCTTCAACGATTCAAACAGCTATCAGGGCATCGTCACCGCAGTTACGCTGCCGAAGCTGTCACGCAAGCTGGATACCTACCGCGCTGGCGGTATGAACGGTGCGGCATTCATTGATAACGGCCTGGACGATGCGGCACTCGATATGGAGTGGACGCTGGGCGGGATGGATGAGCTGGTATTAAGCCAGTGGGGCGCGATGGCGAACGTACCGTTGCGTTTCACCGGTTCTTATCAGCGTGATGACACCGGCGAAGAAATCGCCGTGGAAATCGAAGTACGCGGTAAGCACCAGTCCTTTGACTTCGGTGAAGCCAAACAGGGCGAAAACACCGAAACCAAAATCACCAGTAAAAACACCTATTTCAAACTGACCTGGAATGGCAAAGAGCTGATCGAAATCGACACCGTCAACATGGTGGAGAAGGTCAACGGCGTCGATCGTCTGGAACAGCGCCGTAAAAACCTCGGCCTGGTGTAATAACAACGGCCGGCGCGTCCTGCGCTGGCCCCTCTTGATTGGGATGGAGAAAAAATGGAACAGCTTGATAAGCCAGAACTGAAAGAAAACCTGGTGGTGCTGGAAAGCCCGATTTCACGTGGCGATGTGGTGATCGCTCAGGTTGAGCTGGTGAAACCGACCGCCGGCGCGCTGCGCGGTGTGCGGCTGGCTGATCTGGCCTCGTCCGATGTGGATGCCCTGTTGATGGTGCTGCCCCGCATCACCATGCCTTCGCTGACCAAAGCAGAGTGCAACGCACTGGACCCAGTTGACCTGATTGCCCTGGGCGGCAAGGTGATTGGTTTTTTGTCAGCGAAATCGGCCGCGTAAGCTGGCCCCGCGATCTGACGGTCAATGACCTGATGGCCGATATTGCCAGCGTTTTTCACTGGCCACCCTCAGAAATGTATCCCATGTCGCTGGAAGAGTTACTCGACTGGCGGCATAGAGTGATGATCCGCAGTGGAGTAACCTCAGATGAGTAACACGCTCAAGCTGCAAGTGCTGCTGGAAGCGGTTGATCGGGCTACGCGCCCGTTCAATGCCGTACGTAAAGAAACCGAAAAGCTGTCTGCGGATATCCAGGAAACGCAGGATCGCCTGGACGAGCTCAATGCCAAATCCGCGCAGATTGAAGGGTTCCGTGAAACCCGCAAAGAACTGACGCTGACCCAACAAAATCTTAAAAATACCCGGGCAGAAGCAGCGGCACTTGCCATTCAACTTAAAAACACTCAAAACCCTACCGCGGAACAAACCCAGGCGCTGGATAAGCTGCGTCAGTCGGCTAACGCGCTGCAGCAAAAAAACCTTCAACTGCGTCAGTCAGTGCAGGATCAGCGCCAGTCCCTGAACGAGGCGGGAATTTCCACGCGCCGGTTGAGCAGCGAGCGCCAGAAGCTAAATCAACAAACAGAGCGCACGACATCCACCCTCAATGCGCAGGGTGAGTCCATGAATCTGCTAAATCAGCGTCAGGACAAACTCAACCGCACCCGTGAACGTTACCGTGCGGGCATGGCGCTGGCAGATAACGTACAAAGCGCCAGTTCGAAAGCCAAAGACTTTGTCGAGAAGGGCCGCAAAGTTATCGATTATCTGTCACCTGCAAATGAGGTTGTGCAAGCCCGCGCGGCGATTACGCAATCGGGTGGCTCATCGGGTGAGGCAAAAGCTGCAGCACCGGCAGTAGCTAACCTTGCAAACGCGACGCAACGTAGCATGCAAGAAAGCGCGTCTTTGGTGCTCAATATTAAAAACGCGTTCGGCATTGCAGATGACCAGGTTGGTCAGTTAGGCGACGTGCTCTCATCGACCTTTGCCAATAAAACAACCGATTTTGCCGCACTTAAGACGGCGATGGTCGCCGTAGGGCCAGCCGCGAAGGACGCCGGTGTAAGCGTTGGCCAGACTGCGGCCATGATGGGCGTGCTGGCGGAAAACGGTATAACGGGCAGCCAGGCAGGCGCCGGCGCCAGTGCGATGTTAACGCACGTTCAGGCGCCTGATGCCAGCGCAGAAAGCGCGCTTAAAGCGTTGAATGTGCAAACCGCTGACGACCAGGGCAACAGTCAGCCCATTTTCGCGGTGCTCAGCCAGGTGCAGGCGGCGTTTGAGAAAAACAAGCTCGACGCTGCCCAGCAGGCCACTTATCTGCAGGCAATATTTGGTGAACAGGGCGCCGCACCTGCCGCAGCATTGATGAAGGGCGCGGCCAGTGGCCGGCTGGATCAGCTCTCTCAGGCGCCCGCTGCCCAGCCGCCTGCAGCAGATGCCTCTGTGGATACTAACCTGCAAGCTATCAGTCAGGACGGCTTATCCGTTCAGTCCGTTCTGACCGGCGTCATGAATATCAATCCTCAACTTTCTGACAGCCTGCTGACGCTGGCGGCCGGTGGGCTGACCTTGGTGGATTCCCTGGCCAGCGTCGGGAACATTGCCTGGCCGGTCATTAGCGGGCTGAGCACCATCATGGCGGGCGTAGAGCTGCTGGGCGGTGCATTTGCCATCATCGGCGGCGCGATTACGGCCACGCTGGGAGCGATCACGCTGCCGGTGGTGGTGCTTGGTGCCGCTATCGCGGCGGGGGCCATGCTGGTTTATCAGTACTGGGAACCGATTAGCGCCTTTATCAGCGGCATCGCTCAGGGCTTCAGTGCGGCGATGGGGCCGATAAGCGACGCGTTCGCGCCGCTGAAGCCGGTATTTGAGTGGTTCAGCAATAAAGTGTCCGAGCTGGGGGCCTGGTTCTCAAAGCTGCTGGAACCCGTGAAGTTTTCTCAGCAGGAACTGGCCTCGGCAGGTGAGATGGGACAGCGCTTCGGCAATATGCTGGCGACGGCACTCAAATTACCCGGTGAAGCCCTGAATCAGCTGCGAGGCGGCATTGACTGGGTGCTGGGCAAGCTTGGCATCATCGATGAGAAATCTGACAAGGTGAAAGACAAGCTGCCTCCGCCCAAAATGCGCGAGCAGGATGAAGAGGATGAGGATAACGCGGATGCCCGTCCGGCTGCATCGCGCGCCAGCCTGAACAGCACGCTCAATCAGCCTTTGCCCTCGGTTAACAATTCAAACGTGGATAACCGTCAGCACACGGTCACCAACAATATCTATGCGACAGGTGAGCCTCAGGCGATTGGACAGGCCGTTGCGCAGTATTCCACTGCATCGCCGTGGTCCACGTCTGACCATAGCTATAACTCCATGTTTAGTCTGGATTAATTAACCATGATGATGATATTAGGCATGATGCCGTTTGTACGGCAAACCCTTCCCTTCGACAATTTACAGCATGACATTACCTATCGCTGGGCGAAAAACAGCCGCGTGGGGCGTCGTGAGTCGACCCAGTTTTTGGGCGGCGGCGACGATAAAATCAAGCTGTCTGGCGAACTCCGGCCTGAAATCACCGGCGGCAATGTCACACTGCTGGCGCTGAAGACTATGGCCGATGAAGGGCTGGCGTGGCCGCTGATTGGCGGCAATGGCATTATTTACGGCATGTTTGTTGTGACGGATTTCTCGGCCACGCATACGGAGTTCTACAGCGACGGCAGCGCGCGCAAGATAGGCTTTACCCTCAACCTGATGCGGGTAGACGATTCACTAACCAGTATGTTCGGGGACTTAAAAAGGCAGGCGGAAGAACTGCAAAACCGGGTCAGCGACGCAGCGCAACGGGTCGGCTCTGTCATCAATAGCGCCACTTCTGCGCTGAATGGAGGGCGCTGAGATGAGCGATATCGTCCCGATTCCAGTGCCCCTGCGCGTCGCGCCTACGCCGGACTTTACTATCAAAATTGAGACGAAAGATAAAACGGAAGATATTCGCCCACGGCTGATTTCTCTGAAGTTAACGGACAACCGCGGCCTGGAGGTCGATCAGCTGGACCTGGTGCTCGACGACAGTGACGGCCAGTTGGTCATGCCGCCCTTTGGCGCGAAAATAGTCTTAGAGATAGGCTGGAAGGGGCAGCCGCTTGCAGATAAAGGCTCCTACATCATTGATCAGGTCACCTACCAGGGCGCGCCGGACACGATAACGGTTGTCGCCCGAAGCGCCGATTTTAGCGGTTCGCTCGATGTTAAAATCACTGATTCATATCCAGACATGACGGTTGGCGAGGTTGTGGACAAAATCGCGAAACGTAACGGACTTACCTCCGACGTGCGGCCGGAGATAGCCAAAAAAAAGATTAAGCATATCGATCAGACGCAGGAAACGGACGGCACGTTCATTACCCGGCTGGCTATGCTGGTTGGCGCGGTGGCGGCAATAAAAGATAAGACGCTACTGTTCTTTCCCCCCGGGCAGGGCGTGACCGTGAGCGGAAAGCCGATTCCACTCCTGAATCTGAACCGACAGGATGGCGATAAGTATGAGTACAAATTGTTTAAGCGCGACGATTACAGTGGCGTTGAAGCAAAATGGTACGATCAGAAAAAGGCGCAGCAGAAAGGGATAACCGTCAACACGATACCGCCAGCAACACCGGCGGTGAACCCTGTCCATCCGGCGGCCAAAAATATCCCCACAATCGGGCAACAAGACCCGGGAAAAACCTATGTTTTTGGCAGCAATAAGAAGCTGTTCTTACTGAATACGCACTTCAGTAGCCAGGAGGAAGCAGAGGAGGCGGCTAAAGCGAAGTGGCAGGATCTGCAACGTAACCGGGCTACGTTGAAGATCCTACTGGCACTGGGCGCTGCAAAGCTGATTCCTGAAACGCCGGTCAAAGCCCAGGGTTTTAAATCGGTCATCGATAATCAAAAATGGCTGATTACCAATATCGTGCATACCATCGATAAAAGTGGATTTACCACCTTGTTGAACCTGGAGCTGATGGTTGAAAACGTGGATTACGTCTTAGTGGAAAAACAGGCTGGTTAGATTAAGTCTAATTTAAGTTGCTTTTTGTTTAGTCTTTGGCTAATGTTGTTGTATGCCAGAGAGGAGAACCACCATGATGCATTGCCCAAAATGTCAGACCGCCGCCCATACGAAAAGCAGTCGCTACGTTTCGAAAGAGACGAAAGAACGTTATCACCAGTGCCAGAACATTAACTGCAGTTGTACCTTTAAAACCCTGGAGAGCGTGTCCGGGATTATCGTCGAACCGGCGCAGATCAATACGGTGCCGATGATGGCAAAAGGCAGCAATAACCCCTCACCGCAGCTGCTGTAAGCCCAACCCGCGAAAGCGGGTTTTTTTATGGCTGCGGCCTGGATAGGATCGCTGAGAGATGAGGCTGAAGGCCCGCGCGCCGTTGATGTTTAAGGGCGCGACAGCGGCCTCTGGGAGTTCTGTTAATAACTGTACGGCGGGTAGGGCGCGGGCCCTTGGAGTTCTGTTAATAACTGTACGGCGGGTAGGGCGCGGGCCCTTGGGGACAATGGCAATAACTGTACGGGAATGAAAAGATTTCAGGAGTGTCAGCACGACAAAATATATGTCCAGTGAATGGAGATGAATTGTGGCGGTATTTTCGGCAGAAGAAAACTCAGGGTTATAAAGCATTTTGGCACTGAGAGTGAGTCAACAGTGATATTTTAAATTTTGCATGAGAATTCCCTTCTTCCCTGCGGAAGAAGGGAAGGGGCCAAAATCAGTGAACGATATGTGTAAATTTGCTCTCTATCATCACCAGCCCCGACTCTGTTCGCAAAAAGCGCGGCGCGGTTAAGTCATCAGCCATGATGTTAACCATCTGGAATAACAAGCCCGTGATATGTTTTTGCAAGTCTGCCGGGGCCTGCTGATTCAGCAATACTAACGTTAACGCGCTGCAATATTGCCGCATCTCTTCTGAATCAATCGAACCGCCGCTTCGACAGGCTTTATGCTCAACTTTATCCACTGTGAGGCGCTCAATCAGGTGTTCTGGCAGTGGCTGGTCCAACAGAACCCTCAGGACTTCCAGTGCAGCAAGCAGGCGACCGCATAGCGCCATGCGAGCTGCGAGCTCGTTACATTCCACCAGGGCATCGACATAGCGCACGCACGTATCCAGCACCTGAAAGAGATCGTGCGTGGTGCCGAGCGGCGTTTTCAAGAGGTTTGAGATCGCAGATTCGATAACTGGCTGAATGTCCACGATTTGATGATGGGCGGTTGTGTTACTATCGGTATTAGCCATAGCGTTGTTCCTTAACACTGAACGTTGTGGTTAAACGCTCCGGTATGTGTTGCATCACTGCCGGGGCGTTGCTCTCATAAAAGGCCTCGTGTTAGTGTGGTCTTTTAAAGGATTAAAATGAGGGAATAGGTCAATACATGTCAATCATAATGCGTGAAAAAAAACCAAAAGGTCGAGGCAAGTCCCCACAATTTCAAATGCGCATTGATCCTGCCTTGAAAAAACAGCTCAATGAGGTTGCAACTGAAGAAGGAATTAGTTTAGCAAACTGGTTGAAGAATCTGGCGAGGGAGGCATTAAAGGCAAGGGGAATTGAGCCGAAGGGATAAATTTGTGGGTGAAATGTTGAGTTAATTATATGTGTAGTAAATGGAAAAAGCTAAATTTCGCTATTGTGAATTTTTTAATGTGGCCATTACAACTTTGATAAAATAGCTGAGGCTTTTATGGAGTTTGAGTAAATGAAGCTTTTATTGTATGGTTAATGCAATCTTTTTTCTATCTTATACCGATTATAGCCAGTGCTGTTGGCGCTTATTTTATTGTGCGATTTGTTCCATTTTATCCTATGGGGTTTTTCTTTGCCTGGGTCAGTATCGTTGCTTATCTTTATGTAAGATATAGTAAGTGGGTTTAATTCTAAATACAGGGTTTATATCTATCATTTTAAATTCCTCACAGTAATATCGTATTTTGCTGCAACCTGTTTATCGATGTAAGCGAAAAAAATTGAATGTTACCCCAGCAAGTCATTTTGAAATTTTGGCTAACCTTACAAGCTTCATTTTCGTTAGACTTAAGTCAGTGAGCAAGTGATTATGAGGTCCCAATTTGAAGTGAGTGAAATCAGTAACTTACTGATCTTTATCTTTTCTTTAGACCGAATAGCAACAGAAAGCGTTGAATAGCGTTGCGCTCTGCTGCCACTTTGCTGCCATTTTGAGAGTTAGCAGAAGCCGTGGTTTCCCTGTTTTCTGGATCGAATTGCCAAGCGTTTGGAGTCTCGTATAACGTGCCATCATCATCCATCACCTTCGCGTTCAGCTCCTGAGAAATTTGGAGCATTTTCCGATAGAGAGGAGTTGGTGGCCATTTGGTATAAATGTTACCTTTAGACCAATCAAGCCAGTCTTCTCCGTCCGAACCATCCCCATTCCATATGGCGTTAAACTCTCCATTTCTTGGGGAAAGACTAAGTTCGGGATCGTTATTTATGATATTTAACCATTCATCAGAACTGATTTGATTATCATCGTTTTCAGCCCAAAACTCTGCTCTTGTTATATGAAATTCAACGCCCATCAATTTATTTCCTGTTTACGTACCTTAGGAGAATTGCGATAGTTTCCAGATAATAAGTCAACCCAATCTTTATTGGTAAGGATTCGATAAAACGGTTTTAATCTGTCCTTTATGTAGTTAATTATTTCTGGCTCGCTCATTTTAGACGCTTTGGCAGGATAATCTGGTCCCCAGTCTTCAAACAATTCTTCGTATAAATGATAGTATTGCCAAGTGATTTTGCTAGATAAAAGAAAATTAGAACTCAGTGGGAACACAGGAATTTGGTGTAATCTGAGTCCGATTTCGGCGACAGATTCAACATGAAGTAAAAACCAAGTTTTAATTCTTAACCATACAACAGAGCTTTCGCTAAGATTCGGCATGAAAATACCTTCTTGGCGCATATAAGCTGAAAGGTAATATTTTACCTCATACTGATCAGGTTTTTTATCTAAGTTTAGAGAGGCGAGAATTAAAACGGTTTCTGAATCATTTCCTGCTATGATTTCCCTCTCAGCCCATTCAGTAATCTCTTTGTCGTAGTCATCAACACGATAAGCTTCAAATGCTTCACCATATGTCATTAGGCAAAGAATTTCGTACAAGTTGTATTGATATTTTTTGTTGTCCATTAACATCTTCTTTAGTCCATTATACTCAAGGGATTAAGCCTCAAGGCCTCAGACAAATGATCCGGTGCCAAGTGCGCATATCGCATCGTCACCTTAATATCTGTATGCCCCAATATCCGCTGAAGTACGAGACGTTCATCATGAAATGAGACGCGAAGGTGTGTCGTAAAACATGCGTCAGCTGCCCAGCAGGTGTCTCGATGCCGGCGCGTTGCATAGCCTTTCTAAAGGCTGAATAGCATGGTTTAAAGAGCAACTGCGCTTTCCTGCTCGATGGCAGTTCAGCCTGTAATTTTTCAGTTATCGGCACCGCTCGGTTTTTCTTGCCTTTAGTTTTAACGTAGATGATCTGACCGGCGCGGATTTGGTTCCCCTTCAAGCCTTCAGCTTCACTCCATCGTGCGCCAGTTGCCAGGCAGATTTTCACAATGGTCGTCAGATCTTTAGATCGGCTGTTCTCACATTCGGCGAGGAGGGTTCTAATTTCCTCAATAGTGAGATACGCCATCTCTGATTCACTAATCTTAAACACTCGTACGTTCTCAAGCGGATTTGGCGTGGTCCATTCATCTAACCGGCGCAACTCGTTAAAAATTGCTCTGAAATACGCCAGTTCTCAATTTACTGTGCGCGGCGTAACCGTCTTCACTCGGTTGGAGCAGGTAATTTTGCCGCGTAATCGCTGCTCACGATAAGAAGCAAAAATTTTTGCGTTAAAATCGGTTGCGAGTGGGTTTCCCATTGCCTCGCAGGCAAAAGCCATTATGGTTTGCTGCTTATCTGCCTTCTCTCCCAGCCAGGACTTGTCCTAAGCCTGCTATTTTGCGAACTTTTCAAAGGACTATGCTTAGCCCTTCATCGCAAACTGGCGGCGAATCATTTTGCCGTCTCGGCCGTTTGAGAAGATCTATATCTGGTATTTTACGACCAATGACGAATTCTGAAAACAAAAAAGCCACCCTTGCGAGGTGGCTTAACTGCATGATTTTCATCACTAAATCTGGTGGCCCCTGCTGGGTTTGAACCAGCGACCAAGCGATTATGAGTCATATGAATAGCTTGTTTCATCATTTTCCAACTTTAACCATTTTTGTCTTTTAATTAATACAAAACATTAGGTTATGGTTATATCTTCGTTTCATGTTGTTCCGGGTTTTTCCTTTCAGTATCATCCTTACGTCACCTGCTACATCACCCAGAAAACGGCGATAAAATTCTCGTAAGGACTCTCTTTTGGCAGACAATCTAACGGACTCAATGATGCGCGGCCTGAAAGCTCGCGACTCGGCTTATCAGGTATGGGACAAAAGTGGTGAACGCGGAGCCGGGCGTCTGGGCGTTAAAGTTGAGCCATCCGGGCAGCGGGTTTTCTACTATCGATACTACTGGGATGCTAAGCGCCACTTCATTCAGCTGGGTCGTTATCCTGAGATGTCTTTAGCCCAAGCTCGTCAGCTTGCTAAAGGTTATGCCGGTACGCTGAAGGAGGGGAAGAACCCTAAGGTCGAAAAGGCTGAACAGGAAATTGCACTGGAAAAGCAAAAACGTGCCGAACGGTTAAAGGGCAGTATCGAGCAGCTTATTCAGGGCTACACCAACAAAATGCGGGAAGATGGTAAGCGGACATGGCAGCAGGTGCTGTACCGCCTTGAGAAGGAAACCTATTCCTTTATTGCAAAAGATACGAAAGCTAACGAAGTCACACCGCTACATATCAAACAGATTCTGTCTGCCATAATTCAGCGCGGCGCGAGCGTTGAGGCTAACCGTGTCCGTTCTTATCTGATGGCAGCGTTCAACTATGGTCTTAAAGCGGATAATGATCCGGCCAACCACCAGCAGAACGTGATGTTTGGGCTTGAGATGAACCCGGTGAGCGTCATCCCTAAGCAGTCGGCTGCAGAGAAAGCGGGAACCAACTGGCTGAAGTTGAATGAGCTGCAACAGCTGATGGGTGACTTTCCCAAAACGCCAAGCGTTGGCAGCACGGTGAGCTTGCTGCTTAATTTATGTGTTTACGCTGGTGGTCAGCGCCCGCATGAACTGGCTTCCAGTCGGTGGGATGCCGTGAACTGGGAAGAGAAAACACTGTTGATAGTTGCTGACGTCTCAAAGAACAAGCGCGACCATTTGGTGCCATTAACGGATTCATCTATAGAAATTCTGGAAAGGCTGAAGAGCGAGAACGTTAATGATAGCCCGTATATTTTCCCGCAGCGATTGGATGTAGGTAAGCATCTACGAACTGACAGCTTTGCGCAGGCAATCATCTATTATCGTGAACATTTTCCTGACAATCCGGTGTTTGTTGCGAGGGATTTGCGGCGGACCTGCAAAACGCTGATGGGCGAAATCGGTGTCTCGAAAGAGTTACGCGACCGTATTCAAAACCATGCATTACAGGATGTCAGCTCGAAGCATTATGACCGTTATGATTATCTTGTAGAGAAAAGAAGGGCATTAGAACAGTGGGAAAACAGGGTCAATCATATTGAGCAGGCCACCAGCAACGTAGTGAATTTATTCCGGAGAGGATGAGAATTAGCTAAATATAGTCTCAATTCTTTGAAGAGCATTTACCAGCCTGGTTCGTCGGATAGCGTATTGTTGAATAGACTGGGCATTACCGATGAAGCAGAATTTGATGTGTTATCAGTTCACGCAGATACTGGTTTACAGTCTTTTTGACGGGCATAAAGCGTTTTAAAGGCTATTCAGGCCGAAATCACTGACAACTATATGCCGATGATACAGCTTGTTGACGATTTTTTGCCAAATTAGCGAGCTAAACCGATAGCTTTTGCTTTAGCTTGATACTGCTTAAGATTTTGCTCAATTTTCTGCACAGCTTCACCCGTTTCAATAGCCGTTGAGCTGGCAACGGAGCGGTAAATTTGTTGTTTGGTGATTTTGGCGCTGGTGGCTCGACTTTGCATTGTGAGGTCCTCATTGTGCTTATCGGGTTTGTAGTGGGTGGGAGATGAGCTTACAAGATGGTTTATCAGAGGGTGTTTGCCGGGAGGTAGCCCACCATTGAGGTGGGCTAATCTGCTTAATCCTGGTACCTGGCTCTTGCTCTCACTTCTTGCATGTTCATTCCGTGATGAAAACGCTGATGTCCACACATCCAGCATGAACAGAGGCATGGCGTATGATAAGCTTTACCGATATTGACGATAGTCGCGCCTTCAGGCCAGCTGTAAGCCGTATTATTATAGCGACCGCGTTTAGTTTTGAGCCTTTTCATATGATGGCGACGAAACGCTCGATTTCTTGTATGCATGGGTAATCCCCGAATATACCGTCGGGGCAGCCACACCTTCGTGTGACCGCCGGAACGGGTATTCGGAGTGGAGGATTTTACGCATTGTTATAATCCTTATTAAAATTCATTCGCCTGAATGCCGGAAAATTCTACTCGTTAGTATTCCAGTTTCTGAAGTGATTTTTCAATCTTTCAACAGTGTGTCGCCACTTTGGCGTTGTCGGTTTACAAACGGTATTTTGATTACCGAAGAATCCAAGTTCATTTACTGCATCCTGTTCACTACGGGTTTCAAGCCACTTCACTGAAACAAAATACTCAGATTTGTCGGGATCACCTGAGTTATCGCGATAAAGATTCCCGTGCTTAAGCACGTCCATCGCGAGTTTTTCGCCGGCCTCAGTATTGATTGTAAAGCTGCTGGCTGGCTCAACAGCACTTTGCACAATACCGACGCCTACATAACCTGTTTTTGGGAGGTTAACCCAGACGCGTTGACCGGGCTGAAGCTGTTTTAAGGTCTGGCTGTACCAGCTTCCGCCACCGGCACTGATAAACCCGTAACGGCGCGCCTCTTCCCAGTTACGACTATTTGAGTCACCGAACGAGACATAGAACTCTCCGTTCCAGGGTTCTTTTGATTGAGCACTCGTACCTGCCGTGGCCTGAGCAGCGTTAGTTTGTGTCTCGCTGGGATCGAGAAGCCAAGCGCGACTTAAAAACTGTTCATCCCCGTGCTGAAAGACTTTGAAGAACAGCACGTTAATAGAGATACCATTTTTGCTTAGATAGTCGACAATGCGTTCGGTGGACGGATCCAGTTCCGCCGCTACGATAATGATTTGATGCGACTGGTTAATAGACTCTTCTTCTAACTCAGTGTTGAAACGTTGCTTAAAGGCGTCACCCAGATTACCGCCGCCAGAGAATTTTTCATAAATTTGTGACAGGCGGTCTGCGGTTAAATCATCTACCCATGAAGCGTAATCCAGCGCCTGAGCGACTACCTCGCGCGGTGTGCGGTCGCGTTTCAGCTCTATCAGGATTAGCGAGGCATCAGGCGCTATTGCCAGCAGATCAATACGTCCCTTATCGAGCGTATTTTCCTGATGCCCGATAATCATCCACTGGTCTGAAAGAATGGTTGGATCGTTTAAAATCATTCTTTCCAGCAAACTCTCACTGGCCAGCTTGCTGATGGTCAGCGGCTGAGGTTTATCCCCCACCCGCCAGATAGCGTGATGAACCGGCATCGTCTGTTCCTTAGCTTAATGCTGCGTCAGTGAGTGCATCCGCCAGGTGGAGCTGGGTTTGCTGGGTGGATTGCAGGCAAGATTTGAGGTGATCGCAGATTGAAAAAAGATGTTCGACTTTTGAAACGATTCTGTGTTGCTCATTCTTAGGTGGCATAGGGAAAATAAAATTTGATATTTCCGAGAGGTATAAACAAGGTTGTGCTCCACCTCTTTTGTTTTCGTGAATTGCTTTTTGCAATAAAAATGAATCCATTGAGAATTTAAGATAGCTAGAGTCAAAGAGTAGGGGCTTTATAATTGCTACGCTTCTAACTAATGCAAAGTCAGCGTTGTTTTTTATCAAAGCACTGCGCCCGATTGTCCCTCCAACGGATACAATTAAAAGATCGCCAATTTCAGGGAGACATCTCTCTCTTGATTTTAGGTAATCCACTTCGGCAATATGGTCGCAATTATCATAATCAATATATCCATCACGAACATTTTTAGCTGATAATAGTTTATAGCCTTCATTGATTCGTGGTGGAGTTTTATGATCACCATCCGTTATTTTAGATGTAATTCTTTGTAACTTACACCACTCCCACCCCTCCGGCAACTCAAAAGGCTTTTCCTCGTCACTCACTGGTGGCAAAGGTTTTTGTTTTTTTATTTTACCTTCTTTCACCAGCTGCGCTTTTTCCTGCTCAATACGTTTAAGCAGTTCGGATGCGGGCTCATCACTCGGATCCTGCGGCACCAGTTTGCCCATAACCGCCAGTTGCAGAATGGTTTGCTTAAGAGCATCAATGCTGGCTTCGGTGGTAAACAGCGTGTCGAAATGCTGACTGATTCGCGCCCAGTTTTCAGCTAACTCTTCTGCGTTCTGGCTATTGGTGAGTGTCGCCAGTAACGCTTCAACCAGCTGGGAATGTGCGTCCAGACTGGTCAGAGATTGCTGTTCCAGTTGGTCGCAGAGGGACATGAGATCTTTAAGTTTGTCTACGATGCGAATTTGTTCAGCTATGGATGGGAAAGGAATTAGTAAGTTTGGAATGTCGCTTAGATTTAGTTTGTTTGTATGACTCCCACCAACTTTAATATTCTCTAATTGTGAAAGCATGCACGGGCTGTAAAATAACCTATGTAAATAAGTTGTGTTTACTAAAGTTGATACAGGTTTTATCAGGCCGACACTTACAAAAAGACTAAAAGGCCTGTTTGTATTTACAAGGGTTACTCTTCCTAATGTGCCAATTCTGCATATTAATAAATCCCTTTCCTCAGGGTTACATCTTGCATTTATTTCATCGTGTTGTTCTTGAGAGATATATTTACAATTATCGAAGGATATACTATCCCCATTGATATCTTTGACTGAAATAAATGCAACGCCATTATCAATATATTTTGGCGTATGATGAACTCCATCTGTGATTTTACTAGATAAGTCGCCTAATCTTACCCACTCCCAACCCACCGGTAATCCAAACGGCTTATCATCCTCATCGATTTCCGGCAAAGGCTTCTGTTTCTTAATCTTCCCCTGCTTCACCAGCTCGGCTTTTTCATCGGCAATCCGTTTCAGCAACTCAGATGCCGGTTCATCATTCGGATCCTGCGGCACCAGTTTGCCGCGCACCGCCAGCTCCAGAATCAACTCACGCAGCTTTTTAATGCCATAAAGGTCAATCTTGCCGTTGCTGCCGCGTCCCGCCGTTGAACGTGTCTGCAAGGCAGAAGTCCAGGTATCGATATGTTGGGTGATCAGTTGTTCAAAAGACATCAGTTGACCTCCTTGCCCGCAAGCGCGGCACCGAGGATATCGCGTAGCTGGTGGCGCAGCTGGTTGATTTCGGTTTGCTGCTGCCGATACTGCGCCAGCAGCTTATCGGGATCATGGCTGACTGCTTCTGCCTGATGTGGATTCTTAATATCAAGGTTGAATTTACGTGCAATAACATCTTCAATGCTGACTTTCCAGGCGTGTTCGTTTTCAACACGGCTGGCAAAGCCGTCCGCTTCATCGCCCCACCAGTCAATTTCTGCCTGAAATTCTTCAAACTTCATCGGACGAGTTTTGCTGTAGTTTTTCACGCCTTCAGGATAGGGATGTTCATAGAACCAGATATCCTGTGTCGGCTGGCCTTTGGTGAAAAATAGCAGGTTAGTTTTGATGCCGGTATAGGGATTAAACACGCCATTCGGCAGACGTACGATGGTGTGCAGGTTGCACTCTTCTGTCAGCAGCTTTTTGATTTTGGTTTTAACACCTTCACCAAATAGCGTGCCATCCGGAAGAACGACAGCGGCGCGTCCTTTATCCGCCAGCACTTCCACAATCAACTGCAGGAAGAGGTCTGCAGTTTCGCGCGTTTGCATTTCAGAGGGGAAGTTTTTCTCGATGCCATCTTCTTCGGTGCCGCCAAATGGCGGGTTGGTAACAATCACATCGAACTGCTCATCCCATGAAGATAGTGGTTTGCTTAACGTATTGTCATGGCGAATCTGTACCGGAACTTCAATACCGTGTAGCAGCATATTGGTAGTACAAAGCAGGTGCGGGAGCTGCTTTTTCTCTACACCATGAATCTGCTTCTGTAGCGTTTGATGATCATCGGTGCTGTGAACGTAGTTGGCTTTAATATGGTCAACCGTGCAAGCCAGAAATCCGCCAGTGCCGCAGGCAGGGTCAATCACGCGCTCGCCCAGTCTGGGGTCGATACGGTTAACCATAAAGCGGGTAACGGCGCGTGGTGTATAAAACTCACCAGCGTTACCGGCGCTTTGCAGATCGCGCAGAATCTGTTCGTAGATATCGCCAAACAGATGGCGTTCGTTGCTGTCGCCGAAATTGATCTCATTCAGTTTGTTGATCACCTGACGCAGCAGCGTGCCGTTTTTCATATAGTTATAGGCATCGCTGAAAGCTTCCCGCACCACAAATCCACGAGGATTTTTATCACGAGGTGCAGGCAGGTTTTTCAGGGCAGGGAAGAGATCGTCATTGACGAACTCAAGCAGCGCGTCGCCCGTTATGCCTTCTGCATCAGCCGCCCAGTTGCGCCACAGATAACGTGCGGGAACCGGCAGACGATATTCTTCTGCATCCATTATGGCTTCCAGCTCTTCTTCCTGAGTGTCGAAAATTCTCAAAAACAACAGCCATGAAAGCTGACCCAGACGTTGCGCATCGCCGTCCACACCGGCGTCTTTACGCATAATGTCCTGTAAGGATTTGATAACTGAACTGATAGACATGTTTGTTGCAATTTCCGTAATAAAAAAGTCTGCCACCGAGCGGTCGCTACGGTGACAGACATTGGAAGGGAATCAGGCCGAGCGAGGAGGGAGTTCGTAGATTTCGTTTTCCAGTTCACTCACGGCACTCATGTAGCTTTCCTTGTCACCAAAGTTCTTTTTGATGATCTCCAAAGGGCGGCCCATGGTATCAAAAGGTCGCAGCTTCAGTACCTGAATATCTTCGATTTCCTTTACGCCCGCATCGGCGTATTTATCGAGCAGGTTGCTCAAGACGGTCTGAGCCGACTCAGAGTATTTGGTGAAGTAGTTACGCTTACGCACGTTATCGGCGCGTTCACGGCGGGTGAGCGGCGGCTGGCCGTACACGACATGGCAAAGCATATCGAAGGGATCCAGCTCTTTGCCCACCTCTTCCGTCAGCACATCCCAGATAATGCCCTGCTGTTCCAGCTCTTCGATAATGGCCTGTTTACGTTCAGCACTTTGCCAGCGCTGAACAAAATCGTTTAAGGATGCATACTCTTTCATCAGCGTACGACGGGTGTAATCCTGAAATGATTCGGTAACCAGCTTACCGTCAGCGTCATAATACTGAACGCGTTTAGATAACACGTTAACAGCAACGCCTTTAACGTAAAACTTCCTGCGTCGTTCTTCGTCTGTTTCAGGTAGTGCGCCATCAGGTTCGGGTTCTGTTGGAGCACCCGAGGGATAATCCGGCGATGGTTCTTCTGCATGGCCTGTTTGGCCATCTTCACCCGATGCATTATCTTCCAGTTGCTCATCAAAATCTGACTCTGGATCGGCGACCTCATCTTTTGTGGTGTTTATGACTTTCACCGGCAAGCCATCAAAGCGTTCATCTGCAAACAGTTCGGTGGCTTTTCGGAAATCCAGAATGGTGAACCACAACTTGTTGTAGCGTTCATCAATACGCGTGCCACGTCCGATGATCTGCTTAAATTTGGTCATCGACTGGATGTTTTGTTCAAGCACAACCAGCTTACAGGTTTTGGCATCTACACCCGTAGTCATCAGTTCTGATGTGACGGTGATAACCGGGTAGGGCTTCTTCGGATTGATAAAGTTATCCAGCTGGTTTTTCCCCTCGGTCTCATCACCTGTAATACGCATAATGTATTTATCATTTTCTTTCATTTGCGCTGCGTTGAGATTCACCAAGGCACGCCGCATCCGCTCTGCGTGAGGGATGTCATTACAGAAGACGATGGTTTTATCCATGGGGTTGGTTCGCTTGAGGTAATCCGTAATGGTTTCTGCCACCAGCTGAGTACGTTCATCAATGACTAAGTTGCGATCAAAATCTTTTTGGTTGTAGATGCGATCTTCGATCAGCTCACCATTTTTATCGACTTCCCCTTTCGCTGGACGCCATCCTTGCAGGTCAACATTGATATCAACGCGTACCACTTTATAAGGTGCCAGGAATCCATCCTCAATGCCCTGTTTAAGAGAATAGGTATAGACCGGCTCACCGAAATAGTCCGTATTTGAGACCTCATGAGTCTCTTTCGGCGTCGCTGTTAAACCGACCTGAGTCGCACTACTAAAATATTCCAAGATCTCGCGCCAGGCGCTGTCTTCAGCGGCGCTGCCGCGATGGCATTCGTCAATGATGATCAGGTCGAAGAAGTCACGCGCAACCTGCTTATACGCCTTTTCATGCTCTTCGGTTCCTGTCATCGCCTGATACAGCGCCAGATGGATTTCGTAAGCGGGATCGACAGTGCGGCCAGTGATTTTGGTCATTGCCTGACCAAAAGGCTGGAAATCATTGGTGCGGGTTTGATCAACAAGAATGTTGCGATCGGCAAGGAACAGAATGCGTTCCTTATGCCTGCCTTTCCACAACCGCCAGATAATCTGGAAAGCGGTATAGGTTTTGCCGGTGCCGGTTGCCATCACTAATAAGATACGGTTCTGGCCTGATGAGATAGCCTCAAGCGTTTTATTGATTGCCTGAAGCTGATAATAACGCGGCGATTTACCGGAGCCGTCTTCATAGTAGTCCTGCGTAATCACAGGCAGTTGTGCGGCGGTATAGCCTTTCCAGAGACAGAGCTTCTCCCATAACTCAGCAGGCGTTGGGAACTCTTCAAGTGTAATTTCTCGTTCCAGCTGATCAGGGTTCGTTTTGTCGTGAAATACGAAGCCATCACCATTGGAGGCAAAGACGAAAGGAACCTCTAACAAGGCGGCATAACCCAATCCCTGCTGCATCCCTTTTCCAATTTCATGCTTGTTTGCTTTCGCTTCAATGACGGCCAGCGGTAAGCCAGGCTTATGGTAGAGCACTATATCTGCTGATTTCACTTTCTGACGGGATGCCAGTTTACCCCGCACAACTACCTTGCCATCACGTAACTTCACCTCCTGGCGAATTTGCGTCATGTCATCCCATCCGGCCTTCTTGACCGCAGGCAGAATAAATTTAGTTACGATGTCGGTTTCAGTCAGTTGAGCTTTGTTCACGCCAGCCATAGCATTTCCGGTCAGATAACAGTGAAGGAAGATGGACCGATTTTTGCACAAATAAAGAGCTTCGTTAATGTCTTTAGACAACAAAATCAGCGCGGTGAGATCTTTAACCTTGCTAAGTCAAATATGCAGCTTGGTGCTTTTTGTTAAACCCGTAGCGATTCAGATGTCATACATGGAATCACCTTGCTTATACCTGTCCCAGATAATCGCTTTCTGTTCTGGCGTGTAGTTAATCGGCTGATGCACTATAACGGCCACCGGATAGGGCATATCGCAGTTTTTCATCACCTTCAGGCCCAGCGCGGGTAAGATGCGGGCCAGTGGCCGCGCGTGGCGGCGGCCGCAGACGCTGAACCGCTATGGCTCTGTCAGCAGGCTTTCAAACCGGCAGAACATTCCCGTTTGAGATTCAGCAATCACAACTTCCCGGCTCTCACGCCGGGTTTTTAATTCCCTCTGGCTGGCCTTAATTTGCGTGAGTGCATGCCTATGCTGCATGAAAACGCACGAATAAATGCACCCTGATTTTATGTGTTCAGGCCAGAAGCGACACGGTCTAGGGTCATTCATGCACCTGCATGAAAACCACCCGATAAAGCGGGCAGGCGTGGCGGGGGGACGAGCGCGCACGAAAGGGGTTAATAGAAATTGATTTAACAGCCGAGAATAGAACTCTTGAAAAGTATTGAACTCATTAAACGAAAAGATTTCATTTTTTTAGGTGCTTACCCACAGCAAGATCAGGAACTTTTTATTTACTTTATGAAAAAGTGATTGCAATATCAATGTAAGGTTGTATATAAAAAAGTTAGTTATAGAGAATCATTCTCAACCAGTAATTGGATTATCGATAGTTTTTCTTCAAAATTTCATTGGAGTTGTAATGTTCTATCTTGATGATAAAAGACATTTGTATGAGGCTCTCTTAAGGCATAATTATTTTCCTAATCAGAAGGGTTCAACTGGAGAAATACCACCATGTTTCTCATCAAGAACATTTACACCAGAAATTGCAGAGTTGATTGTTTCAAATAAGCCACCTAGGAGAAAACTGCAAGGGTATGATTGCGTTGAGTATTATTCAACGAGATATAATAACTTCCCGCGCACATTATCTTTAATTCATCCAAGAGCTTATTCTAACTTAGCAAAGCATATTCATGATAACTGGGATGATATTAAATTCATTAAAGAAAATGAATTTAGCATGATTAAACCAGACATTCATGCTGATGGTCGATTGATCATAATGAATTATGAAGATGCTGAAACTAAGACAGTAAGGGAGCTGAATGACGGCTTTGGTAGGAGGTTTAAGGTTAATGCAGATATATCTGGCTGTTTCACTAACATTTATTCTCATTCGATTCCGTGGGCAGTATTGGGGACTAATGCAGCTAAATTGGCCCTGAATAATACTCCTAAAAATTCTGAGAAGCATTGGAGTGATCAGCTCGATTATTTCCAACGGCAGGCTAAAAGGAATGAGACCCATGGTATTCCAATCGGACCCGCAACCTCAAGTATCGTTTGCGAAATAATACTCAGTGCCGTAGATAAGTCTTTAGGTGAAAAAGGCTTCATTTTTAGGCGGTATATTGATGACTACACCTGCTACTGTAAAACTCATGATGAGGCAAAAGAGTTTCTACACAGGCTTGGAGTCGAGCTTTCAAAATACAAGCTTTCATTAAATTTGCACAAAACAAAAATCACATCATTGCCTGGGACATTAAATGATGATTGGGTTTCTTCGGTAAATGTTAACTCCCCAACAAAAAAAAGATTTAAAGATAAGGAGCTTAATTTTCTTAGTTCATCTGAAATAATTAATTTCTTGGATTATGCAGTGCAGTTAAATCGTCAGAGTGGTGGTGGGAGTATACTAAAGTATGCTATATCATTAATAATCTATCATGTAGACGAATTCAATGTATCCAAGCTGTATGATTATCTGATCAATTTGAGCTGGCATTATCCTATTTTAATCCCTTATCTCGGAGTGATAAGTGAGCATGTTTATCTTGATGATGGCGATGAATATAAGATAAAATTCAATGAGATAATTAAAATGTGCGCCGAGAATAAATACTCTGATGGTATGGCGTGGATGTTGTTTTTTTGTATCACGTATGATGTTGGCGTAAATGATGATGTCATAGAAGAAATCTTTAAAGTAGGTGATTGCCTAAGTATTTGTATCTTAGACTCTACTGGTTCTTATGAGCATAAAGTCAGTGAATTCGTTCAATCTATATTGGATCTAGACTATGAATATGATATTGACCGATATTGGTTATTGTTCTATCAAAGATTTTTGAAAAATAGGGGTGAAAATCCGTACGATGACCCATGCTTCGATATTATGAAACAATATGGTGTGGATTTTATGCCAGGGGATAATTATAAGACTAAGTCAGAAGCATATTGCTCAGTAGTAAACAATCCATTTAGAGATGATGGAGATAGTATAATCAGCTTTAAAGATTATATCGCAAGATAAATATTAGCCCTCATTTTAGAGGGCTAAATAATCTGCATGCCGTTGTGACTTCTCACGTCTTTTTTCAAGATAATTGGCTTGGTGACCTGCCTCCAGTATTAGATACAACCCTCAGTTAGTAATGTCGGTTGATTTTTCTTCATGTTTCCCGTTTCGCCAGTATGCTGCAAATTCAAGCGGCGTCTGGTAATTCAGCGATGAATGAGGTCTGGATTCGTTATAGTCCTGCCGCCAGTCATTAATGATTCTCCGGGCATGAAGAATATCGCTGAACCAGTGCTCATTCAGGCATTCATCCCGAATGCGTCCGTTAAAACTCTCAATAAATCCGTTCTGTGTTGGCTTACCCGGCTGGAAAAGTCGCAGTTCTACGCCATGCTCAAAAGCCCACTGATCGAGCGCACGGCAGGTAAATTCCGGGCTCTGATCGGTTCTTATCGTTGCCGAATAGCCACGAAACAGCGCGATGTCGTCCAGAATACGCGTGACCTGCACGCCTGAAATCCCGAAGGCAACAGTGACCGTCAGGCATTCCTTTGTGAAGTCATCGACGCAGGTAAGGCACTTGATCCTGCGACCAGTAGCCAGCGCATCCATGACGAAATCCATCGACCAGGTCATGTTGGGCGCCGCCGGGCGGAGCAGTGGCAGACGCTCTGTTGCCAGCCCTTTACGACGACGTCTGCGTTTAACGCCCAGCCCGTTCAGATGATAAAGGCGGTACACGCGCTTGTGATTAACCAGAAGCCCTTCACGGCGCAGCAACTGCCATATGCGGCGGTAGCCAAAACGCCTGCGCTCCAGTGCCAGTTCAGTAATGCGCCCTGATAAATGGGCATCAGCCGCCGGACGCTGAGCGTCATAGCGGCAGGTCGACAGGGACAAACCTGTGAGTCTGCAGGCACGACGTTGCGACAGACCGGTCGCATCACACATCAACACCACGACTTCGTGCTTCTGGTCTGTCGTCAGTACTTTCGCCCAAGAGCCACCTGAAGCGCCTCCTTATCCAGCATGGCCTCGGCGAGCAGCTTCTTGAGTCTGGCGTTCTCTTCCTCAAGTGACTTCAGGCGCTTAACCTCAGGCACCTCCATCCCGCCATACTTCTTACGTCAGGTATAAAACGTGGCGTCGGAAATGGCGTGCTTACGGCAGAGTTCCCGGGCAGAAACGCCGGCTTCAGCCTCGCGGAGAATACTGATGATCTGTTCGTCGAAAAAACGCTTCTTCATGGGGATGTCCTCATGTGGCTTATGAAGACATTACTAACATCGCGGTGTATTAATCAACGGGGAGCAGGTCATCATTTCTCTTGCCCGATTAAATGACTTTTTGCCTCGTTTTCATTAAAGGAATTTCTCATTCTGCCGATTCAACGATGAGTGCTGTGTATATGATCGGCGCGCCTGAACCAGTCAACAACTTTAGGCTCTGGGTGACGCGGAGGGCTGCGGTTAGAAGTTTTACCTGAGCGGTTACTGCCCGCGCTGCGTATTACAGCCGCGCCAAATGGATCAATTCAAAAGGATGCTGCATGTCTGTTGCCAGTGAGACCTCTACGCAGGTCTATAAAAAAATCTCGCAGGAAGTAGAACGAATTCTCGACAACCTGACCCTGCCTGTAAACGACCCTGCCTTACAGAAAGCCAACAGCAATGCCCGCCTTCAACTTGAGAGTTTCCAGACGCGCCTGAACGAGGCAATTGACAGCCTGCGTTCTAATGCTGAATGGGAGACGTTTACCATCGCCTTTTACGGGGAGACGAATGCGGGAAAATCAACGGTCATTGAGGCACTGCGCATCCTGCTCCAAGAGAATACAAAGCTCACCCGGCAGGCAGCGTTTCGCCAGTTTCAGCAGCAACACGATCTCTCACCAGAGGCGCTTGAAAACGCTGATCGGGCTTTAAAAGAAAACGAAGCATTAGCAGCCTCTCTAAGTCAGGCCCTGGCGGAGGTGCGAGGCCGCTACTCAGATCGCGAAGCTGAACTCGATAAAGAATTGTCGCGGCTGAGTACGTTGATTGAGGATCAGAAGACGCGCTGGTCAGCAATACGCCGGCTACTGGCTCTTTGGATCTTATCTCAAGAACAAAAGCAGTGGCGTCAGGTGAAACAGAAGCAGCAGGCATTAGAGGCAGAAATTCATCAGGAAACACAATCGTTTGCCGTGCAGAAAGCGGACTGTGATGCACAACGGCAGACGATGCTGAAGCAGCGCGCGCGGATGGATGAAAAGTTTGCCGAACTGAACGCACTGGCGGACGGTGAAATCATCGGCACGGGTATGTCCGATTTCACCTTGGACGCCACTCTCTATCCTTTTGAGTCGTGCGGTCAGCGCTTTGCCCTGCTGGACGTACCCGGTATTGAAGGTAAGGAGAGCAAGGTGCGCGAGCAGATACAGCGCGCGGTCGAGAAAGCGCACGCCGTTTTTTATGTCACCAGTAAAGCCACGGCGCCGCAGAAAGGTGATGAGGATAATCCCGGCACACTGGAGAAAATCAGGTCACATCTCAATGCGCAGACTGAAGTCTGGACGTTGTTCAATAAGCGTGTAACGAATGCTATGGCGCTTGGAAGACCCCTCGTTAATGAGGATGAAGCGCACAGTATTCAGGATCTGGACGACAAAATGCGCGAGCAGTTGGGTAAAAACTATCGTCAAACGCTGGTTGTCAGCGCCATGCCTGCTTTTCTCAGTCTGGCCGAACACCTGGTCCCCGGTGGGCCCAACGCGAAGAGTCGCGATAAGTTCCTGAAAGCCTTTACCCCGGAAGAATTGCTCGAAAAAACGGGCGTTTCAGCGCTTGCGCGCGTACTGACACAACAGCTTGTCGCCGACAGCAAGTCAAAAATTGCCCAATCGAACATACAGAAAACCCGCGTTGTGCTGGATGACATTGCCGCACAGGTGAGCGTGCTGCAGTCAGACACCTACGCAAAACTTGTCTGGCAGCTTAATGAGGACAAAAACAGCGCACACAAGCAGCTTGATCACGCACTGAAATCACTGCGCCAGCGTCTGATTGACCGCGCGGAGGAGAGCGTTAGTCGTTTCCGCAATCATGCGCGCGAGCGTATCTATAAAGTGATTGACGGTGATATCAGTAACGATCGCTTTAAAAGTGAGCTGGAGGCCATGATTAGCCTAGAGCACGCTTCGCTTGAAAAGTCTCTTCCAGGGATACTTAAAGCCGAACTTGAGCGCTTTCAGTCAGAGATCAGTGACATTGTTGCGCAGTTTCAGCAGCACGCTCGCGGGATCCTCAATACCTTTTCACGCCTCCAGACGCACAGATTCAGCAGTAATATTCCCCTCACGATTGATATCGATAACGGCATCAACGTCACGGGACTTCTGGCGACACTCGCGGGCGGCGCGCTACTTTTCTGGAACCCCGCCGGGTGGCTTGTCCTCGGCCCGGCGCTGGCGAATCTGGCATTTGCGGCCTACAAAGCCCTGCGCAGCATGATCAGCTCCAGTTACAAAATGTCTCAGCAGAAGCAGTCCGCTGACAAAAATCTCAGCAACGTGGCTGCCCACATGAACGACGCCATTGTCGACGGCATTCAAAAAGCCTTCCCGGAGCTGCAAGAGAAAATCGCTGAGATTAAAGACATGCTGGAGGAGCCTGTGAAACAGGTTTCGGGCATCAATGAGATCCTGATCCAGGCCGCGGCCGGATTACGCCTTTTATCCACTGAAATTGATTTTTCTGGAGCGAAGTAATGGAAAAAACGCTGGATGTTTTTAAAGCGCAGCAGTCCCGCAATGTTCACATTCTGGATGAACTCACCGCCTTTCTTGAGCAGGGTGAGAAGGTCGGCGTCCCGGTCGATGTGCAGCTCATCAATAAAATTGAAGCGGCCAAAGAGAATGCCGCGAACGGGAAATTAAAAATCGCGCTGATTGGAGGGTTCTCCGAAGGGAAAACCTCAATAGCTGCCGCCTGGATGGGGCGTCTCGATAAAGCGAGCATGAATATCAGCCATCAGGAATCTTCCAACGAAGTCAAAGTGTACGACGTGGGATCGGACTTTGTCCTGATTGACACGCCCGGGTTGTTTGGCTTCAAAGAACAGTTCAACGAAGACACCCGGGCTGTCGAAAAATACAAGGACATGACCAAAAAGTACATCAGTGAGGCGCATTTGATCCTCTATGTCATGAACTCCACCAATCCGATAAAAGAGAGCCATAAGGCCGACCTTGAATGGCTCTTCCGTACCCTGAACCTGCTTGAACGTACGGTGTTCGTTCTCAGCCGCTTCGATGAAGTAGCGGACGTGGAGGATGAGGACGATTACGCCGCCAACGTAGAGGTGAAGCGCCAGAACGTGCGTGCGCGTTTGGACGACCTGATCGCGCTCACTTCCCTGGAACATGATGCGCTAAATATTGTCGCCGTCGCGGCTAACCCTTTTGATATGGGGACCGAATACTGGCTGGATAACCCGGAAAAATTCCGTGCGCTGTCTCATATCAGTGAACTGCAGGACGCGACGAGCGACAAGATAGAAAAAAGCGGGGGAGCACTGGCGCTGAGTGAAGAAACGAAAAAGAGTGTTATCAGGGATATCCTGACCCGGAAGCTGCCGGAAGCCATCGCGAATGATGTGCGTATCCGACAGGAAGTAGAAGATCTCTCATCCATTCATGTCCGGCTCAGCAAAGAGCTGCTGACCATGCAGCGCGATATCGCGGAAGCGCGCATCAGTCTCAATAACTTTGTACTCGACTACTTTAAAGATTTGATACTTCGCGCCCGGGGCCTAAGTCTCGAAACCTATATGGAGTTTTTCGAGAGCGAAATCGGTGAGCAAGGCATCATCATTGATACCCGCCTGGACAACGAGTTCGCCCGCCGCGTGCAGTCCGTAAACAATGCCATCCAGAAGATGCATCTGGGCTACAGCGCTGAAATCAATCACTACAACGGCAATATGGCGGCGATGGGCAAGCAGGGTCTGAATTATGTCGTTAAGAGCAACTTAATTAACAGTGCAACCGTGATTGCCGCTCGTGATGGGGTGGTGTCCGTTGGTAAAATGGCCGGGTTAGAACTGGGAAAATTGCTGAAGTTTAAACCTTGGGGAGCCATTAAATTTGCTAAAGGCCTGAACGGGGCGCTGGTGTTCGCCGGCGTGGCGCTGGAATTGTGGGATACCTACAGCCAGGCAAAGCGTGAGGCGGAGTTCAAAAAAATGATCGACTCCATGATTTCGAACTTTAACCAGCAACGCGATGGATTAATTAGTGTGCTGGGAGGAAGTGAATTCGCACGCGATTATTTTACAGGTTTCGCACTGATGCAGGATGAAATGGCGAGCCTTGAACGCGCAATGCAGGCGATTCAGGAGCAACAGTCACTCTTTGCCCGCTGGCGTGCGGATGCGGAAGCGATTGATGCGGAATACACGCGCGTGAACGACTAAGCTTCGGGAGAAAAAATGGACATTTTAGCGCTGGAAGCGTTGCTGAATCAGATGAAAAGCCTTCCCCAGCCACGTAAAACGGAAGCGAATATTTTTTCCTCAGGTGCCCGCGGGCACTATGAAAATCCTGTCAGCGATGTGCTTGCCTTCTTTCTCGATCCTGACGGTGGTCACGGGCTGGGGCCACTGGCGGCAGAGGCGCTGTTCAGCTGCATGGGGCTGGCAAACACGTTCAACGCCCAACTGTCCGCACCGCCTCAGCGTGAAGTCAGCACTGGAAGAGGGAACCGGATCGACATCCTGCTTGAGGGTGAAGACTGGGTAATGATCATCGAGAACAAGGTCTGGCATCTGCAGAATAATCCCTTTGATGATTACCTCACGTGCCTTCAACAGGAAGCGTATCAGGGCAAAACGCCCCTTTGCGTGGTGTTATCACCCAACGGTTGTGCGCCTGAGGGCTGGGTTGGGGTCAGTTACCGGCAGCTTACCGGTGCATTGTCTTCGCGGATCGGGGAAGCCTATATGGCTTCATCATTAAACAAATGGCTGGTCATACTGCGTGAGTATGTCCTGCATCTGGAGTTACTTGTGAGCCACCCTGCTGTTACAACTGAAACCGAAGCGTTTGTTCTGACTAATCTCCATCGCATTGCAGAAATAGAAGAGCTCAAGAAAACCGTCATTAAAACGTTGTCCGGAGAATGCCAGCGTTACCTTACTGAACATTTCAGCGACAAGGGCTATGAGATCAAAGCCCGTCTGACTAACTGGTCTGGCTTTCCGGTACTGCGCTTTAAATGTTCCCACTGGTTCTCACCTTCAGATGTGGTTCTGTATCTGAACGGAACGGTGGATGAATGGTTTGAAGTGATCACTTACGCCTGCGATCTTGAAAATGAGCAGATGCGTGAAAGAGCGATCGCGATGCTCAACATCGAGGGAAGTGAGGAAGAGTATGAGGAAGAAGCCAACGGAAGAATTTTGGGTTTCTTTTCCTGCCATGTCCCGCAGGAAACCCCTAAATCTGAATTGCTTTCGGATCTGGCAAAGCGGATGACGTTACTGGATAACTTTGAGCGTGAGCTCCGCTGAGCTCTGTGGGACGGCAACCCGGCCCATTTTACGCTGGGTTTAAGAGGCAGCGCATGAATAACAGCGCGGCACCGGCTCAGCGTGGATTACGTTGCTTTGCGATGTTACTGACGTTGCAAAACTGAATTGGGCACGAGCGATTGTGACGTGCCTTGCCCGGATACGTTTTCAAATGATGCCTTGAAGATGGCAAAGAGCTTATTACATTAATTTTTAAATGTCTTACATGGAGAATGTATGGGGTTGTTCACTTTAGAAGAGCAGGAGTTTCGGGCAGTGTCGAAAACGACGTTTGCGCGCGAATCCATTCTTGAACGCAGAGATATCCAGTCGGCCTTAGCCAGAAAGATAAGCCATTTCGTTCCTGACTGCATGGTCATTCAGGAAGAGTTTAATAACTGGGAGGACAGTCAGCGCAGGATCGATTTGCTCTGCATCGATAAAAATTTCAATCTGGTCGTCATTGAGCTCAAACGTGATGAGCAGGGCGCCCATATGGAGCTTCAGGCAGTAAGGTATGCTGCTATGGTTTCGCAAATGACGTTTCATGAAGCTGCTGAGTGCTATCAAAAATATCTCGATAAAGAAGGTGTCGAAAAAAATGCAGAGAATGAAATCCTCAATTTCTGTGAGAGAGAAGAAAGCGAAATTGCTGATTTTAATACGCAGGTGCGGATTGTTTTAATATCAGCTGATTTCTCTAAAGAGGTCACAAACACAGTCCTGTGGCTTAACAATAATGGTCTTAATATCAGCTGTTTCAGGCTAAGTCCATATCTTCATCTCGACAAACTGCTGGTGAATTTTGAACAAATAATCCCGTTGCCAGAGGCAAAAGATTTTCTTGTTCGACAAAAGCGCAAAGAAATAGAAGCCATGAAGGCAAATGAAAATGCTGAGAAAGATTATTCTAAATTTGTTTTTAGAGGCGCGACATATAACAAGCGTAACTTGGCTTTTGAGCTTATAAGCGACTGGATAGCGGAGAATGAACCGGAGAATATAAACTCTGTTATATCGATCTTTGGAAAGGATGTTCATCGCAGTCTTATAAAGTTGGAATCAGACGTCACTCTGTCACGACGAAAGCGTTTTCATGAGGCGCCCATTGAGCTCATCTCTGGTGAGACGGTGCTGATTACCAACCAATGGAGTATCGGCTCTATTCAGCGGCTGATTACAACGTTTGAAAATCTTGGTTATAAAATAACCGCACAACGTCCTGAATGAGGCTAATGAGGGCAAAGAGCAAGATCTTGCATCAGAAATACCAGCTTATTTAACCGTCTTGCTGGTTGAGGTGTGCATGTCCTGCTTTCAAAACTAACGTGCTAAGCCGATAGCAGTGCACGCTTCTTGCCCTCGACTTTAGCCGATTAGGCATAAAAAGCGCCCATAAGCCAGCCGTAGAGTTGGCGATAACCTGCGCTACGACTCGGCAGTCGTCTGGATTACTCGTGGCGATTCAGAAAACATAAATTAAGTCACACTGAGAAAATCTTAAAAACAATAAGCCGAACGTCCGACTTTGGCACAAAGCGGACTTGCAACAGGGTACACCTTCTGAGAGCGCATAGTGGAAATTTGCAAGGAATCACTGACATCATAAAGTTTTAATCAACGGGCAGTAGGTCTGTGAGCTTCGCCTAAGAGTTTTCCTCAATCAGCAGCTTACTGCCTTATGCAGACGCACAGTCGCATGCAAAGCCGGGCATTTCATCATCAAGCGCCTGTAGTGCTAACTGCCGCTGATTTTCAGAGCGGTTCACTAAGTTAAAACACAAGGTGTGTCTCTTTCCCACTCCAGTCAAGACATGCTTGTTTTATATACAAAAAATGATTGTAGGCTTTCAAATTTTGATCATTGCGTTGTTTACCGTTTGACGGTTTTGATCATTATCCAGTGATCAGAGTTCATGATCATATTCTTCAGCGATGTCTTGAAAAATCATATCCAGGGCTTAATCACCATTGGGTCAAAAAGCCCAATGGGAAAGTTAAACAGATACTGGCGGGCAGTGGTGACGTTCAAACCGTAGAAATCTGCATATTCTCTGACGTTACAATGCCTCAGCCACGCATCACTGTAATAGTTATCAAAATGCTGAGCCCAGATATTACTCATTGGCTGTCGCGACAACTGACGATACGCTGTGCGTTGAGGAAGCTGATGCTCAGAAATGTATTCCTGAACCGTAAGTCGCTGTTGCTGGTGGAACTGCCGACGATGATAAACCCAAAACAGCACACGGATCGCTGCACCTCCGCATTTATGCAGATTGCTGTACATCACACGTTTGGGAAGCTTATGCACTTCTGCATATTGCTGCTGCGTTATGCCATTCATAATCGCTTCACGACGATAATTTTGTTTGTGGTAAGCCCACTGGATGCGCCACGTATCGCTCCAGAAGTTGTAGTCCTTGTAATGCACGTCGAACTCTATGGCAGGCTGCAGGAAACGCGCAAACAACTCATCCAGCGTTGCAGGCAGAGCATGCAGATGCTGCTTTCTTTGCAGCCGCTGTTCATCAGTCAGCGGCACAATTTCATAACCGGTTAGCCAATCAATGCCGCCTACATAAGTCTTCATCTTACGATTAAGTGAGTGGGGCAGCGAAATTTTAGCGTTTCTGCTTGTTTTGTTTTCCATCGTTATCAACTTTCAAAATATTTACAGCCAGCACGCTAACAACCATGGATTAACCAGATTAGCCGGGTAGTTACACAAATAGCGGCTTGCGGTGGACGGATTAAGGTAATACCAGCAGCAATACTGTGAAACGCTGATATTGCATGGCCAGTAATAGCGGTAGTAGCGCTCAAAATGACGGTGCCAGTGAGGGCTCAGTTTAATGCCAGCCACGACGCTATGACCGTCAGGCAGGCGACGATTAAGCATGCTAAAACGCTGCAGCGCTCGTCTAAGCGCCTTCATTGGCAGTGAGGCAGCCTTATCCAATTGTTGGCTATCTGACAAAGTTAGTGCCGTAAGCTTACCAGCAGAGTGCTCTACGGGAGTGAAAAGCGAATCCAGCTTTCCGGGAAGAGGGCAATGCGCTTGTGCCCGATCAAAATGGGCAATCTGAGTACGTAATCGTGCAGTTTTAGTATGTTTTTCTTTTTTCAAATACGGGTAATGCCGGGTTCCGGAACGCGCGATGTCTTTAGCAATTCCTTCCTTAGAGTGCCGCTTAGCAAAGTAACTCACCCGCAGTAACAATGCGGTCATAGCCTCAGCATTGTTCTTTCGAATTAAGTAGTAACCATGCTTTGGAAACCAGACCGTTCCGCCCGTTGCTATTTTCCAGCGGCTCTCCACCAGGTTGTTAATTTTAAGAGGATGACGCACGTAGTTGCTATCAACCATCAACAGGTAATGATAATGCTGTGCTGGTGCCTGATTCTGTTCTCTTACCCAAAATACCCGAGCAAAGCTTTTGGGATACTCCTTCCTTAAAGCAGGAATCAATAGCTGATGAAAGCGGGTAATAACGCGGTTGTCAGCCGTGTATTGAGGCAGATGAAAATCATAACGGATTGCCAGAAAGCGAGAGCAACTGGCATAAGTTCTATCAACTGCCTTGAACAGAGAATTCATGATCTTCACATCCTGCTGACTCTCTTCAGGCATGACTGGCCAGAGGACATCGTCATACAGAAACTCGCCTTTAGCCCGGATATCCGGATAAACCGTACTGCGCGTAATATTATTAATTACCGGCTCCTGATGGGCTGAATCCAGACTGCGAATTTTACTGTTTATCATAGGGTTACGGATGTATCAGTATCACGGATTGATAACGATTTGATGCGCTTGTTGTTTCAAATGGTTGCATCAGCAGATAAAAAGAAAGGCTGGAAATTCCAGCCTTGCTTAGAGGTTTAGCAGCAGTTATCGAGCCACTGTTGATACTGTGTGACTGTCCAGCCCATAGTTCTGCCTGCACGTTTTTTTGGCGCAGGAAACTCACCGCTGATTACCCAGCGGTAAAGGGTGGTTCGGCTGCAATTCAGGAGATCAAGCATCTCACATATACGGATCAGACGTTGAGGGCCCGGAAGGTGACTGACAGTCGTTGATAAAGAATTGATATGTTTCATATTAAATTTCTCGGTAGCGAATCAATATGAAACGTATCTTAAAAACCGAGAGGGTTTATGTCGTGGATACCTTAGAAAGATACCTTGGTGACCTTTGTTATCCTGCTGATTAAGATGACTTAATTTTTCTTGTTTTTTGCATCTGTCTCTTTTCAATCCGCAACTGATGAAGATCAGTCACGTCGCGTTCAAGCAGGCTAATCGCTTCCCGAAGATTTTTCAGGCATTGCTCTTCACTCATTGGAAAACACCCTTCCGCTGGCCAGAATAGCGGGAGCTTACTTTCAACCAACCTCAAAAGCTCTGGCGCTTTTGGCAGTAGATCTTTTGAAGAGGTGAGCCTGTTTTTATCGTACAAACTGGCTATGACAGCAATGAGAAACTCTTCCCGTTTAGCTGCATAAGTTTCGGCTTTCTCTATAGGAGCAGCCAGACGTTTTTCCAGCGCCTCAATTTTTTCTTTAAGTACCAGGTTTTCGGCTTTTATGTCCGAGCTATCTTGTTCACTTGCCAGCTCTTCTGGTCTTGCCGTATCAAGTGTAATCCCAAGCGCAGCAGTAATTTCTGTACGAAGAAAACCACAATCAGCCAGCTTATTAGTATTCATGACATCATCTCTCACTGCTCGCAGTGCTGCCTCAGCATTCGGATAGTAATCAGGGGCACCTATGTTTGGTGCGCCGTGTTTATCTAAAAGCTGAAAAAAGGCAACTGGCGGAATGTCGCTCCAACGTCCATCACTAAACCAGTGAAGTGATGGCTGCACTTTTGCACTTCGATACTTTTTCAATGCCAGAAGACACAAGGCATTGTAACTTTGATCTGCGTAAAGTTGTTTAAGCTGTTCAAAAAGAGACTTAACACTGATAAAGAGTTCTGCATCTGACTGGTGCGCGAGCTGTTCTTTGCGCAGTTGCTGAATGGAATCGTCGAAACTCATAACTTGTTTTTGACCTGTAATCCTGGGATGGTTCAGATAAGGCTGTGTTGATGATTGAATCGAACGGCTGTAAGGCTTTTCGAAAACAGGAAATCAGGATTCTGGCAAACATCCAGACAGACATTTAAACCCAAGCTGCTTGCGTCACCCAGCCACTTACTTACGTCACCCACTACATCACCTGAATCGCATCCAAAGAAAAAGGAGTCAGACGATTTCTCATCTAACTCCTTGTTTTATTTGGTGGCCCCTGCTGGGTTTGAACCAGCGACCAAGCGATTATGAGTCGCCTGCTCTAACCACTGAGCTAAGGGGCCAATGGAGCGGGGATTATAAAGTATCTGTCCGGGGCAATCCAGCGTTGTTCGGCTGGTTGCTGAAATAAGCAGCAATGTTTTACTTGCTGATAACTATGATAAAACAGACGAAAATCTCTGGCTGATGGGCGGCGGTGCAACTGACGCTGTTATCCTTAAATGTCTTTCCCCGCTTAACAATAAAAAAAGCCCACTCAGGCCAGGACGTTAACCGACAAATGCGCTTTAATCAGTGGCAAGATTATGACGAATAAGGATGCGTGAGCGACTGTAAGGCGCAGCGCAAAGCCAGGAGCCCCATGAGCGAACACAACATCACCGATATCATCGCACCGGACCTGAACGTGCTGTTTTGCGGCATCAATCCCGGTCAGTCGACGGCGCACACCGGCTATCATTTTGCGCATCCGGGTAACCGCTTCTGGAAGGTGATTCATCTGGCAGGTTTTACCGAGCAACAGCTGAAGCCGGAAGAGGAGCAGCGTTTACTGGAAACCGGCTGCGGTATTACGATGCTGGTCGAGCGTCCGACCATCCAGGCGAATGAACTGGGTGGTGATGAGCTACGGGATGGCGGTCAGCGGCTGATGGACAAGGTGCTACGTTATCAGCCTGCTGCGCTGGCTATCCTGGGCAAAGACGCGTTTAAACGCGCGTTTCGGCAGAGCAAGGTGGAGTGGGGCGAGCAGCCCATATATATGGGGAAAACCCAGGTATGGGTGCTGCCGAATCCCAGCGGACTGAATCGGGCATCACTGGAAGAGATGGTGGCGCTATATCGTCAGATGAACGAGGCGCTACAGCTGCGGCCTTAATGCTGGCGGTTTGCGGGAAAAGGGCAGGGCGGCAGATATAAAAAACCCCGGCGAACCGGGGTTTTGCTGACTTAGTCGTCGAGGAAGCTGCGCAGCACTTCCGAGCGGCTCGGATGGCGCAGTTTACGCAGGGCTTTCGCTTCAATCTGACGGATACGCTCACGAGTAACGTCAAACTGTTTGCCCACTTCTTCTAACGTGTGGTCGGTGTTCATATCGATACCGAAACGCATGCGCAGCACTTTGGCTTCGCGTGCGGTCAGGCCAGCCAGGACGTCATGGGTCGCAGAACGCAGGCTCTCAGAGGTGGCAGAGTCCAGCGGCAGCTCCAGCGTGGTGTCTTCGATAAAATCACCAAGATGTGAATCTTCATCATCACCAATCGGCGTCTCCATAGAGATAGGCTCTTTGGCAATCTTCAGCACCTTGCGGATCTTATCTTCAGGCATCAACATGCGCTCAGCCAGTTCTTCTGGCGTCGGCTCGCGGCCCATCTCCTGCAGCATCTGGCGCGAGATACGGTTGAGTTTGTTGATGGTCTCAATCATATGCACCGGAATACGGATGGTACGCGCCTGGTCAGCGATAGAACGGGTAATCGCCTGACGAATCCACCATGTGGCATAAGTTGAGAACTTATAGCCGCGACGGTATTCGAACTTATCAACCGCTTTCATCAGGCCGATGTTACCTTCCTGAATCAGATCCAGGAACTGCAGACCACGGTTGGTGTATTTCTTCGCGATGGAAATGACCAGACGCAGGTTAGCTTCAACCATCTCTTTCTTCGCGCGGCGGGCTTTCGCTTCACCGATCGACATACGACGGTTGATGTCTTTCACCTGCTCGATGGTCAGGCCGGTTTCTTCTTCAATCTGGGCCAGTTTCTGCAGAGAACGCATCACGTCATCCTGCACGTCCAGCAGTTTTTCAGACCACGGCTTGTTCATGGCCAGTGCGGCTTTGAACCAGCTCTCGTTAGTCTCGTTACCGGTGAACAGCGTAATGAAGTTTTTCTTCGGCATTTTGCACACTTCAATACACAGCTTCATGATCAAACGTTCCTGAGTACGGACACGCTCCATCATTTCACGCATGTTGTTCACGAGGTAGTCGAACTGCTTCGGTACCAGGCGGAACTGCTTAAAGACGTCAGACAGGTTCTGGATCTCGGCAACCGAGGCAGCATGGCTGCGTCCTTTGCTTTTGATCACGTCACGCGTGGTTTCGTACTGCGTGCGAAGGTCAGAGAACTTCTCGCGCGCCAGTTCTGGATCGATAGAGTTATCGTCGTCAGAGCTGTCGTCATCGCTCTCTTCATCGTCATCTTCGTCGTCATTACGATCGGCTTCAGACAGCTCAGAACCCACGTGAGTGGCGGTCGGTGCCAGGTCTTCTTCAGCGTTGGGATCAACAAAGCCAGTGATTAAATCTGACAGGCGCGACTCGCCTGCTTCAACGCGATCGTACTGATCCAGCAGGTAGGTAATGGCTTCCGGGTATTCAGCAACGGAACACTGAACCTGGTTAATACCGTCTTCGATACGCTTCGCGATGTCGATTTCGCCTTCGCGGGTCAGCAGTTCAACGGTACCCATTTCACGCATGTACATGCGAACCGGGTCAGTGGTGCGGCCAATTTCAGATTCAACGCTGGATAATACCTGAGCGGCAGCTTCCGCGGCATCTTCGTCAGTATCGGAGCTGTTTTCATTCAGCATCAGATCGTCGGCGTCCGGGGCTTCTTCAACCACCTGAATGCCCATGTCGTTAATCATCTGGATGATGTCTTCGATCTGATCGGAGTCGACGATATCTTCCGGCAGATGGTCATTGACCTCAGCATAGGTCAGATAGCCTTGCTCCTTACCACGGGTGACAAGAAGCTTGAGCTGTGACTGCGGGTTTTGCTCCATAAGACGGTATCCACACTTCTGTTAATTAGATTGGTGTTGGTCGGCAGCGTGCCAACAATAACAGTGAAGGCATTTATTCTCGCCGCTGCCTTCGTCGCGGCCTGGGCTTTGCCCATCAGTAATCGGCACTTAAGCCGCAAATTTTATGTCGGGCCTGGCTTACTCGCCATTTTTGCCGCTACCAAGTGCTCGTCATCCTCACGTACATCAGTACGCTCCGGTGACTGCGCGCTTTCAGCGACAAAACTTGCTTCGACGCCGACGGCCCGAGGGCGGAAGCTGGCTTACTCGCCATTTTTGCCGCTGCCAAGTGCTCGTCATCCTCACGTACATCAGTACGCGCCGGTGACTGCGCGCCAACAGAAACAAAACGTGCTTCGCCCTTCAATTTTTCAGCCTGCCGCTTCGGTTAAGGGAAGCCGCAGGCCGGATAATGCGTTACTTTTTCGCGAAGGCCTGGCTCAGCGCCCAGAGCTCGCGTCGCTCGTCGGTACTGAGCCCGTGCGTACGTTCACGCGCAATCAGGAACTCCAGTCGCTCTTCCAACGCCGAGTCATAAACGCTGGCAAGGGAGTCCTGAAATACCGCCTCGCTTTCCTCATCCACTATCATGTGGTTCCAGACGGCCAGTGTTTCAAGCGTCTGGCTAAAATTTGTTCCGCGATATAACTCTAGTAGCTGACCGGTGGTCAATCCAGGATTCTCATTACAGCGCGTCACTAATTCAATAAATAACGGTAAACCGGCAATTTTCGACTCTGCAAGACCGTCCAGTGACGGCACCAGGGTTGCCAGCTGCGGATTCTGAATCAGCAGCGCCACTAAAACGCGCATTGTGGTGCGTTTAAGCGGTGGGGCGACCGGTGCGCTTCCGCCCGGGGCCTGCTTTGGCATCAGCTTTTCAAGCTGAGAGTCATCCAGAATACCTAACTTGTTACCCAGCGCCTGACGCATATAGATACGCAGTGTTTCACCGGGAATCTGTGTGATCAGCGGCAACGCCAACGTACTTAAACGTGCTTTACCGTCGCGAGAGCTCAAATCTACCTGAGGTAGCAGGCTGTCGAACAGAAACGAAGAGAGCGGCATCGCCTGCTCCATCCTCGCCTCAAATGCGGCTTTACCCTCCTGGCGAACCAGCGTATCCGGGTCTTCGCCGTCGGGTAGAAACATAAAGCGTAGTTGACGACCGTCATTCATGTAAGGCAATGCGGTTTCAAGTGCACGCCATGCTGCCTCACGTCCAGCCCGATCGCCGTCATAACAGCAGATCACGTTGTCCGTGCTGCGAAACAGCAGCTGAATATGTTCAGCCGTGGTTGATGTCCCCAGTGACGCAACCGCGTAATCCACGCCGAATTGCGCCAGGGCAACCACATCCATATAGCCTTCCACCACTAACAGGCGTTTAGGTTCAGGATGATTTTTTAACGCTTCATACAGGCCATAGAGCTGACGGCCTTTATGAAAAACTGGCGTTTCCGGTGAGTTCAGATACTTAGGCGTATCATTACCCAGCACGCGGCCACCAAAACCGATGACGCGGCCTCGCTTATCGCGAATCGGGAACATCACGCGCTCGCGAAAGCGGTCATAAACCCGGCCTTTGTCGTTACTGACCAGCATCCCCGCTTCCATCAACGATTCACGATCTTCAGGCTGCTTGCCGAAGCGTTTCAGGACGTTGTCCCAACCGGCGGGCGCATAGCCAATCGAAAAATGGTTGATGATGTCGGCGCTCAGACCACGATGTTCAAGATAGTCGCGTGCTGACTGGGCGCTGGACTGCTGCAAACTCTGCTGATAAAAACCGTTCAGGTTCTCCATCAGCTGGTACAGGCTCTGGCGCTGATGGCGTTCCATCTGGCTTGGCCCATTGCCCGCTTCGTAAGGTACGTCTAAACCATGGGAAGTGGCTAACTCTTCAATACTTTCAACAAACTCAAGACGATCATAGTTCATCAGAAAGTCGATTGCGTTACCGTGAGCGCCGCAACCAAAGCAGTGATAAAACTGCTTTTCGCCATTTACGGTAAAAGAGGGCGTTTTCTCATTATGGAAAGGACAACACGCATGATAATTTTTTCCCTGCTTTTTCAGCTTAACGCGGGCATCGATTAACTCCACGATGTCCGTGCGGGCAAGTAAGTCATTGATAAATACGCGTGGAATACGTCCTGCCATAAGCCCCGTTTTTTCAGCTCATAAACGACAACAAGCCGCGCTTCCTTTCGGAAAGCACGGCCTTTTACTTGACTCGGTCTGCGTTTATCACGCTGTGGAGGCGAACCTCCGGGAAATTAGTACAGACGAGTGCGGCGTGCGTTTTCGCGAGCCAGTTTTTTGGCATGACGCTTAACTGCAGATGCTTTAGCGCGCTTACGTTCGGTCGTTGGTTTTTCATAGAACTCACGACGACGAACTTCAGCCAGAACGCCTGCTTTCTCGCAGGAACGCTTAAAGCGACGCAGTGCTACGTCGAACGGCTCGTTTTCACGTACTTTAATTACCGGCATGTAACTCTCACCTCAATAAAATTCGGTTTTGCTGCTGACTGCGGCGCCAGCACATTTCAAAATGGTGCAGCATTTTACTCCAACTCGCGTCGGCTTGTAAAGCACCATGGATAATTTAGAACCAACAGGAGCGTTTGCCTGTGCGGCTGCCGGTTTTTTCCAGGGGCGGGAGTATAGCGCACTCTTTAGGCAGCAGAAAATGACTTTTTGCGTGGATTGCATCCTCTTTTCGTGCAAGGGCTATGCTAAACTGCGCGCCGCAAGAATGAGGTGAAGCAATGCGAATTCTGGGTATTGAAACATCGTGCGATGAAACTGGCATCGCAATCTATGATGACGAGGCTGGCCTGGTGGCTAACCAGCTGTACAGCCAGGTAAAACTGCATGCCGATTACGGCGGCGTGGTGCCGGAACTGGCATCGCGCGATCACGTGCGTAAAACGGTGCCGCTGATCCAGGCGGCCCTGAAGCAGGCCAACCTGGCACCGCAGCAAATTGATGCGGTCGCCTATACCGCCGGACCGGGCCTGGTGGGCGCGTTGCTGGTGGGCGCAACGGTTGGACGCGCGCTGGCCTTTGCGTGGAAGGTACCTGCGGTGCCGGTGCACCATATGGAAGGTCATCTGCTGGCACCGATGCTGGAAGAGAATCCGCCCGCGTTCCCGTTTGTCGCATTGCTGGTTTCAGGCGGTCACACGCAGTTAATCAGCGTCACCGGTATTGGCGAATACACACTGCTGGGCGAGTCGATTGACGATGCTGCAGGTGAAGCCTTCGATAAAACCGCCAAACTGCTGGGGCTGGATTATCCTGGCGGCCCGATGCTGTCGAAAATGGCGCAGCAGGGCACCGCCGGGCGGTTCACCTTCCCGCGCCCGATGACGGATCGTCCGGGGCTGGATTTTAGTTTCTCAGGCCTGAAAACCTTTGCCGCGAATACCATTCGTGGCAATGACGATGACGCGCAAACCCGCGCCGATATCGCCCGGGCGTTTGAAGATGCGGTTGTCGATACGCTGGCGATTAAATGCAAACGCGCGCTGGATCACACGGGTTTTAAACGTCTGGTCATTGCGGGCGGCGTCAGCGCTAACCGCACCCTGCGTGAACAGATGGCCGTGATGATGCAAAAGCGGGGCGGTGAGGTGTTCTATGCCCGTCCTGAATTTTGTACCGATAACGGGGCCATGATTGCCTACGCGGGCATGGTGCGCCTTAAAGGCGGCACGCGGGGAGAACTGGGCGTGAGCGTCAGGCCGCGCTGGCCCTTGTCGGAACTGCCCGCCATCTGAGATCAAAAAAGCCGGTTAACCGGCTTTTTTTACGCTTACTTTTTCTTTTTTCGCTTCCAGATTTTGCTTTCCTGACCGCGCCACAGGCGCTGAATGTTGTCATGATGACGCAGTAAAATCAGGCAGGAGAGCATGGAAACCGGAAACGTAAACTGTGGCTTAAACCACCAGACATAAAACGGCGCGATAAGCGCGCTGACAATCGCGCCAAGCGATGAGTAGCCGCTCAGCAGCACGGTCAGCAGCCACGTTCCCGTCATGAGTCCGGTCAGGTCCCAGCCAATGGGAGCGATTGCACCAAACGCCGTCGCCACGCCTTTCCCGCCACGAAAGCGAAAAAAGACCGGATAAATATGGCCCAGACAGGCAGCAATGGCGGTTAAGCCCAGATACAGCGGGGGCACATGAAACAGATAGGCCAGCCACACGGGCAGCATACCTTTCACAATATCGAACACCAGCACAGACGCAGCCGCCAGTTTGCCGCCGATACGCAGTACGTTGGTTGCGCCCGGGTTGCCTGAACCGTGGGTGCGGGGATCGGGTAAACCGGCGAGTTTGCAAACCAGAATCGCACTGGAAATTGAACCGCACAGATACGCGAAAATAATCATACCAAGCGCGAAAGCACTCATAACACCGTCCCGTTTCCTTTGGGGTCGTTTTGATCACGTCTACCATGGATAATACGCACAATCTGCCGGAAGTGGTATCCGGCGCGACCAAAAACAGAGAGCATCATCATGGATATCGTCTTTATAGAACAACTCACCGTCTTCACCACGATAGGGGTTTACGACTGGGAGCAGGGAATTCAGCAGAAGCTGGTGATCGATGTAGAAATGGCGTGGGATAACCGTCAGGCCGCCGCCAGCGACGATGTGAAAGACTGCCTGAGCTATGCCGATGTCTCAGAAGCGATTCTGTCGCATCTGACGGGACAGCGTTTTGCGTTGGTGGAGCGCGTAGCGGAAGAAATTGCGGATCTGTTGATGAACCGTTTCAATTCACCTGGCGTGCGCATCAGGGTAGCAAAACCGGGCGCGGTGGCTCAGGCAGCGCAGGTTGGCGTGCGAATTGAGCGCGGGACTATTCCTAAATAGTTACGATGTGATTGCCATCACAATGAAACCAAACCAAATTACTGTTTGTCTCAGCACGTGCCGTTTCGTTACGACAGACTAAACGGCAGTTGAGCTTAAGGTTTTACTCAGACTTAAGCAGATAAGATTTAAGGCGATAGCGCAACAGCTAGCGCCTTTTTCATGGTTTTAAAACGGACAGAGGGAATACATTGATGGCAGATCTTCATCAGCTGTGGGTAGCTGCAATCCTGGGCGTGGTAGAAGGTTTAACCGAGTTCTTACCGGTCTCTTCTACCGGGCACATGATTATAGTGGGGCACCTGCTGGGCTTTGAGGGCGACAAAGCAGAAACCTTTGAAGTGGTCATTCAGTTAGGTTCCATTCTTGCCGTCGTCGTGATGTTCTGGCGGCGTTTGTTTGGATTGATCGGCATTCACTTTGGTGAAGTGAAACATGAAGGTGTCGGGACAGGTCGGTTAACCCTGATCCATATCCTGTTGGGCATGATCCCTGCGGTGGTGGTTGGTCTGGCGCTGCACGATCAGATTAAAACGTTGTTTAATCCGATTAACGTGATGTATGCGCTGGTGGTCGGGGGCTTACTGCTGCTGGCAGCGGAATTCCTGAAACCGAAACAGCCAAAATCACCAGGTATTGATGATATCACCTATCGTCAGGCGTTTATGATTGGCTGCTTCCAGTGTCTGGCGCTGTGGCCGGGCTTCTCGCGTTCGGGCGCCACCATTTCAGGTGGGATGCTGATGGGCGTGAGCCGCTATGCCGCATCCGAGTTCTCGTTTATCCTGGCCGTACCGATGATGATCGGGGCGACAGGGCTGGATATCTATAAAAGCCTCGGCTTCCTGACGATGGCCGACTTCCCGATGTTTGCGGTGGGCTTTATCACCGCATTCGTTGTCGCGTTGCTGGCCATCAAAGTGTTCCTGGAGCTGATCAAACGCATCTCTTTCGTGTCATTTGCCATCTACCGCTTTATCGTGGCGGGCGCGGTGTACATGATTTTCATGTAAGCCACAGGGTAACGCGGTCGGGCAACTGGTCGCGTTACGCTAAGCCCTGTTCGACAGCCTCAATACGACGTCGCGTGAGCTCTTCCCGCACCTCTATCCCTTTAAATCCCGCCTCCACGACCGCCTTAGATGGCACGGCCTGAGCCAGGGCAAACGCACGTCGCAGGTAGTTGCCCTGGGGATAAGGCATGTTGGCAAGGCCACCGCGTCCGCGGGCATCCGCTTCGCTGCACAGCGCCAGTTGGTTAACCCGCTCGGGTTTGCGCCAGGCGTCAAGGCGGTCAAATAAGCCAATCAACGCGTCGGCAGGGCGCTGCTCAATGGTATGCATCATGTCGTGAAACTCCGTGACCAGCAGCGCCAGATCACGGATCGCATTCGGCACGCGTAGCCGTTGACACAGCGCGGCGACCAGCGGAACGCCTGCCGGGCCATGTCCGTGATGGCTGGGCCATTTTTCCACCGGCGTTAAGGCTTTACCGACATCGTGAAACAGCGTCGCAAAGCGCACGTCAATCGCTTCCGACAGGCCAGCAGACAGGGTTAACGCCATCAGCGTGTGAACCCCGGTATCAATTTCCGGGTGCCATCGGGCGGGCGCCGGCACGCCGAACAGGTTATCGATTTCCGGAAACAGCCCCTGCAATGCGCCGCAGTCGCGCAGTACCTGGAAGTAAACCTGGGGATTATGGGAGGACAGGGCTTTTTCCGTCTCTTTCCAGACGCGTTCGGCCGTGAGATCGGCCAGCTCGCCGCTCTCTGCCATTTGTCGCATCAGCGCCTGCGTTTCGTCGGCAATACGAAAATTAAGATGGGCGAAGCGCGCGGCAAAACGCGCGACGCGCAGGACGCGCAGGGGATCTTCACTAAAGGCATCGGAAACGTGGCGCAGCTGCCGGTCGGCAATATCCTTTTGTCCGTGGTAGGGATCGTAAAGCTCGCCTTGATCGTCGCGGGCAATGGCGTTAATCGTCAAATCGCGGCGCTGTAAATCCTGCTCCAGCGTGACGTCTGGCGCCGACCAGGTCGTGAACCCGGTGTAGCCTTTGCCGTTCTTCCGTTCGGTACGCGCCAGCGCATACTCTTCCCGGCTGTCGGGATGCAGAAACACGGGGAAGTCGCGGCCGACCTGCTGGTAGCCTTGTTCCAGCATGGCTTCCGGGGTCGCGCCTACCACCACCCAGTCTTTGTCTTTAACCGGCAACTTCAACAGCGCATCGCGCACTGCACCGCCAACAAGAAACGTCTTCACGCACAACTCCAGAGATAAATAAGTGATCTGCGCGTCTGTGGGCTTCCGGCACCTGAATCCAGACGGGCACAAACTCTATTGTTGCACAAATTCGACATATTGCAGACAGGCCAAAAGGGGCATCTTACGATCCCCTGATAGCGAGCGGTGGTAAAACTAGTTCATCCAGCGATCGTTTTTCTTACGGCGCGGCACCATGTGCGGCAACAGTAGCCCCAGCAGCAGGCCGACGCCTAGCACGCCGCCACCATACATAAACCACTGCATGATGATCGTACGCTGTTTGTCATCCAACTGAACGTTAGCGGCGCTGACTTTCTTCTGCGCCACGATCAGTTCGTTTTTCAGCTTCTGATTTTGCTCTTTTAAGCCGTTGATCACGCTGTCGCTGCTGGCCACTTTGTTCTGCATTTCGGCGGTGCGCTGATTCCAGCTGTTATCAATATTGGCTAACTTGGCGGTCAGGTCTTTAACCTGTTGTTCCAGCTGCGGTACCCGGGTGCGCAGGCTGGGATTTTCACTCAGCTGCGACAGGGGGATCCAGACGGTGCGGCCTTCGGCATCGCGTACCTGGCCATATTTGGTGGCATCATTGGTCTGCAGCAGCTGTACCTGTTCACCCGCATTCAGCTTGCCCAGCAGGCGAAACTGGTCGCCGGGACCGCTACGAACCCAGGTGGATAATTCGTCAGAAACGTAACGTTTTTCATCGGCGTGAGCAGGTGCAAGGGTGCTGAGGGCCAGCAAAGTGATTCCAGCGAGTGTGATTTTTTTCATTAGATTTCGTTTTGCTTAAAAATTAAAGATAATTTACCGGCACAGTCTGTAGAGGCTTCGCGTAAATCTGAATGAGAACTATCCTGGTCTCATGACAGTGCGAAAAGGGTAGCGAAAGCACAAAGAAAGCAGAGACAGTCCGGCTTCTGTGCATTACTCTTCGCCTGAAAACCCTAACCTTCAGCTCAGTGGATGCAGCAGAAGATAACCTTAAACAGGCAGGGAATATATCCTTAAGTGCCAGCGGCGTTAGTGAATAAAAAAATATGACCATCGAAATCGAACTTAAGTTCATTGCTAAACCCAATGCTGCCGGGAAACTGGCAGAACGGCTGGCGGCGTTTCCGCATCAGCACCAGGCTGCCCGTCAGCTGACCAATATCTATTTTGAAACCGACGATAATCAGTTACGTCGTTGGAATATGGGATTGCGCATTCGGGGCGTTGATCAACGCTACGAAATGACGCTGAAAACCGCCGGCAAAACGCTGGGTGGGCTACATCAGCGCGGCGAATACAACGTTGACCTCACTGAGCCAACGCTGGACATCAGCCTTCTGCCCGCAGACATCTGGCCGGAAGGAACGGATGTAGCAGCGCTACAGCAGCGCCTGCAGCCGCTGTTCAGTACCCATTTTGAACGAGAGATCTGGGTAGTCACGGCGGGCAGTAGTGAAATAGAAATTGCCTGCGATCGGGGCGACGTGACGGCGGGAGAGTTGAGCGAACCTTTGTCAGAGGTTGAGCTTGAGCTAAAAGGTGGCCAGCGCAGCGAGTTGCTGACGTTTGCTCAGCAGTTAGTGGCCGTGGGCGACCTGCGGATGGGCAGCCTGAGCAAGGCGGCGCGCGGCTATCAGTTAGCCAAAGGTAATCCCTCGCGTGAGGTAACCGCCTTTCCGCTGTTAAAAGCCGGGGCGAAAGCCACGGTTGAAGAGGGCATGACGGCGGCCATGGCGGCAGGCCTTCACCACTGGCAATATCATGAAGAAGTGTGGCTGCGTGGCAATAAGCGCGCCAGAGAAGCGGTTCGTGAGGCGCTGGATGTTCTGCGTCAGGCGTTTGCGCTGTTTGGGGCGGTAGTCCCGCGCAAGGCCAGTAGCGAGCTGCGTCAGAAGCTGACCACGCTGGAAGAAACGCTGCTAAATGAAGATGTCGATGCCGACAGCTTCTGTTTTTCGGCTCTCTCGGTAGAGGCCCAGTTAGCACTTACTCACTGGTTAGCCGAGGCCCATTGGCGGCAGTGGATTGATGAAAAGGGGCAAACCAAGCTCAACGGTTCCTTTAAACGCTTTGGCGATATCATGCTGGGCCGCATCAATGCCGATCTGAAAGAAACCTTCAGCACCGTCCATCAGGTGAATGAGTATCAGGACAAGGCCACGCGTCTGGATCGACAGCTGCTGGCGGTGCATTTGCTGGCGGGCGCTTACTCGCCGGATGCCGTTCACGACTGGCTGGCGCCGTGGCAGCAGCTGCAGCGCGCAATCAGGGAACAGCAGCACGCCAGCCTGGACTGGTTAACGGCGCAGGCGATGAAACAGTCACCCTTTTGGTTAACCAGCGGTTCGCCACGCTAAGTCATACAGCACGCTATCAGGGAGAGAACATGTTGCCATCCTTACCCACCGTATTGCGCACCCAGGCCGCGCGGGCAGTTGAACAGCTCGGTCTTGCGGATACCGCTCTCAGCGAGGCGCAGCTTGCCGGTCTGGCCTTCAGCGACTTTGTGCTGGATAACCTGCAGCAGAATCCGCACTGGTGGCAGGAGATTGCCGCACAGTCGCCCGAGGCCGACGAGTGGCAGCAGTATACGCAGTGGCTGGGCAGAGACATGGCGGCGGTGGACAGTGAAGCCAGCCTGATGCGCGTGCTGCGCCTGTTTCGCCGTCGCATGCTGGTTCGCATTGCCTGGATGCAGTGCTTGCAGCTTGCCACGACAGAGCAGACGCTGCAGCAGCTGAGCGTATTAGCCGAGGTGCTGATCGACGCCGCGCGCCACTGGGTTTATCAGGACTGCTGTCGCGAATTCGGCACGCCCTGCAATGCCGCGGGTGAACCACAGCCGCTGCTGATCCTCGGAATGGGCAAGCTGGGCGGCGGCGAGCTGAATTTCTCCTCCGATATCGATCTGATTTTTGCCTGGCCGGAAAACGGCACCACGCGCGGCGGTCGCCGCGAACTCGACAATGCGCAGTTTTTTACCCGCATGGGCCAGCGCCTGATCAAAGTACTCGATCAGCCCACGGCCGACGGCTTTGTTTACCGGGTCGATATGCGCCTGCGCCCGTTTGGCGACAGCGGGCCGCTGGTCATGAGTTTTGCCGCCCTGGAAGATTATTACCAGGAGCAGGGCCGCGACTGGGAGCGCTACGCCATGGTGAAGGCGCGGCTGATGGGCGATGAGCAGGATCGCTGGAGCCAGGAACTGCAGCAGATGCTGCGGCCCTTTGTTTATCGCCGCTACATCGATTTCAGCGTCATCCAGTCGTTACGCAATATGAAAGCGATGATCGCGCGTGAAGTGCGTCGCCGCGGGCTGAAAAACAACATCAAGCTGGGCGCGGGCGGGATTCGCGAAACAGAATTTATCGTGCAGGTTTTTCAGTTGATTCGTGGTGGACGTGAGCGCTCGCTTCAGCTCCGGGCCTTGATACCTACGCTGTCTGCTATTGAATCTCTGGCGTTACTGCCACCCGAGCAGGTTGCGGCATTGCGCGCGGCTTATCTGTTTCTGCGTCGGCTGGAAAACCTGTTGCAAAGTCTGGCGGACGAACAAACGCAAACGCTGCCGGAAGAGGCGTTACCCCGCGCCCGGCTGGCGTGGGCGATGGGCTGTGATGACTGGGCTGCGCTGAGCGCCCGGCTGGAAACGCATATGGCCGCCGTGCGTGCCATCTTCGATGAGTTAATCGGTGAGGATACGCCGGATGTGGGCGATCGCCCCGAACTGGCCGACTTTAACATGCTGTGGCACGACAGCCTGGAGGACACTGAGCTGGCCCCGCTGGTGCCACAACTGGATACCACGCAGTGTCATGCTCTTAATCAGGCGCTGGAAGCGTTTCGGCAGGATATCGGTCACCGCACTATCGGCCCGCGCGGCCGTCAGGCGCTGGATCAGCTGATGCCTCAACTGCTGAGTGAAGTCTGTTCACGCAGCGATGCCGCGGTGACCTTCAGTCGCCTGGCGCCGTTGCTGCTGAGCGTTCTGACCCGCAGTACCTACCTTGAGCTGCTCACCGAGTATCACGGCGCGTTGCGTCACCTGATTCGTCTTTGCGCAGCCTCACCGATGGTGGCCAGCCAGCTGGCACGTTATCCGCTGTTACTGGATGAGCTGCTTGATCCCGCCACGCTCTATCAGCCAACCGCTACGGATGCCTACCGGGATGAGCTGCGTCAGTACCTGATGCGCATTCCTGCGGATGATGAAGAGCAGCAGCTTGAAGCATTACGCCAGTTTAAACAGGCACAGTTATTACGCATCGCGGCGGCGGATATTGCGGGAACGCTGCCGGTGATGAAAGTGAGCGATCACTTAACCTGGCTGGCCGAGGCCATTATCGAATCGGTGGTGCAGCAGGCATGGAATATGATGGTGCAGCGCTATGGCCGACCGTCGCACCTTGTGCATGAACACGAACGGGGCTTCACGGTATTGGGCTATGGCAAGCTGGGCGGATGGGAACTGGGCTACAGCTCCGATCTCGATCTGGTTTTCCTGCACGACTGCCCGATGGAAGCCGTCACGCAGGGCGAGCGCAGCATAGACGGACGGCAGTTTTACCTGCGGCTGGCGCAGCGCATCATGCATCTGTTCAGCACCCGTACGTCGTCCGGCATTTTGTACGAAGTGGATGCGCGACTGCGGCCTTCGGGCGCGGCTGGCATGCTGGTCAGTACTTTTGAAGCCTTCGACGACTATCAGCGCAACGAAGCCTGGACGTGGGAGCATCAGGCGCTGGTCCGCGCCCGCGTGGTGTTCGGTGAGCCCGATCTGAGCGCGCGTTTTAGCGCCATTCGCCGTGCCATCCTCTGTCTGCCGCGCGATGCGGCAGCGTTGCAAACGGAAGTCAGAGAGATGCGTGACAAAATGCGCGCGCACCTGAGCAACAAGCACAAGGGCCGCTGGGAGATCAAAACGGACGAAGGCGGCATTACGGATATTGAATTCATCGCCCAGTACCTGGTGCTGCGCTATGCGGCGGAGCAGCCCGACCTGACGCGCTGGTCAGACAATGTGCGGATTTTTGAACGGATGGCAATCCACCACAAAATGTCTGACGAGGAAGCGGCAGCGCTCACGCATGCTTATGTCACGCTGCGCGATGCGCTGCATCATCTGGCGCTTCAGGAGCAGCCCGGGCATGTTGAACCTGACGCCTTTGCGCAGGAAAAAGAGTCGGTGAACACCAGCTGGCAGCGATGGCTACAGTCACCACACTCTCTCACGGCGTGATGCTGATAGCACCTGTCGCAACTGTGTTATCATCCGCGCACTATTTTGAATGCAGTCTGGAGTGTCTGGAATGAAAGTTACTCTGCCCGCGTTCGGCCAGGCCTCGGTGCTGGTCGTTGGCGATGTCATGTTGGATCGTTACTGGTACGGCCCCACCAGCCGTATTTCGCCTGAAGCGCCGGTGCCGGTGGTCAAGGTGGAAACCGTTGAAGAACGCCCAGGCGGCGCCGCTAACGTGGCAATGAACATTGCTGCGCTGGGGGCGGGTTCCCGTCTGATCGGACTGACCGGGGAAGACGATGCGGCTCAGGTACTGAGTAAAACGCTGAAGGATGTTCGTGTTGACTGCGATTTTGTCACCTTAAAAAGCCATCCCACCATTACCAAACTGCGTGTCCTCTCTCGCAACCAACAGCTCATCCGTCTGGACTTCGAAGAGGGATTTGAGCAGGTGGACGCCGCCCCGATGCACGAAAAAATGCGCCAGTCACTGTCCCGTAGCGGTGCGGTGGTGCTGTCGGATTACGGCAAAGGCGCACTGGACAGCGTTCAGCAGATGATCGCGCTGGCACGCGAGGCGAATGTACCGGTGCTGATCGATCCTAAAGGCACGGATTTTGCGCGCTACCGCGGGGCGACGCTGCTGACGCCCAACCTTTCTGAGTTCGAAGCCGTGGTGGGCAAATGCAAGACAGAGAATGAGATTGTGGAACGTGGCATGAAGCTGATCGCCGACTGCGACCTTTCCGCCCTGCTGGTCACGCGGTCTGAAAACGGCATGTCGCTGCTGCAGCCGGGTAAAGCGCCCCTGCATTTGCCGACCCAGGCGCAGGAAGTGTTTGACGTGACCGGCGCCGGGGATACCGTCATTGGCGTGCTGGCCGCTGCTTTAGCCGCAGGGGATTCGCTGGAAGAAGCCTGTTTTCTGGCTAACGCCGCTGCAGGCGTGGTGGTTGGGAAGTTGGGGACATCAACCGTCAGCATCGTGGAGCTGGAAAATGCCATTCGTGCGCGTCCAGAGCGCGGTTTTGGCATCATGACTGAATCCGAGCTGAAAGAGGCCGTCGCCATGGCGCGTCAGCGCGGCGAAAAAGTGGTGATGACCAACGGCGTCTTCGACATTCTGCATGCCGGCCATGTTTCCTACCTTGCCAACGCGCGCAAGCTGGGCGATCGCCTGATTGTCGCGGTAAACAGCGATGCGTCCACCAAACGCCTCAAAGGCGACAGCCGTCCGGTGAACCCGCAGGAAAACCGTATGATCGTGCTGGGTGCGCTGGAAGCGGTGGACTGGGTCGTGCTGTTTGAAGAAGACACGCCACAGCGCTTAATCGCCAGCGTATTGCCCGATCTGTTGGTAAAAGGCGGGGATTACAAACCGGAAGATATCGCGGGCAGCCAGGAAGTCTGGGCCAATGGCGGTGACGTGCGGGTGCTGAACTTTGAAGATGGCATCTCGACCACCAATATCATCAAAACCATTCGCGGCGACTGAGTCATGGCGGCGGGAGCCCGGGCTCCCGCCCGCCCTTTATTTAGCCGGTTTGTCAGCAGGATGTGCGGCTGGCACGATGGCCGGTGCCGGGCCAGGTGTGCTGGTGGCAGCGGGCGCGGCAGACGCTGAACTCTTGCTTTCCAGCTGAGCGAGACGCTGTTCCAGCGCCGCCAGTTTTTCACGCGTACGCAGTAAAACCTGAGTCTGGACATCAAACTCTTCACGGTTGACCAGATCCATGCGGGTCATTTGTGCCTGCAGCGTCTGCCGGATTTTCTTCTCGACATCATCGCCAAATTCACGAACTCCCTTCGGCAGCGCGTCATGAACCTGACGGGCCATTTGTTCAATTTTTTTCGTGTCGATCATGATGGTTTCCTGGTTACGGGTTGCTATGGCAGCATTGTACCAACGCTAGAGTCACTTAAGTGTAATGCCTGAATTGAAAAGGTTAAACCTGAAATCCTTAGCGCAAAAAATGCTAAAGCAATAATGGCTTTGTGGATTGCCGCCCCGAATAGGAAGCGTTATAGTTAAAACGCTTATTCTCAGGGCGGGGCGAAATTCCCCACCGGCGGTAAATCAGCCCAGGCTGACAGCCCGCGAGCGCTTCACTATGATGGTGAAGGTCAGCAGATCCGGTGAAATTCCGGGGCCGACGGTTAAAGTCCGGATGGGAGAGGGTAACGACATCTGTCAGGCATTATGTCTGTTTTGCGTCATTGCTACGTCTATACGGCGTCACTCCTAAGCTTGCCCTGATTCTGGTAACCCAATACATTTAAAAGGTTTTATTACCATGAATCAGACTCTACTTTCTGAATTTGGCACGCCGAAACAGCGTGTAGAACGTGCTATCGCCGCACTCCGTGAAGGACGCGGTGTGATGGTGCTCGACGATGAAGATCGTGAAAACGAAGGCGATATGATTTTCGCTGCCGAAACCATGACCGTCGAGCAGATGGCTCTCACCATTCGCCACGGCAGCGGTATCGTGTGTCTCTGCCTGACCGAAGAACGCCGCCAGCAGCTGGCATTACCGATGATGGTGGAAAACAACACCAGCGCCTATGGCACAGGGTTTACCGTGACCATCGAAGCGGCGAAGGGCGTCACCACCGGCGTATCCGCGCAGGATCGCATCACTACCATTCGCACGGCGATTGCCGATAACGCCAAACCCGAAGATCTGAACCGTCCGGGCCACGTTTTTCCCCTGCGTGCCCATGATGGTGGTGTTCTGACCCGCGGCGGTCATACTGAAGCGACCATCGATCTGGTCACGCTGGCGGGCTTTAAACCTGCAGGCGTCCTGTGTGAACTGACCAACGACGACGGCTCTATGGCGCATGCGCCTGAAGTGATCCTGTTCGCGAAACAGCATGCGATGCCGGTCGTGACGATTGAAGATCTGGTTGCCTATCGTCGCGAGCACGAAACGCGTCAGGCCAGCTAAGCGGCTTACTGTCAGGCCAGAAATACTGGCCTGATTGTTTCACCTCTTCCCCCATCCTTCCTGCTTATCTGACTCATCTTTTTCGTTCAAATTTCCTGACAGAGAACATCATGCTTATCCGCGTGATAACCCCTGCAAACAGCGTATCGTAGTGCTCATAGAGTGAACACATTAAGGATCGCTATGAGCCAGTTACGTATGCCAGCACTGTTTTTGGGACACGGCAGCCCGATGAATGCGTTAGAAGAAAACCGCTACACCGAAGCCTGGCGTAAAGCCGGTGCCACGCTGCCACGACCGCGGGCCATCCTGGCCATTTCGGCTCACTGGTACACCCAGGGAACGGCGGTCACAGCGATGGAAAACCCGCGTACCATTCATGACTTTGGCGGTTTTCCGCAGGCGCTTTTTGATACCCGCTATCCCGCGCCGGGTTCGCCTGAACTGGCAAATGAAATTGCTGAGATTTTATCGCCCGTGCCGGTTCATCAGGATCATGCATGGGGATTCGATCACGGCTCGTGGGGCGTACTCATTAAAATGTATCCTGAGGCGGATATTCCGGTCGTCCAGCTTAGTATCGACAGCGGCAAGCCTGCGGCCTGGCATTTTGAGATGGGCAAAAAGCTGTCTGCCTTGCGCGATCGCGGTGTCATGATCGTCGCCAGCGGCAATGTGGTACACAACCTGCGTAAGGTTCTGTGGGGCGGCGGAAACGCTTATGACTGGGCGACCGGATTCAACAACTATGTGCGCGATAATCTGGCGGTTGACGCCGGAGCAGATTCCCATCCGTTGGTGAATTTTATGCAGCATCCGGATGCGGCGTTATCCAATCCCACGCCGGAGCACTTCCTGCCGTTGCTGTACGTGCTGGGGTCCCGTCAGCCAGGTGAGGCCGTAACCGTACCTGTTGAAGGTATGGAAATGGGCGCAATCAGTATGCTGTCGGTACAGGTCGGCTAGAGAGAAACCAGGCCAGCGTGCTGGCCTGGAGGAAAGCGCTACTCGATAAACGCGTGCGGATAGAAACGCGAAAGATCCTGGGTGATCAGGTCGCGATCTTCGCGCAGGCCGATGCCCGCAGGCTGATCGTCAATCAACCAGCTACCAATCAGGGTATAGCTGTCGCCAAATTTCGGCAGCGGATGGAACTGCTGGACGATCATGCCTTCTTCGCCGTAAGGACCGTCCACACGGGCGATCTCTTTGCCGTTTTCCACAATACGAATGTTGGCCCCTTCGCGCGAGAACAGTGGCTTAACTACGTATTTCTCCATCGGTGGCACATCGTCTTCGGCAAACCAGGCGGGCAACAGGTTAGGGTGATTGGGGAACATCTCCCACAGCAGCGGCAGCAACGCTTTGTTTGACAGGATGCTCTTCCATGCCGGCTCCAGCCAGCGTACGCCCGCATCGGCCAGCTTGGTAGAAAACATCTCGCGCAGCATGAATTCCCACGGATAAAGCTTGAACAGATTACTGATGACCTGATCCTGGGCGTCAGTAAACTGGCCCTTTTCCCCCAGCCCTATCTCATCAATGTAGAGAAATTCGCTCGGCAGTCCGGCTTCCGTGGCACAGTCCTGCAAGTATTGCACCGTTCCACGATCTTCATCGGTATCACGACAGCAGGCGAAATGCAGCCAGTTAAACCCCTGTTGCTGATGAAGCACCGTAAAGCGTTCAATGAGTTTCTCTTGCAGGCTGTTGAATTGATCGCTGCCCTGCGGCAGCTGACCGGCATTGAGCTGGTCTTCGAGCCACAGCCACTGGAAAAACGCCGCCTCATACAGCGACGTCGGCGTGTCGGCGTTGTTCTCCAGCAGTTTGGCATCGCTTTTGCCGTCCCATGCGAGGTCGAGACGCGAATAAAGCGAGGGCTGACGCTGTTGCCATGAATCACGCACGAAGTCCCAGGTATGCTTAGGAATGCGAAATTTGGTGAGCAGCGCTTCACTGTTCACCACTTTTTCCACGACCTGCAGGCACATCTGATGAAGCTCGGCGGTGACGTCCTCAAGATAATCAATCTGCGCCAGCGTGAACTGATAGTAAGCCTCTTCACACCAGTAGGGCTCACCGTGCATGGTGTGAAAACGAAAACCAAACTCCGTGGCTTTTTCCCGCCAGCCCGGGCGCTCTGAAATCGCGATGCGTTGCATAAGCGGGGTTAGCCTCCCAGCGAACGGCTGGAGGTGCCGGACGCGCTGCTGCTACGCTGCATGCTGTTTTGCTTCGCGACCGTTTCACCAAAGCCACCCCGCGTAATCGTTGAGGTGGTGGTCGGTTTAGGCGCCATGGCGGTTTTAGGAACCGTCATGGTTTTACCGGAGGTGGCGTTACCATAGTTACGGCCGGACGCATCAACGAACTGACCGTTAGCCGGGCTGTTTGGCGTTTTGGGTGAGAACAGCGGCTGCTGCGCAAAACCCGCGCCGCCGCCCATCATGCGGCCCATCATATAGCCCGCCATCAGCGGCATCCAGAAGCTGCCGCTTTGCTGCGACTCGGCATTAGTGCTGCCCACGCCAGCCTGTGCAGGCGCCTGCTGACACTGGTTTTCACCAAATTCTGCCACGCAGTCTTCACGTGTGGCGTATTTCGGTGCGGTGCGTTCCGCTTCCTTTTTGGCGTTGTTAAACGCGGTGGTGCATTGCGCACTCTGGCCGGGATTGGCTTTCGTACAATCATCGGCGTTCTGATAGAGCGAGACGGTTTCGTCGTTTTGTTCACAGCCTGCCAGCATAAATACCGCTGAAACAGCGATAGCAACAGGCGTTAAGTGTCTTGCTTGCCAGCTCTTACGAAAGGCGGCATAGCGGATCGTTTTAGTCCGTTTCATTATAAATATCCTGTGCCCAAAGGTAGCGCATAGAATAGGGGATGAGTGGCGAGAAATGAAGCTAACGGCCAGGCAGGACGGGGATCTTTACTTAGTTATACGTTTTTAAGAGAAGCGGGGGGGG
>NZ_JASCAK010000025.1:0-186067 GCF_029967885.1 Pantoea sp. V106_11
CTCAACATCTCAACATCTCAACATCTCAACATCTCAACATCTCAACATCTCAACATCTCAACATCTCAACATCTCAACATCTCAATATGGCCTGTGACCCACGATGACATCGCGCGTTGACTGGCTGTTATCGCGTTACTCTGCGGCCGGTCTGAACTCGCAAGGACGCCGTGATTGACCTTTTCTGTTCACCCTGGACCTGATAACCCGAAGGAGGGCTCGTGAGAGAGGCTGTCCGGAGCGCTACGAGCCTGAACCTGGGGCAGCATTGTTCGGCTGGTTGAGAGCAGTGCAGAGGCGTTGGGTTGTCTGGCAGGGCAGGGCTGGAAGATAAAGTCAGGAAGAGACAGTCGCCTGGCGGCGCTAAACAGCAGGCATAAAAAAACCGGCTTAGCGCCGGTTCTTTCAACAAAGCGATGAACAAATGGCGATTAAGCCAGTTTGTTGATCTGTGCAGTCAGGTTTGCTTTATAACGTGCAGCTTTGTTTTTGTGGATCAGACCTTTAGCAGCCTGACGGTCCACAATTGGTTGCATTTCATTAAATGCGTTCTGCGCAGCAGCTTTGTCGCCTGAAGCGATCGCCGCGTATACTTTCTTAACGAAGGTACGCATCATAGAGCGACGGCTTGCGTTATGCTTGCGACGTTTCTCAGATGTTACGGCACGTTTCTTAGCTGATTTGATATTAGCCAAGGTCCAACTCCCAAATATGTTCGATAGAGACAAATCAAAGGCCGAGGACTATGCCTTTTGGACCTTCTGTTGTCAATGGATTTGTGCAAATAAGCGTCGTTTACAAGTGATAACCTGTATGACACTCGGTTACGTATTTGATGGCGCAAGATTCTACCAGCTTCCGCTCCCTGAATACAGTATTTCGCAACAAAATTCTCTCAGCGGCTTTGCAAGGCAGTAAATACGGCCTGTAACGCATGAAAGGCGTGTTCACGGGTTAACCTTGGCGGCTTTCGAGGGTATAATCCGCCGATTTCCACCGGTTTGAGTCAGCCATGAAGTTTATCCGCGGTATTCATAATCTTAACGCGCAGCATCACGGCTGCGTTTTGACCATTGGTAATTTCGATGGTGTGCACCGCGGTCATCAGGCGCTGATGGGGCGGTTGCTGGAAGAGGGACGGAAACGTAACCTGCCAGTGATGGTGATGGTGTTTGAACCCCAGCCGCTTGAACTGTTTGCGGGCGAAAGCGCACCCGCCAGGCTCACTCGCTTGCGAGAGAAGCTAAAATATCTGGCAGAAATCGGCGTGGACTCCGTGCTGTGCGTGCGTTTTGACCATCGCTTTGCCGCGTTGTCGGCGCAGAGTTTTATCAGCGAACTGCTGGTGAACAAGCTGGGCGTGAACTATCTTGCCGTCGGGGATGATTTCCGCTTTGGCGCTGGTCGCCAGGGGGATTTCCTGCTATTACAGAAAGCCGGCGCCCAGTATGGCTTTGATGTGGTCAGCACAGAAACCTTTTGTGACGGCGGTAAGCGCATCAGCAGCACGGCGGTACGTCAGGCACTGGCCGAGGACAACTTAGCGCTGGCGCAGTCACTGCTGGGCCATCCTTTCAGTATCTCTGGGCGCGTCGTGCACGGTGATGCACTCGGACGCACGCTGGGGTTCCCTACGGCTAATCTTCCTTTACGCCGCTGCGTGTCGCCGGTTAAAGGCGTTTATGCGGTGGAAGTCCATGGGCTGGGGCCACAACCCCTGGCTGGCGTTGCCAATATCGGCACCCGCCCGACGGTAAAAGGTTTGCGCCAACAGCTTGAAGTTCACCTGTTGGACATCAATATGGATCTCTATGGTCGCCACATTGATGTGGTGTTGAAGCAGAAAATACGAAACGAGCAGCGCTTTGCTTCACTGGATGCGTTGAAAGAGCAAATTGCGAAAGATACGGTAACGGCCCGACAATTTTTTGGTCTGTAACCTGAGCGAAAAACGGAATCGAGAATCTGATGAGTGACTATAAATCAACCCTGAATTTGCCGGAAACGGGGTTCCCCATGCGTGGCGATCTGGCCAAGCGCGAACCGGGAATGCTGCAACGTTGGTATGATGACAACCTGTACGGCATCATCCGCGAAGCCAAGAAAGGGAAAAAAACCTTTATCCTGCATGATGGCCCTCCTTATGCGAACGGCAGCATTCATATTGGTCACTCTGTTAACAAGATTCTGAAAGACATTATTGTGAAGTCTAAAGGCATGGCAGGTTACGACTCGCCGTATGTGCCAGGCTGGGACTGTCACGGTTTGCCTATCGAGCATAAAGTTGAGCAGATGATCGGCAAGCCGGGCGAAAAAGTCAGCGCCGCCGAATTCCGCGCCGCCTGCCGTCAGTATGCCGCCGAACAGGTTGAAGGGCAGAAAGCCGACTTTATTCGCCTGGGCGTGCTGGGCGACTGGGATCGTCCTTACCTCACCATGGACTTCACCACCGAAGCCAATATCATCCGTGCGCTGGGTAAAATCATCGGCAATGGCCATTTGCACAAAGGCGCCAAGCCGGTGCACTGGTGCATGGATTGCCGTTCTGCTCTGGCGGAAGCCGAAGTGGAATACTACGACAAAACCTCCCCCTCCATCGATGTGATGTTCAATGCCGTTGATGCGGACAGGGCGCGCGCAGCCTTCGGTGTGACCGCCTCAGAAGGCCCGGTTTCGCTGGTGATCTGGACGACCACCCCGTGGACCATTCCGGCTAACCGCGGTATTTCACTGCATCCCGAGTTCACCTATCAGCTGGTGCAGATTGCAGGACGTAGCCTGATCCTGGCAAAAGATCTGGTTGAGAGCGTCATGAAACGCGCGGGCGTCAGCGACTGGACCGTGCTGGGCGAATGTCAGGGCGCGGCCCTGGAATTGCAGCTGTTCCAGCATCCTCTGCTTGAGCAGATCCAGTCCAAAGTCGTATTAGGTGAGCACGTCACGCTGGATGCCGGTACGGGGGCTGTTCATACCGCGCCAGGCCACGGCCCGGATGACTACGTGATTGGTCAGAAATATGGTCTGGAAACGGCTAACCCGGTCGGCCCTGATGGTGCCTACCTGCCGGGTACGTATCCGGGACTCGACGGCGTTAACGTCTTTAAAGCCAATGATATGATCGTTGAGCTGCTGAAAGAGAAAGGCGCATTGCTGCACGTTGAAAAACTGCTGCACAGCTACCCACACTGCTGGCGCCATAAAACCCCGATTATCTTCCGTGCCACGCCGCAGTGGTTTATCAGCATGGATCAGAAAGGCCTGCGTGCTCAGTCATTGCAGGAGATCAAAGGCGTGCAGTGGATCCCGGACTGGGGTCAGGCGCGCATTGAGTCCATGGTTGCCAACCGGCCTGACTGGTGTATTTCCCGCCAGCGTACCTGGGGCGTGCCAATGGCGCTGTTCGTACACAAAGAAACCGAAGCCCTGCATCCGGATACCCTGGCGCTGATGGAAAAAGTGGCGCAGCGCGTTGAGCAGGATGGCATCCAGGCATGGTGGGATCTCGATCCGCGCGATCTGATGGGCGACGATGCCGACCACTACGTGAAGGTGCCGGACACGCTGGACGTCTGGTTTGACTCAGGTTCCACCAGCTATTCGGTCGTGGATGCCCGCCCGGAATTTGGTGGCAATACACCGGATATGTATCTGGAAGGTTCCGATCAGCATCGTGGCTGGTTTATGTCGTCGCTGATGATCTCGACCGCGATGAAAGGCAAAGCGCCTTATCGCCAGGTACTGACGCACGGCTTTACCGTCGATGGTCAGGGCCGCAAGATGTCCAAATCCATCGGCAATACCGTTGCACCCCAGGATGTCATGGACAAGCTGGGTGCGGACATTCTGCGCCTGTGGGTTGCTTCTACCGATTACTCGGGTGAGATGGCGGTATCCGATGAAATCCTGAAACGCTCTGCGGATGCCTATCGTCGTATTCGTAACACCGCGCGCTTCCTGTTAGCCAACCTGAGCGGCTTTAACCCGGCCACCGATCTGGTTAAACCGGAAGAGATGGTGGTGGTCGATCGCTGGGCGGTAGGACGTGCGCAGGCGGCACAGGCGGATATCATCGCCTCTTACGAGCACTACGATTTCCACGAAGTGATTCAGCGCCTGATGCAGTTCTGCTCCATCGAGATGGGCTCATTCTACCTGGATATCATTAAAGATCGTCAGTACACCGCGAAAGGCGACAGCCTGGCCCGCCGTAGCTGCCAGTCAGCGCTGTGGCACATTGTTGAAGCGCTGGTACGCTGGATGGCACCGATCATGTCTTTCACGGCCGACGAAATCTGGGGCTATCTGCCAGGCGATCGGGCGAAGTATGTCTTCACTGAAGAGTGGTATACCGGCCTGTTTGGTCTGCCAGAAAACGAAGCGCTGAACGATGCGTACTGGGCAGAACTGCTGAAAGTACGTGGTGAAGTGAACAAGGTGATCGAGCAGGCGCGTAGCGACAAACGTATCGGTGGCGCGCTGGAAGCGTCCGTTACTCTGTATGCCGATGCGGACCTGGCGACGAAACTGCAGGCGTTAGGTAACGAACTGCGTTTTGTGCTGTTGACCTCCGGTGCTCAGGTCGCTGATTACGCAGAGGCAGAGGCTGAAGCGCAGCAGAGCGAACTGGTAAAAGGGCTGAAAATCGGCCTGCATAAAGCAGAAGGCGAGAAATGCCCGCGCTGCTGGCACTACACGACTGACGTCGGTCAGAATCCGGAGCACGCTGCGGTGTGCGGTCGCTGTTACACCAACGTAGCCGGCAACGGCGAAGAGCGTAAGTTTGCCTGATGAGTAGACCTGTTTTCTCCACCGGATTGCGCTGGCTGTGGCTGGTGCTGGTTGTTATCGTTGTTGATTTCGTCAGCAAGCAGTGGGTCATGAACAACATGATGCTGCATGAAACGCAGCCGCTGATGCCGTTCCTTAACCTGTTCTATGCGCATAACTATGGCGCGGCGTTCAGCTTCCTCGCGGATAAAGGCGGCTGGCAGCGCTGGTTCTTTGCCGGCATTGCCCTGGCGATCGTGGTGTCGTTACTGGTCATGATGTACCGCAACAGCGCCAGTCAGAAGATCGCCAATATCGCCTATGCCTTAATCATTGGCGGCGCAGTGGGCAATCTGTTTGACCGTTCGTATCATGGCTTTGTGGTAGATTTTATCGATTTCTACGTCGGTAACTGGCACTTTGCTACATTTAATATCGCTGACTGCGGCATCTGTATCGGGGCCGCGTTGGTGGTGCTGGAGGGCTTTTTCAATCCTTCCAGCAAGCAGGTTAAAAAAGGGTAAACCATGACTGAGTCTGTACAGGGCGACAGCGCGGTATTGTTGCATTTCGTCATGAAGCTGGAAGACGGCTCAGTGGCGGAATCCACTCGTGCCAACGGTAAACCTGCGCTGTTTCGTCTCGGCGACGGTAGCCTGTCCGGCGCGCTGGAGCAGGCACTGTTGGGATTGACGCCGGGTGAAAAGCATCAATTCACGCTGGCACCAGAAGACGCGTTTGGTAGCGTCAGCCCCGATCTTATCCAGTACTTTTCCCGCCGTGATTTTATTGACACGGGAGAGCCTGAGATTGGCGCCATCATGCTGTTTACCGGAATGGGCGGTAGTGAAATGCCGGGCGTGATTCGGGAAATTTCCGGTGATTCAATCACCGTGGATTTCAACCATCCGCTGGCAGGCCACCGCGTTCAGTTTGATATTGAAGTGCTGGATATCGATCCGGTACTGGAGGCGAACAATGCAAATTCTGCTGGCTAATCCACGGGGTTTTTGTGCAGGTGTAGATCGCGCCATCAGCATTGTTGAAAACGCACTAACGCTGTTTGGTGCGCCGGTGTACGTCCGGCACGAAGTGGTTCATAACCGCTACGTGGTGGACAGCCTGCGCCAGCGCGGCGCGATCTTTATTGAGCAGATCGCGGAAGTGCCTGATGGCGCTATCCTGATTTTCTCTGCCCACGGCGTCTCGCAGGCGGTACGCAATGAAGCAAAAGGGCGTGATCTCACCGTCTTTGATGCCACCTGCCCGCTGGTGACCAAGGTGCATATGGAAGTGGCCCGCGCCAGCCGTCGGGGTGAAGAATCGGTGCTGATTGGCCACGCGGGCCATCCGGAAGTGGAAGGCACCATGGGGCAGTACAACAACCCTAAAGGTGGGATGTATCTGGTGGAGTCGCCGGAGGACGTCTGGAAGCTGGACGTTAAAGATGACAACCGCCTGTCCTTTATGACCCAGACGACGCTGTCGGTGGATGACACGTCGGAAGTGATTGATGCGCTGCGCGCTCGCTTCCCGAAAATCGTGGGCCCACGTAAAGATGATATTTGTTATGCCACCACCAACCGTCAGGAAGCCGTACGGGCGATGGCCGAGCAGGCCGATGTGGTACTGGTAGTCGGATCGAAAAACTCCTCTAACTCCAATCGCCTGGCCGAACTGGCCCAGCGCATGGGCAAAGCGGCGTATCTGATTGATGATGCGGCGGACATTCAGCCTGAGTGGGTGGTTTCTGTCGATTGTGTTGGCGTAACGGCGGGCGCTTCGGCTCCCGATATTCTGGTTCAGAACGTGATTAGTCGCCTGCAGGCCTTGGGCGGTGGTGAAGCGAGAGTGCTGGAAGGGCGGGAAGAAAACATTGTGTTTGAAGTGCCCAAAGAGTTGCGGGTTGACGTCCGCAACGTGCAGTAATCCGCACACGTTAAGCAATGAAAAGGCCGACTCTGTTCGGCCTTTTTGCTTTTCAGACCGGGCGGCGGCGGCGGAAATTGCTTTTACTGATAATCCGCCCCACCTGGCATAAAAATTCTTATTATCCCCGAGAAAGAGTGGCGCAGTTGTTATCTCATGGTTAACCTGATTGCGCTTGCATGCATAGATTTGTTTTAGGAATGAATAAATATGAAGAATATCCGCATTGCCATCGTGGGCGCGCCGGGGCGCATGGGGCGCAATCTGATTCAGGCGGTTGCTCAGCTGGAAGGCGTTGAGCTGGGCGCAGCGTTAGCCCGACCGGGATCCTCGTTGATCGGCAGTGACGCAGGTGAACTGGCCGGTATCGGCCACGCTGGCGTTACCCTGAGAGATGACTTACGCGCCGTCGTCGATGATTTTGACGTCGTGATTGATTTCACCCGCCCGGAAGGAACGCTGGAATACCTTGCCATCTGTCGTGAGCACCGCAAAGCCATGATCATCGGTACGACAGGCTTTGATGACGCCGGTAAAGCAGCGATTCGCGACGCGGCGGCGGATATTGGCATTGTGTTTGCCGCTAACTTTAGCGTAGGCGTTAATCTGGTCCTGAAGCTGCTGGAGAAAGCCGCCAAAGTGATGGGCGATTATGCGGATATTGAAATTATTGAAGCGCATCATCGCCACAAGGTGGATGCGCCCTCCGGCACGGCGCTGGCGATGGGCGAGGCGATTGCAGAGGCGATGGACTGGAAACTGGATGAACATGCCGTTTACAGCCGTGAGGGCCATACCGGTGAGCGCAAAGCGAATACCATTGGTTTTGCCACTGTGCGGGCAGGAGACATTGTCGGAGAGCATACCGCGTTATTTGCCGACGAAGGGGAACGCATAGAGATAACGCACAAGGCGTCCAGTCGCATGACCTTTGCCAATGGCGCCGTAAAGGCTGCCATTTGGGTGAGTGAGAATAAAACCGGGCTTTACGATATGCGTGACGTGCTGGATTTATCAAGTTTGTAATGATTTTTACCTGTGTGATGTGGTGATTTCAATCGCTAATAACTTGATTGAGAAGGGCAATTTTTTAATTGCCCTTAATTTTATCTAAAAAATAGTCACTTTGACCTGTTTTTTCATTGTGATGAATGAAAGTTGGGTTTTTCTTCCTTTCGCTTCTCAGTAAACCTGCTAATTTTGACCATTTGGTCAAAATTAGCAGGTGGTTTTCCCGGAATAAACATCGAGTGCGATAGGCAAACGTTTATTCGGCTGTGTTTACCCCTGTTTTTAACGCTTATCCTCTTCATTTTCGCTCTGAGCCTGAAAAGATGTTAAAAATGTTGCTTCAGGGTGGACAAGTATCAGGACGATCATTAGAATGCGCGCAATTTGCCAAAAATTGACCACTCAGGCAGTTTTTGCATTGATTCAGATCACTATTTTGAATTAATATGCAGATATTGTGACTGTTTATTCCCTGGAGGATGTTTTGATTAAGTCAGCGCTCTTGGTTCTGGAAGACGGAACCCAATTCCACGGTCGGGCCATCGGGGCTACAGGGTCGGCAGTGGGGGAAGTCGTTTTCAATACGTCAATGACCGGTTATCAAGAAATCCTCACTGATCCCTCCTATTCCCGCCAGATTGTTACTCTCACTTATCCCCATATCGGCAATGTTGGTGCTAACGCCGCCGATGAAGAATCCAGTCAAATCCATGCGCAGGGCCTGGTCATTCGTGACCTGCCGCTGATTGCCAGCAACTACCGTAGCGAAGAAAGCTTATCGGCTTATCTGCAGCGCAATAACATCGTGGCGATTGCCGATATTGATACGCGCAAGCTGACGCGACTGTTACGGGAAAAGGGTGCGCAGAACGGCTGCATTATTGCAGGCGATAATCTGGATGCGGCTCTGGCCTTACAAAAAGCGCAGGCTTTCCCTGGCCTGAAAGGCATGGATCTGGCAAAGGAAGTGACGACGGCTGAAACCTATGCCTGGCAGCAGGGGAGCTGGACACTGGAAGGGGATTTGCCAGAACAGAAACAGGCAGAAGCACTGCCTTACCACGTCGTCGCTTATGATTACGGCGCGAAACGCAACATCCTGCGTATGCTGGTGGACCGCGGCTGCCGCCTGACAGTGGTGCCGGCCAAAACGCCAGCAGAAACGGTCCTGGCGATGAATCCGGACGGTATCTTCCTCTCTAACGGCCCTGGCGATCCTGAGCCCTGCGATTATGCTATTGAGGCGATTCAGGCCTTCCTGAAAACCGATATCCCGGTGTTTGGTATTTGCCTGGGCCACCAACTGCTGGCCCTGGCCAGCGGCGCGAAAACGGTCAAAATGAAGCTGGGCCACCACGGCGGCAACCATCCAGTTAAAGATTTGGACAACAACCGCGTCATGATCACGGCGCAGAACCACGGCTTCGCGGTGGATGAGGCGAATCTGCCTGCGAACCTGCGTGTGACGCATATCTCCCTGTTCGATAAGACGGTGCAGGGCATCCACCGCACCGATAAGCCTGCGTTTAGCTTCCAGGGCCATCCGGAAGCCAGCCCGGGACCGGGTGATGCTGCACCGCTGTTTGACCACTTTATTGAGTTGATTGACGCATTCCGTTCGAAAGCAAAGTAATCAGGAGCTAATCATGCCAAAACGTACAGACATAAAATCCATCCTGATTCTTGGTGCCGGTCCGATTGTGATCGGTCAGGCCTGCGAATTCGACTATTCCGGTGCACAGGCGTGTAAAGCCCTGCGTGAAGAGGGTTACCGCGTCATTCTGGTGAACTCCAACCCGGCCACCATTATGACCGACCCGGAAATGGCCGATGCAACCTACATTGAGCCGATTCACTGGGAAGTGGTACGTAAAATCATTGAAAAAGAGCGCCCGGATGCGGTGCTGCCCACCATGGGCGGCCAGACGGCGTTGAACTGTGCGCTGGAGCTGGAGCGTCAGGGCGTGCTGGAAGAATTCGGCGTCACCATGATTGGTGCAACCGCAGACGCTATTGATAAAGCAGAAGACCGTCGTCGTTTTGACGTGGCGATGAAAAGCATCGGTCTGGATACCGCGCGCTCCGGTATCGCGCATACCATGGATGAAGCGCTGGCAGTGGCGGCCGATGTGGGCTTTCCCTGCATTATCCGTCCGTCTTTTACCATGGGCGGCACCGGCGGCGGTATCGCGTATAACCGCGAAGAGTTTGAAGAGATCTGTGAACGCGGCCTCGACCTTTCCCCAACCAACGAGCTGTTAATTGACGAATCGCTGATTGGCTGGAAAGAGTATGAGATGGAAGTGGTGCGTGACAAAAACGACAACTGCATCATTGTCTGCTCAATTGAAAACTTTGATGCCATGGGGATCCACACGGGCGACTCCATCACGGTTGCGCCCGCGCAGACGCTGACCGACAAAGAGTACCAGATTATGCGTAACGCCTCGCTGGCGGTGCTGCGTGAGATTGGTGTGGAAACCGGCGGCTCCAACGTACAGTTTGCGGTGAACCCGAAAAATGGTCGTCTGATCGTGATCGAGATGAACCCGCGCGTGTCACGTTCCTCGGCGCTGGCCTCCAAAGCAACCGGCTTCCCGATCGCGAAAGTGGCGGCAAAGCTGGCGGTTGGCTTTACGCTCGATGAGCTGATGAACGACATTACCGGTGGACGGACGCCTGCCTCGTTTGAGCCTTCAATCGATTACGTCGTCACAAAAATTCCTCGCTTCAACTTTGAAAAGTTTGCTGGTGCGAATGACCGTCTGACCACGCAGATGAAGTCAGTGGGCGAAGTCATGGCGATTGGTCGCACCTTCCAGGAGTCGGTGCAGAAAGCGCTGCGCGGCCTGGAGGTTGGCGCGAATGGTTTTGATCCGAAAGTCCACCTTGACGATGCGGAAGCCTTAACCCGTATCCGTCGTGAGCTGAAAGATGCCGGTTCCGATCGGATCTGGTACATCGCCGATGCCTTCCGTGCGGGGATGTCGGTGGACGGCGTATTCAATCTCACCAATATTGACCGCTGGTTCCTGGTGCAGATTGAAGAGCTGGTTCGTCTTGAAGAGCAGGTAGCGCGCGAAGGCGTGAACGGGCTGAACGCCGATTTCCTGCGCACGCTGAAGCGCAAAGGTTTTGCCGATGCGCGCCTGGCCTCACTGGTGGGCGTGGCAGAAGGTGAAATTCGTAAGCTACGTCAGCATCACAATCTGCATCCGGTTTACAAGCGGGTGGATACCTGCGCGGCAGAATTCTCGACCGATACAGCCTATATGTACTCTACCTATGAGGAAGAGTGCGAAGCGAATCCTAACCAGGATCGTGACAAGATCATGGTACTGGGTGGTGGACCAAACCGTATCGGCCAGGGCATTGAGTTTGACTACTGTTGTGTTCATGCGGCACTGGCGCTGCGCGAAGACGGTTTCGAAACCATCATGGTGAACTGTAACCCGGAAACCGTCTCCACGGATTATGACACCTCTGATCGCCTTTACTTCGAGCCGGTAACGCTTGAAGACGTGCTGGAGATCGTCCGCATCGAAAAACCGAAAGGGGTGATTGTGCAGTACGGTGGTCAGACGCCGCTGAAACTGGCTCGTGCACTGGAAGCCGCTGGCGTACCGGTCATCGGGACCAGCCCGGATGCGATTGATCGGGCAGAAGACCGCGAACGCTTCCAGCAGGCCGTTGACCGCCTGAACCTGAAGCAGCCTGCCAACGCCACCGTTGCCACCCTGGAGCAGGCGGTAGAAAAAGCTGCCGGGATTGGTTATCCGCTGGTGGTCCGTCCCTCGTACGTGCTGGGCGGACGTGCGATGGAAATCGTCTACGACGAAATAGACCTGAAGCGTTATTTCCAGACGGCGGTGTCGGTTTCTAACGATGCGCCGGTTTTGCTGGATCGCTTCCTTGACGATGCTGTAGAAGTCGATGTGGATGCCATCTGTGATGGTGAGCGTGTACTGATCGGCGGCATCATGGAGCACATTGAGCAGGCAGGCGTTCACTCAGGTGACTCGGCCTGTTCTCTGCCGGCCTACACGCTGAGCCAGGATATTCAAAACGTAATGCGTCAGCAGGTTGAAAAGCTGGCGTTTGAGTTGAACGTTCGCGGCTTAATGAACGTGCAGTTCGCGGTGAAAGACAATGAAGTCTACCTGATTGAAGTTAACCCACGTGCTGCGCGTACCGTTCCTTTTGTGTCAAAAGCGACGGGCGTACCGCTGGCGAAAGTCGCCGCACGCGTGATGGCAGGCAAAACGCTGGCAGAGCAGGGCGTCACCGAAGAGGTGATTCCGCCTTACTACTCTGTCAAGGAAGTGGTGCTGCCGTTTAACAAGTTCCAGGGCGTTGACCCCATTCTGGGGCCAGAAATGCGCTCAACCGGTGAAGTCATGGGCGTGGGCCGTACCTTTGCAGAGGCCTTTGCCAAAGCGATGCTGGGTGCGCAAAGCAACATGAAGAAAACCGGACGCGCGCTGCTGTCGGTCCGTGAGGGCGATAAGAAACGTATCGTTGACCTGGCCGCGAAGTTGCAGAAGTTTGGCTTTGAGCTGGATGCCACTCATGGCACCGCCGTGGTGTTGGGGGAAGCGGGCATTAATCCTCGCCTGGTTAACAAGGTTCACGAAGGTCGTCCACATATTCAGGACCGGCTGAAAAACGGCGAATATGCCTACATCGTGAATACCACGGCAGGCCGCCAGGCTATTGAAGACTCCAAGCTGATTCGTCGTAGTGCGCTGCAATACAAAGTTCATTACGACACTACGCTAAACGGGGGTTTTGCAACGGCCATGGCGCTAAACGCCGACCCGACTGAAAAAGTGATTTCAGTACAGGAAATGCATGCGCAGATCCTTGCGCACAAATAGCGCTGGCTGAGTGGCGGTAATAGCCCCTGCGGTGGGACGATTTGCCAGTGTGCTGGCTTAACGCTCCTCGCAGGGGCTTTTTTTTGAGAGATCGGGCCTGAACTGAGCGGTTCTACAGGCACGGGTACAGATCACCCTCCGCTGAGTGCGTTTCTGTCTTAGCGGGCAGCGTGGAGGCTGTACCTGCCTGCGGCAAGCGCCGCCTGTAAAAAAGGGCATCGCCTTTAGAATGGTTGGTGAGTCTGGGGTTGGTCAGAAAGCAGTCTGTTCCCAACGGAACGGGATGAACCCTGTTTCTGGGCAGCGATTCTCAGGTCAGCGCGACATTTCGAATAAACCGGTATTTTTTTAATATTCTTTTCAGGCTCATGAACGTTTCTGAGTAAACAGACTTTAATTAAATAGGTTTTTTAAATATTGATGCCTTGATGTTTAAATATGCATTAATATTTTTAATTATTTACGATCTGTTTCTTAACGTTCTACTGTATTTTCGCTATTTGATCGTTGCTCAACCGATTTTAAACAAACCCGCATTACTGCTTACAGTGCTCGATAATCACCTGTTCAGCCGCAGCGCTTATCTTTAAAATACCCTGTATTTTTCATGGTTTACATATCCAGAGAACCCATTCGCTTCTCTGAAGTTTACATGCTTGATTAAGAGTTAGCGCCTGACATGTTTATTCCCAAGTTTTTCAGATGGGGGCAGTGCTCTTTTGAGGATTATCAAAGAGCCTGTAATCATTTTGGTTATAACTGCGAGTCCGCACCGGAATTTATTGCCTTTAAAATGCGATGTGGGCAGTCCTTTGACTTTTATTCTTATCAAAGGAAAGGGAAAACGATGGGGAGCGTCTGCGTTGAAAAGGGCTGGCTTGCCAACGATGGCAGACATCGGCAGCGTTCGCTTCCCGCGCTACTGGCTCCCTCAACCTCTGTCTATGTGCCGTTTTGCAACGAGGCGTCGAAAAAGGTGCTTTTACCTTTCCGGTGCAAGTCGCTACATCATTTGCAGCGTCATCGCTTCCTCAATACCTCCTATAGCCTGTTTAGTAAGAGCCATGCCGCTTTTACCAAGAGCCCTGTCGCCGACTTTTCCCGTAAAACGGTCTCGACACGGGAGAGAGAGCTCAGAAAGTTTCTCAATGACGGGGGGAGTTTTCTCAATGTCAGCCAGCTTGACGGGGAACATATTTTTGAGGTGTTTGAGATTCTCTATCAGGCGAGACGCAATCAGGCCATCGCGGAGAGGGCCATTAATAAAGCGTTTTTCCGGGAGTTTCAGCCCTGTTTCAAAGGCTATATGATGTTCCTGCATAATGAACCTGTTGCACTGCAGCTCCTGCTTTCTGTCTCGAGCAGTGCCGGGATGTTCGTTGATTTTATTAATATTGGCTACCGGATAGACAGCAATGCTGGCGCGGTGGGGACAATGCTGATGTGGAAGAACCTGACAGCCTTGTATCAGGAAGCAGCAGAAAAGCAGCTTCCTCTTCATTACTCCTACGGTTCGATGTCCGGAGACTATAAAAACCGCTGGTGCCATTCGGTTAATAACGGCCGGGTCATCATCTGATTGATCCGTTCTGTCGGCGCGTTGACATACCTCTGCGTCGTGAAGCCAGTTTAGCGTGATTCGACCAGGTGCCTGATGGCCCTGTTTTTCCGCTCCCGTGGGCGGCTTTTGCCTGCGAAGCGCGATTGATCAATGCTCCCCTGCCAGCGCTGCGGCAGGGGAAAATGGCTCGCTGCATGCCTCAGGGAATAATGTTCGCCATCCTGAACTGAGTAAACAGGCGGATAAACATCTCATCCGTGGCGCAAAATTCGGTAAACCCTGCCCGCCTCAGTTTGCTGCCATCACCAAACATATCGTAATCCCAGCTAAAGACAAAATCGGCGAACTGACCGTCACTCAGCCTCATGATATCAGCCTCAACCAGCTGTTTTTTTTCCGCCAGGGCATGCCATGTCCTGCGGTAATCGCCGAAAAGCTGCTGAAATGACAACGCAACCGGGGGCGCCGTCTCCAGTTCAAACCAGCCTGCAATGAGGGGCCAGAGCTCACACCATCGCCAGATATCACCGTTATTGATGTTAAATGCCTGATTCCTGGCGGAGGATGCGGTCGATGCCCACAGGGTGGCGGCAGACAATAAGCTATCATCGGTGTGATCGATAATGCTGTGCCAGGTGCGCTGCGACCCTGGAAAGCGCAGGGGCAGATTTTGCGCTTTGCACAGTGAAGCGTATATCGCGATACTCAGCGCAAGATTCATGGTATTGCCGGTTAACGCGCTGCCGACAACGCCAGGACGAAGTGCATGCCAGTGCCAGGTTTTATGATGCTGAAAGCGGCACAGCCAGTCCTGTTGCGCCGTATTGAATTCGGCGCCGGGAATAGCGGCATCGCTTTCTCTGGCGGGGGTTTTGAACGGGCCAAGATGAGCGCCGTAAATTTTGTAGCCCTGCATCAGGCTCACCGTTTCCAGCGGAGCCACGTTCTCAACCTGAGTGACCAGGTTACGTAACATAGTGACGTTGGGTTCAACCATTTCCCGCCAGCTCGCGGCATTAAGCCACGCGCTGTAAAAAATGTGGGTAACGTGCCGAAGGGGCTTGAGGGCGCGCGCAGTGTCTTTTTCATTGAGCAGATCGACGTTAACAAACGGCACCGTGCCCCGGTGAGCGCCTCCTGCGCGAGACAATCCAATAACCTGCCATTCATTCTGCAACAGCGTTTTAACCAGTTTGCTGCCGACAATACCGCTTGCACCCGCAACCAGTGCGACTTTAGATTGAGGCTTCTGTGACATTTTTTGTCCTCCAGTTTGGTTGCAGACAGCCTGCTATAAATTGTTTTTTGTCGGTATCCCCGAACGCTGATGTCACTTATAAGAGAAATGCGTAAATGAATAACAAGCTCAATGCCATTCGAACGTTTTTACGCGTGGCTGAGGCGGGGTCTTTTTCTGAGGCAGCACGCCAGTTGAATATCAAACAGTCTGCGGTCAGCCAGCAGATCGCCGCGCTTGAGGCTGAACTCGGCGTAGTGCTGCTGCACAGGACGACGCGGGTGAGGGTACTGACAGCGCAAGGAGAATATTACCGGCGTAAGATGCAGCCCATACTTGAGGCAATGCAGGCGGTCGAGAACCAGCTATCCCCTGCCGCACAGCAATGGCAGGGCAAGATAAACGTTCAACTCCCGGGCGGATTAGGGCGTTTGTTTCTTCCTCATCTGCTCGGATTGCAAAAAGCGAATCCGGGTTTGCATCTGACGCTCTCGCTTGATGACAGGATATCCGACCTGGCCAGAGAAGGCGTGGATGTGGCGTTCCGCCTTACTCAGGATGCGCCGGAAGTGTATCCGGCACGGAAAATCGCGCGTATTGAAACACCGCTTTTCGCATCACCGGATTTCCCGCCGCTCAATTCACTGGATGCATTGATGTGCCAACCGCACGTGCGTTTCAGCAGCATTGCCGAGTCTGCGCCATTGCGGCTTGTCAGGGGCGATGAAACCGTAGAACTGGCCGTAAAGACAGCCTTCAGGGCCAATAGCAGTGAAGGGTTATTACAGGCGTTGCAGGCGGGAATCGGTGTAGGCGGTATGCAATTACCCCTTGCAACTGAGGCGTTGAAATCCGGCTCGCTGATGAGGGTGTTGCCAGCGTATCGCTATCCCGATCGCTTTGTGTATGCCGTTTTCCCGGATGCGCGCTTTATCCCTCCCAGGGTTAGAGGCATCGTCGCGTTAATCGAAAAAGTGCTGGTCGATCTGCCAGGGGCAAACTAAATACGGCTCACAGCCAGAGGGAAGACCGGCGATGTAACGCATTCTCAGTCAGGCTGCTGATGCGGCCCACTGGCGCTGTATCAACCCGTTCATACTGGGGTAAGCGGCAGCAATCTCAAATAAATTTGATTTAATTTTTAGCCAATCATGCCCAATCTGCTCATTCGCACAAATCTATAATACAAAAAACTACCAGGCTGACATTGACCGCTGTAATATCCGGCTCGCTCATTATTAGAGCGTAAACAGGATAGTTATAACAATGAAAGCGCGTTCTTTTTCACTGAGTGCAGTGGCTGCACTCCTGGCTCTGGCGTCTTTTTCCAGCCAGGCTGAAATCACTCTTCTCAAACAAGACCCACAAGCAGGCGATCCCCTTAGCCGTCTCGATTTTAAATTCGGTGGCAGTATTCGTCCTCAGTTTAACCATCAAACCGGCGTGAATGATAAATCCTATAAGCGTAATGGCTTTGACGGTGGTTCACGTTTCCGCTTTAGCGCGGATTACTACCTGTTCGACGATATCAGTTGGACCAGCTACTACGAGCTGGGCGTTAACATTCCGGCCGTATTCAACTGGGATAATCACTACGCTGAAGGGGCGCATGAAACCACGCGCCGCCAGCTCTATACCGGCCTGAAAAGTAAAACCTGGGGCCAGTTGACCTTCGGTCAGCAGAACAGCGTTTATTACGACGTTGTGGGTGCCAAGACGGATATCTGGGATTACGACATGCTGGCCCAGGCACCGGGTAACGGCATTAACGGTGATTACGACGGTTCATACCGTTCTCGTAAGCAGCTGAAATACAAAAACAGTTATGGTGCAGTTGATCTTTATGCCTCTTACCTGTTTAGCGATAACGAATATTTGCCGGGCAATGGACTGCGCTATAAGCGTCAGGGCGGCGGTTCGCTGGGTGTGAATTACAACATTACGCCAACGCTGGCATGGGGCACGGCCTGGAACTACACCCGCGCCAGCATGCGTGATCCGGTCACGGGCAACAATAAAGAGTACGACCAAAACATTTTTGGCACGGCACTGAGCTGGACGCCGGGTAACTGGACACTGTCAGCAGGCGGTGGCTGGTATCAAAACTTCCTGACGACCAAACAGCGCAACGTGAATAACTATTTTGCGGACGATGCCTGGGGCATCGAATATTACGCCGGATACAAAATCCCGGTGGCGCAATATGGTGTTAAAGCCGTTCAGCCTTATGTGATGGGCGACCGTTTAGAATACGTGAATGGCCGCAACTACCAGCGCATTGACAATGGCCTGGGCGTAACGTTATTCCTGGACTACGGTTTCCGTGTGGATTACGAACATGTCTTCACTTCCAGTACGGACAATCAGGGCGATATGAACCTGGTTCGTTTCCGCTACGATTTCTGATGACGCACAACGGCTCCCCAGGGAGCCGTTTTTATTATCATGATTTATAGCGAGGTGACGCCATTATCTGGCGACTTTTGCGGTGGACTTGCCCTTCTTATGGAGTAAAACCCTGTACAACGTCTGAAACATGGTGGCAATGCCGCTTTATGCAATAAGCACCTTCCTGCTATCGACGAAGGTTTAACCTTTACGTATCATGGCGCCTGTTTTTTTCAGCGAGCCTTTTAACATGATTAGTCTTATCGCGGCATTAGCAGCAGATCGCATTATTGGAATGGAAAACGCCATGCCGTGGGACCTGCCTGCAGACCTGGCGTGGTTTAAGCGCAACACACTGAAAAAGCCAGTTATTATGGGCAGACTGACCTTTGAATCTATTGGTCGTCCATTGCCTGGCCGGCTCAACATTGTGGTCAGCAGCAAGCCGGGCAGTGCCGAAGGCGTAACCTGGGTAACTTCGCTGGACGACGCCATCAGTGCGGCGGGTGAGGCTGAAGAGATCATGGTCATTGGCGGCGGCCGCATCTATGAGCAGATGCTGGCGCGCGCCGACCGTCTTTATCTGACGCACATTGATGCGGAAGTGGAAGGCGATACACAGTTCCCGGATTACGAGCCGGATGAGTGGCACTCCACGTTCAGTGAGTTTCATGATGCCGATGAGCAGAACTCGCACAGTTACTGCTTTGAGATCCTCGAACGCCGCCGTTAATTTACGCGTAGTAAAGAACGCCTTGTTGTGACAAGGCGTTTTTTTATGGCTGCGCGTTAGCGGGTTGAGGATGGTGGAGTAAGATCGTCCGGTACGGACAACTGACGGTTCGATGGCTGAACATAGTAGCGTTGGGTTTCCCAGTGCAGGAGCGTCAGGTTCCCGCCCCAGCAGCAGCCGGTATCCAGACCGATAATGCCCTCTGGCGTGCCTTTCCCTTCCAGCGACGCCCAGTGACCGAAAACAATGGTGTGATCGCGTGCGACCGGGCCTTCAATCATGAACCAGGGTTTTAACGGCGGCGGGGCGGATTCCGGCGCATCCTTACAGATCATGTCTAGCTGACCGTTAGGAAAGCAGAAACGCATACGGGTTAGTGCGTTGGTCGAGAAGCGCAGGCGGGCCAGGCCGGTCAGGGATTCATTCCAGTTATTCGGCATGTCGCCGTACATCGCGTCAAGAAACAGTGGGTAACTGTCGCTAGACAGCACGGCTTCCACTTCGCGTGCGCACTGTTGTGCTGTATCCAGATCCCACTGAGGCGTAATGCCGGCATGGCCCATCACCAGCTTTTTCTCTTCATCGACCTGCAGCAACGGCTGGCGACGCAGCCAGTTAATCAGGTCATCGGCATCTTCCGCTTCCAGCAGCGGTGTCAGGCGATCTTTGGGTTTATTACGACTGATTCCGGCATAAACGGCCAGCAAATGCAGATCGTGATTACCCAGCACCAGACGGACGCTGTCACCCAATGACTTTACGTAGCGCAGAACCTCCAGCGAGCCGGGCCCCCGCGCCACCAGGTCACCCGTCAGCCATAAGGTATCCTGACTGGGATCGTAATTAACCTGGTTCAGCAGAGCACGTAATTCATCATAACAACCGTGAACGTCGCCAATCAGGTAAGTATTCATAGAGGATTATCCAACTCAGACAGTCGCCCGCCAGGCGGGCGAAGGGCGCCAGTATCAATGGATGTGGGTTTGAATCGCGAGGCGGAATACCGGGATCTCGACGTGGAATTCATCGCCTTGCTCATCGACCATCACATAGTGACCTTGCATGGTGCCCATCGGGGTTTCAAGAACAGCACCGCTGGTGTATTGATATTCGTTTCCCGGTGCAATATGCGGCTGTTCGCCTATGACGCCTTCACCCTGAACTTCCGTCTCACGGCCGTTGCCGTTAGTGATGAGCCAGTAGCGTCGGAGCAGTTGCACTGAGGACCGGCCTACGTTGCGAATCGTGACGGTATAAGCAAAGACATAGCGCTCATCTTCCGGTGAGGACTGTGAGGCGACATACAGACTTTGTACGTGCAGCGATACGCGGGCCGGTTCACTCATGGGTTACTCCTGGGGTTGATCCAGATGATCTGCCAGCCAGTTTGCTAACTGGCAATACTGCGCGACCGAAACATTTTCGGCACGCAGGCTGGTGTCGATTTCCAGCTCATCCAGTGCGCCAGCAACGACCATATGGCTCAGGCTGTTACGCAGCGTTTTGCGGCGTTGACCGAATGCTTCAGTGGTAATGCGGCTCAGAATACGCACGTCTTTGACCGGATGAGGCGGTTTCATGTAAGGGACTAACCGCACAACCGCCGAGTCCACCTTCGGGGGCGGGGTAAAAGAGTGCGGCGGCACTTCCAGCACCGGAATCACCTGACAATAGTACTGAGCCATTACGCTCAGACGACCATAGGCTTTGCTGCCGGGACCCGCAACCAGACGATTAACCACCTCTTTCTGCAGCATGAAGTGCATATCTTTAATCGAACCAGTATAGCTGAACAGATGGAACATCAGCGGGGTCGAAATATTATATGGCAGGTTACCGAAGACCCGCAGCGGCTGGCCTTTCTCTTTGGCCAGCGCAGCGAAGTCAAACGTCATGGCGTCCTGCTGGAAAATCGTCAGCTTGGGCCCTAAAAACGGATGAGTTTGCAGGCGTGCAGCCAGATCGCGATCTAACTCCACCACGGTTAAACTGTCCAGGCGTTCGCCCACGGGTTCAGTAAGTGCACCCAAACCCGGACCGATTTCCACTATTGCCTGATCGCGCTGTGGATGGATGGCGGAGACGATGCTGTCGATAATATATTGATCGTTCAGGAAGTTTTGCCCGAAACGTTTACGGGCGTAGTGCCCCTGATGGACGCGATTATTCATTACTGCTCTTGATCATAGTGATGGCGAGGTTAAGCGCCGTGATAAAGCTGCCCGCGTCAGCCTGACCCAACCCGGCTAATTCAAGCGCGGTGCCGTGGTCGACTGAGGTACGGATAAACGGCAGGCCGAGGGTAATATTAACCGCCCGACCAAATCCCTGAAATTTAAGCACCGGTAACCCCTGATCGTGATACATCGCCAGCACCGCATCGGCATGTTGCAGATATTTGGGCTGGAACAGTGTATCCGCAGGCAGCGGACCGGTGAGTTGAATGCCTTGCTCGCGCAGCGCATTGAGTGCCGGGATGATCGTGTCTATCTCTTCCCGCCCCATGTGACCGCCTTCTCCGGCATGGGGATTCAGTCCGCAGACAAAAATATGCGGCTGAGCAATGGCAAACTTATGCTTGAGATCCTGATGCAGAATGGTGATGACTTCATGCAGACAATCGCGGGTGACGGCACCAGCAACATCTTTTAACGGCAGATGCGTAGTGGCAAGCGCGACACGCAGTTGCTCGGTGGCCAGCATCATCACCACGCGCTGCGCGCCCGCGCGCTCGGCAAAAAATTCGGTATGCCCGGTAAACGGAATGCCCGCGTCGTTAATCACGCCCTTGTGAACGGGGCCAGTAATTAAGGCAGAAAACTCCCCGGATAAACATCCGTCGCAGGCGCGTGCCAGGGTTTCCAGCACATAGTGGCTGTTGGCGACGCATAGCGTGCCGGGCGTGACCGGCTGCGGTATTTCAACGGGGAGAACGGTGAGCGTGCCAGCCTGTTGCGGTTCGGGTTCGCCTGCGGCGTCGTAAACGCGCAGCGTCAACGGCAAACCCAGCTGAGCGGCACGTTGCAGCAACAGCTGGGGAGAAGCACACACAACCAGTTCAACAGGCCAGGCTCGCTGAGCCAGTTGAACGGCAAGATCGGGACCAATCCCGGCGGGTTCGCCGGGCGTGATCACCACACGAAAATCACTGCGCATTGTTATCCAGGATTTTCACGTAAGCGCCGGCGCGCTGTTCCTGCATCCAGGTTTGCGCTTCTTCCGCAAACTTACGATTAAACAGCATACGGTAAGCGCGCTCTTTCTGGGCTGCATCGGTTTTATCCACCTGACGCGTATCCAGCAGCTGAATCAGATGCCAGCCAAAAGAGGAGTGGACCGGCTGACTGGTTTCGCCTTTTTTCAGACGCAGCAGCGCATCGCGGAATGCCGGGTCAAACACTTCTGGTGAGGTCCAGCCCAGATCGCCGCCCTGATTAGCCGAACCCGGATCGTCGGAGAACTGTTTGGCGGCCGCGGCAAAGGTCGTCTTGCCACTGCGAATGTCGGCAGCAATCTGTTCCAGCTTAGCGCGAGCCTGATCGTCAGTCATGATCGGAGACGGCTTCAGCAGAATGTGGCGCGCATGCACTTCGGTAACAGAGACGTTTTTGCTCTCGCCGCGCAGATCGTTCACCTTCAGGATATGGAAACCCACACCTGAACGGATAGGGCCAACAATGTCGCCCTTCTTCGCTGTGGTCAGCGCCTGAGCAAACAGGGTAGGCAGCTCTTCGATTTTTGCCCAGCCCATGTTGCCGCCCTTCAGCGCCTGAGAATCGGCGGAGTAGGTCACGGCCAGCTTGCCAAAGTCTGCGCCACCTTTCAGTTCCGTTATCAGCTGTTTTGCCAGCTTCTCCTGATCGTCAACCTGCTGCTGCGTAGGGTTTTCCGGCAGAGGCAGCAGGATATGACTGATATTCATTTCAGTGCCCTGCGTATTCTGAGCGCCAACCTGCTGCGCCAGCGTATCGACTTCCTGCGGCAGGATAGTGACACGACGGCGGACTTCATTATTACGCACTTCAGAGATCAGCATCTCTTTACGGATCTGAGCACGATAGGTGTTGTAGTTCATCCCGTCGTAAGCCAGGCGGCTTCTCAGCTGATCAACGCTCATGCGGTTTTGCGCGGCGATATTCTGAATAGCCTGATCCAGTTGCTGATCGGTAATCTGTAAACCGGCTTTATCACCTAACTGCAGGATGATCGCGTCCATGATCTCACGTTCGAGGATCTGATGGCGCAACGTCTTATCATCAGGCAACTGTTGACCTGCCTGCTTCGCCTGAGATTTAACGGTGCTCATCATGCTGTCCACGTCACTCTCGAGGACCACGCCGTTATTCACTACAGCTGCAACTTTATCAACCACTTGTGGTGCTGCGAACGCGGTGTTGGCACTGAGCGCCACACCAAGAATCAGCATTCTCCAGTTCTTCATACTTTATCCATTATTGGTTCCGCACTGCGGGATTGCCTGTCAAACATCACAACATCAGAATGCACGCTGATAAGGGATGATACCCTGACTCAGCATCTGGCCGGTTCCCAGGCCATAATTTGAGCTCAGGCCACGTAACTCAATGTTGAATGAGATTTGGTTGTCATACTTACTGTCGTTGTTTTCCCAACCGTTGATTTTGCGCTCATATCCCAGACGAATTGCGTAGCAACAAGAGCTGTACTGCAGGCCAACCAACTGTGATGCAGGACGATTATTACGCGTATCATAGTAATACGCGCCAACCACCGACCAGGCATCATGAATCGGCCAGCTCGCCGTCGTACCGACCTGTGAAATCCCGTTTTTATAAATCGGGTTATTCACCAGTGAACTGTCGTTCAGCGCAGAAGCAACATACTCCGGGCTACTGTAACGGTAGCTCAACTGCACCATACGGTCAGCATCACGGCGGTATTCCAGCACGGTATTTCCCTGTGCCACGTTATTCAGGCGGGTATCGTACTGCAGCCCGCCGCGCACGCCCCAACGGTCACTTATCTTCCAGTAGCTGTCACCCGCCCACAGAAGACTACCGGTATCGTCTTCTTTATTGACCTGGTTAACACCCGTACGAGAAGGCGTGAACGAATAGATTTGACCTACAGAAACGTTAAAACGTTCAACCAAATCGGTATCATAAATTCGCGTAGTGACACCGGTGGCAACCTGGTTGGCCGAAGCGATGCGATCCAGGCCGCTGTATGAACGATCGCGGAACAGGCCGGTATAGTCGGTTTGCAGCAGAGTGGAGTCGTAAGGGTAGATATCACTCTGGTTACGATACGGGATATACAGGTACTGAACCCGGGGTTCCAGCGTCTGCGTGTAGCCCTGCGCCCAGTCCATATCGCGGTCAAACACCATACGACCGTCAACTTTAAACTGTGGCAAAGTCCGGTTAACAGAGTCTTTCAGCACGCCACTGCTTGTACTGGTTGGCGCAAAATTCGTGTTGTAGTAATCAACATCTTTCTGCTGATAGTGCGTCGCCAGAAACTTCGCTTCGGTATCCAGACTGGCCCAACCGTTGGACAACGGCAGATTAATCGTGGGCTCAACATGTAAACGCGTGGTTTCAGGATAGTTGCTGTTGACGTTGGTAAACTTGACGGCCTGCGCATAGATGCGGGTGTCGAACGGACCCACATCGTTCTGGTACCAGTTCAGATCCAGTTGCGGGAAGGCGCGATAGACGTTGCTGTTGCTCGTGTTGCCAAAAATCTGGAAATCTTTGGTCGACAGCGTTGCGTCCCAGTTGGTATCCGCATAGCCCACGCTGAATTTTTGCGAGGCGTAACCATCTGTCGAACTATAGTAAGGCGAGGTCAGATCGTTAAAATAATACTGATCGCTGACTTTGGTGTAGTCAGCACTGAAACGCCAGTGTTGGTCGTAAACACCAGAGTGACGCCAGTAAAATAACCAACGGTCCGAACTGTCATTTTGGGCAATGCCGCGTGCAGCTTTGTCGTTGTCATACTGTTTATCTGAGGCCAGATAGTCAAACTCAACGATGCCTGCGCCAGCCTGTGTCAGATAACGGAACTCATTCTGTAATTGCAGCCCGCGATTACTCATGTAATGCGGCGTAATGGTCGCATCGGCCTGCGGCGCGATGTTCCAGTAGTAGGGCAGAATGAACTCAAAACCGTTGCTGCTGCCGTATTTAGCATTGGGGATCAGAAAACCGGAACGGCGACGATCGCCCAATGGCAATTGCAGATAGGGGCTGTAAAACACCGGAACGGAACCCAGTTTAAAGCGCGCATTCCAGATTTCAGCCACTTCTTCCTGACGATCCTGAATGATCTCAGAACCCGCGACGCTCCAGCTGTTGCTGCCGGGCAGACAGGAAGTGAAGGTGCCGTTTTCCATGATGGTGTAACGGTTTTCACCGCGCAGCTTCATCTGATCGCCCGTTCCACGGCCCTGACGGCCTACCATCTGATAATCGCCGTTCCAGACGTTGGTATCTTTGGTATTCAGATTTGACCAGGCTTTCGGACCTTTCAGGATGACCTGATTATCATCGTAGTGCACATTACCTAGCGCATCGACGGTACGAACGGGAACGGTCTGACCTTCAGGCTGGCGTTGGTGAAGCTGTACTTCATCTGCCAGCATGCGGCTGTTACCCTGCTGCACATCCACATCGCCTGTGAAGACCGCATCGTCAGGATAGTTGCCTTTCAGGGAATCCGAGTGAATAGTAACGGGCAGCTGATTAGGATCGCCGTTAACCAGGGGGCGATTGTAGCTCGGCACGCCTAACATACACTGCGACATTAAATCATCGGCGAAGGCTTGCTGGCTAATGGCTGCGCCGATCATGGTGGCCAGCAGAGTAGGTATATGTTTTTTCATACGCGGTATCGAGAATTCCATGAAAACTGGCATCATGCCGACAATCGGGTCAGAGACTAACGCACTGCCTGGCGTTGCGCCAGTGTTAATCCTTTTCTGTCCGCGCTGCCGTTAGGCGCTGAGATAAATGACAGGTATGATAATGCAATTTTCAGCCGTAAGCATGGCGAATTGAGGAGTTTATGCGCTACTGGGGAAAAGTAATAGGTTTAGTGCTTGGATTGCTGTCCGGCGCAGGCTTTTGGGGAATTGTTATTGGTCTGATCATTGGGCATGGATTTGACAAGGTTCGCGGCGCGCAGAGCAAAGCTTACTTCTCAAATAATCAGACCCGGCAGTCACTCTTTTTCAGCACGACTTTTCAGGTCATGGGGCACTTAACCAAGTCGAAAGGGCGCGTAACCGAAGCGGATATTCAGATTGCATCGCTGTTTATGGATCGCATGCAGCTGCATGGCGATGCCCGAATGGCTGCACAGCGCGCCTTTCGCGAAGGCAAGCAGGGGGAATATCCGCTCCGTACCAAACTGCGTGAATTGCGCAGTGCCTGCTTCGGACGTTTTGATCTGATTAGGATGTTTCTGGAAATTCAGATCCAGGCCGCGTTTGCCGATGGGTCGCTGCATCCCAATGAACGTCAGGTGCTGTATGTGATTGGTGAAGAACTGGGGATTTCTCAGAGTCAGTTCGACCAGTTTCTGCGCATGATGGAGGGGGGACAGCAGTTCGGCGGCGGTCGCAGCTATTCACAGCAGGGCGGTTTTCAGCAGGCGCAGCGAGGCCCGACGTTATCCGATGCCTGTAACGTTTTGGGTGTGAAAACCACCGACGATGCCACCACCATCAAACGCGCCTATCGCAAACTGATGAGTGAACATCACCCGGATAAGCTGGTGGCGAAAGGTCTGCCGCCCGAAATGATGGAGATGGCGAAACAGAAAGCGCAGGACATTCAGTCGGCTTACGATCTGATTCGCAAAGAAAAAGGCTTTAAATAAGTGAGATGCGCGCCCGGCTGATGGCGAGGGCGCGCGAAGCATTAGCATCATGGCAGATTAAAAATCGGCAGGCTGCCTGAAGGTCATGGCATTACCAAACGCCGGGTGCGTGATGGTCAGCGATTCGGCGTGCAGCAGAAGACGATCTGACATGGCTTTTGCTTCCGGATGTGCGTAAAAACCGTCACCCAGAATCGGATGGCCCAGCGCCAACATATGTACGCGCAGCTGATGCGAGCGCCCGGTAATCGGTTTGAGCGCGACGCGCGCGCTGTTATCGTCACCGTATTCCACAACCTGATAGTCGGTTTGCGCCGACTTGCCGGTGTCGAAACACACTTTCTGCTTCGGGCGATTAGGCCAGTCGCAAATCAGCGGTAAATCCACCATGCCCTTCTCCTGCGCCGGATGGCCCCAAACCCGGGCCACATAGGTCTTTGCAGGCTCGCGTTCACGAAACTGGCGTTTAAGCTCGCGCTCTGCGGCCTTTGTCAGGGCGACCACAATCACGCCGCTGGTCGCCATGTCCAGCCGATGCACAGATTCCGCCTCAGGATAATCGCGTTGGATCCGCGTCATCACGCTGTCTTTGTGCTCGTCAAGCCGACCGGGTACCGAAAGCAGGCCGCTGGGCTTATTCACCACCATGATATGGGCATCCTGATACAGAATGTGCAGCCAGGGCTCAAGCGGCGGATTGTAGGGTTCCATACTCTATTCCAAAAAAGAGGGCCTTGCGGCCCTGAACTTATTGATGCGTAACCACAATCAGACGCAGTGCATCCAGTCGCCAGTTCGCTTCATCCAGACTCTCCAGTACCTGCTGGCGATTCGTTTCCAGCGCCTCGACCTCATCGTCACGGATGTTGGGGTTAACGGCTCTCAGTGCTTCCAGACGTGATAACTCGGCCCCCAGCTTTTCGCTCGCCTCGCGCCGTGCCGCGTCAATAACGGCACGTGCTTCACTGACGACTTCTTTTTCAGCCAGCGTCAGGATCGCGTGAACGTCCTGCTGTACGGCATTCACCAGCTTGCTGCCGGTGTGGCGGTTAACGGCATTCAACTGGCGGTTGAAGCTTTCGAATTCCACTTTACCGGCCAGGTTCGTCCCGTTGCGATCCAGCAGCAGGCGCACCGGCGTAGGGGGCAGGAAGCGGGTTAGCTGCAGATGTTTCGGTGCCTGGGATTCCACCACGTAGATCATCTCGACCAGCAGTGTCCCCACAGGCAATGCCTTGTTCTTTAACAGCGACAGCGCACAACTGCCGGTGTCACCTGACAGAATCAGATCCAGGCCATTACGGATTAACGGATGTTCCCAGGTAATAAACTGCGTATCTTCACGCGACAGGGCCTGGTCGCGATTGAAGGTGATCGTACAGCCGTCTTCCGGCAGGCCCGGAAAGTCCGGAACCAGCATATGATCTGAAGGTGTCAGCACGATCAGGTTATCACTGCGGTCTTCCTGATTAATGCCGACGATATCAAACAGGTTAAGAGCAAAGTTAACCAGTTCGGTATCATTATCCTGTTCGGCAATGGTATTGGCCAGCGCCTGGGCGGCTTCACCACCGTTAGAGTTTAGCTCCAGCAGGCGGTCGCGGCCCTGTTCGAGTTGGGATTTCAGCGCATCATGCTGCTTACGGCATTCGCTAATGAAATCATCAAACCCGTCGCTGTTTTCCGGTGCGGCCAGGTAGTTAATCAGCTCTGCGTTGACGCTGTCGTAGATGGCTCTGCCGGTCGGGCAGGTGTGCTCGAACGCGTCCAGCCCTTCGTGATACCAGCGCAGCAGCACGGCCTGGGCCGTTTTCTCCAGCCAGGGGACCAGAATCTGAATATCGTGCGCCTGGCCAATACGATCCAGTCGGCCAATACGCTGTTCCAGCAGGTCCGGGTTAAACGGCAGATCGAACATCACCAGACGGCTGGCGAACTGGAAGTTACGGCCTTCGGAACCAATTTCGGAACACAGCAGAACTTGTGCGCCGTTCTCTTCAGAAGCGAACCAGGCGGCAGCCCGATCGCGTTCAATGATCGACAGCCCTTCATGGAACACGGCGGCGCGAATCCCTTCACGTTCACGCAGCACCTGCTCCAGTTGAAGTGCTGTAGCGGCCTGAGCACAGATCACCAGCACTTTTTCTTTACGGTTGCTGGTCAGGTAACCCATGAGCCATTCAACGCGCGGATCGAAGTTCCACCAGGTGCCGGTATCGCCTTCGAACTCCTGATAAATCTGTTCCGGATAGAGCAGATCGCGCGCGCGCGCTTCTGCGCTTTTACGTGTGCCCATAATACCGGACACCTTAATGGCCGTTTGATACTGAGCCGGCAGGGGCAGACGAATAGCGTGTAACTCACGTTTCGGGAAGCCTTTCACCCCGTTGCGGGTATTACGGAACAGCACGCGGCTGGTACCGTGGCGATCCATCAGCATGGAAATGAGTTCGCTGCGCGCGTCCTGTTTGCCTTCACGATCGCTGTTTGCCACCTGCAGCAGCGGTTCAATATCCTGCTCGCCGACCAGCTCATTGATCATATTCATCTCGTTTTGTGAGATGGCATGATCGGCCAGCAGCGATGTCACCGCATCGGCAATCGGGCGGAAGTGCTGCTGCTCTTCAACAAAGGCGGCAAAATCATGAAAACGGTCGGGGTCAAGCAAGCGCAGGCGCGCAAAATGACTCTCCATGCCCAGCTGTTCTGGCGTCGCGGTCAGTAACAGGACGCCCGGCGTTTTTTCAGCCAGTTTTTCGATCACCTGATACTCGCGGCTTGGTTCGCCTTCGGACCAGGCCAAATGGTGCGCTTCATCCACCACCATTAAATCCCAGTCTGCGTCCGCCAGCTTATCCAGACGCTGTTTGTTGCGACGCACAAAGTCCAGCGAGCAGATAATCAACTGTTCGGTGTCAAAGGCATTGTCGCTGTCGTGCTGCGCTTCAGCGTAACGATCGTCGTCAAACAGGGCGAAGCGCAGGTTGAAGCGGCGCAGCATTTCTACCAGCCACTGATGTTGCAGGGTTTCTGGCACGACGATAAGTACGCGTTCAGCACGGCCTGCCAACAGCTGCTGCTGGATGATCATGCCGGCTTCGATGGTTTTCCCCAGGCCGACCTCATCCGCGAGCAGGACGCGCGGCGCATGGCGGCGGCCTACGTCGTGGGCGATATGCAGCTGGTGGGGGATCAGATTGGTACGCATGCCGCGCAGGCCGCTGACGGGCAGGCGATACTGCTCACTTTGATATTTACGTGCGCGAAAACGCAGGGCGAAGCGATCCATACGGTCGAGCTGGCCTGCAAACAGCCTGTCCTGAGGTTTGCTGAACACCAGTTTGCTGTCGAGCATCACTTCACGCAGCATGACGTGGGTTTCTTCGGTATCAAGGCGCGTGCCGATATAGGTTATCAGGTCATTGTCATTGCGTACTTCATCGACCTGCATCTGCCAGCCTTCGTGGCTGGTAACGGTATCACCCGGATTAAAAATCACGCGGGTGACCGGCGAGTCGCTGCGAGCGTAGAGGCGATTTTCCCCTGTGGCTGGGAACAGCAGGGTGATCATGCGCGTATCAATCGCCACCACGGTGCCTAATCCCAGTTCACTTTCTGTATCACTAATCCAACGCTGACCTAATGTAAAAACCATATAATTTTTGCTCGAATTTTTAACGTTTTTGAAGGTGTTCCCCATTCTCAGGCAATAGCATTTCATCCAGGCAAAAGGGCCTGGTGCGTCATGTCAGAGCAGTGAGTTTTGAGGAAGGGCGTTATGGTACTGGATGGCAGGGCATTCGTCACCTGTCAAAAAAGGCCTAACTGCCCGGTAATGAGTGTAGCAAAGTCGCCATCGACAAAAGGCAGAATGCCTTCGGCTACGGGCTGCAGCTGTTTAGTCACGTAGTGATCGTAGTCCAGCGGCGTGGTTCGGGCCTCTACCGGCTCGGGGCCGCCGGTGGCAATCACATAACGAATGCGGCCCCCGGTCTGATATTGCAACGGCCGGCCCAGCTTACGATTCTGCTCATCAGCCAGACGGGCGGCGCGAACGTGCGGCGGCACATTACGTTCATACTCGTTCAGTGGGCGGCGCAGGCGCTTTTTATAAATCAGCCTGTCGTCCAGCTCACCTGCCAACAGCTGGGCCACCGTGTTACGAACATAGTCTTCCCACGGCTGGCGATGAAATATGCGGCTGTAAAGCTCCTGCTGAAACTGCTGCGCCAGCGGCGTCCAGTCGGTACGTACCGATTCCAGTCCTTTGAACACCATACGCTCACTTTCGCCTTCCCGAATTAAGCCCGCATAGCGTTTTTTACTGCCCTGTTCAGCACCGCGAATCGTCGGCATCAGGAATCGGCAAAAGTGATTTTCATACTCCAGCTCCAGGGCGCTGGTCAGGCCGTATTGCTGCTGCAGATGTTCACGCCACCAACCGTTGACCTTCCCGGCCAGTGCCCGGCCAATTGCCTCTGCCTCGTCTTCATCCCGGGCGGATTTCAGCCAGACAAAGGTCGAATCGGTGTCGCCATAAATCACATCGTAGCCTTCGGCTTCAATGAGTTCACGGGTTTGCTGCATGATGGCATGACCGCGCAGCGTGATAGACGAGGCCAGGCGAGGGTCAAAAAAGCGGCAGGCGCTGGTGCCGAGCACGCCGTAAAACGCATTCATGATGATTTTCAGGGCCTGCGACAGGGGTTTATTGCCCTGTGTTTTTGCGGTTTCGCGCCCCTGCCAAATCTGCTCTACGATGGCGGGCAGGCAATGCGTCTCACGTGAGAAGCGCGCCTCGCGAAAACCGGGTACCGAGTCCGCATCCGTTGGGTGCGCCAGACCTTCGATGAGCCCGACGGGATCGATCAGAAAAGTGCGGATAATCGAGGGATACAGGCTCTTATAATCCAGCACTAACACGGAATCATACAGGCCGGGCCGGGAATCCATCACGTAGCCGCCGGGGCTGGCTTCCGGCGCCACATCGCCCAGATTCGGGGCGACAAAACCGGCCCGGTGCATGCGGGGGATGTACAGATGACCGAATGCCGCGACGGAGCCGCCGTGGCGATCGACTGCCAGCCCGTTAACGGCTGCGCGCTCCAGTAAAAACGGCATGATTTCGGTTTTATGAAAGATGCGCGTGACCAGCTCGCAGTCCTTCAGGTTGTAGCGCGCCAGCGCCGGTTTATCGTTGGCAAAACGCCAGTTGATCTCTTCCATGCGCTGCCATGGGTTATCAATGGCTTTGCCTTCACCGAGCAGCTGTTGCGAAACAGATTCCAGACTAAAAGAGGGAAAATCCCAGAAGGCGGATTTCAGGGCATCAATGCCGTCAATAATCAGGCGACCTGTCGCCTGGGCAAAAAACACGCCGGGTTTAAACCCATGCTCGCGACACTCCAGCGTGGCCTGCTGGCGGCCAAGGCGTAACGGAATGCCGTAGCGATCGGCGTGTTTCTGCAGCACGCGCAGGTCAAACTGCACCACGTTCCAGCCGATAATCACATCCGGATCGTTATCGGCAAACCAGCGATTCAGCGCCTCCAGCAACTGCGGGCGGCTCTCAAGATAGATAAGTTCGAAATCCAGTTCGCTGGCGTCGCCGTTAGGCGGTCCCAGCATGAAAACCTGGCGCTGCCCGCAGCCTTCCAGACCAATGCAGTAAAGCTCGCCATGCTGGGTCGTTTCAATATCCAGCGAGACCCACTTCAGCGGGGGTCGGTAATCGGGATGGGGTTTCAGACGGGCGTTAACCCATGTGTCGCCCTGAATGTCACCATCAAACCACACGGGCGCGGTAATAAACCGTTCCATCAGGTAGCGTTCGGGTGGACGAATGTCGGATTCATACAGGGGGATACCGCTTTCGCGCAGTTTCTTTTCAACCCACTGCAACTGGCGATGCTGCCGGCAGTACAGGCCAAATACTGGACGGCGGCGAAAATCTTTTAATTGCAGAGGCTGCATCCGCAGCTGGCGCTCGCCCTGCAACAGCGTGTCGACCTGCGCCTGATATTCACAGGGAATAAACGTCACGGATTCCTGCAAAGGCAGCACAACGCGCTGAGCACCCTCGTCGGTGGCCAGCCACAGCGTAATTTCGGTGCCTTGCGGCGTGTCGCGCCAGTGACGGCTGAGCAGAAACCCTGCGCGGGGCTTATTCACGTATTCTCCAGGCAGATAGCGAGTCGGACATCTCATTGACCAGTATAACATGGATATTTATACAGTGTATGCCGGTGCGTTTTGTCAATATTGGCCTACAATTCTTGCCTTGACGCTGTGATGTCTGCTCTGGACAATCCAGCCTTCTGCTTTTTCTGAGGATTGATATGGAAGCCTGGGTTGAACACCTGATTACACAGTCGCTGGAGTGGGCGCTGTTTGCCGTCGCGCTGGTGACGTTTCTGGAGTCATTGGCGTTCGTGGGGCTGTTACTCCCTGGCACCGTCATGATGGCGAGCCTGGGTGCGCTGGTGGGCAGTGGACAGATCGGCTTATATCCCGCCTGGGCCGCGGGCTTCATTGGCTGCCTGCTGGGCGACTGGGTTTCCTATGGCATTGGCTGGAAGTTTCAGGGGCCGCTCCATCGCTGGAAATACCTGCAAAAGTACAAAGGGCTGCTGGATAAGACCGAACACGCGCTGTATCAGCACAGCATGTTTACCATTCTGGTCGGGCGCTTTGTCGGGCCAACCCGACCGCTGATCCCGCTGGTGGCGGGCATGCTGGAATTGCCGGTACGCAAATTTCTGCCCCCCAATCTGATCGGCTGTATTTTATGGCCACCGCTCTATTTATTGCCGGGTATTCTGGCAGGCGTCGCGATTGATGTCCCGAAAGAAGCCCAAGGCGGCCATTTCATCTGGCTGTTATTAGGCGTTGCTATCCTGGTATGGCTGGGATGCTGGCTGTGCTGGCGCTGGTGGCGCAGTGGAAAAACGCGCGACTGGGCGACGGCGTATTTGCCACCCGAACGTTTGCGCTGGCTGGCGCCGCTAAGTTTTGTGGTGGCCGTTGCGGCGTTCGTCGGCATCCAGTTTCATCCGATGATGCCGATTTTCCGCCACCTGTTGTGGCAGGTCTTTATCGGTTAACGGCGCGGGATGCCGAGCACATCGGCTTCCCGTATGTTCCCTGACAACAGTGCGTCCGTCGATCCCTGCCAGTAAACGCGTCCATCCACAACCACCACGCTACGTGGCGCTATCTGCTGTGCGTCTTCAAGACTGTGCGACACCATCAGCAACGTAATCGCACGGGTTTCGCAGACGGTGCGCACCAGATTAAGCATCTCGCCGCGCAGGGCTGGATCGAGCGCCGAAAAAGGTTCATCCAGCAGCAGCACGGGGCGATCGCGCAGTAAACAGCGTGCCAGGGCAACGCGCTGGCGTTGTCCTCCCGAGAGCTGGCCCGGCAGGCGTGACAGCATCTCACTGAGTCCGACCTGCTGCGCAATGGTCGTCACCTGCTGGCGCTGATCTGAGGTCAGCTTCAGACCGGGATGTAAGCCCAGCCCCAGGTTCTGTTCTACGCTCAGGTGCGGAAACAGGTTATTTTCCTGAAACAGCATTGATACCGGGCGCTGGGCGGGCACGCTATTCGTATGGTCAACACCGTTAATCGTCAGGCTGCCCTGGCTGACGGGCAGAAAACCGGCAATCAGGTTTAATAACGTACTTTTACCTGCCCCGCTTGGGCCGAGAATCGCCAGTCGTTCGCCGCGCCCGGCGTGAAGGGAAAAACGCATCGGCAAATGCTGATACAGGTAAGTCAGATTATTCAGTGTCAGCATGGCGGCCCGGTAATTTTTCCATCAAGGTGAACAGAGACAGGCAGAGTAGCAGCAATAACAGTGCAGTAACGGCACCATCGGCACCGCGATAGGCGCCTATCTGCTGATAAAGGTAGAACGGCAGCGTGCGGAAATCGCCATTACCAAACAGCGCCACGACGCCAAAATCACCAATCGACAGCACGCAGGCAAACGCCAGCGCCTGCGCCAGCGGACGTTTCAACGCCCGGAGTTCAATCAGCCACAGGCGGTTCCAGCCGCTAATGCCCAGTGCCCCGCACAGGTGGGCGTAACGTTCAGCGATATCCCGCATCGGGTTTTCCAGCACTTTCAACGCGTAGGGAATCGCGATTAACGCATTGGCAAAGATCACCACGCCATCCGCGGAGTCCGGCAAGCCGGTCGTGGCGTTCAGTAGCAGGAAAAAGCCGGTTGCCAGCACGATACCGGGCATTGCCAAAATCAGCATGCCGCTGGTGTCCATGATCTGTGCGGCGAGTGTATGCCGCCGCAGGCGCAGCTCCCGGCTGCTCCACAACAGCATGGTGGTCAGGACCAGACACAGCACGCCGGCGCCGAGCGCGATACGTAACGAGGTCAACGTTGCCTGCCATAACGCCGGTTGCTGTAACGCGCCCCGAAGCCCGCCATCCAGACCATTTACGATCACCGCCAGCAGCGGTGGGAGTAGCAGCAGCAGGGCGAAAAAGATGATGGCGGCGTCGCTGACGCGGGCCAGCGTGGAATCCTGAGGATCGCGCCAGCCGTTCAGTTGCGGACTACCCGCCGGAATGGCGTTGCTGAAGCGCTGGCTGAGGAGCACCAGCACCAGGCAGCAGCTGAGCTGAATCAGCGCCAGGAGCGCCGCGCGGCCCGGATCGTAGTCATAGCTTAACGCCTGGAAGATGGCCAGTTCGATGGTGGTCGCCTGCGGCCCGCCACCCAGCGATAGCACGGTGGCAAAACTGGCAAAACAGAGCATAAAGATTAATGCCCCGGTGGGCAGGAGCTGGCGGCGCAGCCAGGGCCATTCAAGCAGCCGGAAATGATGCCAGCCACGTATGTTCAGTTGGGCAGCAAGCTGACGCTGTTCGGCAGGAATGCTTTCCAGCGCCTGCAGCATCAGGCGCGTGGCCAGCGGCAGGTTGAAAAACACATGGGCCAGTAAAATTCCCTGAAGCCCGTAAGGCGAGAAGTGATAGTCCACGCCAAGCCAGGCGCAAAGCTGTGCCAGCCAGCCCACCCGACCATAGACGGTGAGCAGGCCGAATACGGCCACCAGCACGGGCAGAACCAGCGTCATGGCGCACAGGCGCAGCAACACCTGACGTCCGGGAAAGCGCCGCCGATAAAGGGCTCGGGACAGTGGAATGGCCGGCAGCAAGGAGAGCAGGGCGGAAAGCAGCGCCTGCTTAAACGAAAAGCCAATAACATGATGCAGGTACGTATCCTGCAGGACAGACCGCCAGTTGGTCGCTGGCGCCGCCATCCACAGTGCTGTGAAGGCCAGCAGCGCCACGCTGCAGAGCAGCAGCGTGGCGAGCGAACCCGGAATCAGCCAGAAAGGGATTAACGGCTGACGGCGCGTTGCCATTGGCTAACCCATTGCGAACGGTGGCTGGCAACCTCTTCCGGTGAAAACTGCAATGTTGTCTTCGGCACGCTGAGCGAGGCAAACCCGGCGGGCAGGTCAGTTTTGATCACCGGATACATCCAGTTCCCGGTAGGGATGGTGTTCTGAAAGGCTGGCGTAACCATGAATTGCATAAACTGTTCTGCCAGTTTGGGCTGCTTGCTGTTCGCCAGTCGGGCGGCCACCTCAACCTGCAGATAGTTGCCTTCGGCGAAGGATGCCGCAGCATAGTTATCTTTTTTCTCTTCAATGATGTGATAAGCCGGTGACGTGGTATAGCTCAGCACCAGATCGCTCTCGCCTTTAAGAAACAGGCCGTAGGCTTCACTCCAGCCTTTGGTGACCGTGACGGTTTTCTTCGCCAGCTTTTGCCAGGCCTCAGGCGCGTTGTCCCCGTAAACCTTTTGCATCCACAGCAGCAGGCCAAGGCCTGGCGTGCTGGTGCGAGGATCTTCATAAATCACGCGCCATTTCTCTGGGCTTTCGACCAGTTCTTTCAGGCTTGTAGGGGGATTTTTTAGCGTGTTTTTGTTGTACACGAATGCGAAATAACCGTAATCGAACGGCACAAAGGTGGTGTCCTTCCAGCCGCCGGGCACCTGCAGCTCACGGGTATCCACGTCGCTTTTGGCAAACAGGCCGGTTTGCTGCGCGGCCTGCAGAAGGTTGTTATCCAGGCCTAGTACCACATCGGCCTTTGTGTTCTTGCCTTCCATACGTACACGGTTCAGCAGCGAAACACCGTCTTCCAGCGCGACAAATTTCAGCTCGCAACCGCACTGGGCTTCAAAGGCTTTTTTGACGGCCGGACCCGGCCCCCAGTCAGCGGAAAAGGCGTCGTAGGTGTAAACCGTCAGGACAGGTTTGGCCGCAAAGACCGGGGCAGAAAGTAACAGCAGCACGGGCAGGACGTTTTTTAACACTTTGCGCTCCTAGGGCGGCAGGGTTGAGTCGCAAAGGATCTGAGCAAAACAACCTCTCAAATCCCTACGTCGGTATTAACCGATTCAGGTTCGACGGGTATTTCTCAGCGCCCTGACACTGTGGAAAGGGGCACCCCGTTGAGAACGCCACATTCTAGTCATTAAATGCGCAAGGGGAAAGGCTCACAGCGTAGGCGGGGCAAACCAGGCGGATTTAAAATCAAACCAGCCCAATGTATTCATCCGCACGCCGCGCATACTGCGCTGGCCCTCCAGCAGCAGCCAGTGATGAAACAGCGGATGAAGCCAGCTATTTTCCACCAGATATTTACCCCATTCAGCGAGGGAGAGCGTTTTTTCACGCCAGCGCGTGGCATCCTGCTGCCAGTTAACAGGCAGACAGTGCTGCATCAACGGCGTTTCGTATAACAGGGCAAACAGGGAATATTCGAGGGGCAGGGTAAAATTGACGCTGCCCAGCCAGATATCACTCTCGCCTTCGCCCTGATGCCAGCTTTCGTAACTGATTTCCCGGGTGTTCAACGTAACGCCCTGTTCTGCCAGCAACGGACGTAAGGCATCCGTAATACTGACATGCTCAATATGCTGGTTATACCAGGTTAACGTCAGGCTCGTGAGGCCCGCCGGTTTGTCCACTGGGGTCAGATCGCGGCGATGGTGCCAGCGGGGTAGCAGGCCGTAAGCCGGGAACCAGTAGCGCTGATAACCCCTGCCCGCATTATTGAGGAGTGCTATCGGGTTAAGCAGGTCGCTGAGCCAGCGTCGAATGTCTCGATCGGCCATTTTTTCTGAACGCTGATCGAACAGTAAATAGTAGCAACCTTCTTCAAGCCGGCTCTCTTCCTGTTTCTCATCGGCTTTTTCGCCCTGCAGGCGAACCCCTGCATAAACCAGCTCGTCACTGATCTCTGGCAGTACCCACACCGACACATCATCGATCAGCGCGCGATAGCCAAAGTAGTCGTCAAACGCTTCTATCTTCAACTGGCTGTGCTGATTACGGACGACCCGATAAGGACCTGTTCCCACAGGTTGACGGGCAAAATCGCGAATTTCAGGCCATTCCCGTGGCAGAATCATGGCGCTGACGCTGCCCAGCAGCCAGGGCAGCCAGCTGTCGGGCTGATCCAGATAGATATCCAGGGTCCAGGGGGCCGGTGAGTCGAGCCGTTGGATATGAGAAAACAGGGGATACTGACGCAGGCGTTCCAGGCTTGCGATCACATCGGCCATGTCCAGCTCCCGGCCATGATGAAAACGAATGGCAGGACGTAAATAAAAGCGCCAGTGGAGATCGGATGTTTGCTGCCAGTGATGGGCGATATCGGCCTCGATTTCCCCCTTTTCCTCATTTATGCGCGTCAGGCCGCTAAAGATCTGGCGGGCAATATGGGTTTCCGAACGGCGCAGGGGCGAACCGGGTAACAGATTCAGCAGAGGGCGATAATAGAGGACGCGCAAAATATGTTTGCCCTGGCGGAAGCTCCGCCCCAGGTGGGCGCTGATCATCTGTCTGACCTGATCTTTATCCCCCACCAGCTGGACTAACTGATCGATACGATCCTGCTCCAGAAGATCTTCGGCACGCTGCTGCTGGAGCGCCAGCCCGGTGTAGCAGAAGGTCATCAGGGAACGTTTGCCCCGTCCGGCTTCGGCCTGCCAGGTGAGCCAGCCAGCCGCTTGCATTCTGTTGAGCAGGTTTCGCATATGGCGACGCGAACAGTGCAGCAAATCAGCCAGTTCGCCCAGGGTTGTTTCCTGTGGTTGTCCCTGGCAATTTTGCCACAGACGAATGAACTGCTGCTTCAGACGTGATGACGACATAAAAGAGGAACTCCCTGATAAAGGTGCTCTGTTTTTCTTACCCCATTTTAGAGGCAATCTTTCCTGTATTGGAAGAGCGGGAGGCATTCAGTAATGAATGGCGCTCTGACATGGACTGGCAGCGATGTCTGTCCCTTCTGAGTAGTGTGTTACGATTTCGCCAGCAGGGTTATTCTGCTGGTTTTTTTTACGTTGCAGGTTTGGGTCGGGGTTCCATTGTTCCCGTTTCTCCCGTTGTTCTGTCAGGGATAAGGCATGAAATCTTTGTTATCGTTCTCGCGCCGTTTCAATCCGGTCTTTTTGGCTTTTATGGTGACAGCCTTTATCCTCGGCGTGGCCGGTGCGCTGCAGGCGCCGACGCTGAGCCTGTTTTTATCGCGAGAAGTACAGGTGCCACCGCTGTGGGTCGGGCTGTTTTTTACCATCAATGCCATCGCCGGCATTGTGGTCAGCATGATGATCGCAAAGCGCTCCGACAGCGTTGGCGATCGGCGGAATATCATCTTAGTGTGCTGTATCCTTGCCCTGGCAAACGCCATACTGTTCGCGTTTACCCGCCATTACCTGACGCTGATAACGCTGGGCGTGCTGTTATCGTCGCTGGCGAACGTCGCCATGCCGCAGCTCTTTGCGCTGGCGCGAGAATATGCCGACAGTTCCTCGCGCGAAGTGGTGATGTTCAGTTCCATTATGCGCGCTCAGGTGTCGCTGGCGTGGGTGATTGGGCCACCGCTGTCGTTTGCGCTGGCGCTGAATTTTGGTTTCGTTACGCTGTTCAGCGTGGCGGCCGGCTTGTTTTTTCTCTGTTTCCTGCTGATCTGGTTTACCGTGCCCTCGGTGCCGCGTGCGGCTTCCCTGATGCAGTCGGGCGGGATCCCCCTGAGCGGCTGGCGGATTCGTGACGTGCGCATTTTGTTTGCCGCATCAACGCTGATGTGGACCTGTAACACCATGTACATTATCGATATGCCGCTGTGGATCAGCAACGATCTGGGCCTGCCCGAAAAGCTTGCCGGTCTCTTAATGGGCACGGCCGCCGGGTTAGAAATCCCGGTCATGATCCTGGCCGGTTTCTATGCCAAACGTTGGGGTAAGCGAAAGATGATGGTGGGCGCGGTGGCCTCCGCCGTTGTGTTTTACAGCGGCCTGATTCTGTTTCACAGCCACCTGGCGCTGCTGGTCCTGCAGGTGTTCAACGCCCTGTTTATCGGCGTTGTCGCGGGCATTGGAATGTTGTGGTTTCAGGATCTGATGCCGGGGCGGGCAGGCGCAGCCACAACCCTGTTTACCAACAGCATTTCGACCGGCATTATTTTGGCGGGGTTATTTCAGGGCATACTGGTTGAACATTTTGGTCACGGCAGCGTGTACTGGGTGATTGCCGCGATTGCTTTACTGACGCTGGGAATGATACGCAACGTTAAAGACGTTTAATAAGCACATACCCCCGGCATAACAGTGCCGGGGGAACGGTGCTTTAGAGCACAATCCGCTTAATATCGCCAATGATAAAGATATAGGCGACTAAGCCAATCACCGCAGTGATACCGATATACACGAGCGCATAAAAAAAGCTGCTTGTCATTGAAATGATAATGCCAATAATCAGGGGCGCTAAAATCGAAGCCATATTGGCGCAAAAGTTAAATATACCACCAGTGAGTCCTGCCATAGAAGCCGGGGCAATATCTGCGATTATTGTCCAGCCCAGACCGACCATGCCTTGTCCAAAAAAGGCAATGGACATAACGATGATAACGGCGCTGTCTGAACTCATCCAGTTAGCCGCAATAATCGTGCCGGAAAGCACCAGGCCGCTAATAACCGGAAGTTTTCGGCTCAGATTAATAGATCCTGTTGCATTCAACAGTTTATCTGAGAGCCACCCGCCAAAGAAAACGCCTACAGCGGCAGCCATAAATGGCCATACAGAGAAAAAGCCCACCTGAAGCCATTCCAGTTGCCGTTCTTTCGCTAAATAGGTGGGAAACCATGTCAGAAAAAACACCAAGGTCGTATTTCCAGCGAATTGTCCGAGACTGGCGCCAATAATTTGCCGGCAGCAGAGTAAACGTTTGGCATCCGGCCAATTAAAGGGCGTGTTTTTTAATGTTTCAATGGGTTCATTATTGATAATGTAATCAATTTCTTCCTGATTGGCTTTTTGGGATGCTTCAGGCTCATGGTAAAGTCGCCACCAAATAAACGTGAACAGAATACCGGCTCCGCCGGTAATAAAAAAAAGGCTGCGCCAGCCGTGATACTCCAGAATGAGATAGAGTAAGGGCGAGAAAGCCGCCAGACCAATATATTCCCCTACGGTATAGGTTGCGGTGGCGCGGGCACGTTCATGACGCGGGAACCATTTTGCCACTACGCGACTGTTAACCGGAAAACAGGGTGCTTCGCTCAATCCCAGCCCCAGTCTCAGGAAGATCAAAGACTTGAGTCCAAGAGTAAATGTTTGCAGTAGAGTGAAAATCGACCAAAACAGCACGGAAAGGGCGTAGGTCAGTTTGTTACCAAAGCGATCTAAAAACATCCCTCCGGGGATTTGTGCCAGCGTATACGTCCAGGCGAAGGCAGAAAAAGCCACGCCCATCATAGCGGGATCGATTTCAAGTTCGCGGGTGATTTTTGGCGCAACGATGCCTAAAATTGTCCGATCAAGATAGTTAATCATTGTGCCAGCGGATATTAATAGCAGAATGATTATTCTGACTTTCGTGGGTTTATTTTTCGGCGTGCGCCTGCCAGCGTGTTCCTCTTTGTATAACTTTTCCATGATGTATCCCTGAAGTTTAAACTATTTTTTGATGTTTTTTTTACATTGAAAAATAGTCTGATATTGCTAATTTTTTTGTTTCTTTATAGCATTTTTTAAGCGTCATTAATTTTGACCTGAGTACATAGTTAGTCCTTTTAACGGTGATAAAGTAGCGATAGCAGATTTACTTTTCATTCAAAGGCAAATGCCATGAACCTCAAGCAACTTTATTATTTTAAACGCCTGTCAGAAACGGAGCATTACACGGAAGCGGCATCCAGTCTTTTTATCATCCAGCCCTCTCTTAGCCATGCTATAGCTGAGTTAGAAAAGGAGTTAGGCGTTTCACTCTTTTTCCGTCAGGGCAGAAATGTAAGGATTAGTGAAAGTGGGAAATGTTTTTTACCCTATGTTGAGACAGCACTGTCGGCACTGGAAAATGGCAGGGAGAGGCTAAAAAACAATCACCTTCTGTGCCGGGAAAATATCCGAATTGGGTTTATCTATACAATGGGGGAATATGTTATTCCGCAAATTATCAACAATTACTCCCAACACTTTCGTCATAATGATGTGACATTCTCTTTTAAACAGGGGACGTCAGTTGCGTTGTTGCAGTCACTCAAAGCGGATAAGGTTGATATGGTCATCTGTTCGCGGATTGGCGACGATCCTGATATTGAATTTATCCCGGTTATTGAACAAGAATTAGTGGTAGTGACAGCGAAAGATCATCCGTTAGCGCGTCTTCACGAAAGCGACGTTGATTTAGCGGAAACCATCCATTATCCCTATGTCTATTTTTCAGAAAGTAGTGGGCTACGTCCGTTTATTGACGACATCTTTCACCAGCAAACGCTGTCACCGGATATTGCCTGTTATGTGGAAGAGGATTTAGCAATGGCCGGGTTGGTCAGTATCGGCTATGGTATTGCCATCATGCCAAGAATTGCGGCGCTCACGCACTACAATCTCCATATCCTGACGATCAAAAATTCGCTTCCACCGCGTTATATTTGTCTGGCGACAATTAAAACAAAAATGCTTTCACCGGCGGCGCTGAGGCTAAAAAACTTTATTATTACGCACAGTGATGTCGCCAGGAAACATGCCCAAAGCGCGGCTTTGGGCATGTCCGCCGCTAGGAAAGCGTCTCCATCATCACCCGCAGTTGTGTAACGGCGATTTGCCCTGGTGCCGAGGACTGGCCCAGGGTGCCAAACGTCATTGCGGAACCGAACAGGCGTCCGGTGACCCGACTGACTCCGCCCATTTTTCCCATCGACATCGTGATAAGCGGCCGCGTTGCGTAGTGCTCTTTCATTAACAGGGTCGCAGACAGCAGCGTCAGCACATCCTGAGGTGTTTGAGGCATTACGGCAATCTTGGGCAGGTCTGCACCTAAATCCTGCATGCGACGTAACCGGTAAATGATCTCTTCCTTCGCGGGCGTTTGGTGAAAATCATGATTACTCATAATGACCTTAACACCTGCGTTATGCGCCTCGCTTACCAGCGAACGGATGCGTGACTCATCGTTAAACAACTCAATATCAATCACATCAGCCAGCCCGCTTAAGGCGGCCGCGCGGTTGAGCGCGAAGTATTGGTCATCACTGATGTCCATTTCGCCACCTTCTTTTTTACTGCGGAAGGTAAAGAGCAGCGGCGTTTCCCCAAGTTGCTGACGAATGTCGGCCAGCGCCAGCAAGACTTGCTTCTCGTCTTTACCCTCGATGAAGTGGTCGACGCGCCATTCGATAATGTCTGCCTGTGCGGAAGTCAGTAACTGTGCTCTGGCCTGAAGCTCCTCGCGAGTGCGGCCTGTCAAGGGCACACAAAGCCGCGTTTGCCCTGCCTGAAAGACGATGTTTTTAACCCTAACCGTTTGAGTCATAGTCATTCCTGTTTTAACTGTTCAACTAGCCGCTGTAGCGGACTGACGGCGTGTTTCCGCACAATGACGTTGAAATTGGCGGGAAGCGATATAAAGCGCAAGGATAAAACCTGTCACCGCAATAATCAGATCAAACCACATGATGCTGGCGATACTGGTTCGTGAAAGATGCGCTGTAAATAAAGGGATGGTAAAGCTGGCCAGACTGCCGGCGGTATAAAACACGCCTGTCGCAAAGCCTTTCGCTTGTGGAAAACTCATCGCCATAATCGTTGCACCCAGTTGCATAACGCCGCCCGCGGCCGCAAACCCAAATACGAACGCAAAACCGGTAACAATCAGTGGTGTTGGATAGAGGCAGACGATCAGCAGTGAGAGGGCCGACAGGAAGGTGTAAATGACCATCGCGATGGCTGAGCTCAACACTTTTTTCACCATGACCGCAGTGACGAATACGCAGGTCAGCGATCCTGCCGTGTAGATACTGAGTAACTTCACCGATGCGGTGTAGGGCATGCCCGCGACAAACTGCCCATACTGTGCCAGCCATTGGCTCACCAGATAAAACGTCGCCATGCTGATATAGCCGTAAAAGGTGAACACAACCATATCCAGCTGATACAGACGACTACGCGGTGGCGCGGTCACGCTGGCTGATGTTTCCGAGACTTTCTGTACCCGGTGATCGGGAAACGGCATTTTGATCAGGTAGATTCCGCTCATCGTCATTAAGGCTGCTGCCAGAACGAATGACCAACCAAACCACAAATCCGCCCAGATAAGCAGGCTAATGATAAACGGCAATAAAAATTGTCCGGCGGAGACAAACGCTTTTATCAGCACGTTAGCGCGGCTGGCGGAGTCCGGGAAGGCCTCCATCAGCGCCGGATAGGTGGCAGAATCAAGGAAACTGTTAGCCATTCCTGCCAGCACGCCAAAGAAATAGGCCGTATAAATATCCCGGGTAAACAGGATACCGATGAAAAAGGCCACGTAACTGATGATGCCAAAATAGACAAAAGGCTTACGGCCAAAACGATCCGACAGAAAACCCGTAACGATGGTAATCAGTTTGCCAATGCCCAGTGAGGAAATCACAATCGATACGCCCGCCGCATCGGTATTCCATTGTGCCTGCAGGTTAGCCATGTTGAGAGTGATGACCAGCACGCCCATGCCATGAATGAGGTAATTGAGATACAGCCCGGCGGCGGTGGGAATATACTTGTTTTTCATCTCAGCCATCCTCAAAAAAGGATGTTTTTGATGTGATCAACCGGCATCGGTTTTCCCGTCCAGATTTCGAACGCGCTTGCGCCTTGCCACAGCATCATGCCGAGACCGTTAATAATACGGCAGCCTTTTTTCTCGGCCGTCTCAAGCAAATGTGTTTTACGTGGGATATAGACCACATCGGAGACAATAAGCTCAGGACGCAGGAAGCTCTCGTCGGGAAGCAGCATCTGTCCTTCAAAGGGTTTCATGCCGACGCCGGTCGCATTGGTCAGAATAACGCTGTCGTTAATTTCAGCACGCAAACGATCGTGGTCGTCGAGGTCAAAAAGGTGAATCTCACAGTCAGTATGGGCGCGAATCTTCGCGACGGTTTCCTGGGCATTTGCAAAGAATTTATCGCGTTGGTTAAAGACCGAGATCGCCTTAACGCCATCCAGGGCGGCCTGAACGCAAATGGCCGTTGCCGCACCGCCCGCGCCCAGAATCGTCATCTTTTTGCCCAGAATATCGATGCCCTCTTCAGCGAGGGCGCGCATATAACCTGTCCCATCCGTGATGTGCCCGGTCAGCACGCCGTTATCATTGACGACGGTATTCACCGCGCCCACAAGCTGTGCTGCGGGAGACAACTTATCCAGATAGCGGCAAACCTCCGTCTTATTGGGCATGGAAACATTGCATCCGCGCAGCTTCAGCGCACGAAAACCCTGCACCACCTTCTCCAGTTCCGCAGTGCCGACCTCAAAAGCCAGATAAACATAGTCCAGCCCAAGGTGCGCGAAAGCTTCGTTGTGCATGGTTGGCGACATGCTGTGGCGAATGGGGGTGGCGATCAGCCCAATCAGCTCGGTATGCCCGGTAATACGTTCTGCCATGATAGTGTCCTCAGTAAGTTAAAAGTGGAATGCTTGTCGCTTCGTGGCTGCCCAGTGCGCCAGTCTCTTCCAGGGCATCCAGTACGTTGCGTCCTTCGCGTACACCATCAATAATTCGCCGGGCTTTCAGGCTGTCGCCGATGTTCATTATTTTGATATGTCTGGCGGTGGCCCAGCGCTCAACGGCCTCGAAACCGCTGCGGTTGGGGCACATCCCCAGACAGATAAAGCCGTAGTCGAAGGCGATGTCGAAGGTGTGGTGGGCGTTTTTAACGCGGAAGCGATCGGGTTTGACCTCAATGAGCTGCGTGTCCATGTGTTGTTCTACCTGGTGCTGTTCAAGCAGCGCTAACATGGCACTCTTTGTGATGATGTCGAGGTCGCGTCCTGGTGAATTCTGCATTTCAATCAGTACTGCTTCAGCGCCCCGGGTGGCAAAATACTCGATGACATCGAGTCCAACGGCACCGCCGCCGACCACGGCGATACGTTTGCCTTGCAGCGCGCTGAATGTATCCAGGTGTTGAATCATGCCCGTAATCGTGAACACGACGCTGCCGGGGCGGTCGATCGTCTCATGTAATCCCGCAATGGGCGGCAGCAGGGGGACAGAGCCCGTGGCATTAACAATTAAGTCGGGACGCAGAACCTCAAGCTGCTCGGGCTGAACCTGTTGTCCCAGATGCAGTTGCAAATTCTCCAGCCGGGCCATACGGTTGCGCAGGAATTGCGGAAAATCGGCAATACGTTTTTTTTCGGGTAATCGTGCGATCTCGACAGCCAGCCCACCGATATGGTTTTTGGCTTCGAACAGCCAGGTCTTGCACCCTACCTCTGCGGCGGTGCAGGCGGCTTCGATGCCTGCCGTGCCAGCCCCGATCACGACGACACGCGTCGGTCGCTTGACCTGGCGCTGCTTATAAGCGTCGCCATGGATGATATCGGGGTTAATTGAGCAGCGAAGGGGAAGAGAGCGGGCGATGCGATGGTCGGCGCATCCAATATTGCATGAGATACACTTACGCATCGTCTCCTCATGCCCACTCTGTACCTTTTGTACCCAATCCGGTTCAGCAATCAACCCACGACCAATAGCGATCAGGTCCGCGTCACCCTGAGCAAGAATGTCTTCAGCAAGTTGCGGGGTGCGAATATTGCCTGCGACAACGGTGGGCTTATTAAATCTGGTGCGAACGGCACGTGACAGATAGCGTTTCCAGCCATCCTCTTGAGACATTTGGTCTATCTGTAAATACAGGTTGTCATTCTGCGCCGCTGACACATTGATGATGTCGACCTTTTCCTGACAACGTTCAAGAATGTGTAGCGAATCTTCCAGCGTGTTTCCACCTTGTAAGAAATCATCCGCGCTGATACGCAGGCTGATGGGAAACATCGGTCCCACGCAGGCCCGAACTTTGTCGACAATCAGGGTTAAAAAGCGCGACCGATTCTCGATATTGCCACCAAATTCATCAGTACGCTGATTAAACAGTGGAGATAAAAACTGACTGATTAAATAAGAGTGACCGGCATGAATCTCTACGCAGTCAAAATTGGCGCGTCTGACGCGTTCTGCTGCGTCGCCAAATTTGTCAACCGCCCGATATATTTCCTCATGCGTCATCGGACGGGGAATATTACCATTCTTTTTGGAGGGGACCGCGGAGGCGGAAATGGGCATTTCCCCATTGAGGCGATAGGCATAGGCTGATGCACCGGCGTGGTTTAACTGGATGGCGACACAGGTTCCATGTTTATGCAACGTTTCGGTAAGTTTGTATAAGCCAGGAATATACTGATCATTATCAATGCGCAGTTGTGTGGTGCCGTTCGACGCGAAGGGAAAATCCACACAAATATTCTCAATCGTAATGAGCCCAGTGCCGCCCCTGGCGCGAAGCGAATAGTAATCAAGCTGTTCCTGAGACACTTCGCCATTCAGACTGGCCAGGTTGGTGCCCATTGGCGGCATGATGACACGGTTTTTTAACGTCATTCCGTTGATTGTGAGCGGGGTAAACAGGTGAGGATAAGCGTGCATACAGAGTCTCCACAAAAGATCCGACAGCCAGGCTGAGACGATCTCGATGTGTTTTGCGTTAATCTTTATCTGTGGCGATGATAGCGAGGGAGAATGAGCGGAAATAATGCTTTTTTTTCTACAAGCTATAGGTGAGCTCTATGGAGTTAACGATCAAATAACATAAAAATGAAAACGATATTAATTAAATCAGCAAGCCATTTACGTCTTGTGAAAAAAAAGAAGGGAAAGTTGAGAAGAAAATGATGCGAGTCAAAATATCAACGTTGTTGCTGAATAAATAACAGGAGTTCTGCAATAAAATAAATCGCGATTAATTGTTTTAGCGCAGTTTTGCCAGATGAAAAAAAGCCCGAACGGCAGAGCCGAACGGGCTGGTTACATTATTTACGCGTTAACGCATAAAGGCAGGCTGGTTACTTTCGTAAGCCGAGATCGCGCTTTCGTGCTGCAGCGTCAGGCCGATACTGTCCAGCCCGTTCAGCATGCAGTGACGACGAAAGTCATCAATCTTAAAGCTGTAGGTGTTGTTGCCCGCTTTCACGACCTGCGCTTCCAGATCCACTCCGAAGCGGATACCCGGATGCGCATTCACCAGCGTAAACAGCTCCTCCACCTGCTCATCGCTCAGCGTAACCGGCAGTAACTGGTTGTTGAAGCTGTTGCCATAGAAAATATCGGCAAAGCTGGGCGCAATCACGACTTTAAAGCCGTAATCGGTCAGTGCCCAGGGCGCATGCTCACGTGACGAACCACAACCAAAGTTTTCCCGCGTCAGCAGGATAGAAGCACCTTTATACTCCGGAAAGTTGAGAACGAAGTCCGGATTGGGTTCCAGGCCGTGATCGTCCAGGAAACGCCAGTCATTGAACAGGTGGGCGCCAAAGCCTACGCGGGTGACTTTCTGCAAAAACTGCTTTGGAATGATGGCATCGGTATCGACGTTAGCGGCGTCCAGTGGAACCACCAAACCAGTATGTTGGGTAAATTTTTCTGCCATGATGGTGTCCTTATGTCAGGCTGCGAATGTCGGCGAAATGGCCATTAACGGCGGCAGCGGCGGCCATTGCCGGGCTAACCAAATGCGTCCGTCCGCCACGGCCCTGGCGGCCTTCGAAGTTACGGTTACTGGTTGAGGCACAGCGCTCGCCGGGGTTCAGACGGTCGTTGTTCATGGCCAGACACATTGAGCAGCCGGGCAGGCGCCACTCAAATCCTGCTTCAATAAAGATCTTATCCAGCCCTTCCGCTTCGGCCTGTGCTTTAACCGGGCCTGAACCCGGCACCACCAGTGCCTGAACGCCAGGCGCGACCTTACGCCCTTTGGCAATCGCGGCGGCGGCACGCAGATCTTCAATGCGTGAGTTTGTGCAGGAGCCAATAAAGACTTTATCAATGCTGACATCGGTCAGTTTGATGCCGGGTTGCAGATTCATGTAAGCCAGCGCTTTCTCCGCAGAGGCGCGCTCGACCGGATCGGCAAACGAAGCCGGATCGGGAATCTGCGCATCCACCGCGATCACCTGGCCGGGGTTGGTTCCCCAGGTCACCTGCGGTGCAATCTCTTCCGCATGCAGCGTCACCACGCGGTCAAACTTAGCGCCTGGGTCGGACTTCAGCGTGCCCCAGTACTCAACGGCCTGCTCCCATTTTTCACCTTGAGGTGAAAACTGGCGACCTTTCAGGTAAGCGAAGGTGGTCTCATCCGGGGCGACCAGACCGGCTTTTGCGCCCATCTCGATAGCCATGTTGCACAGCGTCATGCGGCCTTCCATGCTCAACGCTTCAATCGCCGAGCCACAGAATTCAACAACGTGGCCGGTACCGCCTGCGCTGCCGGTTTTACCAATAATCGCCAGTACGATATCTTTCGCCGTAATGCCCGGCGCAACCGTACCTGTCACTTCAATCTTCATGGTTTTGGCACGGCCCTGTTTCAGGGTTTGCGTGGCAAAAACATGCTCAACCTCTGACGTACCAATACCAAAGGCCAGTGAACCAAAGGCACCGTGCGTCGCCGTGTGGGAATCGCCGCAGACAATGGTCATGCCGGGCAGCGTCATGCCTTGCTCTGGCCCAATCACATGCACGATGCCCTGGAACGGGTGATTCAGGTCATACAACTGCACGCCGAATTCGGCACAGTTTTTCATCAGTTCCTGCATCTGAATACGCGCCATTTCACCCGAAGCATTAATATCTTTGGTCTGGGTGGACACGTTGTGATCCATGGTGGCAAACGTCTTTGAAGGCTGACGAACTTTACGACCGTGGGCACGCAAGCCATCAAAGGCCTGTGGCGAAGTCACCTCATGAATCAGATGACGATCGATATAGAGCAACGGTGTTTCATTCGGCGCTTCGTGAACGACATGTGCATCAAATAACTTCTGGTATAAGGTTTTCATTTTATTATTTTTCCTCGGCGATAAAGCGGGCAATGATGCTGCCCATCTCATCTGTGCTGATCGCAGAGCCGTCACCGGCCAGGTCTTTGGTGCGATAGCCTTCCGCTAACGCCCGGCTGATGGCGCGCTCAATAGCGGCGGCGGCGTCATCGGCATTCAGGCTGTAGCGCAGCAGCAGCGACAGTGACAGGATCTGGGCAATGGGATTAGCAATATTTTGCCCGGCGATATCCGGCGCCGAGCCGCCAGCCGGTTCATACAGGCCAAAACCGTCTTCGCTCAGGCTGGCGGACGGCAACATGCCCATTGAGCCGGTGATCATCGCGCACTCGTCTGACAAAATGTCGCCAAACAGGTTAGAGCACAGCAGCACGTCGAACTGAGAAGGATCTTTGATCAACTGCATGGTGGCGTTGTCGATGTACATGTGGCTCAGCTGAACATCGGGATAATCTTTCGCGATCTCGTTCACGATTTCCCGCCACATAACGGATGTTTGCAGCACGTTAGCTTTATCGACAGAGGTGACTTTATTACGGCGCTTGCGGGCGGACTCGAAAGCCTGACGCGCAATGCGTTCGATTTCAAAACGATGATAGACTTCGGTATCAAAAGCGCGCTCGTGCGGGCCGCTGCCTTCGCGTCCTTTCGGCTGACCAAAATAAATGCCGCCGGTCAGTTCACGTACGCACAGGATATCGAAACCGCGTGCTGCGATATCGCTGCGCAAGGGACAAAAAGCTTCCAGGCCGCTGTAGAGCGCCGCAGGACGCAGGTTGCTGAACAGCTTAAAGTGTTTACGCAGCGGCAACAGCGCCCCGCGCTCGGGTTGAGAGGCCGGGGGCAGGTGCTCCCACTTAGGGCCACCTACCGATCCAAACAGGATTGCGTTGGCCTGTTCGCAGCCTGCAACGGTAGCCGGTGGCAAGGGTTCGCCGTGACGGTCAATGGCGATACCACCGACGTCGTACTCACTGGTGGTAATACGCAGGTTAAAACGCTGACGAATCGCATCCAATACTTTGATAGCCTGGGCCATCACTTCCGGGCCGATTCCGTCGCCCGCCAGTACTGCGATATGTGAAGAGTTTGACATGATTACACCGTTTCCTTCTGATCTTTAGACTTGCGCTGTAACTCTTTCTCGACCTGTTTGGCTCGCCAGATGTTGTTTAATGCGTTCACCATCGCTTTGGCAGAAGACTCGACGATATCCGTCGCCAGACCGACGCCGTGGAACTTACGATTGTTGTAGCCCACCACGATATCAACCTGACCCAGCGCATTCTCGCCGTGGCCTTTTGCCGTCAGCTTGTAATTAACCAGCTCTGCGTTGAACTGGGTAATTCGGTTAATGGCCTGATAAACCGCATCAACCGGACCGTTACCGGTCGCCGCTTCTGATTTCGTTTGTTCGCCGCAGCCCAGATTCACCGACGCGGTGGCCGTGATACTGGAGCCTGACTGCACATTGAAATCATTCAGTTGGAAAAATTCAGGCTCTTCGTTTTGTTTATTAATGAAAGCCAGCGCTTCCAGGTCGTAATCAAACACCTGACCTTTCTTGTCCGCCAGTTTCAGGAAAGCGTCATACAGGGAGTCCAGATTGTATTCGCTTTCTGTGTAGCCCATCTCTTCCATACGATGTTTTACCGCTGCGCGGCCGGAACGGGATGTCAGATTAAGCTGAATTTTGTGCAGGCCAATGGATTCTGGGGTCAGGATTTCATAGTTTTCACGGTTTTTAATGACGCCGTCCTGATGAATGCCCGAAGAGTGGGCAAAGGCGTTAGAACCGACCACCGCTTTATTAGCCGGGATTGGCATATTGCAGATCTGACTAATCATCTGGCTGGTACGATAAATTTCCTGATGGTGAATGTTGGTGTGAACATTCATGATCTGCTGACGGGTTTTAATCGCCATGATCACTTCTTCCAGTGCGCAGTTACCGGCGCGCTCACCTAACCCGTTCAGCGTACCCTCCACCTGACGCGCGCCAGCCTGCACGGCAGCAATCGCGTTGCCGGTCGCCATACCTAAATCATCATGGGTATGAACAGACAGGATGGCTTTATCGATGTTTGGCACGCGGTGAATTAACTGGCTGATAATGTTGGCGTACTCGTTTGGCAAGGTGTAGCCAACGGTATCCGGAATGTTTATGGTGGTGGCACCGGCATTAATTGCGGCTTCGACCATGCGGCACAGGTCGTCAATCGGGGTACGGCCACCGTCTTCGCAGGAAAACTCCACATCGTCCGTGTAGTTACGGGCGCGTTTCACCATGCGCACCGCACGTTCAATCACTTCAGGCAGGGTGCTGCGCAGCTTGGTGGCAATGTGCATGGGTGAGGTGGCAATAAAAGTATGGATACGGAAGGCCTCGGCGACGCGTAAAGACTCGTAGGCGGCATCAATATCTTGTTCAACACAGCGTGCCAGGCCGCAAACCCGGCTGTTTTTAATCGTGCGTGCAATGGTTTGCACGGATTCAAAATCACCCGGTGAGGACACAGGGAAACCGACTTCCATAACATCAACGCCCATACGTTCCAGCGCTAACGCAATTTGCAGTTTTTCTTTCACACTCAGGCTGGCTTGTAATGCCTGTTCACCATCACGCAGAGTGGTATCGAAAATAATAACTTGCTGGCTCATCGTGTTCATCCTTTTGCGTTTCTTGCCTTGCAACGAGCATAAAAAAACCCGCGACAGGCGCGGGTTTTTAACTTTTAGCAGGTTCGAATCAGTGTTTGATTTCGCCCACAAGTCTACCGCGCAGATAAGTTGCGTTTAGTAGTAGACCTGATAGACGGAAAGAACGTGACATGTTTCAAACCTCGTGAATTTTTTGCTGCCTCTATTGGTACTGGAATCGCCAATCAATGTCAACCATAAGCGAAGGGTTATTTTTTTGTCACAGTAAAGAAAAATGTTCTGACATTTAACGCCTGCGCAGAGTATTAAACGAGACCCTTTGCACGCGCGGCGTTTAGTGCCGACGATCCGGGCCTGAAGGGCTACGGTGATGGAGTAATGCAATGAAATATAATGATAATTTACTGTCGTGGCATTATTTTACCCAGGCGGTTTTGTTTAAAGGCAGCATAATCGAATGTGCATGACGCGTTTATAAGAGACTTACGCCATAAAAGTGCCCGACCAAAACACGGCTGCCTGAAGGCCTGCATCATATGTTTTTTTTATTTCTTAGATACGGCTGGAAAAAATATCAATCCCAGCATTTTCCTCTGCTATTAACAGACGTATTTAGTTTAATAATCGTAAGCCAAAGTTGGCGAGCAGAGCCTTTGTATCCTGTGCCCTTTAATAAAAGGCGTTTGGCGTTTGCCAGCCCGTTTTTCTGCGGTTATGGTAATCGACCTACTCTTAGAAAAATAACCCAGCAGAATTCTCTGTATCGGGACAGCAGAAATGAATTCTGCTGTCTTTGCAAAAACATAAGGTTTTGATCTTAATTGGCGAATAGCAGGGCAGGATGCATGTGGCTAGCGGGAAAGCAGTCGTCAGTAGATTCAGTTCCTCAAGCCGGGAGGCAGAAAATGGAGATGTTGTCAGGAGCCGAAATGGTCGTCCGGTCGTTAATCGATCAGGGCGTTAAGCAGGTATTCGGTTATCCGGGTGGCGCAGTGCTCGACATTTACGATGCGCTGCAGACCGTCGGCGGTATTGATCACGTTCTGGTTCGTCACGAGCAGGGCGCCGTGCATATGGCCGATGGCCTGGCTCGCGCAACCGGCGAAGTGGGCGTGGTGCTGGTAACGTCGGGTCCGGGCGCAACCAATGCGATCACCGGTATTGCGACGGCCTATATGGATTCTATTCCGTTGGTTATTCTGTCAGGTCAGGTGCCTTCATCCCTGATCGGCTACGACGCCTTCCAGGAATGTGACATGGTCGGTATTTCCCGTCCGGTGGTGAAACACAGTTTCCTGGTGAAAAATACCGAAGAGATCCCGACGGTACTGAAAAAAGCCTTCTGGCTGGCATCCACGGGGCGTCCTGGACCGGTAGTTATCGATCTGCCAAAAGATATTCTCAATCCTGCCAATAAGCTGCCTTATCATTATCCGCAGGAAGTGAGCATGCGCTCCTATAATCCGACGATTCAGGGGCATAAGGGCCAGATCAAGCGTGCGTTAAACACGTTGCTGGCAGCGCATAAGCCGGTGATCTACGCCGGAGGCGGCGCGATTACCTCTTCGTGCGAAGCCGAACTGCTGCAGCTGGCCGAGCGCCTGAATATTCCGGTTACCACGTCATTGATGGGGCTGGGCGCGTTTCCCGGTAGTCATCGTCAGTGCGTAGGCATGCTTGGCATGCATGGCACCTACGAAGCAAATATGACCATGCACAATGCCGATTTGATCTTCGGGGTGGGCGTCCGTTTTGATGACCGCACCACGAACAATCTGGCGAAGTATTGCCCGAACGCTACCGTGATGCACATCGATATCGATCCTACTTCCATTTCAAAAACGGTAGCGGCCGATATTCCGATCGTTGGGGATGCCAAACAGACGTTACAGCAAATGCTCGAACTGCTTGACCAAAGCGAAGCGAAGCAGCAGTTGGACAGTCTGCGCGACTGGTGGCAGTCGATTGAAACCTGGCGTGGTCGTCAATGCCTCGAATACGATCGCACCAGCGACAAAATCAAACCGCAGGCGGTTATCGAAACCATTTGTCGTCTCACCAACGGGGAGGCCTATGTGACCTCGGATGTGGGTCAGCATCAGATGTTCGCCGCCCTCTATTACACCTTCGATAAACCCCGTCGCTGGATCAACTCCGGTGGTCTCGGCACCATGGGCTTTGGCCTGCCTGCCGCACTGGGGGTGAAAATGGCCCTGCCTGACGAAACCGTTATCTGCGTTACGGGCGATGGCAGTATTCAGATGAACATCCAGGAGCTCTCTACCGCACTGCAGTACGATTTGCCGGTGTTGGTGCTGAACCTGAATAACCGTTTCCTGGGCATGGTGAAGCAGTGGCAGGATATGATCTATTCTGGCCGCCACTCTCAATCCTATATGGAATCGCTGCCTGATTTTGTTCGTCTGGCAGAAGCCTATGGCCACGTGGGTATTGCCATTAATCATCCCGCTGAGCTGGAAGAGAAGCTGGCCATGGCGCTGGAAACCCTGGCGACAGGACGGCTGGTCTTTGTTGACGTCAACGTTGACGGCAGCGAGCATGTTTACCCGATGCAGATTCGCGGTGGCAGTATGGACGAAATGTGGTTGAGCAAAACGGAGAGGACATAATTATGCGTCGCATTTTATCGGTTTTGCTGGAAAACGAATCCGGCGCATTGTCTCGCGTAGTGGGCCTGTTTTCACAACGCGGCTATAACATTGAGAGTCTCACCGTTGCGCCCACTGACGATCCTACGTTGTCACGCATGACGATTCAGACCGTGGGCGACCAGAAAGTGCTGGAGCAGATCGAGAAGCAACTGCACAAGCTGGTCGATGTACTGCGCGTCACGGAGTTGGGGCAGGGCGCTTACGTTGAACGTGAAATTATGCTGGTGAAAATTCAGGCAACGGGCTATGGCCGTGAAGAAGTAAAGCGCAGCGCCGAAATTTTCCGTGGACAGATCATTGACGTTACGCCTTCGCTTTACACGGTTCAGCTGGCAGGGACTAGCGACAAGCTGGATGCCTTTTTGAACACCGTCCGGGAAGTGGCGGAAATTGTTGAAGTAGCCCGCTCGGGGATTGTGGGCGTGTCTCGTGGTGAGCGCATTATGCGTTAATGACGCACTGGTAGCCTCAGCGAAATTTGCAACCCGGCGAAATGCCGGGTTTTTTCTTTTTAATGCGTAAGACAGCCAACCATCGGAAAAGCGGTTGCTACGCGCACTTTTCTGCTGTTAGATGTGCTAGAAAGGATGTCCATAGCTTATCTGCGGATTAACGATCAGCTTAAGCCTGTTTAATGGTGGGGTTACAGTGAAACTGGATGAAATTGCGCGTCTGGCGGGTGTATCGCGCACCACGGCCAGTTACGTTATTAATGGGAAAGCACGGCAGTATCGTGTCAGCGACAAAACCGTTGAGAAAGTCATGGCGGTGGTGCGCGAGCACAATTACCATCCCAATGCGGTAGCGGCAGGTCTGCGCGCCGGTCGCACGCGCTCGATTGGGCTGGTCATCCCCGATCTGGAAAATACCAGTTACACGCGTATTGCTAACTACCTTGAACGCCAGGCCCGCCAGCGCGGCTACCAGCTGTTGATCGCCTGTTCTGAAGATCAGCCCGATAACGAGATGCGCTGTATTGAACATCTGCTGCAACGCCAGGTTGATGCGATTATCGTTTCAACGTCGCTTCCGCCCGAACATCCTTTTTATCAGCGCTGGATTAATCACCCGCTGCCGATTATTGCGCTGGACCGGGCGCTGGATCGCGAACACTTTACCAGCGTGGTGGGTGCCGATCAGGATGATGCCTTTGCGCTGGCTGCTGAATTGCGTCAGCTTAAAATCAGTAATGTGCTGTTTATGGGCGCGTTACCTGAATTGTCGGTCAGTTTTCTGCGCGAGCTGGGCTTCAGAGATGCCTGGAAAGGGGATGAGCGCCCGATAGATTACATTTACTGTAACAGTTTTGAACGCACTGCCTCCGCAGCCCTGTTCGAAACCTATCTGGAAAATCATCCAATGCCAGATGCGCTTTTCACCACTTCTTTTGGCCTGCTGCAGGGCGTTATGGATGTTACGCTGAAACGTAACGGCCGCTTACCGGCCGACCTGGCGATTGCCACCTTCGGCGATCATGAGCTGCTGGACTTTCTTGAATGTCCGGTCCTGTCTGTGGGTCAACGTCATCGTGATGTCGCCGAACGGGTGCTGGAATTAGTGTTGGCTTCTTTAGATGAACCCAGAAAACCCAAACCCGGTTTAACCCGAATTCGTCGTAATTTATTACGGCGGGGACAATTAAGCAGAATTTCTAAATAAAATCAGGGCAGCAATGCGTCTGCCCCTGACTATTACCTGCTGTTTTTAAACTCTTTCCTTTCAAAGTAAAAAAGCGTCAGCGCTAATCATTTATGCTAACAAATTAACTTAACAGACCATTCTTGTTTACTTACAACTTAGCCGCTGTTTAAAACCCCCGTCCGCGCGCGTGCCGCTGTGCATCCTTTAAGAAATCCCCTAAAATGCGTCCCCTGTCTCAAAACGACGCGCCGCCGTTCGGCCGGAATAAGCGCGCTAATTTTAGCCATGCTGTTTCGGGGCAGGTTTTTTTATTCAGTTATTCATTAGTTTAATTTTGATTAATCATCTTTTGGCGTTTTGAAACCTTCCCAGCGTTAATTCCCGCCTCGGTAAATAATCATATTCACCTGCCGCTCCGGCTTGACAATGATTTCCTACGATCCTTAAACTCGTTTTGTGGTAAAAAGTGGGATAAAGTGGTGTTATTGGGTAATTGAGGGGTGAGACTGGCATGTTCCGTGGAGCAACGTTAGTCAATCTCGACAGCAAAGGACGCCTGGCGGTACCAACCCGCTATCGCAATTTGCTGAACGAGGAATCACAGGGGCAGATGGTGTGTACCATCGACCTCCACCAGCCATGCCTGTTGCTCTACACCTTGCCCGCCTGGGAAATCATTGAGAAGAAGCTGGCGAGTCTTTCCAGCATGAATCCTCTGGAGCGCCGCGTGCAGCGCTTGCTGTTGGGGCATGCCAGTGAATGTCAGATGGACAATGCGGGCCGCTTACTGGTGGCGAATACGCTTCGTCAGCATGCAAATTTAAGCAAAGAAGTGATGCTGGTTGGGCAGTTCAACAAGTTTGAACTGTGGGATGAACAGACCTGGTATCAACAAGTCAGGGAAGATATTGACGCAGAACAGTCAGCTCAGGCGCCTTTATCTGAGCGGTTGCAGGATTTATCGCTATAGCTATGCAGGAAAATTACAAACACACCACCGTGCTGTTGGATGAGGCGGTTAATGGCCTCAACATCAAGGAAGACGGAATCTACATCGACGGCACTTTTGGTCGTGGCGGTCACTCACGCTTAATTTTGGCGCAGCTTGGCGCCAGTGGAAAGCTCATCGCCATTGACCGTGACCCACAAGCTATCGCCGCGGCGGCTGAGATAAAGGATCCGCGCTTTTCCATTGTTCACGGCCCTTTTTCCGCCCTGGCGGACTACGTGGCAGAGCGTGAACTGGTTGGGCGCATCGACGGCATCTTGCTGGATCTGGGGGTTTCGTCCCCGCAGCTGGATGATGCTGAACGTGGCTTTTCTTTTATGCGCGACGGACCGCTGGATATGCGAATGGATCCAACGCGGGGCCACTCTGCCGCCGAATGGTTAAAGCAGGCGGAAGAAGCCGATATCGCATTTGTGCTGAAAACGTATGGGGAAGAGCGTTTTGCAAAACGCATCGCCCGCGCCATCGTCGAGCGCAACCGTGAACAGCCAATGACGCGCACGAAAGAGCTGGCAGAGGTGATCGCCGCAGCCACGCCGATTAAAGACAAGTTTAAACATCCGGCCACCCGCAGCTTCCAGGCGATTCGGATCTGGATTAACAGCGAACTGGAAGAGATCGATACCGCCCTGAAAGGCGCGGTCGAGGTCCTGGCTCCACAAGGGCGTTTGTCCGTTATTAGCTTCCATTCGCTGGAAGACCGTTTAGTAAAACGCTTTATGCGCGATCAAAGTCGGGGGCCGCAGGTGCCGCGTGGACTGCCAATGACCGAACAGCAGCTCAATGCGCTGGGCGGTCGTCAGTTAACGTTACTGGGCAAGATGGTACCGGGTGACGCCGAGGTGAAAGAGAACCCCCGTGCGCGTAGTTCCGTTTTACGCATCGCGGAGAGAACCGACGCATGATCGGCAACGAAAGGCACAGCCTACCCGGCGTTATCGCCGGGGATATTTTGCGCAAAGGCAAAATTCCACTGCTGTTGCTGATTGCTGTACTGGTTTCTGCCGTGTTGGTGGTCACCACTACGCATAAAACGCGCCTGTTAACTGCCCAGCGAGAGCAACTGGTGCTGGAGCGCGATGCGCTGGACATTGAATGGCGCAATTTGATTCTGGAAGAGAACGCCCTTGGCGATCACAGCCGCGTTGAGCGGATCGCCACCGAAAAGCTGCAGATGCAGCACGTTGATCCTTCGCAGGAAAACATCGTGGTGCAAAAATAAGGATCTGTTACTGCTAATGAACGGCGTAAAAAGAACGCTGAAGTTAAAAAAACCAGAAGATAAAGCCAGCTTTGTAAGCTGGCGTTTTGCGTTGTTATGCGGTTGCATTTTGCTGGCGTTAGGTGGGCTGCTGTCCCGGGTTGCATGGCTGCAGGTAATCAATCCAGACAAGCTGGTTAAAGAGGGCGATTTACGCTCCTTACGCGTTCAGGCGGTGCCGACCGCGCGCGGGATGATCAGCGATCGCGGTGGCCGTCCGCTGGCGGTCAGCGTGCCGGTTAATGCGATCTGGGCCGATCCTAAAGAGCTGCACGATGCCGGTGGCGTCACGCTCGACAGCCGCTGGAAAGCGTTGTCAGATGCGCTTTCCATCCCGATCGATCAGCTGGCCGCGCGCGTAAATGCCAATCCCAAAGGGCGCTTTATTTATCTGGCGCGCCAGGTTAATCCCGCCATTGGGGAATATGTTAAAAAACTCAAGCTGCCGGGCATTCACCTGCGCGAAGAGTCCCGTCGCTACTATCCGGCAGGGCAGGTCACCTCACACCTCATCGGCTTTACCAATATTGATGGCGAAGGCATTGAAGGCATCGAAAAGAGCTTCGATAAATGGCTGACCGGCGAGCCGGGCGAGCGAACCGTACGTAAAGATCGCTATGGCCGTGTTATCGAAGATATCTCCTCTGTAGACAGCCGTGCCGCGCATAACCTGACGCTGAGCATCGACGAACGCCTGCAGGCGCTGGTCTACCGCGAACTTAATAACGCGGTGGCGTTTAACAAAGCGGAATCAGGCACGGCGGTGCTGGTGGACGTTAACACCGGTGAAGTGCTGGCGATGGCCAACAGTCCGGCATACAACCCGAATAATCTGAGCGACACGGCCAAAGACCTGATGCGTAACCGCGCCATCACCGACATTTTTGAACCCGGTTCAACGGTGAAGCCGATGGTAGTGATGACGGCGCTGCAACGTGGCGTGGTGAAAGAGAACAGCGTGCTGAATACCGTTCCCTACCGCGTCAACGGCCATGAAATCAAAGATGTCGCGCGTTATAACGAACTGACTTTGACAGGTGTTTTACAGAAATCGAGTAACGTCGGTGTTTCACGACTGGCGTTAGCGATGCCCTCCTCAGCACTGGTAGAAACTTACGCGCGCTTTGGGCTGGGCAAACCGACCAATTTGGGGCTGGTCGGGGAAAGTAGTGGCTTATACCCTAAAAAACAACGGTGGTCTGACATAGAGAGGGCCACCTTCTCTTTCGGCTACGGGCTAATGGTAACCCCGTTACAGTTAGCGCGAGTCTACGCAACCATTGGCAGCTTTGGCATTGCCCGTCCGCTGTCGATAACGAAAGTTGATCCGCCGGTAGGCGGAGAGCGCGTGTTTCCTGAGGCCCTCGTGAAAACCGTGGTCCACATGATGGAAAGCGTGGCGCTACCGGGCGGCGGCGGGGTAAAAGCCGCCATTAAAGGCTATCGCGTGGCGATCAAAACCGGTACGGCGAAAAAGGTCGGCCCGGATGGTCGTTACGTGAATAAATACATTGCGTATACCGCAGGCGTTGCGCCTGCCAGTCGCCCTCGTTTTGCGCTGGTGGTGGTCATTAACGATCCCCAGGCCGGTAAATATTATGGTGGTGCGGTTTCTGCACCGGTGTTCGGTGCCATCATGGGCGGCGTGCTGCGCACCATGAACATCGAACCGGATGCCCTGCCGACCAATGACAAAAACGAGTTGGTGACAAACAGAAGTGAGGAATCAAGTGACAGATCGTAACCTGCGCGACTTACTCGGACCGTGGGTGCCTGACGCACCTGCGCGCCCGTTGCGTGACATGACTCTGGACAGTCGCTTAGCGGCTGCAGGTGATCTGTTTGTTGCAATTGCAGGCCATCAGGTTGACGGACGCCGGTTTATTCCTCAGGCAATTGCGCAGGGCGTGGCGGCCGTTATCGCGGAAGCGGAAGGGGAAGCAAGCGACGGTGAAATTCGGGAGATGCACGGCGTACCGGTGATTTATCTGGCGCAACTGCATCAGCGTCTTTCTGCCCTGGCAGGCCGTTTTTACCAGCAGCCGGGCGAAAAGCAGAAACTGATTGGCGTGACCGGTACGAACGGCAAAACCACGACCACACAGCTGCTGGCGCAGTGGGCCAGCCTGCTGGGTGAAACCAGCGCGGTGATGGGGACAGTCGGCAATGGTCTGGTCGGGCAACTGGTCCCGGCTGAAAACACCACCGGTTCAGCGGTGGATGTGCAACATAACCTGGACGAACTGGTCAGGAAGGGCGCATCGCTGACGGCAATGGAAATTTCCTCGCACGGGCTGGTACAGCATCGGGTCGCAGCGCTGCCGTTTGCCGCTGCCGTCTTTACGAATCTCAGTCGCGACCATCTTGATTATCACGGTGACATGCAGCAGTACGAGTCCGCTAAATGGCTGCTGTTTTCCGAACATCAGGTCGGTGTGGCCATTATCAATGCTGACGATGAGGTCGGTCGCCGCTGGCTGGCAAACCTGCCAGACGCTGTGGCCGTCACGATGGAAAATAATCTGCAGCCCGGCTGTCATGGCCGTTGGCTTCGTGCGACTGACGTGAATTATCACGACAATGGTGCGCACATTCGTTTTGACTCCAGCTGGGGCGAGGGCGAAATGAACAGTCGCCTGATGGGCGCCTTCAACGTCAGCAATTTACTGCTGGCGCTGGCGACGCTGCTGGCGCTGGGCTACGCCCTGGACGATCTGCTGCGCGCAGCGGCAAGACTGCAGCCGGTGAACGGACGCATGGAGGTCTTTAGCGCCACCGGTAAACCCACCGTGGTAGTGGATTATGCCCATACGCCAGATGCATTAGAGAAAGCGCTCGAAGCGGCGCGGCTGCATTGCAAAGGCAAACTATGGTGCCTGTTTGGATGTGGCGGCGATCGTGATAAAGGTAAGCGCCCACTAATGGGAGCGATCGCTGAGCAATTTGCCGACATCGTGGTGGTGACAGATGATAACCCACGAAGCGAAGATCCGCAGGCCATCGTACAGGATATTCTGAGTGGGCTGCTTGACCCTGGCCGTGCCCGCGTGGTCGCCGGTCGGGCGCAGGCCGTGACCAGCACCATTATGCAGGCCCAGCCCGATGACATCGTACTGGTGGCTGGAAAAGGTCACGAAGACTACCAAATTATTGGCAATCAACGCCTGGATTACTCCGATCGTGCCACGGTCGCCACACTGCTAGGAGGCGTAGCATGATTCCGGTTTCATTGAGCACATTGGCAGAGATCGCCAGCGGCACCCTGCACGGCGATGACCTGGTTTTAAATGACGTCACGACGGATACCCGTAAGGTCACCGCAGGCAGCCTGTTTGTGGCCATCGTGGGCGAGCGTTTTGATGCCCACGACTTTGCAGAAGATGCCATCGCCAAGGGTGTCAAAGCCTTGCTGGTGAGTAAGCATTTACCTGTCTCAGTGCCTCAGGTGGTTGTAAAAGATACGCGTATCGCCTTTGGTAAGCTGGCAGCATGGGTGCGCCAGCAGGCCACTGCCCGCGTTGTCGCGCTGACCGGCTCATCCGGCAAAACGTCAGTGAAAGAGATGACCGCGTCCATTTTGCGTCAGTGCGGCGAAACGCTGCATACCGCCGGTAACCTGAATAACGATTTTGGCGTGCCCATGACCTTGCTGCGTCTCACGCCAGAACATCAGTATGCCGTCATTGAGCTTGGCGCCAATCATCAGGGCGAAATCGCTTACACCACTGACCTGGTTCGTCCGGAAGCGGCACTGGTCAATAATCTGGCCGCCGCGCACCTCGAAGGCTTCGGGTCGCTGGAAGGTGTAGCAAAAGCGAAGGGTGAAATTTTTTACGGCCTGCCTGCCAGGGGAACGGCCATTTTAAATGCTGACAGCAATGACTGGCCGCGCTGGCAGGAGAACCTGCACGGTAAAACGGTCTGGCGTTTCTCGCCTCAGGCCGCAGACTGTGACTTCGGTGCGCATGATATCCGCATTCGTCAGGATGGGACCCATTTTGTGATGCACACGCCCCGTGGAGAAGCCGACATCATTCTGCCGTTGCCCGGGCGGCACAATATCGCCAATGCGCTGGCCGCTGCTGCGCTCGCCCTGTCGGTCGATGCGCCGCTTAGCGCAGTTCAGGCGGGCCTGAAAAGACTTCAGTCCGTTCCCGGCCGCTTATTCCCTGTTCGCCTCTCTGAGCATCAACTCATTCTGGATGACAGCTATAACGCCAACGTCGGATCGATGGTTGCGGCGGCACAGGTGCTGTCTGAGATGCCGGGCTACCGTGTGATGGTCGTGGGCGATATGGCTGAATTAGGTGATGAAAGCGAAAAGTTTCATCGTGAAGTCGGGCTGGCGGCTAAAGCTGCAGGGCTGGATCGGGTGCTCAGCACCGGTCAGTTCAGCCACTTCCTGAGTGAAAGCAGTGGCGTTGGCGAACATTTCAGCGATAAAACCGCGCTGACTGAACGTTTACGCCAGCTGCTGTCCGAACACCAGGAAATGACCGTATTGATTAAGGGCTCGCGTAGTGCCGCCATGGAGCAGGTAGTACAGAGTTTACAGGAGAAAGGAACATGTTAGTTTGGCTGGCCGAGCATCTGGTCGCATTTTATTCCGGCTTCAACGTCTTTTCGTATCTGACGTTTCGCGCCATTGTCAGCCTGCTGACCGCACTGTTTATTTCACTGTGGATGGGCCCACGGCTGATTGCGTGGCTGCAAAAACTGCAAATCGGCCAGGTTGTGCGTAACGATGGTCCGGAGTCGCACTTTAGCAAGCGCGGTACGCCGACCATGGGCGGCATCATGATTTTGACGTCGATAACCCTGTCAGTATTGATGTGGGCTTACCCTTCCAACCCGTACGTCTGGTGCGTACTGGTGGTGCTGGTGGGCTTTGGCGTGATCGGCTTTGTCGACGATTACCGCAAAGTGGTCCGTAAAGACACGAAAGGGCTGATTGCGCGCTGGAAATATTTCTGGATGTCGGTGATCTCTCTGGGCGTCGCTTTTGCGCTTTACCTGGCCGGAAAAGATACCCCGGCGACCGAGCTGGTGGTGCCTTTCTTTAAAGATGTTATGCCACAGCTGGGCTTGTTTTACATCGTACTGGCTTACTTCGTCATCGTCGGCACCGGCAATGCCGTTAACCTCACCGATGGTCTGGACGGCCTGGCGATCATGCCGACCGTCTTTGTTGCGGCGGGCTTTGCGCTGGTTGCCTGGGCAACGGGTAACGTGAAATTCGCAGAATATCTGCATATTCCTTATCTGCGCCACGCTGGCGAACTGGTGATCGTCTGTACCGCTATCGTGGGGGCGGGCTTAGGGTTCCTCTGGTTCAACACCTATCCGGCCCAGGTGTTTATGGGGGATGTCGGATCGCTGGCGCTGGGCGGCGCACTGGGCACCATCGCCGTGCTGCTGCGTCAGGAATTTTTACTCGTGATCATGGGCGGCGTGTTTGTTGTTGAAACCCTGTCGGTGATCCTGCAAGTGGGATCGTTCAAGCTCCGCGGGCAACGCATTTTCCGTATGGCGCCGATTCACCACCACTATGAACTTAAAGGCTGGCCGGAGCCGCGCGTGATTGTGCGCTTCTGGATTATTTCGCTCATGCTGGTGCTGATTGGCCTGGCGACGCTGAAGGTACGTTAATCATGGCTGACTATCGCGGGAGAAAAGTTGTCATCATCGGACTGGGCCTGACCGGGCTGTCCTGTGTTGATTTCTTTGTAGCGCAGGGCGTAACGCCACGCGTGATGGATACCCGTATGTCACCGCCCGGGCTGGACAAGCTGCCTGAGCAGGTGGAGCGCTATGTGGGCGGGATCAACAGCGACTGGCTGTTGGCTGCCGACCTGATTGTTGCCAGCCCCGGTATTGCGCTGGCACATCCGGCGCTGTGCGAAGCCGCGGATGCGGGCATCGAAATCGTGGGCGATATTGAGCTGTTTTGCCGTGAAGCACAGGCACCCATCGTGGCAATTACCGGTTCGAACGGAAAAAGTACGGTCACCACCTTAGTCGGCGAAATGGCGAAGGCCGCAGGCTGGCAGGTCGGTGTCGGCGGCAACATTGGCTTACCCGCCCTCAGCCTGCTGAAAGCGCCTGCGCAGCTCTATGTCCTTGAACTGTCCAGCTTTCAGTTGGAGACCACTCACAGCCTGAAAGCCGCAGCGGCCACCATCCTTAACGTGACTGAAGATCATATGGATCGCTATCCGTTAGGTATGCAGCAGTATCGGGCAGCAAAACTGCGGATTTACGAAAACGCGCAGGTCTGTGTCGTGAACGCGGATGATGGCATGACGATGCCGGTACGCGGCGCTGACGCGCGCTGCGTGAGTTTTGGCATCGATATTGGCGATTATCACCTTAATAAGCAGCAGGGCAGCATCTGGCTGCGCGCCAAAGGCGAGAAGGTCCTGAATACCGACGAAATGACGCTGGTAGGCCAACACAATTACACCAATGCGCTGGCGGCTTTAGCGCTGGCAGATGCGGTAGGGCTGCCCCGCTCAACCAGCCTGTCTGCGCTGGCAGCGTACTCTGGACTGCCACACCGCTTTCAACTGGTTCATCAGAGTCGCGGGGTGCGCTGGATCAATGATTCAAAAGCGACCAACGTTGGCAGCACGGAAGCGGCACTGAAAGGCTTAGAGGTTAACGGCACGCTCTGGCTGCTGCTCGGGGGCGATGGGAAATCGGCTGATTTCTCGCCGCTGGCCACTTATCTGCAAGGCGATCGTATCCGGCTGTACTGCTTTGGTCGCGATGGCGATGCGCTCGCCGCGCTGCGGCCTGACGTGGCGGTGCGTACCGATACGCTGCAGCAGGCCATGGAGCAGATCGCCAGACAGGTCCAGCCGGACGATATGGTACTGCTTTCCCCCGCCTGTGCCAGCCTCGATCAGTTTCGCAATTTTGAACAGCGCGGTGACGTCTTCGCGCAGCTGGCCAGGGAGTTAAGCTGATGCGGATTCCTGGTGCAGGCATAGTGAATTATCTGTCAGGTCGCCTGAGCAACTGGGTGATGGGGTCGCGTGAGAGCGACGATACCTCACTGGTGCTCTACGATCGTACGCTGCTGTGGTTAACCCTGGGATTAGCCGCGATTGGTTTTGTGATGGTGACGTCGGCATCAATGCCAGTAGGTCAGCGTCTGAATGACGATCCGTTCTACTTTGCCAAGCGTGATGCGTTCTATATTGCGCTGGCATTCGGCATGGCGCTGGTCACGCTGCGCGTTCCGATGGATTTCTGGCAGCGCTACAGCAACATAATGCTGATGGTTTCCGTCGCCATGCTGCTGATTGTGTTGGTGGTGGGCAGCTCGGTAAACGGTGCGTCACGCTGGATTGCCTTGGGGCCGCTGCGTATTCAGCCCGCTGAGTTATCTAAACTCACGCTCTTCTGCTATCTCGCCAGTTACCTGGTGCGCAAGGTAGAAGAGGTGCGAAATAACTTCTGGGGCTTTTGTAAGCCAATGGGCGTGATGGTGGTGCTGGCCGTACTGCTGCTGGCCCAGCCCGATTTGGGGACGGTGGTAGTGCTGTTTGTCACTACGCTGGCGATGCTGTTTCTGGCGGGGGCCAAACTGTGGCAGTTCCTGGCCATTATCGGCTCCGGCATCTTTGCTGTGGTGCTGCTGATCATCGCCGAGCCATACCGTATGCGCCGTGTCACCTCGTTCTGGAATCCGTGGGAAGATCCGTTCGGCAGCGGCTACCAGCTGACGCAGTCTCTGATGGCGTTTGGCCGCGGTGAATTCTGGGGGCAGGGGCTGGGGAATTCGGTTCAGAAACTGGAGTATTTGCCCGAAGCCCATACCGACTTTATTTTCTCCATTATCGGAGAAGAACTGGGTTACATCGGTGTGGTTTTAGCGCTGTTAATGGTATTCTTCGTGGCTTTTCGTGCGATGTCGATTGGCCGGCGCGCGCTTGAACTTGATCAACGTTTTTCCGGCTTTTTAGCCTGTTCAATTGGCGTGTGGTTCAGCTTTCAGGCACTGGTCAACGTGGGCGCTGCGGCCGGTATGTTACCGACCAAAGGTCTGACGTTGCCGCTGATTAGTTACGGTGGCTCGAGTTTGATCATTATGTCGACGGCCATCGTATTTTTGTTACGTATTGATTATGAAACGCGTCTGGCTAAAGCGCAGGCGTTTACCCGAGGTGGTCGATGAGTGGTAAACGATTGATGGTAATGGCAGGTGGCACCGGTGGACACGTTTTCCCGGGGCTGGCTGTTGCCCATCATCTGAAAGCGCAGGGCTGGGAAGTTCGCTGGTTAGGCACTGCAGATCGTATGGAAGCCGATCTGGTACCGAAGCACGGTATCGACATCGACTTCATTCGTATCAGCGGATTACGCGGCAAGGGCATCAAAGCCCTGCTGTTGGCACCGGTGCGTATTTTCAACGCCTGGCGTCAGGCTCGCAAGATTATTAAAGCCTGGAAGCCTGACGTTGTGCTGGGCATGGGTGGCTATGTTTCGGGGCCGGGTGGCCTGGCTGCATGGAGCTGCGGTGTTCCTGTGGTGCTGCATGAGCAAAACGGGATCGCCGGGCTGACAAACAAGTGGCTGGCAAAAATCGCCACCAAGGTTATGCAGGCGTTTCCCGGCGCCTTTCCTCACGCAGAGGTGGTAGGAAACCCGGTACGTACAGACGTGCTGGCACTGCCCTCACCGGCTCAGCGTCTGGCCGGGCGCAGCGGCGCTATCCGTATTCTGGTGGTGGGTGGCAGCCAGGGCGCACGTATCCTTAACCAGACCGTGCCCCAGATTGCGGCTCTACTGGGTGAGCAGATTACCGTCTGGCATCAGACCGGAAAAGGCGCGTTGCAGGACGTTCAACATGCTTATCAGCAAGCGGGTCAGGACCATCACAAGGTGACCGAGTTTATTGATGATATGGCAGCGGCCTACGCCTGGGCAGACGTCGTGATTTGTCGCTCAGGTGCACTGACGGTGAGTGAGATCGCCGCGGCAGGATTACCGGCGATCTTCGTGCCGTTTCAGCATAAAGATCGTCAGCAGTACTGGAATGCCTTGCCGCTTGAGGGCGCAGGTGCAGCCAAAATTTTTGAGCAGCCGCAGTTTACAGCGGAGGCGGTAGCGGAAACGTTGCGTCACTGGGATCGACCAACATTACTCGCGATGGCTGAAAAAGCCCACGAGGTGGCGGTACCCGATGCGACTGAACGGGTCGCGCAGGAAGTGGCTCGCGCCGCACATTAACGCATCAGGTCAGCCTGGCTGACCCGTGCTCATATTGAGCACAAACTGAATGAGTAGGTAGGTAATAAAGCGTAATGAATACACAACAACTGGCGAAACTGCGTTCTATCGTGCCCGAGATGCGTCGCGTCCGGCACATTCACTTTGTCGGCATCGGTGGTGCTGGCATGGGCGGTATTGCCGAAGTGTTAGCGAATGAAGGTTACCATATCAGCGGTTCTGATCTGGCGCCAAATCCGGTGACACAGAATCTGATCAATCTGGGCGCGACCATTTACTTTAACCATCGCCCGGAAAACGTAACGGATGCCAGCGTTGTCGTGGTCTCCAGTGCGGTGGCGCAGGACAACCCTGAGCTGGTGGCTGCACGCGAACAGCGAATCCCGGTCATCCGCCGCGCAGAGATGCTGGCAGAGCTGATGCGTTTTCGCCACGGTATTGCGATTGCCGGCACGCACGGCAAAACCACCACGACGGCGATGGTCTCGAGCATTTACGCGGAAGGCGGTCTGGACCCCACCTTTGTGAATGGGGGGCTGGTAAAAGCCGCAGGCACGCATGCACGTCTGGGCAGTAGCCGCTACCTGATCGCCGAAGCGGACGAGAGCGATGCGTCATTCCTGCACTTACAGCCAATGGTCGCCGTTGTCACCAATATCGAAGCGGATCATATGGACACCTATCAGGGCGATTTTGAAAACCTGAAGCAGACGTTCATTAATTTCCTGCACAATTTGCCGTTTTACGGTCGTGCGGTGATGTGTGTTGATGATGCCGTGATCCGCGATCTGCTGCCGCGTGTCGGCCGCCAGATTACTACTTATGGTTTCAGCGACGACGCCGACTTTCGCATCGAGGCGTTTGAACAACGCGGCGCGCAGGTTCATTTCAGCCTGATTCGTCAGGACAAAGCGCCGTTACAGATCACTCTGAATGCGCCGGGTCGACACAATGCTTTAAACGCCGCCGCCGCCGTGGCGGTGGCCAGCGAAGAAGGGATTGAAGACAGCGCGATTCTGGCTGCGCTGGAAAGCTTCCAGGGTACCGGTCGTCGTTTCGACCAACTGGGTGAGTTTCCTACGGAGCCGGTTAATGGGCAGCCTGGCACCGCCATGCTGGTGGACGATTATGGTCATCATCCCACGGAAGTTGACGCCACCATTAAAGCCGCGCGAGCGGGCTGGCCGGATAAAAAACTGGCGATGGTGTTTCAGCCGCACCGTTATACCCGCACGCGTGACCTGTTTGATGATTTTGCCAACGTGCTGTCTCAGGTTGACGTTTTGCTGATGCTGGATGTCTACGCCGCAGGCGAAACGCCCATCCCAGGCGCAGACAGCCGTGCACTGTGCCGCGCCATTCGTCATCGCGGCAAGGTCGATCCTATTCTGGTGCCGGAACATGATGCGCTCGTTGAAATGCTGGCGCCTTTGCTGTCAGGCAACGATCTGATTCTGGTTCAGGGGGCAGGAAACGTCGGTAAAGTGGCGCGGAAGCTGGCTGAATGCAAACTGCAGCCAGCACGTAAAGTGGAGGGCCGTCATGACTAAAGTTGCCGTTTTAATGGGCGGCACGTCAGCCGAGCGCGACGTGTCCCTGATGTCCGGCGGTGCCGTGCTGGCGGGCCTGCGTGAAGCCGGTATTGATGCACAGGGTATTGATACCCGCGACGTCTCAGTGCTGGAGTTAACCGCGCAAGGTTTTGAAAAAGTGTTTATCGCCCTGCATGGTCGCGGCGGCGAGGACGGCACGCTTCAGGCGGTGCTGGAATTCCTGCAGTTGCCTTACACCGGCAGCGGTGTGATGGCTTCCGCCGTCACCATGGACAAGTTGCGCACCAAACTGCTGTGGCAGGGCAGGGGACTGCCGGCGGGTAAATTTGTCTGGATTACGCGTGAACAGATGCAGAGCGGTCTGGATGCGACGACCGAGGCGGCGATTAGCGCATTGGGATTACCCCTGTTCGTGAAACCGAGCAGCGAGGGATCCAGCGTCGGCATCAGCCGTGTAAACCAGTTAAGCGATCTGCCAGCTGCGCTGGAAGAGGCGTTTCGCCACGACGACAATGTGCTGGTCGAAGCTTTTCTGAGCGGTGAGGAATATACCGTTGGCATTCTGGGTGACCAGATTCTGCCCGCGATAAAAATAAAGACTGCCAGCGAGTTCTATGACTATGAAGCGAAATACATTTCTGACGATACTCAGTACTTCTGTCCAGCCGGGCTGAGTGCCGAGCGCGAGGCGGAATTACAACAGCTGGTGTGGTCAGCCTGGCGTGCACTCGGATGCAGCGGCTGGGGACGCGTTGATGTCATGACTGACGATCAAGGACACTTCCAACTGCTGGAAGCGAACACCTCACCGGGCATGACCAGCCACAGCTTAGTGCCGATGGCGGCAAAGCAGGCCGGGCTGACATTTTCTCAACTGGTCGTACGTATTCTGGAGTTGGCCGACTGATATGTCACAGGCGGCGATGAATGTACGTAATCGTGAAGCGCAGGAGCGGGCACGCACCGGTCGCAGTAACGGTGCCCGGCTCTTCGGCATCGTGTTTCTGCTGATGGTGATGGGCGTAATGATTGCGGGTGGCCTGGTCGTTCTGAAGTGGATGAACGATGCCTCCCGTTTACCCCTGTCGAAGCTGGTGGTCACAGGGCAACTGCACTACACAACCCATGACGATATTCGTCAGGCGATTTTGTCACTGGGTTCACCGGGCACGTTTATGTCGCAGGACGTGAACGTGATCCAGCAGCAGATAGAACGGTTGCCATGGATTAAACAGGTTAGTGTGCGTAAGCAGTGGCCAGACGAACTGAAAATTCATTTGGTGGAGTTTACACCGGTAGCGCGCTGGAATGACTCACACATGGTGGACAGCGACGGTGTGTCATTCAGCGTCCCGGCTAACCACATGGGTAAAGAAACGCTGCCGATGTTATACGGTCCAGAAGGCAGTGAAAAAGAGGTGCTGGCGGGTTATCACAGTATGGATGACGTGCTGAAGGCCAGGAAGTTTACCCTGAAGGTGGCGTCGATGACGGCGCGACGTTCATGGCAGTTAGTGACCAGCGATGATGTCCGTATTGAGCTGGGGCGGACCGATACCATGAAGCGTCTGAATCGTTTTATTGAGCTCTATCCGGTGCTGCTGCAGCAAGGTCAGAATGAACACAAGCGCATCAACTCGGTTGATTTACGCTATGACTCTGGCGCTTCTGTTGGCTGGACACCGATAGTGATGGATCCACAGGACAGTAATCAGCAACAAAACCAGGCACAGGCTAAACAACAATGATCAAGGCAACGGACAGAAAACTGGTAGTTGGACTCGAAATCGGCACTGCGAAGGTCGCCGCCCTGGTTGGGGAAATTCTGCCCGATGGTATGGTCAATATTATTGGGGTCGGCAGTTGTCCGTCCCGCGGTATGGATAAAGGCGGCGTAAACGATCTTGAGTCGGTGGTGAAATGCGTTCAGCGCGCCATCGATCAGGCTGAGTTGATGGCGGATTGCCAGATCTCCTCTGTTTACCTTGCATTATCGGGCAAACATATCAGCTGTCAGAACGAAATCGGGATGGTTCCGATTTCCGAAGAGGAAGTGACTCAGGATGATGTCGAGAACGTGGTGCATACTGCGAAGTCAGTGCGCGTTCGTGATGAGCATCGTATCCTGCACGTTATTCCGCAGGAATATGCTATCGACTACCAGGAAGGCATCAAAAATCCGGTCGGCCTGTCTGGTGTGCGCATGCAGGCAAAGGTGCATTTGATCACCTGTCACAACGACATGGCAAAAAATATTGTTAAAGCCGTTGAACGTTGTGGCCTCAAAGTTGACCAACTGATTTTTGCCGGTCTGGCGTCCAGCTTTGCGGTCCTGACCGAAGACGAACGTGAGCTGGGTGTTTGTGTCGTGGATATTGGTGGCGGCACAATGGATATCGCCGTCTATACTGGCGGTGCATTGCGTCATACTAAGGTGATTCCCTATGCGGGGAATGTGGTAACCAGCGATATCGCCTACGCATTTGGTACGCCGCCCACCGATGCGGAAGCCATTAAAGTGCGTCACGGCTGTGCGCTAGGATCGATTGTAGGTAAAGATGAAAACGTTGAAGTGCCGAGCGTAGGCGGACGTCCGCCACGAAGCCTGCAACGTCAGACGCTGGCAGAGGTGATTGAGCCACGTTATACCGAGCTTTTAAATCTGGTCAATGACGAGATTTTGCAGTTACAGGAACAGCTTCGCCAGCAGGGCGTTAAGCACCATCTGGCAGCCGGGATTGTGTTAACCGGCGGTGCGGCGCAGATTGAAGGTCTGGCAGCCTGCGCGCAGCGCGTATTCCATACGCAGGTGCGCATTGGACAGCCGCTGAACATTACTGGCCTGACGGACTACGCCCAGGAGTCTTACTATTCCACGGCGGTCGGGCTGTTGCACTACGGTAAAGAGTCACATATGAACGGTGACGCAGAGGCTGAAAAGCGCGTTTCCGTGGGTAACTGGTTTAAACGTATTAATAGTTGGTTAAAAAAAGAGTTTTAATTTTTGTAAAAGGGGATCATGCTGTTTTCTTTAGTGATCTCCAGGCGACAGGCACATAACGGAGAGAAATCATGTTTGAACCTATGGAATTAACCAATGACGCGGTGATTAAAGTCATCGGCGTCGGCGGTGGCGGTGGCAACGCCGTAGAGCACATGGTACGCGAGCGTATCGAAGGTGTGGAATTCTTCGCTGTGAATACCGACGCGCAGGCGTTGCGTAAAACAGCAGTCGGCCAGACCATCCAGATTGGTAATAACATTACCAAAGGACTGGGAGCGGGTGCGAACCCGGAAGTCGGCCGTAACTCTGCAGAGGAAGATCGCGAAGCACTGCGTTCTGCGCTGGAAGGGGCAGACATGGTGTTCATCGCAGCAGGTATGGGTGGCGGTACCGGTACCGGCGCTGCGCCTGTTGTGGCTGAAGTGGCCAAAGATCTAGGTATTTTGACCGTTGCGGTCGTGACCAAGCCCTTCAATTTTGAAGGCAAAAAGCGCATGGCCTTTGCTGAGCAGGGGATCGCTGAGCTGTCCAAGCACGTGGATTCACTGATCACTATCCCAAACGACAAGCTGTTAAAAGTTCTCGGACGTGGTATTTCCCTGCTCGACGCGTTTGGTGCGGCTAACGACGTGCTGAAAGGCGCCGTACAGGGGATCGCCGAGCTGATTACCCGTCCTGGCTTGATGAACGTGGACTTTGCTGACGTACGTACCGTGATGTCAGAAATGGGTTACGCGATGATGGGTTCAGGCGTGGCTTGTGGTGAAGACCGTGCAGAAGAAGCCGCTGAGATGGCGATCTCCAGTCCACTGCTGGAAGATATCGACCTCTCTGGTGCGCGCGGCGTGCTGGTCAACATTACTGCGGGCTTCGACCTGCGTCTGGATGAGTTCGAAACCGTGGGTAACACTATCCGCGCCTTCGCTTCAGACAACGCGACCGTTGTAATTGGTACCTCTCTGGATCCAGAGATGAATGACGAACTGCGCGTCACCGTGGTGGCAACCGGTATCGGCATGGATAAGCGTCCAGAGATCACGCTGGTAACGAACAAACCTGCCAGCCAGCCTGTCATGGATCATCGTTACCAGCAGCATGGTATGTCCCCGCTGCCGCAGGAGCAAAAACCTGCTGCGAAAGTGGTAAACGATCAGAGTGCACAGTCAAACAAAGAGCCCGATTACCTTGATATTCCGGCGTTTTTGCGCAAGCAGGCCGACTAGGAATAACCTTATAATTGGGATTTCCCGCTCTTTGTGCTAAAGTGTTCGCCCGCTGGTAACGTATACTGGCGGTCGGAAAGCGATATTGCGAGATAATAACGATGATCAAACAAAGGACATTAAAACGTATTGTTCAGGCGACAGGTGTCGGTTTACATACCGGCAAGAAAGTCAGCCTGACCCTGCGCCCTGCGCCGGCTAATACCGGGGTCATCTATCGTCGCACTGACTTGAATCCACCGGTTGATTTTCCGGCTGATGCAAAATACGTGCGCGACACCATGCTGAGCACCTGCCTGGTGAACGATGAAGGCGTGCGTATTTCGACAGTTGAACACTTAAATGCCGCACTGGCAGGTCTGGGCATTGACAACATTATTGTCGAAGTTGATGCGCCAGAAATCCCAATTATGGACGGCAGTGCAGCGCCTTTCATCTATCTGCTGATGGACGCAGGCATCGAGCAGTTGAACAGCGCAAAGAAATTTGTGCGTGTTAAGCAGACCGTGCGTGTTGAAGACGGTGACAAATGGGCTGAGATCAAACCTTACAACGGTTTCTCGCTTGATTTCACCATTGATTTCAATCACCCGGCTATCGATTCCAGCTCTCAGCGTTACCAGATGAAATTCTCTGCCGAAGCGTTTGTTCGTCAGATCAGCCGTGCACGTACTTTTGGCTTCATGCGTGAAATCGAATATCTGCAGTCTAAAGGCCTGTGCCTGGGCGGTAGTTTAGATTGTGCGATTGGCCTTGATGATTTCCGCGTGCTTAATGAAGAAGGCCTGCGTTTTGAAGACGAGTTTGTGCGTCACAAAATGTTAGATGCCATCGGCGATCTGTTTATGTGTGGCCATAACGTTATTGGCGCGTTTACCGCGTACAAATCGGGTCATGCTCTGAACAACAAACTGCTGCAGGCCGTTTTGGCGAAGCAGGAAGCCTGGGAATGGGCGACCTTCGAAGACGAAGCTGAATTGCCACTGGCGTTTAAAGCACCTAATCTGGTTCTGGCCTGATATCGGCTCAGAACGTAAAAACGGCTGGTTGCGCTGACACTCTCTCCGGTCAGTTGCACCAGCCGTTTTTTATTGCCTCGCCATTCATTTCCGCTTGCTGCGACAGCATTCTCCGCTCAGAACGACCAATTGCTGAATTGCTGCACAATCGCGCGCGATTTCTCCCACTGTCGCACTAAACTCAGGTGTCGCCGCGCCACATTAGTGTTACTATCTCTGGCGCTTTTACAGGCTGCATGCTGCTGAAAACAGCAGTGAATAATTAAAATGTTATGCGCAATGGAACAATTGTGATCGGAATTTTTCTACGCTGGCGACAAATAGGTAGACGCTATTTCTGGCCTCATTTCCTCCTGGGAATGGTGGCGGCCAGTCTTGGCTTGCCGGCGTGTGCGCAAACCACTGAGCTCAATACGGCATCCGAAGCCTCAGCCAGTAGCCTGTTCATTGGCAATGCGGTCCGTTTTGATCATTTGATCCGTCTTCAGGAAGCCTCGCGACGCCCCAGTTTTACGGTTGACTACTGGCACCAGCATGCCATTCGCACGGTTATCCGCCATCTCTCTTTCACGTTAACGCCACAGGCGCAGGCGGAAGAGCAGGTGCATCCGCTGGCCGCACAAAAGCTGGCGTTGATTGATTCCCTTCATGCGTTATTAACGTCTCAGGCGGCACAGTCCGGCATCCCTGTTGGTTTGTCCCCGCAACCTCTTCCTGCTGCTCCGGTATCCTCACAGGCTGACGGACACGGCAAAGTGCACGGTATCCGTGCCGGACCCGCGCCATTGTTCTGCTAATCTTTGTGCTTTAAATCCCATTTTAGATTTCGCAGTCCGGGTGACCCGGCTGAATTGAGAATATATTTATTATGTTAATCAAAATGTTGACCAAAGTTTTTGGTAGCAGCAACGATCGTACTTTGCGCCGTATGCGCAAAAACGTTGATATCATCAACAAGATGGAGCCGGAATTCGAAGCGCTCTCTGATGAAGAACTGAAAGCCAAAACTGAGCTGTTCCGTGAGCGCCTGAAAAAAGGGGAATCACTCGAAAGCCTGATTCCTGAAGCTTTTGCGACGGTACGTGAAGCCAGTAAGCGTGTGTTTGGCATGCGCCACTTCGACGTGCAGCTGATTGGCGGGATGGTGCTGAATAACCGCTGTATTGCAGAGATGCGCACCGGTGAAGGTAAAACCCTGACGGCAACCCTGCCAGCCTATTTGAACGCGTTAACCGGAAAAGGCGTACACGTCGTTACCGTCAACGATTATCTGGCCCAGCGTGATGCGGAAAATAACCGCCCCCTGTTTGAGTTCCTTGGCCTGAGCGTCGGGATCAACATGTCAGGCCTGCCTTCCGTCGCCAAACGTGAAGCTTATGCCGCAGACATTACTTACGGTACCAACAACGAATACGGTTTCGACTACCTGCGTGACAACATGGCGTTCAGCCCTGACGAGCGCGTACAGCGTAAGCTGCACTATGCACTGGTGGATGAGGTTGACTCCATCCTGATTGATGAAGCCCGTACGCCATTAATCATCTCGGGTCCGGCAGAAGACAGTTCAGACCTGTACACCAAAGTGAATAAAATCATTCCTCATCTGATTCGTCAGGAAAAAGAAGACTCAGACAATTTCCAGGGCGAAGGTGACTACTGGGTTGATGAGAAAGCGCGCCAGGCACATATGAGCGAGCGCGGCCTGGTCAAAGTTGAAGAACTGCTGGTGAGCCAGGGCATCATGGTAGAAGGTGAGTCGCTTTATTCACCGACCAATATCATGCTGATGCACCACGTTACCGCTGCGCTTCGCGCCCATGCGCTGTTCACGCGTGACGTTGATTACATCGTCAAAGAGGGTGAAGTTGTCATTGTTGATGAGCACACGGGTCGTACGATGCAGGGCCGTCGTTGGTCAGATGGTCTGCATCAGGCCGTTGAAGCCAAAGAAGGCGTTGAAATTCAAAACGAAAACCAGACGCTGGCGTCAATCACCTTCCAGAATTACTTCCGCCTCTACGACAAGCTGGCAGGGATGACCGGTACGGCTGATACAGAAGCGTTTGAGTTCAGTTCCATCTACAAACTCGACACGATTGTTGTCCCGACCAACCGTCCGATGGTGCGTAAAGATCTTGCCGATCTGGTTTATATGACCGAGAAAGAGAAGATTGACGCCATCATCGAAGATATTCGTGAGCGTACGGCTAACGGGCAGCCGGTTCTGGTGGGTACGATCTCCATCGAAAAATCAGAAGTGGTATCGAACGAGCTGACACGTGCAGGCATTAAACACAACGTACTGAATGCTAAGTTTCACGCCCGCGAAGCGGATATCGTGGCGCAGGCTGGTCAACCAGGCGCGGTTACCATCGCGACAAACATGGCGGGCCGTGGTACCGATATCATGCTGGGCGGTAGCTGGCATGCGGACGTTGCCGAGCTTGAAAACCCAACCGATGCGCAAATCAACGAGATTAAAGCCGCCTGGCAGATTCGTCATGATGCGGTGCTGGCCTCTGGCGGTCTGCATATCGTGGGTACTGAGCGCCATGAATCTCGCCGTATCGATAACCAGCTGCGCGGTCGTGCAGGCCGTCAGGGTGACGCCGGTTCTTCACGCTTCTACCTGTCAATGGAAGATGCGCTGATGCGTATCTTTGCTTCGGATCGTGTTTCAAACATGATGCGCAAGCTGGGCATGAAACCGGGCGAGGCCATTGAGCATCCGTGGGTGACCAAAGCCATTGCCAACGCACAGCGTAAAGTGGAAAGCCGTAACTTCGATATTCGTAAGCAGCTGCTGGAATATGACGACGTGGCCAACGATCAGCGTCGTGCTATCTACAGCCAGCGTAATGAACTGCTGGATGTGTCCGATGTATCAGACACTATCAACAGCATTCGCGAAGACGTCTATAAATCCATTATCGACAGCTACATTCCACCTCAGTCGCTGGAAGAAATGTGGGATGTACCGGGCCTTGAAGAGCGCCTGCGTAACGACTTCGATCTGGATCTGCCGATTAGCGAATGGCTGGACAAAGAACCGGATCTGCATGAAGAGACACTGCGTGAACGTATCATGACGCACGCGGCCGAAAGTTATGCGGCAAAAGAAGAGATTGTCGGCGCAGAAATGATGCGCAACTTTGAAAAAGGCGTCATGCTGCAAACGCTGGATTCGCTGTGGAAAGAGCACCTGGCCGCAATGGATTATCTGCGTCAGGGCATCCACCTGCGTGGCTATGCGCAAAAAGATCCTAAGCAGGAATATAAGCGTGAATCTTTTGCTATGTTTGCCGCGATGCTGGAAACGCTGAAGTACGAAGTGATCAGCACGCTGAGCAAAGTCCAGGTGCGCATGCCGGAAGAGGTTGAAGCGATGGAGCAACAGCGTCGTGAAGAGGCCGAGCGTCTGGCGCAACAGCAGCATCTGAGCCACGCCAGCGAAGAAATTCTGGCGGCGGAATCTCTTGCGCAGCAGGGTGGTGAGCGCAAAGTGGGGCGTAACGATCCTTGTCCGTGCGGTTCAGGTAAAAAATACAAACAGTGTCACGGTCGTCTGGCCTGATAAGCGGTTAACGAAAAGGAGCCACTGGCTCCTTTTTTTTTACTTTTCCGCTGACCATTCGGCCCCCTGAGCGGTTAACAACCTGCTTAACATGTTTTAGAATCAGCCCTCATTCACCCACTCTTCGGGATATTTTCATGAAGCACCTGCAGGTTGCAGTCGGCATCATTCGTAATGCCAGTAAACAAATTTTCCTTGCCCAGCGTGCGGCCTCTTCCTATATGGCCAATAAATGGGAATTTCCCGGCGGCAAAATTGAAGCCGGTGAGAGCGCAGAGGAAGGGCTGGTGCGCGAACTGGCCGAAGAAACCGGGATTGAAGTGACGCAGGCGCGGGCAATTGGCACGAAAGATCACACTTACGATGACCTGCGCGTGACGCTGCACTTTTTTCTGGTGGAAGGCTGGAAAGGAGAACCCTGGGGCAAAGAAGGGCAACCACAGCGTTGGGTCGATCAACAGGCGCTGATCGCCGATGAGTTTCCTGCGGCGAATCATGAGCTGATCGCACGTCTGGTGGCGGGCGAACTTTAACAGAGTGGGGCAACAAAGCCCCACGTCTCACTCAGCGCTCTTCCTCACTCCAGTTGTCGCTGTCGTTTAAATCATCACTGCTGGGAATGCGCTTCTCTTCCGCCGCCCATTCGCCCAGATCGATCAACTGACAGCGTTTACTGCAAAATGGCCGCCACGGACTGAGTTCATCCCAGATCACCGTTTTACCGCACTGTGGACATTCCACCGTCATTATCTCTTCCTGCATGTTCACCTCTAACAACAGGCCAGTTGGAAATTCAGGCGCGCAGGCACTTCGCCGCGCTCACTGTCCAATGGCATAAAACGAATCGCAAAACGGCTTTTATGGCCTGAAACCTGAGGATACAGCGCATCCTCCATTTCCAGCTGCAGCCGCAGTAAATCAGCGCCTTCAGCATTATCCTGGTAAAACCCATTCAAACTGGTTTGTAAACGGTAGGTGCCTGACTGGCGAATCAAATCCAGCAACATCGCCAGCGTACTGTGCAGCGGGATAAGCGTTTCCATCCAGCGCGTCACCTGCGCGTCGCGCGTCGCCTGGGGCAGGTGCAGCCAGATGTGCAGGCCGGGTAAATCAAAGCTACAGCATCCGCCGGGAATGCTGAGTCGCTGGCGCACCAGGGCAATCAGACGATCTTCCCGCAGCTGCTGGCCCATTCGTGGGGCGCTGTTAAGCAAAACAGACTGCGCTTTGAGTTTGTCACGCAATGCATCGACCACGGACATATCGACACCGGGGACATCCGCCCAGGCGCGCAGTTTCGTTTGCTGGCGTTCAAGTTCTTTCAGCAACTCGGTGCGCATGTCGCCGCGCTCGAAGATATCCAGTAATTCGCCAACCAGGCGGAAAAAAGTCAGTGCCGTGGCGGTGTTTTCCAGCGGCATAATGTCATGCAGCTGGTCGATCAAAAATTCCACGCGCAGCCAGGTACGCATTTTTTCATTCAGTGGATGTTCAAACAGAACGACTGTACTCATGAGTTAATCCTGTCTCGTTGCCGCAAGCTTTAGATAAAGCTGATGAAGCTTGGCAACCTGGGGTAGCGCCTTTTCAGGTGCGCCACTGTTATCAATAATATCGTCAGCACAGTCAAGGCGCTGTTGGCGAGTGGCCTGTGCTGCAAGAATACGTTTAGCCTGCTCAAGAGAAACATTATCGCGCTGCAGCGTTCGTCTGAGCTGCGTCTCTTCGTCGGTATCGACCACCAGCACGCGATCGGCCTGGCGCTGCAGCCGGTTTTCGACCAGCAAGGGCACGACCCACAAAACATAAGGTGAGGCCGCCTGAGCTTTAAGCTGTTGCGTCCGGGCATTAATAAGCGGGTGAAGCAGCGCGTTTAACCAGTTTTTCTCATCGGGCGTCGCAAAGATGATTTCTCTAAGCCGTGAACGTTGCAAGGTTCCCTGTTCGGTCAATATCGCATCGCCATAGCGTTCGATAATGGCCTGAAGCGCTGGCGTGCCGGGTTCAACGACTTCGCGTGCAATGACATCCGCATCAATGATATCGACACCGGACGCAGCAAAATACCCGGCAATCGTACTTTTACCGCTGCCAATTCCGCCAGTCAGCGCCACGGTGTAGGGGGGATTTCTCACTCGAACTCTCTTAGTCGGTCAGTATCACGCAGGTCAACGCGTCGTTACAGGAAAAAATGCGTGCCGGATCACACTAAAAATCCGCATCTGAATGTAATGGATTGTAGCGTAAATAAAGTGAAATTCGCAGTCTTGTTGCGGCTGGAATGGCGCGTATCATGAGACAGGGAAAACCCTGATGGCGTCATGTACGGCAGTGTATAACCTCTTACCAGGACACGATGTATGCGCATTGAAGAAGATTTGAAACTGGGATTTAAAGACGTACTGATTCGCCCCAAGCGCTCCACGCTGAAAAGTCGCTCACAGGTTGAGCTGGATCGCCGATTCACCTTTAAGCATTCCGGTCTGAGCTGGAGCGGCGTCCCGGTTATCGCCGCCAATATGGATACCGTTGGCACCTTTATGATGGCTGAGGCGCTGGCAGGTTTTCATCTTTTAACGGCCGTCCATAAGCATTACAGCGTGGAAGAGTGGCGGGCCTTTGTTCAGCGCGTGCCGGGTTCAGTACTGAACTATGTCATGGTTTCAACCGGTACCTCGGATGCCGATCTCAATAAACTGATTGCGATCATGGCGATCTCCGATGCGCTACAATTTATCTGCATCGACGTCGCCAACGGCTACTCTGAACACTTTGTTGATTTCCTGAAGCGTGCCCGTGAAACGTTTCCCGGCAAGACAATCTGCGCGGGTAACGTGGTAACCGGTGAGATGGTGGAAGAGCTCATCCTGTCTGGGGCGGATATCGTCAAAGTGGGCATTGGGCCTGGCTCAGTTTGCACCACGCGAGTCAAAACGGGTGTCGGCTATCCCCAGCTTTCTGCGGTTATTGAATGTGCCGATGCAGCGCACGGTCTGAGCGGTCAGATCGTCAGCGACGGTGGCTGCAGCGTACCCGGCGATATCGCAAAAGCCTTTGGTGGTGGCGCAGACTTCGTCATGTTGGGCGGCATGCTGGCGGCGCATGATGAGTGCGAAGGTCGTATAACAGAAGAAAACGGTGAGCGTTTCATGCTGTTCTACGGCATGAGTTCAGAATCGGCCATGAAGCGTCATGCCGGTAGCGTCGCAGAATACCGCGCGGCCGAAGGCAAAACGGTGAAGCTTCCGTTACGCGGGCCGGTAGAGGAAACCCTCCGCGATATCCTTGGTGGTCTTCGTTCTGCCTGCACCTATGTTGGCGCTGAGCGTCTGAAAGAGTTAACCAAGCGCACCACCTTTATTCGGGTCGCCGAGCAGGAAAACCGAACCTTTAATCGTTAAGGTTGCCTGCTGCGTATGCAGTAAGGGCTATACAGCGCCTTTACTGCATCGCTTCTCCCAGCCCAAACACCGGCAAATACATGGCAATCACCAGCGTGCCAACGATGCCGCCAATCACCACCATCATGACAGGCTCCAGCGAGGCGGCAAGGTTATCAGCCCGCATCAGCGTTTGCCCTTCATGCCATTCAGCCAGGCGCGCCAGCATCACATCCAGTGCGCCAGCCTCTTCCCCCACGCGAATCAACTGGCTGCAGAGCGGACTAAATAAGGGATGATTGCTCAGCGCCAGATACAGGGGATTACCCTGCGCAATGTGGTTCTGTAGCAGCCTGATGGCGTCCTGCCACAGTCGCGAGGACAGGGTGACTTTCGCTGCCTCAAGTCCCTGTAGCAGCGTGAGGCCAGCCTGCTGCGTCAACTGGAGAACGCTGTAGATTTGTGTCAGCTGATTGCCCTGCCATAGCCCGCCAACGATCGGAATGTGCATCAAAACGCGCTGTTCGCGCCGCTGCCAGTTTTCAGAACGCCGCCGCCACTGTTGCCACCCTGCGACCAGCAGAATAATCAATCCACTTAGCGGGAATCCCCATGCCTGTAATCGCTCAGAGAGCCCGATCACGGCCGCAGTGAACGCAGGCAAGGGAGCATTGAAGGAAGCATACACGGAAACAAACTCCGGCAAGACGAACAGCAGCATGCCGCAGGTAACGGTCAGTGCGACGGCCAGAATAAACAGCGGATAGCGCAGCGCCTTGATCACCTTGCTCCGCAAATGTTGCTGGCGCGTTTGCTGCTGTGCCAACTGCTCGCAGCAGACATCCAACTGGCCCGTCAGCTCACCCACCTCCATGAGCGCCGGGTAAAGCGGGGGAAATATTTGCGGCCACTGTCGTAAGGCGCTGGAAAAAGGTTCGCCCGCTAATATCTGATGTTGTAGGGCCAGCATCAAGGCTCGCCAGGGCGCCTGCGAATGTCCTTCGGCAAGCAGGCTCAGGCTTTGTGAAAGAGGAAGGCCTGCCTTAAGCAGCGTGGCGAGCTGGCGAATCAAGTCAATTTTGTGCTGCCACTTCCAGTCTCTTCGCCGCATCACCTTTCCCCGCGTCCAGCTGACGGGCAGTAAATGACGCTGTGCCAGGTCAGAAAACAACGTCTCGCCGTCAGGCGCAAGATGGTGGCCCGTTTGCAACCTTCCGCTGCCGTCTACCGCATGCCAGCGATACACATAAAGGCTAGTCATTATCCAGTCCGACAACGCGCTGCATTTCTTCCAGGGAGGTATCCCCACGGCTGACGGCTTCAAGACCTGATGCCAGCAGGGTGCGCATGCCCTGCTGTTTTGCCAGACTCAGCAAGCCCTCAAGTGGCATTTCGGCGGCAATGGCGTTTTGTAACTTAGCCGTTATGGGCAGTAATTCAAACAAGGCCAGCCGACCAAAATAACCGGAGAAGCAGTGATCGCAGCCCGGCGCCCGCCAGGTTTGTAACGTTCCGGGCCAAAGTGAGGCGGGAAAGTGGGCAACCGCCTGTGCTGGCTTACGGCAGTGAGGGCACAAACGCCTGACCAGCCGCTGGGCAACGATTAGACGAAGTGCGGAACCCAGCAGATAACCGGGAATGCCCATTTGACGCAAGCGCGTCAGGGTTTCCGCTGTCGAGTTAGTATGCAGGGTAGAGAGAACCAGATGACCGGTCTGGGCTGCCTTAACGGCAATCTCCGCCGTCTCGCCGTCACGTATTTCACCGACCATCATCACGTCCGGATCCTGACGTAACAGGGCGCGTAACACGCGATTAAAATCAAGGCCATACTTTGGATTAATCTGGGTCTGGTTGATACCGGGGAGAGGAATTTCAACAGGATCTTCCACGCTGCAGACATTCTTATCAGGCTGGTTGATCGCGCTCAGGCCACTGTAAAGCGTGAAGGTTTTGCCACTCCCGGTAGGGCCCGTTACCAAAATCAGCCCTTGTGGCTGCCTGAGCGCGGCGGTCAGAAGGCGTAACTGCGCGGTGGGTAATCCCAGCTTATCCAGCGACAAGGCCGCGCCCTCACTCTGAAGCAGGCGAACGACGGCTTTTTCGCCGCCCTGAACGGGCAGGGTAGAGAGCCGAAAAGAGGCCGATTTTCCGTCAATGTCACAACTAAACTGTCCGTCCTGAGGCAGGCGCCGTTCGGCAATATCCAGACCGGCCAGAATTTTCAGTCGTGCCAGCAGCGCAGCCGGTTGTGTATCAAACTGCAGGGGGAGAGAATGCAGGACCCCGTCAATCCGCAGGCGAATACGCAGAGTGCTCTGATAAGGTTCGATATGAATATCCGATGCACGACGCAGAGTTGCCTGGCGCAAAAGCTGACTGGCCGTATCAATGGTCGATTCGCCGGGAGCTTTTTCATTGGCCACCAAAGGTTTACGCATCGATTCAAACTGTTCTATCCGGGCACGAGGCCAGCACTCCACCTCTGCCTGACACTGGCTGGCAAACTGTAATGCCTCCATCAGGCCCGCCGGGACGCTTTCAGGAACGGCAAGGCGCAAGTGTGTCGCACTGTGCTCAAGGACAATCGCCCGAAAGCGCTGGCAGATGAGCGCAATCGCATCATCAGACGTGGGCATAGGCACCTCCCCGATCGGCAAAGCGGAACTGCTCCTGACAATTATCACGTAGCGTGGTGTTAGCGCTGGTACAGGTGCGCTGCCACTGAATGCTGCCTTCATTGCTGTCCCACACGGGCAGCATTTCAACGCTTAGCCCGTTAAGGCTTTCCTGTCCGGTCAGGGTGATCGTGCCGTTCACGACGGTGACCGCTGAAACATACCGTGATGTTGTGCCTTGCGGAATCCCTCGCTGTCCGGCCTGGCAGGCGTCCGGGCCGCCGCGTTCAATGGCGCAAAGCTCAACCGCCGTTTTAAACGGCACCATCGTTTGCAGCATGTCGGTCAGCGCGGCGCGTTGCAGATAATTTTGGTAGGCGGGCAACCCAATAGCGCTGAGTATTGCCACGATGCCGACCACAATCATTAACTCGACCAGCGTGAATCCACGTTGAGAGATCATTGCATTACCTCCTGAATAAGAAGGTCGCAGTTTAAAAAGCCTGTGATGGCGTTAACAGCAGCAAAAGGAAAGAGTGGAAAAGGGCAGGCAGTAAATACAGCGGGTTACAGCAATACAGCGGTTACGCTGGAAGAAATAGCACAAAACAGGCCGTGCCAGCGGCACGGCACAAGCCATTATTTAGCATCAAAGCGCATAGAAAGATCCAGGGCATGGACATGTTTAGTCAGTGCGCCGACGGAAACATAGTCCACACCGGTCTGAGCAATCTCCCGGATCGTCGTTTCGGTCACGTTGCCTGAGACTTCCAGCAGCGCACGGCCCTCGGTTATCTTCACCGCCTCACGCATCTCATCCAGCGTGAAGTTGTCCAGCATGACGATGTCGGCCGACGCCGCAAGCGCGTCCTGTAGCTCCTTTAACGACTCAACTTCGACTTCGACCGGTACATCCGGATAGAGCCAGGAGGCTTTTTCCACGGCCTGGCGAATCGAACCACTGGCAATGATATGATTTTCTTTAATCAAAAAGGCATCTGACAGACCCAGACGGTGATTGCTGCCGCCACCGCACAGCACCGCATATTTCAAAGCTGTGCGCAGCCCTGGTAGGGTTTTGCGTGTATCCAGAAGCTGAGTCTGTGTGCCTTCCAGCAGCGCAACATAGCGACTGACTTCGGTGGCAACGCCAGACAGCGTTTGCACAAAGTTCAGGGCGGTGCGTTCGGCGGTGAGCAACAGGCGGGCAGGGCCCTCGATTTCAAACAGCAGTTGATCCGGCGTAAGCGTTTGGCCATCTTCCACGTGCCATGTCAGCGCGGTATAGGCACCCAACTGGTTGAAGACTTCCTCTACCCAGCGTTTACCACAAAAAACACCGGCTTCGCGGGTAATCACCCGGGCGTGGGCGCGACTTTCGGCGGGCAACAGTTGGGCGGTAATATCCCGTTCGCTGTCTACCTCACCGCCAAGATCTTCCTGTAATGCGCGTGCGACCGTTTCAGGAATATCATTTTCAATACGTTCAAGCAGCGCACTCCGGCGACTGTCAGGATCATAGCGACGCACAGACATAGCGTTCAGCTCCAGCAAAAGACAGATAACAGTGGGATTACCATATCCTGGATAACAAAGCGGTGCCAGCCCCGAGGGGATTTTTGTTTAGTATACTTAACAAACGGGCGAGAGTGAGGAGGGCGCGGCGCATTTTGGCGCAATAATGCCTTAGAATTCATGCTATTCTCAATTCGACTTCGCGATGAGAAATCAGTATGAAATTAGAACATGGATGGCTGACCGGTGTGCGCCAGGTACCGTCACCCCACTGTAATGAACGGCCGCACAACGAGGCGCCCTCTCTTCTGGTCATTCATAATATCAGCCTGCCGCCTGGCGAATATGGCGGGCCGTGGATCGATAAACTGTTCACGGGCACACTGCCCTCAGACGCGCATCCCTACTTTGCTGATATCGCGCATTTGCGCGTTGCAGCCCACTGCTTAATTCGTCGTGATGGCGAGATTGTGCAATATGTTCCTTTTGATCAACGCGCCTGGCATGCAGGCATATCGCAGTTTGAAGGGCGGGAAAACTGCAACGACTTTTCCATCGGTATCGAGCTGGAAGGAACGGACGTTGAGCCCTATACCGAAGCGCAATACCACGCGCTGCATCAGGTCACGCAAATTTTGTTACAGCACTATCCGATAACGCCTGCTCGCATTACCGGACACAGCGACATTGCACCGGGACGTAAAACCGATCCCGGACCGGCGTTTAACTGGCAATATTATCTGCAGCGGTTACCGCAACAAAAATCGTGATTCATCTGGAGTAACTATGACGTTATTTACCTTGTTACTGGTTTTAGGTTGGGAGCGGCTGTTTAAGCTGGGAGAGCACTGGCAACTGGATCATCGGCTTGAACCTGTTTTTCGTCGCCGTCGCCAGGTTTCCCTCATGCGCACTTTGTTGATGTTGTTGGTCGTGATGGCATTGACCGCGCTGGTGGTGTGGAGCCTGAAAGGGATTCTGTTTGGGATCCCGCAGCTTGTGTTCTGGATTGTGGTGGGATTACTGTGCATCGGTGCCGGTGTGGTGCGTCAGCATTATCATGCCTATCTGCAGGCGGCGAGTCGGGATGAGGCGGCCGCGCATCAGGCGATGGCGGCAGAACTGACCTTGATCCACGGCGTGCCGGTTGAATGCAGCGAACGCGAATTTTTACGCGAGTTACAAAACGCCCTTATCTGGATTAACTTTCGTTTCTATCTGGCGCCAATGTTCTGGTTTGTGGTGGGCGGCGCATGGGGGCCAGTTTTACTGGTCGGCTACGCCTTTTTACGGGCCTGGCAAAGCTGGTTGGCAAAACACGGTACGCCAATGGCGCGCGCGCAATCAGGCGTAGACACGCTTTTGCATCTGGTTGACTGGATCCCGGTCCGCCTGGCGGGCATTGCCTATGCGCTGCTGGGGCATGGTGAAAAAGCGTTGCCTGCCTGGTTTGCATCATTAACCGACAGGCATCGCTCTCAATACCATGTGCTGACGACGCTGGCACAGTTTTCGCTGGCCCGCGATCCTCATACTGATAAGGTTGCTACGCCACGTGTTGCGGTGGCGCTGGCAAAACGCATTTCACTGGTATTAGTGGTGGTCGTGGCGCTCTTGACCATTTACGGGACGCTGGTGTAATCCGCAGGTGGCACGCCAAAATCCGGTGTGCCATCTTCACGCCAGTAAAAATATTTCAGGCGCGTGTGGCGGTTGCCATCCCACAGTGGATCCCCTTCAATTTCCGTATAGTTGCGCGCATGGTAGACCAGCAGATCCCGCCCCGCTTCATCCTGGGTAAAACAGCTGTGCCCAGGGCCGTACTGGCGGTTCTCCCAACTGGTTGAGAATACCGGCCGCGCTGACTTCTGCCAGGCCAGGGCATTAAGCGGATCGGCATCACGCGGAATCGACAGCAGGCCCATACAATAATTCTCATCCGTTGCGCTGGCGGAATAGGTAATAAAAAGCCGATCGCCATGCACTATCGCCGCCGCCCCTTCATTAACACTAAAGCCTGCGCACTCCCATTCATATTCCGGACGGCTCAGCATGACCGGTTTACCTTTAAGCGTCCATGGGTTGCGCAGCTCCGCAAGATAGAGGTTGGAATTGCCCGGAATGCCGGGATCTTTCTGCGCCCATAAATACCAGTTTTTACCCTGATGAACGAAGTGAGTGGCATCCAGCGAGAAGCTGTCGATATGGCTCAAAACCTGGCGTACAGGCTGCCAGCGGCCGCTGAGCGGATCCTCACCCTCGCAAACCAGCGCATACATGCGGTGCTGAAACAGCCCGTCTTTGATGTCACGCGAGGGCGCTGCGGCAAAATAGATGACCCATTGACCGTCAATGTGATGCAGCTCCGGCGCCCAAATCAGCTCGCTGAAGGGACCGATATCGGGCTTGTGCCAGATCACCACCGGCTCCGCGTGGCGTAAATCCATTAGCGTACTGGCGCGTCGGATTTCCAGACGATCGTATTCCGGCACAGAGGCAATAAAGTAGTAGTGCTCTCTGTGGCGCAGGATAAAAGGATCGGCACGCCGTTCGATAAAGGGGTTCGGCCAGTGTTCACTCATTTCAGTGCTCCTGTCTGGATCTCGCTCAGCGGCTGGTTGCTGCCCGACTGTGCCGCGATGCGACGCAGGGCAAGATCGCGTTGGATGGTTTGCATTAAGGTACGATCCACTTTCATCAGTCGTACTACGCCCGCGGTAATCAAATAGCCGATGCCAGGAATAACGGTAAACAGCAGCACGATGCCGTTAATCGCCTGGGCGGATTGCTGCTTAGCTCCCGCATCGTAACCGTAAGCGGAGAGCAGGAACCCCACCATCGCCCCTGCTACCGCTAACCCGACCTTGAGAAAGAACAGGTTGCCTGAAAAGCTGATACCCGTGATGCGCTTGCCAGTTTTCCATTCACCGTAGTCATCCACGTCTGCCATCAGGGACCAGTGCAGGGGGGAAGGAATTTGATGCAGGATATTCAGCAGGAAGTAAGCGATAACGATTGCTACGGTGGCATGAGGATCAAGCCCGTAGAAGCCGCAGGAGAACAGGGCCAGGACAATATTGGTCCAGAAAAAGACTTTCAGCTTGCACCAGCGATCGGTCAGCACTTTGGCCAGCGTACTGCCCAGCATCATGCCCACCACGCCAAGGCTGATAAACAGCGTCGCAAAGTGCGGCGTTTGGCCCATTACCCAGGTCACGTAATACATGGTCGCCGCCATACGAATAAACCCCGGACACACGTTGCAGAGCGTGAGCAGCAGAATGCGCACCCATTGGTCATTCTTCCAGACATCGCGCAAATCGTGTTTCAGGTCATCATTTGTCGGCACGGCAGGATGAATACGTTCACGGACGTTTGCGAAACAGAACAGGAACATCGCCAGGCCGACCAGGGCCAGTACGCCCATCGCCATTTGGTAGCCGCGCGCTTTATTGTCGCCGCCAAACCACTCTGCCATGGGCAGTAAAGACAGCGAGAGAATCAGCGTGGCAATCCCCACCATCACAAAACGGTACGACTGACAGGATACACGCTCGCCAGGATCGTTAGTGATCACGCCACCCAGCGAGCAGTAGGGGATATTGATCGCGGTGTAGGTCAGGGACATGAAAAAATAGGTCACAAACGCCCAGATAACTTTGCTGTGATAGCTCCAGTCAGGCGTGGTAAACATCAGCACACTGAATATAACGTAGGGCACCGATACCCACAGCAGCCAGGGGCGAAAGCGCCCCCAGCGGCTTTGGGTTCTGTCGGCAATCGCGCCCATTATCGGATCGGTAATGGCATCCAGAATCCGGACGGAGAGTAACAGCACACCGACCAGCGCCGGGGCTAAGCCAAATACGTCGGTATAGAAATAGCTGAGAAATAACATGACGGCACCGCCAATCATGTTGCAGCCGGCATCACCCATGCCGTAACCCAGCTTTTCTCTGAACGAGAGGGTTTTACCTGTCATTAATGTTTCCTGCAGAACAATTAAACAGAAAAGAAGTATTAATGTTTAATCAGCAGGATGAGCGGCAATAAATCGTTGCGATGATGGACAAAACAGCCATGCGAGAAGAAGTGTGAACCGCGTCGGGTCTGGTGACGGCCCACCCGCTGAAAAATGGCGGCGGGTGGGCAGGGGGATCAGGCTTTTTGCGTCTTATTTTTGACGAAATAGCCAATAGCAAGAACGATCAGCCAGACAGGAATCAACCAGACGGAGATGGCCATCCCCGGCGTCATGGCCATCAGAACCAGAATGCCGGCCAGGAACACCAGGCAAATCCAGTTACCCAGCGGGTAGAGAACGGCCTTGAATCGGGTGGTTACGCCTTGCTGATTTTTCTTTTTACGGAATTTCAGGTGCGCCAGGCTAATCATCGCCCAGTTGATGACCAGGGCAGAAACGACCAGCGACATCAACAGGCCAAACGCTTCAGCCGGCATAAGAAAGTTGAGCAGTACACACAATGCCGTGGCAACGGCCGACACCAGAATACTCATCACGGGCACACCGCGACGGTCCACGTTCAGCAGCGCTTTAGGTGCATTGCCCTGCTGCGCCAGACCAAACAGCATACGGCTGTTACAGTAAACGCAGCTGTTATAGACCGACAGCGCCGCAGTCAGAATGACGACGTTCAGCGCGTTAGCCACCATCGCATCGCCCAGCTCGTGGAAAATAAACACAAACGGGCTGGTTTCTGCGGTTACGCGCGTCCACGGCATTAAAGAAAGCAGTACCGCCAGCGAACCGATATAAAAGATCAGAATACGCCACAGCACCTGATTAGTGGCTTTAGGAATCGTGGTTTCAGGATTGTCCGCTTCGGCAGCCGTAATCCCTACCAGCTCCAGTCCGCCGAACGAAAACATAATAATGGCCATGACCATCACCAGTCCGCCCAGGCCGTTGGGCATAAAGCCGCCTTGCTCCCACAGGTTGCGCACGGTGGCCTGTGGACCGCCGGTACCGCTAAACAGCAGCCAGCCGCCGAACAGGATCATGGCAATAACCGCAATCACCTTAATAATGGCGAACCAGAACTCCATCTCACCAAACACTTTTACATTGGTCAGGTTAACGGCGTTGATCAGCACAAAGAAGATGGCGGCTGAGGCCCAGGTAGGAAAATCAGGCCACCAGAACTGGATATACTTGCCCACCGCGCTCAGCTCGGCCATCGCCACCAGCACATACAGGACCCAGTAGTTCCAGCCGGAGGCAAAACCGGCGAAGTTGCCCCAGTATTTGTAAGCGAAATGGCTGAAGCTGCCGGCGACTGGCTCCTCGACGACCATTTCGCCGAGTTGGCGCATGATGAGAAAAGCGATAAATCCGGCAATGGCATAGCCTAAAATAACGGCCGGGCCAGCGGATTTGATAACCGACGCACTGCCCAGAAACAGGCCGGTTCCCACTGCACCACCCAGGGCAATCAACTGAATATGGCGGTTTTTTAAACCGCGCTTCAGCGATTCGCCGTGCTGTTGTTCCATACACACCTCATGATGTTGTTATTCTTCGCCGCAGGATGCTCTGACTGTAAAGAATTAAATACACGTAAGACTGATATTTTTAGGGAATCTGACTTGCGTAATGCCGCCAGCTGTAACCTGCCGACCAGAATAGTGATAAGCGCAGGGCTTTGCACCTGCTTTCGCTTTACCTGTTACGAGTTGGCTGAAAAAGAAGCAGCGGAAAAAGGGGGATGTTGACGAGGTGGGTAAAAAACGAACCTGAACGCAGCGAAAGGAAAGCGCAGCGAGCTAAATCGGTTTAACTGGGAGCTTTGTGTAATTTTAGGTAAACCCGAAAAAATTTAACATTGAGTTAACACCCTGTTTTCCACTTTTCAACTCAACAGTTAATGCAAAAGCACAGCCTTACGTCACCTTAATGTCACCGATGCCGTATAGACACAAGGTGAATACTTTGTTACTTTACGGGCTCCTTTTTTGAATTGGTATTACCAATTTACTTTATCAGACAGGCACACTAAGAAGGGAAGATGGCTTACATTAAGATTCGTCAACCCAAACTCTCCGATGCCATTGAGCAGCAACTTGAATCCCTGATTATGGAAGGGACGCTGCAGCCGGGAGAGAAGTTGCTCCCCGAGCGCGAACTCGCCAAACAATTCGATGTTTCACGTCCGTCTCTCCGTGAGGCAATCCAGCGTTTAGAAGCGAAAGGATTGTTACTACGCCGTCAGGGCGGCGGAACATTTGTACAGAAACATCTCTGGCAGAGCGTGAGCGATCCTCTCGTTGGGCTTCTTGCCGAGCATCCGGAATCGCAGTTTGACCTGTTGGAAACGCGCCACGCGTTAGAAGGCATCGCCGCTTACTATGCCGCGCTGCGCGGTACAGAAGAGGATTTACAGCGGATTCGCGACTGCCATCTTCATATTCAGCAGGCGCAGGACAGCGGCGATCTCGACGCTGAAGCAGACGCAGTAATGAAGTATCAGATCGCTGTCACAGAAGCAGCCCATAATGTCGTGCTTTTGCATTTGCTACGATCAATGGGACCTATGCTGGAACAGAACGTTCGACAGAATTTTGAATTGCTCTACTCGCGCCGGGAAATGCTGGCGAAAGTGAGCGGTCACCGCGCCAGAATTTTCGAGGCGATTGTGGCTCGTGAGCCGGAACAAGCACGCGAGGCTTCACACCGTCACCTGGCGTTCATTGAGGAAATCTTGCTGGACAGAAGTCGGGAGCAGAGCCGTCGAGAACGCTCCCTGCGTCGTTTACAGCAACGTAAGGAATAACGTGCGGCAAAGATCGTGCGAACATGTGCGACGAGCCTGTCTCCCTGACGTTAACAGGCTCCCGATTTTTCAACGTATTAGACACAGATAAGGAATACCCCCATGTCAGAACGTTTACACAATGACGTGGATCCGATTGAAACTCGTGACTGGCTACAGGCGATCGAATCGGTCATCCGTGAAGAAGGTGTTGAACGTGCACAGTATCTGATTGATCAGGTGCTGAGTGCAGCCCGCAAAGGCGGTGTGAAAGTTGCTGGCGGTGCTGCCGCAATCAGTAACTACATCAACTCTATTGCCGTTGAAGATGAACCGGATTATCCGGGCAACACCTCACTTGAACGTCGTATCCGTTCCGCCATTCGCTGGAACGCCATCATGTCGGTGCTGCGCGCATCGAAGAAAGATCTGGAACTTGGCGGCCACATGTCCTCCTTCCAGTCTTCTGCCACCATCTATGAAGTGTGTTTTAACCACTTCTTCCGCGCGCGCAGTGAAAAAGACGGCGGCGATCTGGTGTACTTCCAGGGCCACATTTCTCCGGGTATCTATGCCCGTGCTTTCCTGGAAGGTCGTCTGACTGAAGAGCAGATGAATAACTTCCGTCAGGAAGTGGACGGTAAAGGTCTGTCCTCTTATCCGCATCCTAAACTGATGCCGGAATTCTGGCAGTTCCCGACCGTCTCCATGGGTCTGGGCCCACTCAATGCCATCTATCAGGCTAAATTCCTGAAATATCTGGAACACCGTGGTCTGAAAGATACCTCCGGTCAGACCGTTTACGCTTTCCTGGGCGACGGCGAGATGGATGAGCCAGAATCCAAAGGTGCGATCACCATCGCCACCCGTGAAAAACTGGATAACCTGGTTTTCATCATCAACTGTAACCTGCAGCGTCTGGATGGACCGGTCACCGGTAACGGTAAGATCATCAACGAGCTGGAAGGCATTTTTGCCGGTGCTGGCTGGGAAGTGATCAAGGTTATCTGGGGCGGTCGTTGGGATGAACTGCTGCGTAATGACACCAGCGGTAAACTGATCCAGCTGATGAACGAAACCGTTGACGGCGACTACCAGACGTTTAAGTCACGTGATGGTGCCTATGTGCGTGAGCACTTCTTCGGCAAATATCCGGAAACCGCTGCCCTGGTGAAAGACTGGTCAGATGATGAAATCTGGGCACTGAACCGTGGTGGTCACGATCCGAAGAAGATCTATGCGGCACTGAAAAAAGCGCAGGATACCAAAGGCAAGCCGGTTCTGATCCTGGCCCATACCATTAAAGGTTATGGTATGGGCGACACCGCCGAAGGTAAGAACATCGCGCACCAGGTGAAGAAGATGAACATGGATGGCGTTCGCTACATCCGCGATCGCTTCAACGTGCCGGTCGAAGACGACAAGATCGAATCTCTGCCTTACATCACCTTCGATAAAGGCTCTGAAGAGTACAACTACCTGCACGGCCAGCGTGAGAAGTTAGGCGGTTACCTGCCATCACGTCAGCCGAAGTTCACTGAAAAGCTGGAAATGCCGGCGCTGGAAGAGTTCAGTGCGCTGCTTGAAGAGCAGAACAAAGAGATCTCGACCACCATCGCGTTCGTGCGTGCACTGAATGTGATGCTGAAGAACAAGTCGATCAAAGATCGCCTGGTGCCTATCCTTGCGGATGAAGCCCGTACTTTCGGTATGGAAGGCCTGTTCCGTCAGATTGGTATCTACAGCCCGAACGGTCAGCAGTACACACCGCAGGACCGTGAGCAGGTGGCTTACTATAAAGAAGACGAGAAAGGTCAGATTCTGCAGGAAGGGATTAACGAGCTGGGCGCAGGATCATCCTGGCTGGCGGCGGCAACCTCTTACAGCACCAACAACCTGCCGATGATTCCGTTCTACATCTATTATTCGATGTTCGGATTCCAGCGTATTGGCGATCTGATGTGGCTGGCGGGCGACCAACAGGCGCGGGGCTTCCTGGTCGGCGGTACATCAGGCCGTACCACCCTGAACGGCGAAGGTTTGCAGCATGAAGATGGCCACAGCCATATTCAGTCACTGACGATCCCTAACTGTATCTCCTACGATCCGTCGTATGCCTACGAAGTGGCAGTCATCATGCATGACGGTCTGGTTCGTATGTACGGCGAAGCGCAGGAAAATATTTATTACTACATCACCACGCTGAACGAAAACTACCACATGCCAGCGATGCCGAAAGGTGCCGAGGAAGGTATCCGTAAAGGTATCTACAAGCTGGAAACCGTTGAGGGTAGCAAAGGTAAAGTTCAGCTCTTGGGTTCAGGCTCTATCCTGCGTCACGTGCGTGAAGCTGCCCAGATTCTGGCGACCGATTACGGCATTGGTTCAGACGTTTACAGCGTCACCTCGTTCACCGAGCTGGCCCGCGATGGTCAGGACTGTGAGCGCTGGAACATGCTGCATCCAACGGAAGCCCCACGCGTGCCTTACATCGCTCAGGTGATGAACGAAGCGCCAGCCGTGGCCTCCACCGACTACATGAAGCTGTTCGCTGAGCAGGTTCGCAGCTATGTGCCTTCAAGCGATTACCGCGTGCTGGGTACGGATGGCTTTGGCCGCTCTGACAGTCGTGAAAATCTGCGTCACCACTTTGAAGTGGATGCATCTTACGTTGTGGTTGCCGCGCTGGGTGAACTGGCTAAACGTGGCGAAATCGATAAGAAAGTCGTGGCGGATGCGATCGTGAAGTTCAAGATCGATGCCGATAAAGTTAACCCGCGTCTGGCTTAAGAGGTAACAGAGTAATGGCTATTGAAATCAAGGTACCAGATATCGGGTCAGACGAAGTTGAAGTCACCGAAATTCTGGTCAAGGTTGGCGACAAGGTGGAAGCAGAGCAGTCGCTGATCACCGTGGAAGGCGATAAAGCCTCTATGGAAGTTCCCTCGCCGCAGGCTGGCGTGGTGAAAGAGATCAAAATCGCAACCGGTGACAAAGTGGAAACCGGTTCGCTGATCATGATGTTTGACGCAGAAGCCGCTGCAGAAGCAGCCCCTGCGCCCGCGCATGAGAAAAAAGCAGAGGCCGCGCCAGCCGCTGCACCTGCCAGCGCCAGCAAAGACGTTAACGTGCCGGACATCGGCGGTGATGAAGTTGAAGTCACCGAGATTCTGGTGAAAGTGGGCGACAAAGTTGAGGCTGAGCAATCGCTGATCGTCGTTGAAGGTGACAAAGCCTCAATGGAAGTTCCTGCGCCGTTCGCGGGCGTGGTGAAAGCGATCAAAATCTCAACCGGCGATAAAGTGAATACCGGTTCTCACATCATGGTCTTTGAAGCAGAAGGCGCTGCGCCTGCTGCAGATGCGAAGCCAGAAGTGAAAGAAGACGCGGCGCCGGCACCTGCCGCTGCCGCGGGTTCAAAAGAGGTCAACGTACCTGACATCGGCGGTGACGAAGTCGAAGTTACCGAAGTGCTGGTGAAGGTGGGTGATAAAGTCGAAGCTGAGCAGTCACTGATTGTGGTGGAAGGCGATAAAGCGTCGATGGAAGTCCCGGCACCTTTCGCGGGCACGGTCAAAGAACTGAAAGTGGCAACGGGCGATAAAGTCAGCACCGGTTCGCTGATCATGGTGTTTGAAGTGGAAGGTGCTGCGCCTGCCGCTGCACCGGCTGCCAAAAAAGAGGCGGCACCTGCGCCAGCGGCGTCGGAATCGAAGCCTGCTGCATCTGCTGCTAAAGCAGAGAGCAAAGGCGAATTTGCCGAAAACGATGCGTATGTGCATGCCACGCCGGTCATTCGTCGTCTGGCGCGTGAATTTGGCGTTAACCTGGCCAAAGTTAAAGGCACAGGTCGTAAAGGCCGTATTCTGAAAGAAGACGTTCAGGCTTACGTTAAAGATGCCGTGAAACGCGCAGAAGCCGCGCCAGCCGCCGCCAGCGGTGGCGGCCTGCCGGGCATGCTGCCATGGCCAAAAGTTGACTTCAGTAAGTTTGGTGAAGTTGAAGAAGTGGAGCTGGGCCGTATCCAGAAAATCTCGGGTGCGAACCTGAGCCGTAACTGGGTCATGATCCCACACGTTACGCACTTCGACAAAACCGATATTACCGAGCTTGAAGCTTTCCGTAAGCAACAGAACGCCGAAGCGGAGAAGCGTAAGCTGGACGTGAAATACACGCCAGTAGTCTTCATTATGAAAGCGGTGGCGGCGGCGCTTGAGCAGATGCCACGCTTTAACAGCTCACTGTCTGAAGATGCGCAGAAGCTGACGTTGAAAAAGTACATCAACATCGGTGTGGCGGTGGATACGCCAAATGGCCTGGTGGTTCCGGTCTTTAAAGACGTGAACAAGAAGGGCATTACAGAACTGTCTCGTGAACTGATGGCGATCTCTAAAAAGGCGCGCGATGGCAAACTAACCGCAGGCGACATGCAGGGCGGCTGTTTCACCATCTCCAGCCTTGGCGGCCTGGGCACCACCCACTTTGCGCCGATTGTTAACGCGCCAGAAGTGGCCATCCTTGGTGTGTCAAAGTCAGCGATGGAGCCAGTGTGGAACGGTAAAGAGTTTGCACCACGTCTGATGATGCCAATCTCTCTGTCCTTCGATCACCGCGTTATCGACGGTGCAGATGGCGCACGTTTCATTACCATTATTGGCAATATGCTGTCAGACATTCGTCGTCTGGTTATGTAAAAAGCGCAAAAGGCCGGCAAATGCCGGCCTTTTTGTAACATTCAGGGCACCGCGGTTGGCAGTTTATTAACAATTCTGTAAACTCTTGCGGTGAACATGTCCCGGTGGAATAAGGACATCATGAGCCTATTCCATTAGGCATAATTGGCGCAGTCAGCTTGCGTACCTGCCACGCAAACCCGTCAACGGTAGGGTGGTAGCAACATACGCAATATGGCCAGTTAACTAGCCTAATGGGATAGGCTCAGCGTCTGACCCGCCGGAAATCCAATAAGAGGTCATGATGAGTACAGAGATTAAAACTCAGGTCGTGGTACTTGGGGCAGGTCCTGCAGGTTACTCTGCAGCTTTTCGTTGCGCTGACTTAGGTCTGGAAACCGTACTGGTTGAGCGCTACAGCACCCTCGGCGGTGTCTGTCTTAACGTAGGCTGTATCCCGTCTAAAGCGCTACTGCACGTTGCCAAAGTGATTGAAGAAGCGAAAGCGCTGGAAGAACACGGCATTGTGTTTGGTCAGCCGCAAACGGATATCAACAAAATCCGCAGCTGGAAAGAGAAGGTGATTAACCAGCTGACTGGCGGTCTGTCAGGCATGGCAAAAGGTCGTAAAGTCAAGGTTGTTAACGGCCTGGGCAAATTTACCGGTGCGAATACGCTGGTGGTTGAAGGTGAAGGTGGTGCAACCACCATTAACTTCGACAACGCCATTATCGCTGCGGGCTCACGCCCAATCGAGCTGCCGTTCATTCCTCATGAAGATCCTCGCGTGTGGGATTCAACCGATGCGCTGGAACTGAAAGAAGTGCCTAAACGTCTGCTGGTCATGGGCGGCGGTATTATCGGTCTGGAAATGGCGACGGTTTACCATGCGCTGGGTTCAGAGATCGACGTGGTTGAAATGTTCGACCAGGTTATCCCGGCTGCCGATAAAGACGTGGTGAAAGTCTTCACCAAACGTATCAGCAAGAAATTCAACCTGATGCTGGAAACTAAGGTGACCGCCGTTGAAGCAAAAGACGACGGTATCTATGTTTCAATGGAAGGTAAAAAAGCGCCAGGCGAAGCCCAGCGTTATGATGCGGTTCTGGTGGCAATTGGTCGCGTGCCAAACGGTAAGGGCATGGATGCAGATAAAGCCGGCGTTGAGGTTGACGACCGTGGCTTTATCCGCGTTGACAAACAAATGCGCACCAACGTGCCGCACATCTACGCTATCGGCGATATCGTCGGGCAGCCGATGCTGGCGCATAAAGGCGTGCATGAAGGCCACGTTGCGGCAGAAGTCATTTCAGGTCTGAAGCACTACTTCGATCCGAAAGTGATTCCGTCCATTGCCTATACTGAACCAGAAGTTGCCTGGGTTGGTCTGACCGAGAAAGAAGCGAAAGAGAAAGGCATCAGCTATGAAACTGCCACATTCCCGTGGGCAGCATCCGGCCGTGCTATTGCTTCTGACTGCGCAGACGGTATCACCAAACTGATTTTCGACAAAGAAACCCATCGCGTTATCGGTGGCGCCATCGTCGGTACTAACGGCGGTGAGCTGCTGGGCGAAATTGGTCTGGCCATCGAGATGGGCTGTGATGCAGAAGACATCGCATTGACCATCCATGCGCACCCGACCCTGCATGAGTCAGTAGGCCTGGCCGCTGAAATCTTTGAAGGCAGCATCACCGATCTGCCTAACGCGAAAGCGAAAAAGAAATAAGTTTCAGAACTGAAATAGCGGCCCCTTATGGGGCCGTTTTTTTATGGCTTAGTTTCATTCGGATAATGAAAGGAATAAAGGAAAGGGCACCTGCGCTAACACCTTTACACGGGCAAAAATGGCGTAGTCAATCCCGCCATTAACGCATTTTTTATTGCCTGGTTTCGTTATTCAAGACAGATGAAAGTTCAGTACTCATTATTCTGAGGCGAAGTTCACATAATGAACGTCAATTTGATAAACGTAATCCTAAGAGCATTGACCCGCTGATAACAAGCGAACCGTATTTCGACTTGATGGTGGCACCTCTCTTGATTTTTATTGTGCGAGGGGTTAGCGCTTGCAGTGTTGAGGTATCAGGGTTTCCCCCGCTCGCACGCGTTAAAATTATTGTGAGCGGTTCCTGCCTCTTTCCACCTCAGGTTCTCACGTCAGGCAGAATGATTCATGAGCCCAACCGCAGTCTGCGCATGTAATATTTCAGTGTCTCTTTATATTTTATTGGATTATTTAGTGAACCATTAATAAGATCGTCAGAGGTTAATGCATCCTGGTCAAAAGGTTTTTATATTTATTTTTTTGCGCCTTTTTAATTTTTTTAACGCGAGATCACGTTGTTATTCAATTTTTTATGATTGCCTGCTTCGTTATTATTAAGGCGTAGCCAGTCAATAAAATGCCGCAACGGCGCAGAGACATAACGTCTGCCAGGATAATACAGCCAGAAGCCATCTGCATGTTGGGTAAAGCCACTGAGCAGTTCAACGAGTGCGCCGCGCTGCAGATGGGCGCTGACCACGGCTTCCTGTAAGAAGGCGATCCCTGCCCCTGAAAGGGCGGCCTGCAAAATCCGCTCGTTGTTATCCAGCACCAGCGGGCCACTGACCGCAACCTCCTGCCTTTGCCCCGCGTGCCAGAATTCCCAGCGATAGCGTCGGCCACTGGGGAAGCGGCGTTCGATGCAGGGAAATGCAAGCAGTTCATCCGGCGTTTGTGGTGCGCCATGACGTTCGATTAAGGCCGGGCTTGCGACAACCAGAGTGCGCATTGCCGGGCCAAAGGGCAGGGCAATCATATCCTGTGCCAGCACATCGCCATAGCGAATGCCTGCATCAAAACCCGCTTCCAGAATATCGACCAGCGCATCATTACTGTCAATTTCCAGCGTGATTTCCGGATAGCGCTGGATAAACGGCAGAATCAAGCTTTCAAAGAACAGTGTTTCAGCAGAACGCGGCATATTGAGTTTCAGCTTGCCGTGTGGACGCGCCCGCCAGTCATTAAGTTCATCCACGGCCTGAGAGAGTTCGACCAGCGCGGGTTGAATACGCTGGAGAAAATGCGCGCCCGCTTCGGTCAGGGAAACGTTGCGAGTGGTGCGGTTAAGCAGCCTCACGCCGAGCCGCTGCTCGAAATGGCGCATAGCATGGCTGAGTGCCGAGGGCGTGACGTTACGCGCCTGCGCGGCTTTGCGAAAGCTACGATGGTGCGCAATCGCACAAAACATTTCCAGTTCCTGAAGCGTTGCCCGGGATAACGTCATTGATGAGTTTTTCTCACTGAATTAGAAAATTAAGCACAATTGTTGTTGCGATTGATGAGGATTATAACAATAACACCGCAATAATGAGGAAGATGTCATGCAACAACGTCAATTAGGTAATCAGGGTTTACAGGTATCGGCACTCGGGCTGGGCTGCATGGGCATGACCTTCGCCTATGGCAACACGGATGAGTCACAGGCATTAAATACGCTCTCCCGCGCATTTGAACTGGGCATTAATTTTCTGGATACCGCTGAGATTTACGGGCCCTTCACAAACGAAGCGCTGATTGCAAAAGCCCTTAAAGGCCGCCGTGATAGCGTGACCGTTGCGACGAAATTTGGTTTTAGCATTAGCGGTGCCGGTCAGGGCTGGGAGAACATGACCGGTGTGAACAGTCAGCCACAGCATATTCGCGAGGCAGTAGAAGGATCTTTGACGCGTCTCGGCACCGATCATATTGACCTGCTTTATCAACATCGTTTCGATCCCGCGGTGCCGATCGAAGACGTGGTGGGCACGATGGCAGATTTAATTAATGAGGGAAAAGTGCGCTACCTCGGCCTGTCGGAAGTGTCTGCTGCCACGCTGCGCCGTGCCTGTGCCGTACATCCGATTTCGGCCTTACAAAGCGAGTACTCACTTTGGACTCGCGATCCCGAGCAGAGCATTCTTGCTACCTGCCGCGAACTTAACGTCGGTTTTGTGCCTTACAGCCCTCTGGGCCGCGGTTTTCTGACAGGTAAGCTGGCAGCGGTGACCGACCTTGATCCGCATGATTTCCGCCGTGGCTTGCCGCGTTTCCAGCAGCAGTCACAGCAACATAACCAAAAGTTAGTGGATCAACTGATGGAGATGGCGCGGGGTTATGGTATTTCTGCAGCTCAACTGGCACTGGCGTGGGTTTTAGCGAAGGGTGAGGATATCGTGCCTATTCCGGGAGCAAGCAAAGTCCACCATCTGGAAGAAAACTGTGCCGCCGCGTCAGTTGCCCTGAAAAAGGTCGACATCGACATGCTGGATACTGTGTTTGCCCCGGAAAACATTCGCGGTGAGCGCTACGCCAATGCAGAATACGGTATGATCGACCGCTAAACGTAATCGGGTATGACTGTGTTAGCAGGCGGGGCTTTACGCCCTGCTTTTTTTCCGTTTACACCGGATTAGTTAGCGCATTCTGCTACAGAAAACCCTAATGTTGCTTTTTTGTAAACAGATTAACAAGGCGGTTAAATCCTGCTATGCTGCCCCACGCGGAACCGGGCACCTTACCCTACTCATGGAATGCGTTGTCATCAGGGTGCACCGGAAACCCATACAATGAGAGCGAGGAGAACGTCGTGCTAGAAGAATACCGTAAGCACGTTGCCGAGCGTGCTGCCCAAGGGATCGTACCTAAGCCATTAGATGCTTCCCAAATGGCCGCGCTGGTTGAACTGCTAAAAAATCCACCTGCGGGTGAAGAAGAATTTTTGACCGATTTGTTGGTCAACCGCGTACCACCCGGCGTCGATGAAGCGGCGTATGTTAAAGCAGGTTTCCTGGCTGCTGTCGCCAAAGGCGAAACAACCTCTCCTCTGGTATCTCCTGAAAAAGCTGTTGAACTGCTCGGTACCATGCAGGGCGGCTACAACATCCATCCTCTGATTGAAGCATTAGATGATGCGAAACTCGCACCGATTGCGGCAAAAGCGCTTTCCCACACGTTGCTGATGTTTGACAGCTTTTACGACGTAGAAGAAAAAGCCAAAGCAGGCAATCCACACGCGAAGCAGGTGATGCAGTCGTGGGCGGATGCCGAATGGTATCTGTCACGTCCTGAGCTGGCTGAAAAAATTACCGTTACGGTTTTCAAAGTCACGGGTGAAACCAACACCGATGACCTGTCTCCGGCACCGGATGCCTGGTCACGTCCTGATATCCCACTGCATGCCCTGGCGATGCTGAAAAATGCCCGTGAAGGCATTGAGCCGGATGAGTCAGGCAACATCGGTCCGATTAAGCAGATCGAAGCACTGCAGGCCAAAGGTTTCCCGCTGGCCTATGTGGGCGATGTTGTGGGCACAGGTTCATCCCGTAAATCGGCCACCAACTCGGTACTGTGGTTTATGGGCGATGACATCCCTAACGTGCCGAATAAAAAAGGCGGTGGTGTTGTTCTGGGCGGCAAGATTGCGCCTATCTTCTTCAACACCATGGAAGATGCCGGCGCGCTGCCGATCGAAGTGGATGTGAACGACCTGAATATGGGTGATGTCATTGATATCTATCCGTTTAAAGGCGAAGTGCGCAATCACGAAACCGGCGATCTGCTGGCCAGTTTTGAACTGAAAACCGACGTGCTGATTGATGAAGTGCGTGCCGGTGGCCGTATTCCACTGATCATCGGTCGTGGCCTGACCAGCAAAGCGCGTGAATCCCTGGGGCTGCCTGTCAGCACCGTGTTCCGTATCGCGAAAGACGTGGCGGAAAGCTCACGTGGCTACTCACTGGCGCAGAAAATGGTTGGCCGCGCCTGTGGCGTGGACGGCGTCCGTCCGGGTGCCTATTGCGAACCGAAAATGACCTCGGTGGGCTCGCAGGATACCACCGGTCCTATGACCCGCGACGAGCTGAAAGACCTGGCATGTCTGGGCTTCTCTGCCGATCTGGTGATGCAGTCATTCTGTCACACGGCGGCTTATCCTAAGCCAGTCGATGTGAACACGCACCACACGCTGCCAGACTTCATCATGAACCGTGGCGGCGTTTCCCTGCGTCCGGGTGATGGCGTGATTCACTCCTGGCTGAACCGTATGCTGCTGCCGGATACCGTCGGCACCGGTGGCGATTCCCACACCCGCTTCCCAATCGGTATTTCCTTCCCGGCAGGTTCGGGTCTGGTTGCCTTTGCGGCAGCGACCGGCGTTATGCCACTGGATATGCCGGAATCGGTACTGGTACGTTTCAAAGGTAAAATGCAGCCCGGCATTACGCTGCGCGATCTGGTTCACGCCATTCCGCTGTATGCGATTAAGCAGGGCCTGTTAACCGTTGAGAAGAAAGGTAAGAAGAACATCTTCTCCGGTCGCATCCTTGAAATTGAAGGTCTGCCCGATCTGAAAGTGGAGCAGGCGTTCGAACTGACCGATGCCTCTGCTGAGCGTTCTGCTGCAGGCTGTACCATCAAGCTGGATCAGGCGCCGATCAAAGAGTATCTGACATCTAACATTGTCCTGCTGAAATGGATGATCTCAGAAGGCTACGGCGATCGTCGTACGCTTGAGCGCCGTATCGAAGGCATGGAGAAATGGCTGGCGGATCCACAGCTGCTCGAAGCCGACGCCGATGCAGAATATGCTGCGGTGATTGACATCGATCTGGCGGAGATCAAAGAGCCGATTCTGTGCGCGCCAAACGATCCCGACGATGCGCGTCTGCTGTCAGATGTGCAGGGCGAGAAGATTGATGAAGTCTTTATCGGTTCGTGCATGACCAACATCGGTCACTTCCGCGCGGCAGGTAAGTTGCTGGACAGCCACAAAGGCCAGCTGCCAACCCGTTTGTGGGTCGCACCACCGACCAAAATGGATGCGGCTCAGCTGACGGAAGAAGGCTACTACAGCGTGTTCGGTAAGAGCGGTGCGCGTATCGAGATCCCGGGTTGTTCACTGTGCATGGGTAACCAGGCACGTGTCGCCGATGGCGCAACGGTCGTTTCGACCTCAACCCGTAACTTCCCGAACCGTTTGGGTACAGGGGCTAACGTCTACCTGGCTTCTGCGGAGCTGGCGGCGGTCTCATCACTGTTAGGTAAGCTGCCAACGCCAGATGAGTATCAGCAGTTTATGGCGCAGGTGGATAAAACGGCTAGCGATACCTATCGCTATCTCAACTTTGACCAGTTGAGCCAGTACACTGAAAAAGCGGATGGCGTGATTTTCCAGACCGCCGTCTGATTGCTGATCGTTGGTCTATTTAAGAGGGACGCTCTGGCGTTCCTCTTTTTTTATGCCTGAAAAGTGTCATGAAGGAAGCCGGATGTGTGCGCTAAGCAGGTGCATGGTAATGAAAATAGCGGTATAACAGCGCGAGTGACTGATAAAGAGATAAGATCATGGAGTATGAATTTCTACGTGACATCACGGGCAAAGTGAAAGTTCGTATGTCGATGGGACATGAAGCACTGGGCCACTGGTTTAATGAAGAGGTCGAGCACGATGCCAGCGTGCTGGATGAGGTAGAAGCGGAAGCCCATAAATTAAAAGGGAGTGAACGTCAGTGGCAACGTATCGGGCGGGAATACACGCTGTGGATGGATGACGAAGAGGTGATTGTCCGCGCGAATACGCTGAATTTTGAAGGCGATGAAATGGAAGAGGGCATGAATTATTACGACGAAGAAAGCTTGTGCTTCTGCGGTATGGAGGATTTTCTGGCGGTCATTGCTGCCTGGCGGCGCTTCATGCAAAACAGATAATACCGGTGAGTATTGCAGGCCCTGTGGTTCCCCTCCGTATTGATTGATTATGCTCAACTAACCGCGCGCTATTCTGCGATTCATGCCGCAATTTTCCTCTTAATGATTTAATATCATCATGGTGATTATAATTAATCATAATGGTGATAATATGGATATTAAAGCAACAGTTGAAAAAATCCCGGGCGGTATGATGGTTGTCCCGCTGGTTTTAGGGGCCATCGTGAATACGCTCGCGCCCGAAGCCTTACAGGTGGGCGGCTTTACCACCGCGCTTTTTAAAGAAGGTGCACCTGCTCTGATTGGGGCATTTTTGTTTTGTATGGGCGCAGGGATATATATCAAAGCGGCACCCAAAGCCTTGTTGATAGGCGGTGGCGTCACGGCAAGCAAGTTTCTTGTTGCTGTGGCCGTGGGCTTTGCTGTGGATACCTTTTTTGGCGCGGAGGGGCTGTGGGGACTGACGTCGGTCGCCGTCATTTCGGCCATGAGCAATACGAATGGCGGCCTTTATGCTGCGCTCGCGGGGGAGTTTGGCCAGGACAATGAAGTCGGCGCGACCCCCGTGATCTCCCTTAACGATGGTCCGGTACTCACCATGATTGCCCTGGGCGCGGCAGGGATGGCAAATATTCCTGTCATGTCGGTGGTGGTGGTGATCGTCCCCATGCTGCTGGGCATGTTGCTCGGTAATCTCGATCCAAAAATGCGCGATTTTTTGTCTCAGGGCGGCCCGATACTGATTCCCTTCTTTGCCTTTGCGTTGGGCGCCAGCATTGATTTTGCCATGCTGCTCAAAGGCGGGCTGGCTGGCATTGTTCTGGGGAGCTTAACCACGCTCGTCGGCGGCTTCTTTAATATAAAAGTCGATCGCTTGTTAGGTGGCAGCGGAATTGCCGGCGCGGCGGCATCCAGCACGGCGGGCAATGCTGTCGCCACGCCTGTTGCTATTGCTCACGCCGATCCCGCCCTGGCGGACGTCGTTGCGTCGGCCACGCCGCTGGTCGCGACGTCGGTCATTGTTACCGCAATTTTAACGCCCATGCTGACCTCATGGGTGGCAAAGAGTAATCAGCAGCGATCGCTGTCATCCACGGAGAAGTTATGATGAAAATGCTTGTCATCGCCGACGATTTTACGGGCGCAAACGATACCGGTGTCCAGTTGGCCAAAAAGGGCGCACGCACCGAAGTGATGCTGACGCCACAGCAGAAACCCTCGCGGCGGACTGACGTACTCGTCATCAACACGGATAGCCGGGCGCTTAGCGCAGAGCAGGCGAGCATTGCCGTTACTCAGGCGCTTTCTGCCTGGCTGGGCACGACGCAAAATAACGTACTGATTTATAAAAAAATCGACTCGACCTTGCGGGGGAACCCCGGGGCAGAGATTGCCGCGGCTATGGCGGCAAGTGGTGCCACGCTGGCGATCGTTGCCGCGGCCATACCTTCGGCAGGCCGCATCACGCGCCAGGGTGAGTGCCTGGTGCACCAGCGTCCGTTGCTGGAGACAGAGTTTGCCAGCGATCCTCGCACCCCGATTATTTCGTCGCGAATCAGTACGCTTATCGGCTTACAGACTCGTCTGCCGGTGAGTGAAATGTCGCTGGACGTGGTAAGAGGCGGTGAGCTACGTGCCCGGCTTGAAAGTCTGGCCCGGCAGGGAGGGGGCATCGTGGTCATGGATGCCGAAAATGATAACGATCTGACGCTAATTGCCCAGGCCGCCCTGGCCATGACCCGGCCCCCTTTATTGGTCGGTGCGGCGGGGCTGGCGAATGCACTTCCGGCTGAAAGTTACATGACTATGCATCAAACTCTGCCCGTATTGGTGGTGGCAGGCTCAATGAGTGAAATGACCCGACGTCAGGTTGAGCAGGCGCAGCGCTCAGGACGCGTTGACGTTGTCAGAATAGCGGTACAAACCCTTCTGGGGCCTAAAGATGAGTGCGAACATATCGTGGCCCAGGCGTGCGAGATTCTGATGCAGAACAGGCACTGTGTTCTTCAGACCAGCAGCAGCGTTGACGATCGTAATCAGATTGATGCTCTGACCGCGCACTACGAACTGAGTCGAGAAGCCTTAGGTGAAAAGCTGAGTCAGCGGCTGGGAGAAATCACGTTGGCGATTCTCGATCGTGCTCGTACCGGCGGCCTGTTTCTCACCGGTGGGGACATCGCTATTGCGGTTGCTAACGCATTGGGCGCTGAAGGTTATCGTATTCAGAGCGAAGTCGCTCCCTGTATCCCCTGCGGCACCTTCGTGAACAGTGAAATTGATGACCTGCCGGTTATTACCAAGGCGGGGGGATTTGGCACAGACAGTACGCTATGCGAAGCCCTGCACTACATAGAAGAGTTGTATCTCCAACCCTAAGCCCGGGCCTGTACATCGGCGACGTTGCAGTCGATGTGCAGGTTAAAATCGATTTCAGAGAGCACAAGGTAGGGCTGATTTGTATTAAGAGCACGGGGCACAGGGCAATATTTAACGCCGCGCGCGATGTTCTGTTTTATTAAAATATAACCTTTCACCAAAAAGATGAGGAGATGACAGGCGGTTTTGACATGAGTGATAACATTTAATTGGTTAATAATGCGATGGCGCTAAGTCAAATTAACGTTGCACTTTATTCCTTCAACGCAATGTTGTAAGCATTTTCATTCTCATCTCTTTTAAAAGTCTTTGATTTTAATCTTTTTTATTTCGGTGGGTTAATTCACGCTCCGCTGAAGCTGCATAGTGATAGATAAGCATCTCTGCGATTTTTTGAAGTGGCTTAAAATTAAAAAGGTAACGCAGTGGAAATTTCAGCAACTGCGTTAATAATCAACTGGACATTAATGCGTTTATATTGGCGTCACTCATTTTTGGGTGCGTTAACAGGCTTTTCATTAAATTTACATGCCTGATTATTAATGTTTTTGCCATTAGTCTCAGTTAATTAATGGAATTTATTTATTTTTTTCCACTCGCGGAGAAATTATGCTCAGCAACACATCTATCAGAACACGACTCTATATTGCATTTGGCGCGATTACGCTGGTCATGATTGTCGTTTGTGGCATGTTTTATGCCGGGTTTGGCCGGGTAACACAAGCCAGCCAGCTTAATATTCATACTTATCAGGTTGTTGAAGGATTAAACAAGGCCACCGAAAACCTGCTTAATATGGAGACGGGCGTGCGTGGTTTTGCGCTCAACGGCAAACCGCAGATGCTGGTCCCGTTTAATGAAGGAAAACAGGCATTCAGTCGATATATAGAGAGTACGCATCAGCTGACCCAGGATAATCCGGAACAGCAGAAACGTTTAGTTGATTTGGAAAACAGACAAAAGGCCTGGCTGGAAACCTATGCCCAAAAGGTGATCGATGCGCGCGAACGCCTGAATCAGGGCTCGCTGGATCAGCAGCGCTTTTTTGAGCTCTTTGCCTCGGGTGAAGGGAAAGTTCAAATGGATGCGATGCGCTCTGTCATTGAGTCAATGATTGCCACTGAAAAATCGTTGCTGCAGGCCCGTGCAGACGAGTTAATCACTGAGCGTACAAAGACCAGAATGACGTTAACAGGCGGGCTGGTGCTTTCGACAGCCATCTCATTGGTGCTGGGACTGCTTATTTCCCGTAGCATTTCCCGTCCTCTGACGCTGGCGGTGAATACGGCTGATACCATCGCCCGGGGCGACCTGACCTCCGTGATTACCGTGGATCGAAAGGATGAGACCGGCAAGCTGCTTGCGGCGCTGGCCAATATGCAAAATCATCTGCGGACACTGGTTTCTCAGATCAAAGACTCCGCTGCGTCGGTTGAACTGGCAGCCAGCGAAATCGCACAGGGAAATACAGAGCTCTCTTCCCGCACGGAGGAGCAGGCTGCCGCGTTGCAGCAGACGGCAGCCAGTATGGAGCAGATTACCGCTACCGTGCGCAACAACACTTCCGTCGCAGAATCCACCGCCTCTTCGGCTCGCGAGACGGAATCGCTGACCCGCGCCAGTGAAAAAGCCGTCAATGAAATGAGTCAGACCATGCACAGCATTTCGGTGAGTGCGGCCAAGGTCAAAGAGATTACGGCGGTCATTCAGAGCATCGCGTTTCAGACGAACATTCTGGCGCTGAATGCCGCCGTTGAAGCAGCAAGAGCAGGTGAACATGGTCGCGGTTTTGCCGTGGTGGCGAGCGAAGTCCGGACGCTGGCTCAACGCAGCGCCTCGTCGTCACGAGAAATCGGCACCCTGATTGAAGAAGCCGTCAGTGGCGTCGAGAAAGGCGTAAAAGCGGCAGATAATACGGCACACAGTATTCTTAAAGCCGCGAGCGAGGTCGCCTCGCTGGCACAATATATGGATGGGCTGGCTCTGGCATCGGTAGAACAAATGCAGGGCGTTTCGCAGGTCAGCGTGGCTGTGACCCAAATGGACAGCGTAACGCAGAGCAACGCGGCGTTGGTCGAACAGTCCGCTTCTGCATCTCAGTCGTTAACGGAACAGGCAAGGAGCCTGAGAGTATTAACGGCCGCGTTTCAGATCTGATGCCCATCGGCCAGCCAGGGTAAATCATGCCTGGCTGGCTGTGCCGGATGGCTTAACGGGTCAGAAAGTTTTCCAGTTCGTGACCTTTATTGCCCGCTTTATCAAATTGCGCCGCGTAGTAATCGCAATTATGTTTCTTATGGCGTGAAAGCGCCGCCATTTTCCGGATTTCCTTTATCCCTTTTCCTTTCAGCCCACAGGCCAGCCGCTCAAGTGCACGGGCGTTTTCAAACTGATCGAACGCGCGGGGATAGATCAGTTGGGGAACGCCATTCTTGAGTAACTGCGCGGTGGTGCCAATACCGCCATGATGAATGGCAAATAAGCACGTTTCGACAAGGGCAATATTCAGTTGAGGTACGGTCATCACGTCATCGTTCACCGACAAGGCGGTTGCTGTTGGCGTAACAAGTACGCATTTTAACCCCTCAGCTTTTAAGTCCTGCAATATCTGGCTAACGGACTTTTTCTCAGCCAGTGCCCAACTGGTAAAAAACACTACCGTCCGGGAGTCAATAAAGGCGGTAATCTGTTCGTCATCCGTTGATGCACGGCTTTTATTAAGCATAAAACCAGCGTAAAACCCGTTACGCGCTTTTTTCTGATAGAACCAGGGTTCATATAACACGATCGAACGCTGTCCACCGCTCACCCAGTCAGCATAAATATTTCGACAGGCGGGCAGGTGATTGTCGCGGCGTAATTTGTCCAGCGTATCCTGAAGTGCGGGTGACACCAGTGCGCGTTGAAATAAGGCCAGTTTCCAGTTCAGATTCACTCTCAGGCCTTTTTCCAGCGCGTTAATCACGCGCCCGGGCTGCAATTTTAAATTTGAATTGGTCAGGCTGATTGCATATTTCTTAATCTGGTATTTGTCACTTACCGCTTTTGCAGCGAAGCACCATAAAGAATGAATGATAATGCAGTCATCATCCACAAGGGCGCTCATGGCATTGAACATGGCTTCCTGCTGTTCCGCCATATAGTGTGAGATACGTTTCAGAGAGTGCTTTTTTTCCCACAGCGAACGGTCCTGTACCGCGTTGACGTACGTTTCTTTATCGCCCACCGCAACAAAGGAAAGTCCGCGAGAAACGGCTTCTGACCTGAAGTAATCGTTAGCGAGCAAATAAACATCGTGATTTTTTTCTTTCAGAAGCGATCCAATTTCAATACAGGGAAAGACATCGCCAGCTGAGCCGAGTGCGCCAATGATCACTTTCATTTCAGACACCAATCTGGTTAAAAATGGTGTTAAAGGCGGCAGCCGTACGCTCCCGGCTAACTTTTCCTTCCAGATCTAAAAAGTGTCCCGCATCTCTGATCTGATAAAAGCAGGTTTTGTCCGACTCGCCGCAAATCTCTTCAATGTTTTTCTGCGGCGTATGAATATCCAGATCGCCATTGATAAAGTGAAACTGACATGCCGAATTATCGATAATACTTTTGTAGTCATGATTGCGAATATTAGCGATTTGCTCAAGGTGGAAGCGCCCCTGGCGGTACTCAATTTCATCCAGCGTGGTGAGGTGTCTGAAATTGCAGAATTTCATTTTGTTCGGCAAATAGGCGCCGACTTCTTCGTTCATCAAATGCGCAAGATCGACAAATTTTTTCTCTTTTGAGTACAGATTTGCCTGTTTAACGTAGGTGCGCATTCGATCGTTAAATTCGAAAGAGTAAGACGCAATAATGGCGTGTTCCAGGCCATCTTCGCCGTTATTTAACAGCTTCAGCGTCGATGCGCCGCCCCACGAAGCAGAGGCAATAATGTTAGGCTTATAGATTGAAATAATTTCCCGAATGATCGCCACTTCATCATCCAGCGTAACGATATTACAGTCCTGCTCATTGTAGGGTTTCGATTTGCCGGAAAAAGGCAGATCGAACGTAATCACATCTGATTTATCCGCCAGAAACCGCTTCCAGTTCCGAAAGGAAGACGAGGTCGCCAGCGCGCCATTTATCAGGATGGTCCTGTTACGTGTGGGCACGCTGCATTTCACTAATTCCACATAAACGTTAAGTTTGTTTATGTTTATAACAGAGTATGCGTGACTCATATCACTCTCCTTACCAACGATTACCCGCGAAAAGTAAATTTTTTTAATGTATATCACAGGGTGATGTGATCATTAAGTTATTTTTATGTTTTATTGGTTTTTTTAATGGGATTCTTTTTATGCCTATGATAGTTAAGGTTTTTAATGAGGTTTTAGATGACTAACCTTAAATGGCTTACTTTTAATCAAAAATTAAGCTTATGTTTTCTTGCGATATAATGTGATCTTCCTCATGGAAAAAGCATTGGTTAGCGTGGCGTAAAGCGATGCAGTTTGTTATGTCACATCATTTTCATTACAGAAATTCATGTTAACTAAATTAATGATTTTGACGGATCTGGATTGGTTTTTTAGTGTTTAGTACTGAATATTTGAATTAATACCTGTGTTGTAGCGGAAAAGAGACAAGAGCGGCCGGAGGAGGGCAGCGATGACAGCGCTGAGCAGGAGAAAGTGAGACGCGGGGTTCTGCGCGTATTACAAGAAAACTGCTCGCGGCCACCAGGCGATAAAGCCACCAGAAGAGGCAAATTAACCGGACGGCGGCCATCCTGGTTTGCAGCGCATAATAAGTCCTGTTCTGGTTGAAACGGGAAGAGGCATGGATAATGACGAAGGAGAAAATGGCCCCCAACGCAGGGGGCAGGGCAGCGGTAGGGTGACTAGTACGTTTTTAATCCCACTGACGGAATATTTCTGCCGTAGTAAATCTCACGCATTTCCTTCCACAGCAGGTCGGTAATACGTTTATGCTCCTGAGGCGTCAGATCTTCAGGGCGGGTATTGAAAAGATAGTGTTTTAAATCGAACTCTTTTAATAACATCTTGGTGTGAAAGATGTTTTCCTGGTAAACGTTAACATCCACCATGTCGTACATGCCCTTCATGTCTTCAGACATAAAGTTCTGAATAGAATTGATTTCATGGTCGATAAAATGTTTCACGCCGTTCACGTCACGCGTGAAGCCGCGCACGCGATAATCCACCGTGACGATGTCTGACTCCAACTGATGAATCAGATAATTAAGCGCCTTAAGAGGGGAGATCACGCCACAGGTCGATACTTCGATGTCGGCACGGAAGGTGCAAAGGCCGCCTTCTGGGTGGCTCTCTGGATAGGTATGTACACAGATATGACTCTTATCAAGGTGCGCAACGACGGAGTTGGGCAGCGGACCCGGATGTTCTGACGTATCAATATCTTTGGGATCGATGGGTTCCTCACTGACCAGAATGGTCACGCTGGCACCCTGTGGCTCATAATCCTGACGGGCAATATTCAGGACATTTGCGCCAATGATGGAACAGGTTTCGGTCAGAATTTCTGTCAGGCGATTGGCATTATATTGCTCATCGATATAAGCAATATACCCATCACGTTCAGCTTCAGTATTTGCATAGCAAATATCGTAGATACAAAAACTCAGGCTTTTGGTCAGGTTATTGAAGCCATGTAGTTTTAGCTTTTGCAATTTTATTCACCCCCTTATAAATGCCCAGTCAGCGCGGGTCTTCCAGTGCATTCAACAGATATTGTGGCAGGGCAAAGCTGCCAGTATGAATCGCCGGTGTATAGTAACGGCAGCGCAAGCCAGAGGCTTCGAAACGCGCCTGTAACAGGGCCGCGTCGGGCTGGCGCAAAGCAGGATTGTCGCTGGCCCAGGCAAACGTCATGATCCCGCCATAGTAGGTCGGGATAGCCGCCTGATAAAAGCTGACATCCTGGAAGTAGTGGCTGAGTTTACGATGGCTGTTCACTGCCTCATCCTGCTGCAGGAAGCAGACGCCGTTTTGTGCAACGAAAATACCGTTCTCATTCAGGGCTTTTTTACAGCCTGCATAGAATTCAGAGGTAAACAGGCTTTCGCCCGGACCGATGGGATCGGTACAGTCTGAGATAATAACGTCAAACTTTTCAGTGGTGTGATTGACGAAATTCACGCCGTCATCGATAACCAGATTGAGACGCGGATCGTCGTAAGCGCCGGCACTGTGATTGGGCAAATACTGACGGCAAAAGGTGACCACGCCAGCATCAATCTCGACCATTGTGATTTTTTGGATATCAGCGTGGCGGGACACTTCGCGCAACATGGCACCGTCGCCGCCGCCGATGATCAGCACGCTTTTTGCCGAGCCGTGAGCCAGCAACGGCACGTGCGTCATCATCTCGTGATAGATAAACTCATCACGTTCGGTTGTTTGCACCACGCCATCCAGCGCCATGACGCGACCCATGGCCGCGTTTTCAAAGATGATTAAATCCTGGTGGGCCGTTTTATCCCGATAAAGCTGTTTATCGACGGTAAAATACTGGCCAAAGCCGGCATGAAGTGTTTCATACCACATCTCATTTTGGGCCATGATGAAGCTCTCCTTTCGTGACATCACCCCGAAAATCGGCGGGACATCATAGCTAACTATGATAGTCCTTGCACGGGCAAATGTCTGGTGGGAGAGCGGGCTGGCGCGCTACTTTACATAAGCAAGCAGGCTGAGAGAATCCCGGGCCAACGACTTACATTTTTGGTCATTAGCAATGGCGATGCCGCTTAAATCACGATAGCTGGCTTCGCCGAGGGCTTTCATGTTGTAGTTGTTGTAATTGCTTAAGTCCCAGCGGTTCTGCTGAGCAAAAAACACCAACGCCTTACGAATCTGCGCATCGGGCAAATCCTGGTAGCCACAATCATTTTTTAAATAAACGAATACGGCAGTGAGATCGGCAAGATCTTCTGCTTCGGATTCGCTCAGGGCAAAGCTGGTGGAGGAGAAGCCGAAGAGTCCCGCCAGCAGCAGGATCTTGATGCTTTTCTTCATAGTTATTCTCATCAGATAATTGTCTTAAGACGTTAGCACAGTTATGTAAAGATTTTCGATCAATTTACGCTTTTCGGGGCATTCTGTCCGGCTATGCTTGACCTTGCCATAAGGGCAGGGTTTAGGCTTCAGGTAATTTCGTTACAAGGATGCTGATTATGCAACGTCGCCACTTTTTGAAACTCAGCGCGGCACTGGGCGCGGCGGGTGCGCTGCCGCTCTGGAGCCGCTCGCTCATGGCCGCCACCCGACCGCCGCTTCTTATCCCCGCGTTGCTGGAGGCGGATGCGAATGGCCTGTACAGCCTGACGGCGATGGAGGGCACGACGCAGTGGCAGGGGAAAGCCGTACCCACCTGGGGCTACAATGGCAGCCTGCTGGGCCCGGCCATTCGCCTGAAGCGCGGTACGACAGCCACCATCAACATTCATAACCGGCTTAAAGAAGCGACTACGCTTCACTGGCACGGGCTGGACATTCCCGGTGAGGTAGACGGCGGCCCACAGGGCGTCATTGCGCCGGGGGCGATGCGTCAGGTGACCTTTACCCCGGATCAGCCTGCGGCAACCTGCTGGTACCATCCGCATCTACACGGCAAAACCGGCCATCAGGTCGCTCAGGGCCTGGCGGGGTTAATTTTGCTGGAGGATCAGCCGTCAGGTACGCTCCGGCTGCCCAGCCAGTGGGGCACCGACGATGTACCGCTTATCTTTCAGGATAAGCAGCTGAGTCAGTCTGGCGAGCATATCGATTATCAACTTGACGTGATGCGCGCGGCGGTGGGCTGGTTTGGCGACATGATGCTGACGAATGGCGTGCAGTATCCGCAGCACGCCGTGCCGCGTGGCTGGCTACGTCTGCGCCTGCTTAACGGCTGCAATGCCCGTTCGCTGCATATCGCGGCCAGCGACAAACGTCCCCTGTATGTTATCGCCAGTGACGGTGGGCTGCTGTCGGAGCCGGTGAAAGTGGATTCACTTCCGCTGCTCCCCGGTGAGCGTTTTGAGATCATGGTCGATACCTCTGACGGCAACGCCTTTGATATCGTCACGCTGCCGGTCACGCAAATGGGCATGACGCTGGCACCTTTCGATCGCCCCCTGCCGCTGGTGAATATCTTGCCGCTGCGGATCATGGCCAGTGCAACTTTACCCGACCAGCTCGCCACGCTGCCAGCTGTGCCAAAAACAGAAGGCCTGACAACGCGCTGGCTGCAGCTCAGTATGGATCCCCAGTTGGATCAGCAAGGTATGCAGGCGTTAATGGCGCGTTACGGTGAGAAAGCCATGGGCAAAGGAGGGCAGCACGCTATGCCAATGGGCAACGACGCGAGCGAGATGAAACATGACAGCGGCGTAGAGACGATGGATCACCAAAATATGGACCATGGCGCAATGTCCACTGCCGCGTATGATTTCCATAACGGCAATAAAATTAACGGTCTGGCATTTGATATGACGCGTCCCGCCTTCAATGTGAAACAGGGCGCCGTGGAAAAATGGACCATTTCCGGCGAAGGCGACAGCATGCTGCATCCTTTTCATATTCACGGTACGCAGTTCCGTATTCTTTCAGAAAACGGCAAACCGCCCGCCGCCCATCGTCAGGGATGGAAAGACATGGTGAATGTCGACGGCTGGCGCAGTGAAGTACTGGTGCGTTTCAATCACGCCGCCGCCGCCGATCATGCTTATATGGCCCACTGCCATTTGCTGGAGCATGAAGATACCGGGATGATGCTGGGCTTCACCGTGACCTGATCAGGCTTGTTCAAGGGCCAGTCGGATGTCTTCTACCAGATCTCCGGCATGTTCGATGCCGATCGATAAGCGTATCGTCGCGTCGGTAATACCGATGCGCTCACGGACTGCATCCGGCACGCCAGAATGCGTGGTTGTGCCGGGATGGCTGGCAAGTGACTCGGTGCCGCCCAGGCTAACGGCCTGCTTAAACAACGCAAGCGCATTGAGAAAGCGAAACGCGGCAGGTTGTCCGCCCACGATATCAAAAGAGAAGGTCGAGCCGGCGCCGCTGCACTGCTCGCGATACGTTTTGCCCGCGGGGCTTTCTGCATCCAGATAGGGCAACCAGTGCAACGCTGCTACCTTAGGATGCGGCTGCAGAAAGGCGGCAACGGCTTCGGCATTGCGAAAGGCTTTTTCCATGCGCAGCGACAGCGTTTCCAGTGAACGGCCAATCATCCAGCTTGAGTGCGGATCCAGTTGCGTACCGATAGCGCTGCGGAGGGCGCGAATTTGCGTCATCAGCGTTTTCTTACCCATCACCGCGCCAGCGATCAGGTCAGAGTGCCCGCCGACATATTTTGTCAGAGAATACAGCGATAAGTCCGCCCCCAGCGTCAGCGGCTGTTGAAAAATCGGGCCCAGCAAGGTGTTATCACAGGCGATGACCGGACGCGAACCCTGATGCCGATCGATCTCGTCGGCGATGCGCCCCATCAGCGCAATATTCACCAGGCTGTTGGTGGGATTCGCCGGGGTTTCCACCAGAATCATCGCGACGCGCCCCTGCGCCATAGCACGATGAGCCGCATCACGCACTTTTGCTTCATCGTGTCCGTCGCTGAAGCCGACCGCCTGAATGTCCAGATTGTGCAGTGTCTTACTCAGCAACGTTTCCGTGCCGCCATACAGCGGCTGCGAATGCAGAATGACTTCTCCCGGTCGTGCAAAGGTTAACAGCGTTGTCGAGATAGCCGCCATACCGGAAGCAAACAGGGCACAGCTTTCCGCCTGTTCGTAAATGGCCAGGCGATCTTCTACGATCTCGCTGTTGGGATGATTAAAGCGGGAATAAACCAGTCCGCCGCTTTTGCCTTCCGGAGGCTGACGACGGCCTGAAACATAGTCGAAAAAGTCGCGGCCTTCTTCTGCGCTGTCGAAAACAAAGGTAGAGGTAAGAAACACGGGCGGCTTCACGGCACCTTCCGACAGGCGAGGATCGTAGCCATAATTCAGCATCTGGGTTTCAGGATGCAGTTGACGATCGCCAACGTGCGTTTTCTTACTTGAGGGTGAAGTCATTGAGATCTCCCAATAAGGTCGTTAACTGCATAACGATATGTTGATAAAATCCTATCATGCAGCAATTAATGCTGTTAAATGCTGTGTTGTTCTAAGGTAATGCTGACTGTGCAACTGCCAGACGACAGGTGAAGATTTTTACTACACGTAAACGTTTGCTTTTTCCGCGCGGCATCAGTACGCCTTTCTACTATGATAGACTGCGTGGCTTTGTGAGCTACCGGGCAAAAGGCAATGAAACATACTGTTGACGTAATGATCCCTGAACAGGCAATCGCCGCGCGCATCGCTGAACTGGGCAAAGAAATCACCGACCATTACCGCGACAGCGGCAGTGATATGGTGCTGGTGGGGCTACTTCGTGGCTCATTTATGTTTATGGCTGATTTATGCCGCGTCATTGACGTTCCGCACGAAGTGGATTTTATGACCGCATCCAGTTACGGCAGCGGTATGTCCACGACCCGGGATGTGAAAATCCTGAAAGACCTGGATGAAGATATTCGCGGCAAAGATGTTTTAATTGTCGAAGACATTATCGACTCCGGTAACACGCTTTCGAAAGTGCGTGAAATCCTGCGCTTGCGTGAGCCAAAATCCCTGGCGATTTGTACGCTGCTGGATAAGCCTGAACGTCGGGAAGTCAACGTCAACGTTGAATACGTCGGCTTTTCTATTCCCGATGAGTTTGTGGTGGGCTTTGGTATTGATTATGCGCAACATTATCGCCACCTGCCTTACATCGGCAAAGTGGTGCCGCTCGAAGACTGAATGCCGTTGACCGCACATTCTTCCAAGGCCTGAGCCCGTCGTTTCGTGTAGGCTTGTCGCGCAACAGCGTTACTGGCGCTGAAAATCGCCCTTAACTAACAGATTAGCCATGCCGTGACGATAGCGTTGTTCAAGGTTCTCCCGGCTGCTTGCCGTCACATCAAGATTGCGCAGGCAGCCATCCTGGATACCGTAAACCCAGCCATGGAGCGACACTTTGCGTCCACGTTTCCAGGCGGATTGCAGAATCGTGGAATGCCCAAGATTATAAACCTGCTCAACAACGTTGATTTCGCAAAGTTTATCCAGGCGTTTATCCGGCGGGAGTTCCCCCAGTAACACGCTATGCTTGTACCAGAGATCGCGAATGTGCAGCAGCCAGTTATCTATGAGACCCAGCTCCGGGTTATCCATAGCGGCCTGAACACCACCGCAGCCATAGTGGCCGCACACGATGATATGTTCAACTTCTAACACCTCTACCGCGTACTGCACCACAGAAAGGCAGTTGAGGTCGGTATGAATGACCAGGTTGGCGACGTTGCGATGAACAAACAGTTCGCCGGGCTCAAGGCCGGTAAGGCGTTCGGCGGGCACGCGGCTGTCTGAACAGCCAATCCAGAGGAAACGCGGTTTTTGCGCCTGAGCCAGTCGCTCAAAAAAGCCGGGATCTTCTTTGACCAGTAATGTGGACCATTCGCGGTTATTACTGATCAGGGTATCAATATCTGTCATGGCGTTAAGCAACCTGTTACTGCGCATTTGCGTGCGCGTACTATAGGCGAAGGCTTCCTAAATTCAAACGGCATTACAATGCCATACAACAGGGTATGTATTCAGAATGACCTATGCACTGGAACTTTCCCGGCTGACCAAGACCTATCCCGGCGGCGTACAGGCGCTCAAGGGCATCGATCTGAACGTCGAAGCCGGTGATTTTTATGCGCTTTTAGGGCCTAACGGCGCGGGTAAATCGACCACTATCGGCATTATCAGTTCGCTGGTGAATAAGTCTGAGGGCAGCGTCAGGGTTTTTGGCTACGATCTGGAAAAAGACGTAGTGAACGCCAAACGCCAGTTGGGCCTTGTCCCACAGGAGTTTAACTTTAACCCGTTTGAAACGGTCATGCAGATCGTAGTGAATCAGGCCGGTTACTATGGCGTTGAGCGTCGTGAAGCCCTGCAACGTGCGGAAAAGCACCTGAAGCAACTCGACCTGTGGGAAAAACGCAACGAGCGCGCGCGGATGTTGTCCGGTGGCATGAAACGTCGTTTGATGATCGCCCGCGCCCTGATGCATGCGCCCAAGCTGCTGATTCTGGATGAACCTACCGCCGGGGTCGATATTGAACTGCGCCGCTCGATGTGGGTGTTTTTGAAAGATCTGAACGCGCAGGGCACCACTATCATTCTGACCACTCACTATCTTGAAGAGGCAGAAATGCTGTGCCGCAACATCGGCATTATTCAAAATGGCGAGCTGGTAGAAAACACCTCAATGAAATCTCTGCTGTCAAAGCTGAAATCGGAAACCTTTATCCTGGATCTGGCCGCGCGCAGTCCGCTGCCGTCGCTGGAAGGTTTCCAGTATCGCCTGGTCGATACATCGACGCTGGAGGTCGAAGTCCTACGTGAGCAGGGGCTGAACAGTGTATTTAGCCAGCTCAGCGCTCAGGGCGTGCAGGTACTGAGTATGCGCAACAAAGCGAATCGTCTGGAAGAGCTGTTCGTCGGCCTGACGCAAGGAAAAACAGGAGCTAAAGCATGACACATTTGTACTGGGTGGCGTTAAAGAGCATCTGGGCCAGGGAGGTGAACCGCTTCGCCCGTATCTGGATTCAGACGCTGGTGCCACCCGTTATCACCATGACGCTGTATTTTATTATCTTCGGCAACCTTATTGGTGCGCGTATCGGCGATATGAATGGGTTCAGCTACATGCAGTTTATTGTGCCTGGCCTGATTATGATGTCGGTGATCACCAACGCCTATGCCAACGTGGCTTCCTCGTTTTTTAGCGCCAAGTTTCAGCGCAATATCGAAGAGCTGCTGGTGGCACCGGTGCCGACGCACATCATCATTGCGGGCTATGTCGGTGGCGGTGTGGCACGCGGCGTTTGTGTCGGTGTGCTGGTTACGGCGGTGTCGCTGTTTTTTGTCCCTTTCCATGTTCATTCATGGATGATGGTTGCCGTCACGCTGCTGCTCACTGCCGTGCTGTTTTCGCTGGCCGGCCTGATTAACGCGGTGTTTGCCCGTACCTTTGACGATATCAGCCTGATACCGACCTTTGTACTGACGCCATTAACTTACCTGGGCGGCGTGTTTTATTCGCTGACGCTGTTACCGCCCGTGTGGCAAGCCATTTCAAAGCTGAACCCGGTGGTGTACATGATAAGCGGCTTCCGCTTTGGTTTCCTCGGCATCCACGATGTTCCGCTGGCGCTGACCTTATCGGTACTGATTGCCTTTATCGTGGTGTTCTATATCGCGGTCTACTTCCTGATTCAGCGCGGGCGCGGATTGCGTACCTGATGCCATGACGGACAAAAAAAGCAGCGATATCGCTGCTTTTTTATGTGGGCCGGGCTTACGCCAACTGTACCGGCAAGGCTTTCGCCAGGCGCTTCATCTGATTATCCCCTTCAAAGTAGGCCACGTTGGGCTTCCACTGACGGGCTTCTGCATCTTCAACCTGCACATAGGAGCAGATAATCAGGATATCGCCTTCACAGGCACAGCGCGCCGCTGCGCCGTTGACCGAAATGATTTTTGAACCTCGTTCGGCGGCGATAGCATAGGTAGAGAAACGCTGACCGTTGGTCACGTTGTAAATATCGATGGCTTCGTATTGCAGGATGCCAGAAGCATCAAGGAAATCCTGATCGATGGCGCAGGAGCCTTCATAGTTGAGGTCTGCCTGCGTCACCTTCACGCGATGCAATTTGCCTTGTAAAACCGTGCGAATCATAGTCAGAAACCTTGTTATACAGCCAAAAATACGACCTGCAGCCTTTACTGCGTGAGGTCGACCTGTTGATTATCGATCAGCCGTGCGTTCCCCAGCCAGGCCGCCATTAAAACCACGGCACGCTGGCTGTCCACCGTCAGAGGGGCTAGCGTTTCTGCATCGCAGATTGCCAGGCCATCCGGCCGCAATCCTTTTTCCTGCAGCGACAGATTCGCGGCATCAATAATATCGTCAATCTGCCGCTCGCCATTAGCCAGTCGGGCGGCCATTTCATTCATTACCTGACTCAAACCGGGGGCCAGCTTGCGTTCATCGTCAGTGAGATAGCCGTTGCGTGAGCTGAGTGCCAGGCCATCTTTGGCACGGACGGTGGGCACACCGACAATCTCGATGTCGAACCCCATATCCGCCACCATTTTACGAATGATGGCTAACTGCTGAAAATCTTTCTCACCGAAGCAGGCAATATCGGGCTGAACCAGATTAAACAACTTGCTGACGATGGTCGCGACGCCGCGAAAATGGCCGGGACGGCTCGCGCCTTCCAGCAGCGATGACAACACCGGGACCTCTACGAACGTCTGATTCGCCAGCCCCTGGGGATAAACCTCGGCAGGTGAGGGCGCAAACACGACATCGACGCCGTGACGGTTGAGCTTCTCGCAATCCTCCTGGAGCGTACGCGGATAGCGAGCCAAATCGTCAGGACGATCAAACTGCATGGGGTTGACGAAAATGGACACGATAACGATATCACCCCGTTCACGCGCCTCGTCGACCAGCGTTAAATGCCCTTCGTGCAGGTTGCCCATTGTCGGCACCAGCGCGATACGTTTACCTTGCTCGCGCCAGCGACGAACGTCACGTCGCAACATAGGCAGAGTGTCGATGATCAGCACGGCAATTCTCCTGAATTACTGGAAACTGTGTTCAACAGCGGGATAGCTTCCTGCTTCAACTTCAGCAATATAGCGGCGGATGGCCGCCCGGATGTCGCCGGTCTCAGCCAGAAAGTTTTTCGCAAATTTGGGCACGTGCCCGCCGGTGATCCCCAGGGCGTCATGCATGACCAGTATCTGACCGTCGGTAACGTTACCTGCGCCGATACCAATCACCGGAATCGCCAGCGCCTGGGTCACGCGCTGCGCCAGCGCAACAGGGACACATTCCAGCACCAGCAGCTGAGCCCCCGCCGCTTCGATAGCCAGCGCATCAGCCAGAAGCTGCTCCGCGCCTGCTTCATCGCGCCCCTGTACTTTATAACCGCCAAAAATATTCACAGACTGCGGCGTTAATCCCAGATGGCCACATACCGGCACGGCGCGCTCCGTCAGCATGCGTACGCTGTCTGCCAGCCATGCGCCGCCTTCCAGCTTCACCATATTGGCTCCGGCTCGCATGAGCTGCGCTGCGTTATTAAAGGTTTGCTCTGGCGTGGCATAACTCATGAAGGGCAGGTCAGCCAGTAAGAGCGACTGAGGCGCACCCCGACGCACCGCTGCGGTATGGTAGGCGATATCGCTTACCGTTACAGGCAACGTCGAATCATGGCCCTGTACGGTCATTCCCAGCGAGTCGCCTACCAGTAGCACCTGAATGCCCTCATCGGCAAACAGCCGGGCGAAACTAAACTCGTAGGCGGTCAGGGTCGCGAATTTTTTGCCGCTTTCTTTCCACTGACGCAAATGAGAAATGGTGGTGGGTTTCATGGCGCTCTCAACTCAGAAATTCAGATGGACGCATTTTACTGTATCGCGTTGCTGAGCGGAATCTGTGACGAGTGAATAGATGATCAGCTGTGCCAGGGACGGATGCTGGAGCAGTCAAGTCTGGCCAGAAGCGGCTGAAGCGGGCGGCCATCAGGCAGGTGCAGATTGGGCGCAATCGCCAGCAGCGGTACCAGCATAAATGCGCGATTAAGCAGGTCGTAATGCGGCACGATCAGCCGATCGCTGTTGAGGCTGGCTGTACCAAACAGCATGATATCAATATCCAGCGTGCGCGGGCCCCAGCGCTCGGCTTTGCGAACGCGGCCATGTTCCCGTTCAATTCGCTGGGTTTGATCAAGGAGCGCCTCGGCAGTGAGCGTGGTTTCAAGCGCTACCGCTGCATTAAGGTAGTCCGGCTGGTCGGGTGGGCCATAGGGCGGCGTGCGGTAAAAGGGGGAGGTAGCTACGCGTTGAGTCTCAGGGAGAGCGTCAAGGGCTGAGAGCGCTGCATCAATCTGATGCAGCGGATCGGCAAGGTTACTGCCTAATGCCAGATAAACCCGGGTCATGAGGCGTTGTTGTTATCACGACGCGGAGCCGTTGAACGGCGACGAGGGCGGCGCGTGCGGCTGCGCGGGGCCGGATCGTCTCCCAGGGTATTCAGCATCGTTTTCTGCTGTGGCGGCGCGGCAACCTGGAACTCTCCCCACCACTTACTCAGGCGCAGCAGTTCCGGATTGTTTTCTACCTCCGCTCGCAGCGAGAGCAGGTCGTAAGCAGCACGGAACTTAGGATGCTCCATCAGCTTCCAGGCCCGCTTACCGTGGCGACGAGACATGCGTAGCTGCAGCTGCCAGATGTCGCGAATCAACGATGTGATGCGCTTGGGAATGGCTAACGCACGGCAGGCTTCGTCCAGCGTATCGTTCATGGCCAGGGCAAAGGCATCGTAATAGGTCAGGCCACTTTCCTGCGCAATGCGTTCAGCCGCTTCGAGCTGTGGATACCAGAACATCGCGGCGAACAGGAAGGCCGGATTAACCCGCATATCATTTTGAATACGGTTATCCGTGTTCTTCAGCACCTGGGCCAGCATGCGCTCCATGTGGCTGTCGCCGTTCTCGGTAAAGTTACGGGCCAGCGTAGGGAACAGCGGCTGAAATAACTGGTATTCACACAGCTTAAGCCAGGTACTGTAACCATAGCCGGCCTGCAGCAGTTTTAGCGACTCTTCGAACAGACGCGCGGCGGGCACGTCACGAAGTAACGACGCCAGACGGGGAATCGGCTCAGCCGTTTCAGGCGCAATACGCATATTTAATTTGGCAGCGAAACGCGCAACGCGCAGCATGCGCACAGGATCTTCGCGATAACGGGTTTCCGGATCGCCAATCAAGCGAATAATGCCTTGCTGCAGATCGTTCAGACCACCGACATAATCCCGCACCGAAAAATCGGCCACGCTGTAATAGAGGCTGTTGATCGTCAGATCGCGACGCTGAGCATCATCTTCGATGCTGCCGAAAATATTGTCGCGCAGCAGCATACCGCTCTGGGCACGCTGAGAATTGTTATGATCGTCGCTGGTCTCTTCAATCTGATGATGACCGCGGAATGTCGCCACTTCGATCACTTCCGGCCCAAACATCACGTGCGCCAGACGGAAGCGGCGGCCAACCAGACGGCAGTTGCGGAACAGTTTACGCATCTGCTCCGGCGTGGCGTTTGTGGTCACGTCGAAGTCTTTAGGCTTCTGTCCCAGCAGCAAATCGCGCACGCCGCCGCCAACAAGATAGGCTTCATAACCGGCTTTATTCAGACGATACAGCACCTTGAGGGCATTTTCGCTGATGTCTTTACGTGAGATGGTGTGGCTTTCACGAGGAATGATGGTCATATGACTCTCAGGTTCAACCTCTGCTGGTGCTTCCTCGTCATCACGCTTCAGGACTTTCCGGCAAAAATTAGCGACTCGGGTAAAAATGGGACACCTCGACAGTGACAATTAGGGTGTAGGTAAAATCAGCGGCTAATCATAGCCTGTTGTGAATCATTTGAGAATGCTGTTGTCTATGCATCCGTTATCAGGGCGTTATCGTGAGGTATCAAAGCGATATTCCACTGCTTCACGGCGTCAGACAGCAGTTTCTCCTGCGTTTTGTCGATCCAGCCTTCGGCGACAGGCTGCCCCAGAAAGCGTAAAGCCTGCACCAGGCTCGGCCGCGTATCCCCTTCCGGTAACGCGGGCGCATGATTTTGCTTAGAAAGTTTGTGACCATCGGCCGTCGTTGCCAGCGGCAAATGTAAATAGTCCGGTAGCGCCCAGCCAAATTGCTGGTAAAGAGCAATCTGCCTTACCGTAGGCTCAATTAAGTCTGCACCGCGCACAATTTCCGTGATGCCCTGATGATGATCGTCCACGACGACAGCCAGATTGTAAGCAAACAGCCCATCACGACGATGAATGATAAAATCTTCCTCAGCCAGCCGCCGATCGGCAATGATCTCGCCTCTGAGCCGATCCTGAAAACCATAAACAGGCGCATGCTGGCGCAGGCGCAGGGCCGCACCTTCGGGGCCGCGTTGACGATCCCGACAGTGACCATCATAAAAGCCACCGGCTTGCTGAATGCGGCTTCGGGTACAGGTGCAGAAATAACTTTGACGGTGCGCTCTTAACCAGTGCAGTGCATCGCGATAAGCGTTGTGTCTCTGGGATTGCCACATCACCTCGCCATCCCAGTACAGGCCGTAATGCTCCAGCTGTTGCAGAATACGCGTTGCGGCACCGGCGACTTCGCGCGGCGGATCGATATCTTCAATACGAACCAGCCAGCGGCCATGCTGTGAACGTGCGCTCAGGTAACTGCCTAACGCAGCAATCAGGGAGCCGAAATGGAGTTCGCCAGAGGGAGATGGCGCGAAGCGCCCAACGCAGGATGAGTATGACATAGGCGTTATGAATCACACGGCGGAAAAAGTGGGACTTCTTCCGCCGTGTGGCTGCAGTCAGACGGCAACATTAACCCGCCATTTGCTTCTCACGAATTTCTGCCAGTGTCTTACAGTCGATACACAGATCGGCGGTAGGACGCGCTTCAAGACGGCGGATACCGATCTCTACGCCACAGGAATCGCAATAGCCAAAGTCATCATCTTCGACTTTCTTCAGCGTTTTCTCGATCTTTTTAATTAACTTACGCTCGCGGTCGCGGTTACGCAGTTCCAGGCTGAACTCTTCTTCCTGAGCGGCACGGTCAACCGGGTCAGGGAAGTTAGCAGCTTCATCCTGCATATGTGTAACGGTGCGATCGACTTCGTCCCGCAATTGATTGCGCCAGGCTTCCAGAATCTTGCGAAAATGGTCCAGTTGCGCGTCATTCATATACTCTTCGCCCGGCTTCTCCTGATAAGGCTCCACCCCAGCGATGGCGAGAATACTCAGGGACGATGTTTTACGGTTTTGCCCTTCTTGCATGTTGTTTCTCTCCTGGATAACACGCACTATACCCTTCGATAGCCATCGGTAAGCGCATTCACGCTGACCGTGTTTATGACCCTCTCCTGGGTACATCGATCCCCCAACGGGGAAAAAACAGGCCGCTATAAATAACAGAAGCAGTCAAGGTTGGCAATTATTCCTGATCGCATCTTGACAAGCCTGTGAGGAACAGCGTAGTTGACCCCTGACAGAAGGTAGTCATATCACAGAAGGATGCCAGTGATATTACAATGTTACGTCAACCGGCGTCGTTAATAACATCCCCGCGGATGACAGTTCTGCCCGATAAGCCAAAATCTCCACGCCACTCAGCTGCGCCTGTACCAGTTGCTCTGCGTAAGCGGCATCAATGTGACGCGCCGGGGAAACGTCCTCAATCCCCGAGTGCAGAACGGCAAACAACAAAACGGCCCGATGACCCTCTGCCACAGCCTGACTCAGCTCGCGCAGGTGTTTCTGTCCTCGAATCGTCACCGCATCCGGAAAATAGCCTTTACCATCCTGCAAAAGCGTCACGGATTTCACCTCAATATAGCACTCAGGTCGATCCTGTGCCTTGAGCAGGAAATCAATTCGGCTTTTTTCAGTGCCATATTTGACTTCGGCCTGACATTCCTCGTAGCCCGCCAGCGGTAAAATCTGGTTTTTGCTTAGCGCCTCACGTACCAGTTGGTTGGCGCGCAGGGTATTCACGCAGATCCAGTGGCCCTGCTGCGTCTCGGTCATCTCCCAGCTATGCGGATATTTGCGCGTCAGGCTGTCAGAGGTTGAATACCAAACGGTGTCGCCCGGCGTTGCACAGCCGGTCATTGCGCCGGTATTGGCGCAATGTATTGTCAGCGTTTCGCCTTCAGGCGTTACGACATCGGCCAGAAAACGCTTATAGCGGGTAACCAGTCGCGCAGATTTGAGAACGGGGGAAAAAAGCATAAGGCTCCTGATTAAGGCAGTAAGGGCCAACTGGCCAGCGTGCGGTAGCGGGTCCGGCCTTGCACATACTCGGAGGCGAAAAGGGAAAATTCGCTGGCTGAAAATTGCCAGTGAAAGCCGCGAGGGGGCAGGGCGACGGGCTGCGTCGCCGCACGCAGCAGCGTCACGTGGGGATGAAAGGGCTGGGCCGGTTGCCCGCAGCCGTGGCGCGCGGCCTGGGCGCGCAGCAGGCTTGCTAACTGTAACAAGCCGCGCGGCGGACGCTGGCAACCCAGCCACACCACGCCGGGACGAGGCCAGTGGCCCGCATCGTCTAATGCGACGTCAAACGCGGGCTGGCGGATACGCGACGCCAGCGTCTGCAACTGGGTTGAGGTTTCAGGGGAGACATCCCCCAGAAAAGCCAGCGTCAGGTGGAGGTTGGCGGCTGCAATCGGGCGGCCAGCATCCTCACTAAACGTGTGTGCCCGCCAGTGCACCAGTTGCTGTTGCAGCGCCTCTGGCGGGGTAATAGCAAAAAATAAGCGTTGTGACGCCATGGCGGTCTCCGGCAATCCTCACGGATGAGTGCTACAATGCGCGCCATCTTAACACAGCCATTCGTGGAGTTTGCGGTGAGTGATCTACCCGTCAGCGCGGTGTTGCCTGACCTTCTGAGCGCGCTTAACGACGCCTCAAACATCCTGCTGGCCGCGCCCACTGGCGCAGGTAAATCCACCTGGTTGCCGCTTCAGCTTTTACAGCATCAGGCGATAGCGGGACGCATCATTATGCTGGAGCCGCGTCGGCTTGCCGCACGTAATGTGGCGCAACGGCTGGCAGAACAGTTGGGTGAACAACCCGGCGCGACCGTAGGCTACCGTATGCGTGGCGAAAGCTGCGCAGGGCCGATGACCCGGCTTGAAGTGGTGACCGAAGGCATTCTGACCCGAATGCTGCAGCAGGATCCCATGCTGGACGGCGTATCATTGGTTATCCTGGATGAGTTTCATGAGCGCAGCCTCCAGGCCGATCTGGCGCTGGCGCTGCTGCTGGACGTGCAGCAGGGGTTGCGTGAAGATTTGAAAATACTGCTGATGTCGGCGACGCTCGATAACGCCAGGCTGTCAGCCTTGTTACCGAATGCTCCTCTCATTACCTCGGAAGGGCGGAGCTACCCGGTTGAACGCCGCTACACGGCGCTGAGCCAGACTCTGCGGTTTGAAGAGGCGGTGGCGCGCGAAGTCGCGCAGTTGCTGCGAGAGGAAACGGGCTCACTGCTGTTGTTTCTGCCTGGCGTTGCGGAAATCGAGCGGGTAAAGCGAGAGCTGGAAGCGCGCGTTGACGCTGATGTGGATCTGACTCCGCTGTATGGCGCACTTCCCCTTGCGGCCCAGCAACGGGCCATCCTGCCTGCCGCCAGCGGACGCCGCAAAGTGGTGCTGGCGACCAACATCGCCGAAACCAGCCTGACAATTGAAGGCATTCGCCTGGTGGTGGACAGCGCGCAGGAACGAAGCGCGCTGTTTGATGCCCGCAGCGGTGTGACGCGGCTGCAGACCCAGCGCGTCAGTCAGGCCTCCATGACGCAGCGCGCCGGACGAGCCGGACGTGTCATGCCCGGTATTTGCCTGCATCTGGTAGCGCAGGAACAGGCCTCACGCGCGCCTGCGCAGAGCGAAGCGGAAATTTTGCACAGCGATCTCACCTCGCTGTGGCTGGAGCTGCTGCAGTGGGGATGTACCCGTATCGATCAGCTACAGTGGATCGATCTGCCGCCGGAAAAGCATTTGCGCGCGGCCCGGCAGCAGCTGTTGCGGCTGGGGGCGCTGGACGATCAGGGCCATCTTAATGCCCAGGGACGACGAATGGCGCAGTTGGGCAGCGACGCCCGTCTTAGCGCGATGTTATGTGCGGCAGGCGGTGACGCTGATGCCGTTGCCAGCGCGGCCTTGCTGGTGGCCATTCTGGAAGATCCTCCTCGCAGCGCCAGCGTCGATTTACGTGACGCGCTTTATCGTCCATCGCCTCAGTGGCAACGCCGCGCACAGCACTGGCAAAAACGCATCGGCGTCCTGGGTGGCCGGGTGGACGAAGACCGGTTTGCCGCGCTGCTGACCGCTGGATTCAGCGATCGCCTGGCACGACGTCGCGATAACAGCGGCCGGTATCAGCTCGCTAACGGACTGGGCGCGATGCTGGACGAACAACAGGCACTGACGCGTTACGAATGGTTAATCGCGCCCACATTGTTACAGGGCAGCAGCGCGCCGGACGCGCGCATCCTGCTGGCCATGCCCGTCGATATTGATACCTTGACGCAACAGTGTCCGCTGCTCGTTGAACAGCGTACCGAGGTGGAATGGGATGAGGAGAAAGGCACACTGCGCACGTTGCGGCGTGAGCAGATTGGCGAACTGGTCCTGAAAACCCAACCGCTTGCCCGGCCCGATACAGAAGTACTGCAGGCGGCCATGCTACGGTGGATCAGTAAAAAAGGACTCTCGGTGTTGGGCTGGACGCAGGCGTCCGGGCAGTTGCGCCTGCGCATTCAGTGTGCGGCCCAATGGTTACCCGAGGAGCCGTGGCCTCAGGTTGATGACGCCAGCCTGCTTGAGTCGCTCGAACACTGGCTTCTGCCTGAGATGAGCGGAGTGCGCGACCTGAAGAGTTTACAGTCCGTGAACCTTGTCAGCGCGCTCTTACATTTGCTCACATGGTCACAACGTCAGCGGCTGGATACTGTGCTGCCAACTCATTACACTGTGCCCACCGGAAGTCGGCTGCCCATCCGCTATGATGCGGATAAACCGCCTGCACTGGCGGTACGCATCCAGGAAATGTTTGGCGAAGCCAGCAATCCGACCGTGGCAGAAGGGCGGGTTCCACTGGTACTGGAGCTGTTATCGCCCGCCCAGCGCCCTTTACAGATCACCCGCGATCTTGCGGCCTTCTGGCGGGGTGCCTATGCGGACGTGCAAAAAGAGATGAAAGGGCGTTATCCCAAACATCCCTGGCCTGACGATCCTGCCTCTGCCTTGCCGACAAGGCGGACAAAAAAGAATACGTCACAGGGCGGAACCTCAGGTTAATTCAGAGGGTTCTGCCATGCGACAGTGAAGAAAGCAGTTAGAGTAGCGGCGCAGCCGTAAGCTATGCCTGGAGAATAAAACGCATGTCTGGGAACGATCGCGAACCTATTGGGCGCAAAGGAAAACCGCTGCCACCGCGCAGCAGCGCCCGCCGTGGGCGGCGCAGAGACATCGATGACGATGCTCAGGACGATTTTGATGATGACTACGAGGAGGAAGCGCCGGTGCCACGTAAAGGTAAAGGTGGAAAACCGCCGCGCGGCAAACGCCGTTGGCTGGGATGGTTAATTAAGCTGTTCCTGGTATTTGTGGTGGTAATGGCCGCGTGGGGCGTATACCTCGACTCGGAAATTCGCAGCCGTATAGACGGGAAAGTCTGGCAACTGCCCGCCGCCGTATATGGTCGTATGGTCAGCCTTGAACCTGGCATGGCCTACAACAAAAGTGAAATGATCGCGCTGCTTGAAGGCACGCAATACCGTGAAGTTTCACGTATTACGCGCCCGGGTGAGTTCTCGGTCAAGGGCAACACCATTGAACTGTTGCGCCGTCCGTTTGATTTTCCGGACAGCAAAGAGGGGCAGATCCATGCCCGTATGACCTTTAGCAAAGATGAACTCAGCGAGATTAAAAACGTTGAAACCGGACGTGATTTTGGTTTCTTCCGTCTTGATCCACGTCTGATTACCATGCTGCAGTCACCCAACGGTGAACAACGCCTGTTTGTGCCCCGTGCGGGTTTCCCGGATCTGCTGGTTGATACGCTGATCGCCACCGAAGATCGCCATTTTTACGAGCATGACGGTATCAGCCCCTATTCTATCGGTCGTGCCTTCGTCGCGAATATTACGGCAGGTAAAGCGGTGCAGGGCGGCAGCACGCTGACTCAGCAGCTGGTAAAAAACCTGTTCCTGACCAACGAGCGTTCACTGTGGCGTAAAGCGCGTGAAGCCTATATGGCCGTGATCATGGACGCCCGTTACAGTAAAGATCGCATTCTGGAGCTTTACCTTAACGAGGTGTACCTCGGCCAGGCAGGTAACGATCAGATTCGTGGTTTCCCCCTGGCCAGCCTTTACTACTTTGGCCGGCCGGTAGATGAACTGAGCCTCGATCAGCAGGCAATGCTGGTTGGCATGGTAAAAGGCGCTTCGCTCTATAATCCATGGCGTAACCCGAAGCTGGCGCTGGAACGACGCAATCTGGTTCTGCGCTTACTGCAGCAGCAGAAAGTCATCGACCAGGAACTGTATGACATGCTGTCAGCCCGTCCGTTAGGCGTGCAACCGAAAGGCGGTGTGATCACGCCTCAGCCTGCCTTTATGCAAATGGTGCGTAATGAGCTGCAGGCGAAGCTGGGCGACAAGGTCAAAGATCTGTCGGGTGTGAAAATTTTCACCACGTTAGATCCGGTCTCACAGGATGCCGCTGAAAAAGCGGTGATCGACGGTATTCCCACCCTGAAAAAGCAGCGCGGTTTGAAAGATCTGGAAACCGCAATGGTGGTCGTTGACCGCTTCACGGGTGAAGTTCGCGCGATGGTCGGCGGCGCCGATCCGCAGTTTGCAGGCTATAACCGTGCGTTACAGGCTCGCCGTTCAATTGGTTCTCTGGCGAAACCCGCGACGTATCTTACCGCACTGAGCCAGCCGAATACGTACCGGCTGAATACCTGGATCGCCGACGAACCTATTGCGCTGAAACAGCCCAACGGCAGCGTCTGGAAACCCATGAATGACGACCGCCGCTTCAGTGGCAAAGTTATGCTGGTGGACGCGTTAACCAACTCTATGAACGTGCCAACGGTGAACCTGGGCATGACGCTGGGGCTCAATGCAGTGGTGGATACCTGGACCAAACTAGGCGTGCCAAAAGATCAGCTCAACCCGGTGCCGGCTATGCTGCTGGGCGCACTCAACCTGACGCCGGTTGAAGTTGCCCAGGCGTTCCAGTCGATTGCCAGCGGAGGGAATCGTGCCGATCTGTCTGCAGTGCGCTCCGTCATTGCGGAAGACGGAACCGTACTGTACCAGAGCTTCCCACAGGCCCAGCGGGTTGAACCGGCGCAGGCGGCCTATTTAACGCTCTACGCGATGCAGCAGGTTGCCGATCACGGTACAGCGCGCGCCCTGGGCGCGCGTTTCCCGAATGCGCATCTGGCAGGTAAAACAGGCACCACAAACGACCTGATCGACAGCTGGTTTGCGGGCATCGACGGTAAAGAAGTGGCGATAACCTGGGTAGGGCGTGATAACAACCAGCCGACCAAACTGTACGGTGCCAGCGGCGCCATGCAGATCTATCGTCGCTATCTTGATAACCAGGCTCCCATGCCGTTGCAGCTGACGCCGCCTGAAGATGTCACGATGATGAATATTGATTCGGCAGGCAACTTTGTTTGTGGCTCGGGCAGCAGCACCTGGCGTTCGCTACCGGTTTGGGCGCTGGATCCCAACGCGCTGTGTCAACAGCAGCAGCAGCAGGTTCAGCAGCAGCAAATGCAGCAGCAACAACAACAGCAGCAACAATTGCAACAGCAGCAACAACAGGAACAGAAAGACAGTGATGGCGTTGCGGGCTGGATAAAAGATATGTTTGGTAAATAACCGGCTAAAAGCGGTTAAAAAAAGGCACTCCGGTGCCTTTTTTTGTGCCTGCTGATGATGAAGGAATCGAGCGACAAACAGCGCCACTGAAGGGAATTCCGCTTGCAGAAAATGTTGGATCTCGCATATTATCGAAACGTTATAATAATCATTATCGTTTCGATTCGCTTATTCATCCCCATTTGAGAGACACCTTCATGACTGCGCGCACCACCACTTTTGGTTTCCCACAAAGGTTATTTACCCGTCGCCCTCTGGCACTGATGATTGCGCTGCTTTCCGGCGGCGCAAGTTCGCTGGCCTTCGCCGAACAAACGGTGGTGGTTTCGGCCAACGGTGGTGCCGCTGTCGGGCAGGAAAATCCGTGGGGACCGGCGGCCACCGTTGCTGCGAAACGCAGCGCTACCGGTACCAAAACGGATACGCCGATTGAAAAGAACCCGCAGTCGGTTTCCGTGGTCACGCGTGAAGAGATGGAGATGCGCAACGTCAGCAGCGTCAAGCAGGCGTTTAACTATACGCCAGGCGTACTCACCGGCAACCGCGGCAGCTCTTCGGTCATTGACGCGCTGTCGATTCGCGGCTTTAGCGAAACCAACACCAATCAGTATCTTGATGGGCTGAAGCTGCAGGGTGACAACTACTCTGAATTCGCTATCGATCCCTATTTTCTGGAGCGGGCTGAACTGCTGCGCGGTCCGGTTTCCGTGCTGTACGGTAAAAGCAATCCCGGCGGTGTTGTCGCTTTAGTCAGCAAGCGTCCCACTCAGGAAACGCTGCGCGAAGTCCAGTTCCAGATGGGCAACCATAATCTTTACTCCACCGGTTTCGACTTTGGCGGTGCCATAGACGATGCGGGCGTATACAGCTATCGCCTGACAGGCCAGGCCAGCAGCCAGGATGCCCAACAGGCAAACAATAAACAAAAGCGTTACACTATCGCCCCTTCATTCAGCTGGCGTCCGGATGAAAATACCCGTTTAGATCTGCTGACCTATTTCCAGAACGAGCCGGACACCGGCTACTACGGCTGGCTGCCGCGTGAAGGGACCGTTGTGCCGATCACCCGGCCTGATGGCAGCCAGTACAAACTGCCGACCAACTTTGATGAGGGCGAGAAGAGCAACCGCATCTCACGCAACACCAAAATGCTGGGCTACAGCTTCGAGCACCGTTTTGATGATACCTGGACGGTGCGTCAGAATCTGCGCTATGCCGAGTTAACCACGGATTACCGCAGTATTTACGGCTTTGGTTATAATCCGGACACGCAGCTGATTACGCGCAATTCAGCACTTTCCAAAGAGAAGCTGAACCAGTTTGCTGTGGACAATCAGGTACAGGCTAAATTTGCCACCGGTGAACTCGCTCATACCTTATTGCTTGGCGTTGATTTCCAGCGTACCCGTAATGATATTGACGCACAGTTCGGTACAGCAACAGCGTTAAATCCGTTTAACCCGCAATATGGCAATGATACGACTTCGCCCTATGCTGAACCCTACAAGCACTTAAATAAACAGCGCCAGACAGGTTTGTATGCGCAGGATCAGATGGAGTGGGATCGCTGGGTTCTGACGTTAGGTGGCCGATATGATTACGCCATGACGTCAGTATACAACCGCTATAACGGTAATCTCGATCGTCAAAACGATCAGGCCTTTACCTGGCGCGGCGGTCTGAACTACGTATTCGATAACGGTATCGCACCTTACTTCAGCTACAGCGAAGCCTTCCTTCCTAATGCGGGCTCGACGTATGAGGGGAACGCGTTCGATCCTTCTCGGGCTAAGCAGTATGAAGCCGGTGTGAAATATGTACCGAAAGATCGGCCAATCGTCATGACAGCCGCGGTATATGAACTGACTAAGACCAAAAATCTGACGGCAGATCCCAACCCATTGCATCCGTTTGCCAGCATCCAGAGCGGCGAAATCCGTTCTCGCGGTGTGGAACTGGAAGCCAAAGCGGCGCTAAACGCCAACGTAAACCTGACGGCCTCTTATACCTATACCGATGCCGAGTATACGGAAGATACCCAGCTCCAGGGCAAAACCCCGGTACAGGTGCCCAAACACATGGCGTCACTGTGGAGTGACTATACCTTCCACGAAACCGCGCTGTCAGGCGTCACCGTCGGAGCGGGCGTCCGTTACGTGGGCGAAAGTCAGGGGCTGTATAGCACAGGTCCTGATGTCAACCAGAACTTTAGCGTGGCGGGTTATACCACTGTCGATGCTGCACTGAAATATGATTTAGGACGTTTTGGTTTGCCTGGCTCAACGGTAGGCGTTAACGTTAACAACCTGTTTAACCGCGACTACGTTGCCAGTTGTTACCGTGAGTATGCGTGCTACTGGGGCGCTGAACGGCAGATTACAGGTACCGCCACGTTCCGGTTCTGATAGATGAGGGCGCTCCGGCGCCCGTTTACAGGGATTACCATGCAGCTTCCGCAGCATCAACAAACGACCTTCCAACTGGAGAATGCCAGCTTTCGTGTACCCGGTCGCACGCTTCTCCAGCCGCTGTCTCTCTCTTTTACACCAGGCAAAGTGACCGCACTGATAGGTCATAACGGTTCAGGCAAATCCACGCTGTTAAAAATGTTGGGACGGCATCACGCGGCCAGCGAAGGCCGGGTGCTCCTTAACGGTCGGCCTGTAGAGAGCTTAAAAAGCAAATTGTTTGCCCGTGAGGTCGCCTATTTACCGCAGCAGTTACCGGCTGCCGAAGGCATGACGGTGCGTGAGCTGGTGGCCATCGGGCGTTATCCCTGGCATGGGGCGCTGGGACGTTTCAGTCAGGAGGACCGGGCACGCGTTGAGCAGGCGATTTCGCTCGTCGGATTAACGCCTTTTGCCTCTCGTCTGGTAGACAGCTTATCGGGTGGGGAACGGCAACGGGCCTGGCTGGCGATGATGGTGGCGCAAAACAGCCGCTGTCTGCTGCTGGATGAACCCACTTCCGCACTGGACATTGCCCACCAGGTGGACGTGCTGGCCCTGATTCAGACGCTGAGCCGGGAGCATGGCTTAACCGTCATTACCGTATTGCATGACATCAACATGGCGGCCCGTTACTGCGACCATCTGGTGGCATTACGTGGCGGCGGGCTTATCGCGCAAGGCGGCCCGGAGCACATCATGCAGGCGGACGTTTTGCAGGATATCTATGGTATTCCAATGGGGATCTTTCCCCATCCTGGCGGCGGCGCGCCGGTGAGCTTTGTGTGTTAAGGACAGGATAATGCCCGATTTATTCCGCCGTCGCCTGATGATGGCGATGGCGTTATCGCCACTGATGAGCCCCTTTTCACTCCAGGCGGAGCAGCCCGATCCCGCTCGCATCATCGCGCTGGAGTGGTTACCCACCGAACTGCTGCTGGCGTTAGGCGTTAAGCCCTTTGGGGTCGCCGATGTGCATAATTATAATATCTGGGTCGGGCAGCCAGCCTTGCCTGCCGGCGTGGTGGATGTTGGGCTGCGTACCGAGCCTAACCTTGAACTGATGACCCAGATGCATCCCTCCCTGATTCTCTGTTCAAACGGCTATGGACCGCCTAAAGAGAAACTCCAGCGTATTGCGCCCATTATGGGGTTTGACCTGCACGGCGGCGACGGTAAACCCTTGTCGCGCGCGCGTGTCTCGCTGCGCGCGCTCGGGGCCAGGCTGGGGCGGGAAGCTCAGGCTGAAGCGCATCTGCAATACGTGGATGCGGAAATCGCCGCAGCCCGTCAGCGTCTGGCTCCCTATGCCGGACGCGCTATCTTGCTGATGTCACTGCTTGACAGCCGCCATGCCATCACCTTCGGTAAGAACAGCTTATTCCTTGAAGTCATGGAACGGCTTGGCCTGAAGAATGCCTGGCAGGGAGAAACCAATTTCTGGGGAAGTTCAGTGATTGGCCTGGAAAGGCTGGCGGCGTTTCACGATGTCGAAGCCATCTGCTTCGACCACGACAATGCGGCCGTTATGCAGCAGCTGTCGCGCAGCCCGCTGTGGCAGGCAATGCCTTTTGTCCAAAGCGGTCATTTTCAACGCGTACCGGCGGTCTGGTACTACGGGGCAACATTGTCGGCCCTGCATTTTATACGCGTGCTGGAACATGCGCTGGAGAAGGTCTGATGCGGCATCGTTATTTTCCTGTCACCGTGCTGAGCGTCCTGTTTCTGCTCGCGCTGGCGCTCACCGCGATAAACCTTCAGCAGGCCCTGCCTCCGGGGCAGTGGACTCAGGCCTTGTGGTCACCGGATACCGCTAATGTCCAGCAGATGGTGTTTCACTACAGTTTGCTGCCGCGCTGGGCGCTGGCGCTGTTGGTGGGTGCCGGTCTGGGATTAGCGGGCTTGCTGTTTCAACAGGTACTGCGAAACCCGCTGGCGGAACCGGGAACGCTAGGGGTTTCATCCGGCGCACAGTTGGGGATCACCGTCGCCACATTGTGGCACCTGCCGGGCGGAGCACTCACCCAGCAGCTTGCCGCCTCAGGTGGTGCGTTGCTGGTGGGGGCGCTGGTCTTTAGCGTGGCCTGGAGTAAACGCTTATCGCCCGTTACCCTGATTCTGGCAGGGCTGGTCCTGAGTCTCTACAGCGGGGCGGTTAATCAGATCTTCGCCATCTTCAATCACGACCAGTTGCAAAATATGTTTTTGTGGAGCACGGGCGCACTGAACCAGATGAGCTGGGACAGCGTTACCCAGCTCTGGCCGCGCCTGGTGCTGGCGCTGATACTGTCACTGGCACTTCTGCGGCCGCTGACGCTCATGGGGTTGGACGATGGCGTGGCAAAAAACCTCGGGCTGGCCCTGTCCGTCACCCGGCTAGCGATTCTGGCGCTGGCAATACTGCTGAGCGCACAGCTGGTGAGCGTCGCCGGCATCATTGGTTTTATCGGCCTGTTTGCGCCGCTGCTGGCAAGGCTGCTCGGTGGACGCCGCTTGCTGAGCCGCATGCTGCTGGCTCCGCTGATTGGCGCATTGCTGCTGTGGCTGGCGGATGCCTGCGTCCTGTGGCTTACGACGCACTGGCGCGAGGTTTCCACCGGCACGGTGACGGCGTTACTGGGCGTGCCGATTCTGCTCTGGCTGCTCCCGCGCCTGCGGACGGGGTCCGTTCCCCCCGCACTGGATCAGGGCGACAGCGTGCCGGTTGAACGTCATCATTTTCTGCGCTGGAGCCTGACCGGTCTGGTGGTGTTAGGCATGCTGGCCTGGCTCTGTCTGGCGTTTGGACGGGACGCGCAAGGCTGGATCTGGACCCAGGGTGACATGCTACAGCAGCTGCTACCCTGGCGCGCACCGCGCGTGCTGGCGGCCCTGGCGGTAGGCTTAATGCTGGGCGTAGCCGGTAGCCTGATTCAGCGACTGACCGGTAACCCGATGGCCAGCCCGGAAGTCTTGGGCATCAGTTCCGGGGCGGCCTGTGGTGTGGTCGTGATGTTATTCCTGGTACCCGGTAATGCGTTGGCGTTTCTGTTGCCTGCCGGTGCGCTGGGCGCAGCGGTAACCCTGGCGATCATTATGCTGGTTGCCAGCCGTGGCGGGTTTTCACCCGAACGCATGCTGTTGGCCGGGATGGCGTTAAACAGCGCTTTTGTCACCATTCTGATGTTGTTGATGGCCAGTGGCGATCCCCGGATGTCGGGTTTACTGACCTGGATCTCCGGCTCGACCTATAACGTCAGTGCCACCCAGGCGCTGCAAAGTGCAGGCTGTGCAGTCGTGCTGGTGTCGTTAGCGCCGCTGGCCAGCCGCTGGCTCACGCTGCTGCCTTTGGGAAGCGCCACGGCGCGCTCGGCCGGCATGGCGCTCACCGCCTCGCGGCTGGCGCTGCTGCTGCTGGCCGCGGCCTTAACGGCCAGTGCCACGCTGACGATTGGGCCATTGAGCTTCGTGGGGCTGATGGCACCACACATGGCGCGCATGCTGGGGTTCCGTCGCGCGTTGCCGCAGCTGTTACTGTCGGGTGTGCTTGGCGCAGGTTTAATGATGATAGCTGACTGGTGTGGGCGAATGGTGGCGTTCCCAAACCAAATTCCGGCGGGATTGATGGCCACATTTTTAGGGGCACCCTATTTTATTTGGTTATTGCGGCGCGCTCGTTAAAAAAAAGACCGGCGTTTGCCGGTCTGCATTTTTTACAGCTTAGCGAAGCAGCGACGGGCGGCATCGACAGTATGCTGAATGTCCTCTGCGCTGTGCGCCAGCGACATAAAGCCGGCTTCAAAGGCGGACGGCGCAAAGTAAACGCCTTCTTCAAGCATCAGGTGGAAAAAGCGCTTGAAGCGTTCAACATCGCACTGCGTCACATCTTTATAGCAGGTGACGCTGTCGGCATCGGTAAAGAACAGGCCAAACATGCCGCCAACCTGATTCACCACCACCGGAATATTTTCCTGTTTTGCCGCGTCGAGCAGTCCCTGCGCTAACTGTGAGGTCAGACGATTGAGTTTGTCATGCATGCCCGGCTGGGCAATCTGGGTTAAGCAGGCATAGCCGGCAGCCATAGCGACAGGGTTACCGGACAGCGTACCCGCCTGATAAACCGGTCCGGTCGGTGCCAGTGCCTCCATGACTTCGCGACGGCCGCCAAAAGCACCCACCGGCATACCGCCACCGATGATTTTGCCGAGGCAGGTGAGATCCGGTTTAACGTTGTAGTACTCTTGCGCACCGCCCAGGGCAACGCGGAAACCCGTCATCACTTCATCGATAATCAGCAGTGCGCCAAACTCATCACAGAGCGCGCGCAGGCCGGGTAAGAATTCGGGTTGGGGCGGAATACAGTTCATGTTTCCGGCCACGGGCTCGACAATAATAGCGGCGATAGTCTGCGGATACTGTTCAAACGCAGCGCGCACCGAATCCAGATCGTTATATGTACAGGTCAGCGTATGCTTGGCAAAATCGGCGGGCACGCCCGGTGAGTTAGGCTGCCCCAGCGTCAGCGCACCGGAACCGGCTTTCACCAGCAGATGGTCGGCATGACCGTGGTAGCACCCTTCAAACTTGATGATTTTGTCGCGACCGGTAAAACCGCGCGCCAGACGAATCGCGCTCATGGTGGCTTCGGTGCCGGAGTTCACCATCCGCACCATTTCCATGCTGGGAACCAGTTTACACACCAGCTGCGCCATGGTGACTTCCATCTCGGTTGGTGCCCCGAAGCTCAGGCCGCGCTGGGCAGCCTCAATCACGGCCTGACGAATGCCATCATTGTTATGTCCCAGCACCATGGGGCCCCATGACCCAACATAGTCGATGTACTTTTTACCGTCGGCGTCATAAAGATATGCACCGTCAGCATGCTCAATGAACAGCGGAACGCCACCCACACCGGTAAACGCCCGTACCGGCGAGTTCACACCGCCGGGGATCAGGCGTTGTGCTTCGGCGAACAGTTCTTCAGACTTACTCATTTTCGGCTCCAGCAGTTCATAAAATATCGGGCTATTCTACGGAAGAGGGGCTGCTGACGAAAGGCCGCTATAATCATCAAAGTGAATCCGGCACAGAGTGCGAAGCTGAAAGCTTGATTGCGCCGGGTCGCTGGCAGATAATAGCAATATTGAGGTCGTTTTCTGACCCGGACGTTTACGGAGTAACTCATGAGTGATGAAGTAGTAGCACTGCCGTTGCAGTTTACCGACGCAGCAGCCAAAAAAGTTAAGAATCTGATTGCTGACGAAGAGAACCCGGCACTGAAGCTGCGTGTGTATATCACTGGTGGTGGTTGCAGCGGCTTTCAGTATGGTTTTACATTCGACGATCAAATGAACGACGGCGATATGACCATTGAAAAGCAGGGCGTCTCGCTGGTGGTTGATCCCATGAGCCTGCAGTATCTGGTGGGCGGTTCTGTGGATTACACGGAAGGGCTGGAAGGATCGCGCTTTATCGTCACCAACCCTAACGCCAAAACCACCTGCGGCTGCGGGTCGTCATTCAGTATCTGATTATCGGGCCGCCTCAGCGGGCGGCCTCGGCTACCATTCAACCGTCACCAGACGATCGTTCGTCCCGCTGCTTCCCTGTCGCTTTAACACCGTTTGTGTCACGCGCGGCTGTGCGTTTATCTGACGACCGCACTCAACCTGCGGCACAGACTGCCCCATTGAACGGTTAACTTCACAACGTGAATAGATGACGAGTCTGACGTTAATAGAGCCGGTCGTCGATCCCGCGTAGGCCTGCTGCGCGATCAGAAGCCCTATGGCCAGAAGCGGTGCTTTGGTCATATTTAAATTCCTGGTGTAGTCGAATGCGCTAAGCGCTAAAACGGACATCGGGCATACGTGGCACGTGTCTCATACTTAAAATTAACGGCAGTCAGGGTGATTTCTTTAGTTGACTGTGTAACGCATGCAGAACCGACAGCATTATTTAACCGGGTGCAGGCCTTTACACAGCTGGTCGGCGGCTAACAGGATGCGCGGTCCCGGACGGCTGAGCCAGTCGTCGTTAATGGCAATCACGCTGACGTTAAGCTGCGGTCGCCAGAACTGCGCCGTGTGACTCGCCTGCTGTGCATCACCTGTTGTGACGATGACCTGCGGATGGCGCATCAGCACCTGTTCCCGGCTCACCTGGGGCCAGCTCACCGCACTGTCGGCAAAGATATTCTGCCCGCCACACAGCCTGATGATATCGTTTTGCAGCGTCGCCTTAGCCGCGGTAAACATGGGCGAAAAGCCAAACTGCAGAAAGACGGGAATGGGATGTTGTGTGTGGTAGCGCTTCCGCAAAGCCGCTTCCTGCTGGCGCAGCTCCCCGGCGGCTTGTGCGGCACGTTGCGGAGCTGGACTCCACTTTGCTAATCCTGCCAGTGCATCAATCATGCCATCCAGCGTTGCGGCATTGACCCATTCAACCTTAATACCCAACTGCTGCAGCTGGTCTACCTGACGCTGCGGATTGCCGCCGCGCCACGCCAACACCACATCGGGTTTAAGCTGCAAAATACGTTCAAGATTGATGCCCTGCCAGTTAGCGACCTGTTCAATGTTTTTTGCTTCAGGCGGATAGCTGGACCAGGCGCTGACCGCAATCGGAGTAATACCTGCGGCAAAGGCGAGCTCAGTCAGATGGGGAGCAAGGGTGATGACGCGGGGTGGGGCAGCATACAGGCTGCTGCTCAACAGCAGCAGCCAGCACAACAACAGCCGTTTAGCCACGAGCCAGACGGGCCAGCAAATTTTCAACCATCAGTGACGACTGGCTGGCCGCGACGCTCAGAAACTCGTCAAAACTCAGGTGTGATTCCTTATCGGCCACGTCGGAAATCGCTCTGACGACCACAAAAGGCACCTGGAACTGATGACAGACATGGCCGATGGCGGTCGCTTCCATTTCAACCGCAATAGCCTGTGGGAAGGTCGCCCGGATGCGCGCCAGGGGCTCAGCCCCGTTGATAAACGCATCGCCGCTCACCACCAGGCCGCGAACCGCGTTCAGGTTGAGCTGCTTAATGCAGGCTTCCGCCTCGGCAATCAGGGTGCTGTCAGCCGTAAAGGCAGCCGGACAACCTGCCATCTGGCCCGGCTCATAGCCAAACGCGGTCACATCGGCATCGTGATAGCGCACTTCTTCCGACACCACGATGTCACCTACGGCTAACGTCGGGGCTAAACCGCCTGCGGAACCGGTATTAATAACGAGATCGGGTTTACACAGCTGCAGCAACAGCGTGGTGCCAAGGGCTGCCGAGGTTTTACCAATGCCTGATTTCAGCAAGGCAACGTCAACACCATTGAGTGTGCCAGTGTAAATTTCACAGCCCGCCAGAGACAGAGTCTGACGATTTTCAATTTTGTCACGCAGCAGGGTCACTTCCTGCTCCATTGCGCCAATGATGCCTGCTTTCATTTTGCGTCTCGCTAATGTAATGAATGTAAAAATCGGGCATAGTCTATCATGGCACTGACGGGATCATTTCACGAAAAAATAAGGGGACAGGTATGGCGGCGATCAATTTCAGGAAGAAGATCAGCTTCACTCGCCCTTATAGCAACCGTAAAGATCCGCAAGGTGAATATTTTATTACCCGCCATTTTGAAAGCGATCGTGGACGCATCATTAATTCGGCGGCCATTCGCCGACTGCAACAAAAAACCCAGGTCTTTCCGCTTGAGCGCAACGCCGCCGTCCGTTCACGCCTGACGCATTCGCTTGAAGTGCAGCAAACCGGTCGATATATCAGCAAAGAGATTCTGCAAACCTTAAAAATGCAGGGTGGGCTGGCAAAATATGGACTGGACGACATGGAAGGGGCCTTTGAAAGTCTGGTCGAAATGGCGTGTCTGTTGCATGACGTCGGGAATCCTCCGTTCGGGCATTTTGGCGAAGCTGCCATTAACGACTGGTTTGAAGATAATCTGGCTGCCGAACTGGTCGATCCGCTGGTGGCTGGCGTCGAAAGCGAAGAGCAGCGCCAGTCCTTTGATCAAATGAACGCTATGATTCGTCAGGATTTATGCCATTTTGAAGGCAATGCCCAGGCGATCCGTATGGTGCACACCTTGCTGCAGCTCAACCTGAGCTACTCTCAGGTGGCCTGTATTCTTAAATATACCGCGCCGGCATGGTGGCAGGGTGAGAAACCGGCCGAATTTAGCGTATTAATGAAAAAGCCGGGCTTTTATTTGTCTGAGCGGGAATATATCAGCGATCTCCGTGCCGCGACGCATCTGACGGAGCATCATCGTTTCCCGCTGACCTATATCATGGAAGCGGCTGATGACATTTCATATTGTATTGCCGATTTGGATGACGCCGTCGAAAAAGCCATTTTCAATGTCGACAGTTTGTATGAGTTCCTCAGCAAAGCCTGGGGGCCAATAAATAACAATGATGCGTTCAGCCGTACCGTAGGTGAGGCCTGGCGCGAAGCAGGAAGTAAAAAACGCCGCAGCCGAAGCGATCAATTTTTCATGTCCCTCCGGGTTAATGTTCAGAATGTTCTGGTCACCTATGCCGTTAAACGTTTTATCGACAATCTGCCCGCTATTTTTGACGGAAACTTCAACCATGCATTATTAGAAGACGGCGGCGAAGAGGGGCGTTTATTACAAATATTTAAAACTGTAGCACGGCAGCAGGTGTTTAATCATTCCGAAGTTGAACAGCTGGAGCTGCAGGGTTATCGCGTCATAAAGGGGTTGCTTGAAATATACCAACCGTTAATGATGTTGAATTATGAAGACTTTACTACACTGATAAATGAAGATTTTTTGCGCAACCATCCGATTGAGACACGTCTTTTCCATAAACTTTCCGGAAAGCACAGAAAAGCCTATCTGCATAAAATGCGCACGCTGGTTGTTGAACACAAATATGAGCGTTTGTTATGGGAACGTTATTATCGCTTTCGTCTGATTCAGGATTACATTAGCGGCATGACCGATCTCTATGCCTGGGATGAGTACCGTCGTTTGATGGCGGTGGAATAAGCAGAGAATTGTAAAGAGCGCGAATAAATTTTTACCTTTGCCTAAAACTTTTCGAGGAACTTCGCGCTAAAACATTTATCTCAACATTCGACCACAGCAATGGTCAGTATATCCATCATTGTGAGATACCAAAATGAAAAAAACCTCGTTAATGTTAAGCGCTCTGGCGCTTAGTCTTGGCATGGCACTGACCCCTGTGAGTGCTTTCGCTGCGGAGACATCCTCTTCCGTTTCATCTTCCCCAAGCCAGCCGTTGCCAAGCCTTGCCCCCATGCTGGAGAAGGTGATGCCTTCCGTTGTGAGCATCAGCGTGGAAGGCAGTACAACGGTCAAAACGCCGCGTATGCCGCAGCAGTTCCAGCAATTTTTTGGCGATAATTCGCCTTTCTGTCAGGACGGTTCTCCGTTCATGGGCTCGCCGCTGTGCCAGGGCGCGGGCGGGAGCGGCGGCGGTGCGCCTGCAGGCCCGGATACGCAGCAGCAAAAATTCAGAGCGCTGGGTTCTGGCGTGATCATTAACGCAGAAAAAGGCTATGTGGTAACCAACAACCACGTGGTCAACGATGCGACGAAAATTCAGGTCAAACTGAGCGATGGTCGTAGCTACGACGCCAAAGTCATCGGCAAAGATCCCAGCTCGGATATAGCGCTGATTCAGCTCGAAGGCGCGAAAAATCTGACCGCCATTAAAATGGCTGACTCCGATAATTTGCGCGTTGGCGATTATACCGTAGCAATCGGTAACCCCTATGGTCTGGGCGAAACCGTAACCTCGGGCATCGTGTCGGCGTTGGGACGCAGTGGTCTGAACGTTGAGAACTATGAAAACTTTATCCAGACCGATGCCGCGATTAACCGCGGTAACTCGGGTGGCGCGCTGGTGAACCTCAACGGTGAGCTTATTGGTATTAACACCGCGATTCTGGCCCCAGACGGCGGCAACATTGGTATTGGTTTTGCCATCCCCAGCAACATGGTAAAAAACCTGACCGCACAGATGGTGGAGTATGGTCAGGTGAAACGCGGTGAGCTGGGTATCATGGGAACAGAGCTCAACTCTGAACTGGCTAAAGCGATGAAGGTCGATGCGCAGCGCGGCGCCTTTGTTAGTCAGGTCGTGCCCAATTCCGCCGCAGCGAAAGGCGGTATTAAAGCGGGTGACGTGATCGTTTCTATGAACGGCAAGCCGCTCACCAGCTTTGCCTCGCTGCGCGCTGAAGTCGGCTCTTTACCGGTAGGCACGACGCTGAAGCTGGGCCTGCTGCGTGATGGCAAACCGCTGGATGTCTCCGTGCAGCTGCAGCAGAGCACCCAGGACAAAGTGCAGTCCGCTACGATTTACACCGGCATTGAAGGTGCAGATCTGAGTAATAACGCAGGCAAAGAGAAAGGCGTGCGGGTCGATAGCGTGAAAGCGGGCAGTGCGGCGGCAAGAGTGGGTCTGAAAAAAGGCGACCTGATTCTTGGCGTCAACCAGCAGCCGGTAACCAACTTAGGGGAACTACGCAAGATCCTCGATACCAAACCACCGGTGCTGGCGCTGAATGTGCAACGTGGCGACACATCGCTCTACCTGCTGATGCAGTAATCACTGCTTGATGCTTATCAGGCGGACTTCGGTCCGCCTTTTTTATGGCACAGATCACAAATGTGATGCCTGCCGCATTTCTGCCAAAGCCGGCGCGGCTATGGGCGAATGCATAATGTTCTCTGCGTGTCACACGGCTATTCTGTCCTTCCTCTCATATGACTCAGGAGATAAGGATGGCTACCTGTCATCTCGACGCGCGGCTGGCGCAGGAAATTGTTGCGCGCACCATGAAAATCATTGATGGCAATGTCAACGTGATGGATGCGCGTGGGCGAATCATTGGCAGTGGTGACAGGGAGCGCATCGGGGAGTTGCATGAGGGCGCGCTGTTGGTGTTGTCTCAGGGGCGCATCGTGGATATCGACGATGCTGTGGCAAAACATCTGCACGGCGTGCGGCCAGGCATCAATCTTCCGCTACGTATTGACGGGGCGATCGTGGGCGTCATTGGCCTGACAGGTGAGCCGGGCGCACTGCGTCACTATGGCGAATTAGTCTGTATGGCGGCAGAGATGATGCTGGAGCAGGCCCGGCTATTACATATGCTGGCTCAGGACAGCCGACTGCGTGAAGAGCTGGTGCTCAACCTGATAAGAAGTGATGCGCTGACGCCACAGCTGACAGAGTGGGCACAGCGCCTGGGTATCGATCTTAATCAGCCCCGCGTGGTGGCGGTGATCGAAGTCGACAGCGGGCAGTTAGGCGTGGACAGCGCCATGTCTGAATTACAGCAGCTGCAAACCTTACTCACCACCCCCGTTCGGGATAACCTGATAGCCATTGTGTCGCTAACTGAAATGGTCGTACTGAAACCGGCATTAAACACACACGGACGTTACGACCGTCACGATCATCGCAAGCGGGTTGAGCAACTGATGCAGCGAATGAACGAAAGCGGTCATCTGCGCATGCGTATTGCGCTGGGCAACTTCTTTACCGGTCCGGGCAGCATCGCCCGCTCTTACCGCACTGCGCGCACCACCATGGCCGTTGGAAAGCAGCGCATGCCAGACGTCCGCAGCTATTTTTATCAGGATCTGATGCTGCCGGTATTACTGGACAGTTTACGCGGTGGCTGGCAGGCGAACGAGCTGGCACGTCCGCTGGAAAAACTGAAAAGCATGGACAGCAACGGTTTACTGCGCCGGACCTTAAGCGCCTGGTTCAGCAATAACGTCCAGCCCGGCGCAACATCACGCGCGCTGTTTATTCATCGTAATACGCTGGAGTATCGACTGAATCGGATCGCTGAGTTAACCGGACTGAACCTTGGTCATTTTGACGATCGATTACTGCTGTATATTGCGTTACAGCTGGATGAGCAGGGCTGATGACGCTGCTTATGAAACCATGAGGACGCCCGATGCGTATATTGCCCGCCATACTTTGCCTGCTAATCGTTACGTTTACCTGCCAGGCACGGCCTGACAGCCTGATTTTTCTCTCTACTGATGCCCTGATGAATACCCGGCAGGCTTTGCAGAATCATCAGGCGGGCGCACTGGCTGAACAGGCCTGGCGTCAGCTGCAACATCAGGCAGAAAAGGCGCTCAGCCAGCCCGATCCCAGCGTGATGGATAAGGGGCTGATGCCGCCCAGCGGATCGCGGCATGACTATCTGAGCCTGAGCGCCTACTGGTGGCCGGACGGAAAGCAGAAAACGGGGTTGCCCTGGATTCGTCGGGATGGTGAGATTAATCCCGACACGAAAAATAACCAAACCGACGGCGTGCGGCTGGCGCGCTTTAGCGCAGATGTACAGACACTCTCGCTGGCCTGGTTCTTTTCTGGCGATGCACGCTATGCCAGCAAAGCACAATCGATGATCCGCCACTGGTTTATCGATCCTGCCAGCCGTATGAATCCAAACCTGAATTATGCCCAGGGGATTCCAGGCAGGACGCCGGGCCGTCATGATGGCGTACTGGATGGGCGCTATTTTGCGACCCGCATTGTTGATGCGCTGGTGCTGTTGCGCCAGTCACCCGGCTGGCGCGACAGCGACGAGGCGGCGTTACATCGCTGGTTCAGTGACTATCTTAGCTGGCTGCAGACCAGCCAGCTGGCGCAACAGGAGCGGGATGCCCCAAATAATCATGGCAGCTGGTACAGCGTACAGGTTGCCGGTATTGCCGCTTACCTGGGCAAAAACACGGTGATCGCTGATATGTCGGCGTTGGCCAAACGAAAAATTGATGGGCAAATACAGAAAGAGGGAACTCAGCCACTTGAGCTGGCGCGAACCCGCTCCTTTCATTACAGCGTCTTTAATTTGCAGGCGCTAACCGCTATCGCGGCGTTAGCTTCTCAGCGTGGGCTGGACGATCTCTGGCACTATCAAAACAAGCAGGGTGGCTCGCTACTGGCGGCGCTGGATTATATGGCGCCCTTTAGCGATCCATCACGCCGCTGGCCGTGGAAAACCCGCGAACGCCAAAGCGAGCGGTTAATCCCCTTACTGCTGTTGGCTGACGTCACACTTAAGTCAGAACGTTACCAATCCTGGATTGATCGTCCTGAATGGCGTACCGGCTCAGCAGAGGTGCTACGTGATGTGGTGTTACTCAGGCGATAGCCGCGCAGATTGCCAATAAAAAAGGCCAGACGCGTCAAGTGAATCACACTTAATGCGGCTGGCCTGATGTAAATCTGAAATAATTAACGGCCGCTGCGGGTCAGTTTTTCCAGATCGGATTCAATTTCGGCGATTTTATGGGAAACGACGCCTTCAAGATGACGCAGATCATCAAGGATTTTACGTTTCAGATCGACTTCCACCTGATCGCGCTGGCAGATCTGATCCAGTTCATCGATCACATAACGCAGGTTCGGGCTGATTTCCTGCACTTCGCGATAGCCTTGTGACGCGTTATCAGCAACGACGGTCTTGCGCTGGCGAGGATATTTAAATTTCACGCTTTTGGCGAAAAATTCACCTTTATCTTTGCGGAAATAAATTTTCAAAATATCGTTATTCGCTTCCTGACGCAGGCTGTAGCGATCGATATCGTCAGGGTTACTAATGCCTAAGCTCTTAATATTGTCATACATAATTATTTTCCACCAAATGATAGGCGCGCAGAATTGTTCATGACTTAATGACTATAGACATAAATAACATGAATCAGTGCGCAACAGGATTTAACTGGCGCGAATTATGACCTGGATGAAAAGTAAACGCACCTGTTGGTTCGTGTAGAAAAACAACATTACCCGTAACAGCTGTAAACAAAAGATGACGGGCTGCCGTACAGCCCGTCCGACAGATTAGTCGATCGTACGCAGCAGTTCATTGATGCCGGTTTTCGCCAGCGTTTTCGCATCAACTTTTTTCACAATCACTGCGCAGTAAAGGCTGTAGCGGCCATCTTTAGACGGCAGGTTACCGGATACCACGACCGAGCCGGCAGGCACGCGACCGTAGTGGATTTCGCCGGTTTCACGGTCATAAATTTTGGTGCTCTGACCGATATAAACACCCATTGAAATCACGGAGCCTTCTTCAACGATCACGCCTTCAACGATTTCAGAACGTGCGCCAATAAAGCAGTTATCTTCAATGATGGTGGGGTTGGCCTGCAGCGGCTCAAGTACGCCACCGATTCCTACACCACCGGATAAATGTACGTTTTTACCAATCTGCGCACAGGAACCGACGGTTGCCCAGGTATCAACCATTGTGCCTTCGTCCACAAAGGCGCCGATGTTCACGTAGGAAGGCATCAGAACCGTGTTGCGCGCAATAAAAGCCCCTTTGCGAACGGCTGCGGGCGGCACCACGCGGAAGCCGGCTTCTTTGAAGCGCGCATCGTCCCAGTCGGCAAACTTCATCGGCACTTTGTCGTAAAAACGGGTTTCAGCCCCTTCCATCACCTGATTGTCATTAATGCGGAAAGAGAGCAGAACGGCTTTTTTCAGCCACTGATGCGTTACCCATTCGCCGTCGATTTTTTCAGAAACGCGCAGTTCACCACTGTCCAGTTTGGCGATAACCTGATTGATCGCCTCGCGGGTTTCAGTATCCACACTGGTCGGGGTGATGTCGGCGCGACGTTCGAAGGCAGATTCAATAACACTCTGTAACTGTTGCATATTTTTTCCTGATCTGTCATTTGTGGTGCCAGCCAGTGACCGGCACGGGTAAAAAGTTGATGTTCACAAATTGAAGCGGGTCACACTTTATCGTTTGGATTAAGGGCTTCTGTCAACCGTTGTTGCAACGTCTGACGCATTTCCTCATCCAGTGCCTTGCGTTCGCTATTGGCTAAAATAAACAAATCTTCCACGCGCTCGCCAATGGTGCTGATGCGCGCACCATGCAGAGAGACGCCGAGATCGGCAAACACTTCCCCCACGCGCGCCAGTAAACCGGGCTGATCCAGGGCTACCAGCTCCAGATAACTGCGGCGATCGGTGTGAGTTGGCAGGAAATTCACTTCGGTATCCACGCTAAAGTGCTTAAGCCTGGCGGCCTGACGGCGGGTGCGCGGTGGCACCCACTCTCTCTGGGTTATCGCCTGCTCCAGCGCCTGAATGATCATCGCATGACGATCGGGCGACAGGGGACTGCCATCCGGCTCCAGTACAATAAAGGTATCCATCGCCATGCCATCGCGGCTGGTAAAAATTTGCGCATCATGCACGCTGAGGTTGCGACGATCCAGCTCTCCTGCCACGGCGGCGAACAGGTGCGGGCGATCGGGACTCCAGATAAAAATTTCGGTCCCGCCGCGCGTTGCCTGCGGGCTGACCAGCACCAGCGGTTGATTAAGATCGTGCCCCAGCAAGTGGCGGGCATGCCAGGCAATCTGGTTGGGCGTATGGCGCAGAAAATAGTCGGCGCGACAGCGATTCCAGATGTGATGTAACCGCTCTTCATTGATGTTGTCCATACGCAGCAGCGCCAGCGCCTGCAGGCGGTGATGACGTACGCGTTCCCGCAGATCCGGACTGTTTTCCATGCCGCGACGCAGCTGTTTTTCGGTGGCGAAGAACAACTCTCGCAGCAGACTTTGCTTCCAGCTGTTCCACAGGCTCTCATTGGTGGCGCAGATATCAGCCACCGTCAGGCACACCAGATAACGCAGTCGGTTTTCGTTCTGCATGACCTCGGCGAACTGCTGAATCACCGTGGGGTCCTGAATATCACGACGCTGCGCGGTCACGGACATTAACAGATGATGCCGTACCAGCCATGCGACAAGCTGCGTTTCACGCGAGTTAAGGCCGTGCATCTCGGCGAACTCCAGCGCATCCTGCGCGCCAAGAACAGAGTGATCGCCGTTACGTCCTTTCGCAATGTCATGCAGCAGCGCCGCCATCAGCAGTAACTCTTGCTGAGGCAGGCGCGGCCAGAGTTCAACGCATAAAGGATGTTGTGGACGCGTCGCTTCGTTGGCAAAACTTTCCAGCTTCTGAAGAACCCGAATGGTGTGCTCATCCACGGTATAGGCGTGGAACAGATCAAACTGCATCTGCCCAACGATCTGACCCCAGAGCGGCGTATAGGCCCAGAGTACGCTATGGCGATGCATCGGAACTAATGCACGACTGACCGCACCGGGATGACGCAGGATCGACATAAACAGACGGCGTGCTTCAGGCAACTGACAGAGCGGCTGCTTAAGGTGGCGACGTGTGTGGCGCAGGCGGCGCAGCGTGGTCGAATAGATCCCTTTGATGTTGTCATTGCGCACCATGACGTAAAACATGCGCATTATTGCCTGAGGCTCCCGATCAAACAGCGTTTCATCGCGCAGATCGATCAGGTTACCCCGTAGCTGAAAATCATCATCAATAGCGCAGGGTTTTTCATTGGTAGAGAGGGCCAGAATGGCTTCATCGAACAACTGCAGCAGCATCTGGTTCAGTTCGCTGATACGACGCGTGACGCGATAAAAATCCTTCATCATGCGTTCCACCGGCTCGTTGCCTTCGCCCTGATACTGAAGGCGCTGGGCAACGCTAAGCTGGCGATCGAACAGTAGCCGGTTGTCGTAACGCGGCAGCAACAGATGCAGCGCAAACCGAATCCGCCAGAGAAAGGCTTGGCATTCATTCAGTTCGGCGCGTTCGGCGTCGGTCAGAAAGCCAAAGCCCACCATCTCGTCGAGCGTTGTCGCGCCAAAGTGCCGTCGCGCAACCCACTGTAACGTATGAATATCACGTAAACCGCCCGGGCTGCTTTTAATATCCGGTTCCAGGTTGTAGCTGGTACCGTGATAGCGCGTATGACGCTCTTGTTGCTCTTCAATTTTGGCGGCAAAAAAGCGGGACGACGGCCAGAAGCCATCGCTAAAGACATTTTTCTGCAGTTCGAGGAACAGCGCGACATCACCGGCCAGCATTCGCGCTTCAATCAGGTTGGTCGCCACCGTCAGGTCGGATAGGCCTTCCAGTAAGCACTCTTCCAGGCTACGCACGCTGTGGCCCACTTCCAGTTTAAGATCCCACATCAGCGTCAGCAGCGCGCTGGCGCTTTGGGCGGCCTCTTCGTTAAGCGGCTGGCGGCTGAGAATCAATATGTCAATATCGGAAAGCGGGTGAAGCTCACCCCGACCATAACCCCCGACAGCAACCAGAGCGATGGATTTCATCCTGTCGAAGCCAAAATAACGCCACAGGCGACGCAGAAGGCGATCGATAAACAGGGTTCGGGCATGAATCAGATTCTCTGCCGCCTCACCGCTATCAAAGGCCGCCGCCAGGTGCTGTTGAAAGCACTCCAGGCGCTGCTTGAGTATTTCACGTGATAGCTGATCGTCCTGCCACTCGCCAGGCGAATCATTCAGACCGTTTTTCACTTCTTGCGACAGGCTCATGCAGCGTTCTCATCAGTAAGCATAAAAAAACCGGCAGAGCGCCGGCCTTTTATCAGGAGAGAAATTACGCCTGGTTAACTAACACCGCGGGAAGGGTGTCGTCTTTACGCAGGGTTAAAATCTCACAGCCGTTATCCGTCACCACAATAGTATGCTCGTACTGCGCCGACAAGCTGCGATCTTTGGTTTTCACCGTCCAGCCGTCTTTCATGGTACGGATGCGATAATCACCGGCGTTCACCATCGGTTCCACGGTAAAGGTCATGCCGGCCTGCAGGACGACACCGCTGTCGTCTGCATCGTAGTGCAGAACCTGTGGCTCTTCATGAAAGCCCTTGCCAATGCCATGACCGCAGTATTCACGCACCACTGAGAAGTCATTCGCTTCAACATATTTCTGGATAGCGCGGCCCAGCTCGCGCAGGCGAATACCCGGCTTCACCAGACGCAGTGATAAATAAAGGCTTTCCTGAGTCACGCGGCACAGGCGCTCACCCTGGATCGTCGGCTTGCCGACGATAAACATTTTCGAGGTATCGCCGTGGTACTCGTCTTTAATCACGGTCACGTCGATGTTAACGATGTCGCCATCTTTCAACGGACGATCGTCGCTCGGAATACCGTGACAGACCACTTCATTTACCGAGATGCAGACGGATTTCGGAAAACCGTGGTAACCCAGGCAGGCAGAAATCGCCTGCTGATGCTGCGTAATGTGTTCGTGGCAGAGACGATCCAGTTCACCCGTGGTCACGCCAGGCTGCACATGGGGTTCGATCATTTCTAACACTTCGGCGGCGAGGCGGCCAGCGACGCGCATTTTTTCGATTTCTTCGGGGGTTTTAATTGAGATTGCCATTAAATTATTCCGCTGCTGCTGAAATTTTCAGCGATAATGAATGCTGTGCTCTCATGTTAACAGCAAGCCAAAAGGGCTGCCAAACAGAGAACGCACCACAGGCCGTAAGCGAACATTTATTGGCGTCCAAAGCGTGATTGTGGTATAAAGCGCGCCGACGATTCTCTGTATGGCCGTTAAGGTCAGCGGGAAACGCAATAATCTCACTATGTGTAATAAAACACACATGTATCGACACATACGCCGGGGTGCCTTGAAAGAGGTCGGTTGTATGGGATACATGGAGGCCCAACCCCAATTAAACTAGAGGTAGTAATCATGGCAACTGTTTCCATGCGCGATATGCTCAAGGCTGGTGTTCACTTCGGTCACCAGACCCGTTACTGGTGCCCAAAAATGAAGCCATTCATTTTCGGTGCGCGTAACAAAGTTCACATCATCAACCTTGAGAAAACTGTACCAATGTTCAACGACGCTCTGGCTGAGTTGACCAAAATCTCTTCCCGTAAAGGTAAGATTCTGTTCGTTGGTACTAAGCGCGCTGCTGCCGAAGCGATCAAAGAGTCTGCACTGAGCTGCGACCAGTTCTTCGTAAACCACCGCTGGTTGGGTGGCATGCTGACCAACTGGAAAACCGTTCGTCAGTCTATCAAACGTCTGAAAGAGCTTGAGACTCAGTCTCAGGACGGCACTTTCGACAAACTGACCAAGAAAGAAGCGCTGATGCGCGCTCGTGAACTGGCCAAGCTGGAAAACAGCCTGGGCGGTATCAAAGACATGGGCGGTTTGCCGGATGCACTGTTTGTTGTCGATGCTGACCACGAACACATCGCAATCAAAGAAGCAAACAACCTGGGTATCCCAGTATTTGCTATCGTTGATACTAACTCTGATCCAGATGGCGTTGATTACGTTATCCCAGGTAACGACGATGCGATCCGTGCTATCAACCTGTACCTGACTGCCGTTGCGACCACCGTTCGCGAAGGCCGCTCTCAGGATCTGGCTGAGCAGGCTGAAGAAGCGTCTTTAGAAAACGCTTAATTAAGGTTTGCTCTGCATAAGAGCCCTTAGCATTCAGATGTGATCTGTAAGGGGCCAAACATGGCCCCTTTATTTTATCCAAGTCTGTTACGCCCCTGTTCAGGACGGCGGGACAGAGTAAATTTTCCGCAAATAAGTACCTTCTGACGCACTTGTGCTCAGGTACGAACCGAGGATTCTGGAATGGCTGAAATTACCGCTGCATTGGTAAAAGAACTGCGTGAGCGTACTGGCGCAGGCATGATGGACTGCAAAAAAGCGCTGACTGAAGCGAGCGGCGACATCGAGCTGGCGATTGAAAACATGCGTAAGTCTGGCGCAATTAAAGCAGCGAAAAAAGCGGGTAACGTTGCTGCTGATGGCGTAATCAAAACCAAAATCGTTGGTAACTACGGTGTGATTCTGGAAGTGAACTGCCAGACTGACTTCGTAGCAAAAGACGGCGGTTTCCAGGCGTTTGCTGATAAAGTTCTTGACGCTGCTGCGGCTGACCGCATCACCGACGTTGAAGTGCTGAAAGCACAGTTCGAAGAAGAACGTGTTGCCCTGGTTGCTAAAATCGGCGAGAACATCAACATTCGTCGCGTTGCTCTTCTGGAAGGCGAAGAACTGGGCAGCTACCTGCACGGCGCACGTATCGGCGTTCTGGTTTCTGCTAAAGGCGCTAACGAAGATCTGATCAAACAGATCGCAATGCACGTTGCGGCAAGCAAACCTGAGTTTGTTAAGCCAGAAGACGTTTCTGCGGAAGTGGTTGATAAAGAATACCAGGTTCAGCTGGACATCGCGATGCAGTCTGGTAAGCCAAAAGAGATCGCAGAGAAGATGGTTGAAGGCCGTATGAAGAAATTCACCGGTGAAGTCTCTCTGACTGGTCAGGCATTCGTTATCGATCCAAGCAAAACCGTTGGCCAGGCGCTGAAAGAGCAGGGCGCTGACGTGATCAACTTCATCCGCTTTGAAGTGGGCGAAGGCATCGAAAAAGTTGAGACTGATTTTGCTGCTGAAGTTGCAGCAATGTCCAAACAGTCTTAATGATCTGAAAGAACCGCCAGATGGCGGTTCTTTTTTGTCTGCCACAGGCAAAAGATACGTTTTCAGTTTCATCCCAATAGTAATTCTTTTGCTCTAAGCGGATGATTGATCGAAATTACTTCTTATTCATCATATCTTCCAGGACGAATTGACCATGGCGACCAACGCAAAACCTGTTTATCAACGTATCCTGCTAAAACTCAGTGGCGAAGCACTTCAAGGTGCAGAGGGTTTTGGTATCGACGCGAGCGTGCTTGACCGCATGGCTCAGGAAGTCAAAGAACTGGTCGAGCTGGGTATCCAGGTGGGCGTTGTGATTGGCGGCGGTAACCTGTTCCGCGGAGCCGGCCTGGCGCAGGCGGGCATGAACCGCGTTGTGGGTGACCACATGGGGATGCTTGCTACGGTAATGAACGGCCTGGCGATGCGTGATGCACTGCACCGCGCATACGTAAATGCCCGTCTGATGTCCGCGATTCCCCTCAATGGCGTTTGCGATAACTACAGCTGGGCAGAAGCCATCAGCCTGTTACGTAATAACCGTGTGGTTATCTTTTCTGCGGGTACGGGCAATCCTTTCTTCACGACGGATTCAGCCGCCTGTCTGCGTGGTATTGAAATCGAAGCGGATGTGGTGCTGAAAGCCACGAAAGTTGACGGTGTTTACTCGGCCGACCCGGTGAAGCATCCTGACGCAACGCTGTATGAAAAACTGACTTATGCGGAAGTGCTGGATCAAGAGCTTAAAGTGATGGATCTCGCCGCGTTTACGCTGGCGCGCGATCACAAACTGCCAATCCGCGTTTTCAATATGAACAAACCTGGCGCATTGCGTCGCGTAGTGATGGGTGAAAAAGAAGGTACCCTGATTACGCATTAATACCCGAGGCGAGATAAAATAAGGTATATTCTGTCAGTGCGGTAATGTTTAGCCGTGCACCAGTCAGGATTATCGATGATTATCGATCCCGCTTCCGGTGATGCCGGAACTGGCCAGGTCAAACCGAATCCAAGGGTTTTAACGTGATTAACGACATTAAAAAAGATGCTGATACGCGCATGGACAAATGCGTCGAGGCATTCAAAACCACTATCAGCAAGGTACGCACAGGCCGTGCTTCACCTTCTCTGCTCGACGGCATTATCGTTGAATATTACGGTACGCCGACGCCACTGCGTCAGCTGGCTTCCGTTACCGTTGAAGACTCCCGCACGCTGAAAATCAACGTGTTTGATCGATCTCTCGGCCCGGCCGTTGAAAAAGCGATTATGGCGTCCGATCTTGGCCTCAATCCAAACTCAGCGGGTTCGGACATTCGTGTTCCGCTCCCTGCGCTGACGGAAGAGCGTCGTAAAGATCTGATTAAAATCGTACGCGGTGAAGCCGAGCAGGGACGTGTGTCTGTACGTAACGTTCGTCGCGACGCCAACGATAAAATCAAAGCGTTGCTGAAAGATAAAGAAATCAGCGAAGACGACGAACGTCGTTCGCAGGACGAAATCCAGAAAATGACCGATGCGCACATCAAGAAAGTTGATGCGGCACTGGCCGAAAAAGAAGCGGAGTTGATGGACTTCTGATTCCATCATCGCCGACCAAAACGCCGTACAGAGAGGCATTCTGACAGAATGTCACCTCTGGCGGCGTTTTACATTGTGCCCCACGCTTTCACCTCTACATGGACAGCATTATGAAGCGATTAACTCTGCTCGGTTCAACCGGTTCGATAGGCACCAGCACGCTGGCAGTCGTCAGTGCCAATCCTACGCGCTATCAGATCACGGCGCTGGTTGCCGGTAAAAACGTGGCCCTGATGGCTGAGCAGTGCGTACAGTTCCAACCCCGCTATGCGGCGATGGCAGACGAAGAAGCCGCTGTTGCGCTACGTGAGCGACTGAGAGCATTGAAGGTGAAGACTGAAGTGCTCTCCGGCGTTCAGGCAGCCTGTGAACTGGCCGCGCTGGATGAGGTTGACCAGGTGATGGCGGCGATTGTGGGCGCCTCAGGTTTACTGCCCACGTTGGCAGCGATTCGCGCGGGTAAAACCGTCCTGCTGGCGAATAAAGAATCCCTGGTGACGTGCGGCCGTTTATTTATGGAGGCGGTGCGCCAGCATAAGGCGCAGCTGTTGCCGGTAGACAGCGAGCACAATGCGATTTTTCAGAGTTTGCCCGCTACCATCCAGCATCAGTTAGGTTACGCTGACCTGCAGAATAACGGCATTGAGTCGATTATTCTTACGGGATCGGGTGGCCCTTTTCGTGACACAAATTTAGCGGATCTGCGCAATATGTCGCCAGATCAGGCTTGTGCACATCCGAACTGGTCAATGGGGCGTAAAATCTCGGTTGATTCGGCCACCATGATGAATAAAGGTCTTGAATACATTGAAGCTCGTTGGCTGTTCAACGCCAGTGCCGCGCAGATGGAAGTGATTTTGCACCCCCAATCGGTGATCCACTCCATGGTGCGTTACTGCGATGGCAGCGTGCTGGCACAGTTAGGTTCACCTGACATGCGAACCCCTATCGCCCACAGTATGGCCTGGCCAGCGCGTATTCACGCTGGGGTCACACCGCTGGACTTTACCCGCATGTCGGCGCTGACGTTCTCAGAACCTGATTTTGGCCGTTACCCCTGTCTTAAACTGGCAATTGATGCCTGCGAGGCCGGGCAGGCGGCCACCACCACGCTTAATGCTGCCAATGAGATCGCCGTGGCGGCGTTCCTGAATCAGCGAATTCGTTTTACCGATATCGCAGCGTTAAACAGCGCAGTGCTGTCATCGCAGCACGGCCAGGAACCGGATTCAGTGGACGCTGTCATCGAAATCGATCGTATGGCACGCGCCGCTGCGACCGAAATGTTGCCACGCTTCACGGCATAACAACGATTGCGTTGAGGCTATTTGTTCGCTTCAGGTGAAAATGTTATAGTCGCTGGCTCGCGTTTAACGGTCTGTCACCAAATTCGGTGTGGCCTGGCAGACAGTGCCGGGATTTGTACCGGGCGCAATGTATTCAGAAACCACAGCATTTCTGATGAAAGGAATTGATTACGCGTTATGTCGTCTGAAAATCACAACAACACCGATGACCAACAGGGAACCGGTCCACGCCACGTCGCTATCATTATGGATGGCAATGGCCGTTGGGCTAAGAACCAGGGAAAACTGCGTATCTCCGGTCACAAAGCGGGCGTGAAATCAGTACGTCGCGCCGTTAGCTTTGCCGTCAGTAATAATCTTGAAGCGTTAACGCTTTACGCCTTTAGTAGCGAAAACTGGAGCCGTCCTGCGCAGGAAGTCACTGCCTTGATGGAGCTGTTTGTCTGGGCGCTGGACAGTGAAGTGAAAAGCCTGCACAAGCATAATGTTCGCTTACGCATCATTGGCGATATCAGCCGCTTCAGCCCCCGCATTCAGGAACGTGTCCGTCGGGCAGAGGCGCTGACGGAGAATAACGATCGACTCACGCTAAACATTGCTGCGAACTACGGCGGGCGATGGGATATTATCGAAGGCGTTAAAAAGTTGGCTGAACAGGTTCAGGAAGGCTTGTTACGCCCTGATCAGATAACCGAAGAGAGCCTGACGTCGCAACTGTGCATGAACCAGTTGGCGCCAGTGGATTTAGTGATAAGGACCGGGGGAGAGCATCGGATTAGCAACTTCCTGTTGTGGCAAATTGCCTATGCGGAATTCTATTTTACTGATGTGCTCTGGCCGGATTTTGATGAACACGTTTTTGAAGGTGCACTGAATGCATTCTCTCTGCGGGAGCGACGCTTTGGCGGCGCTGCACCAGGCGGCGCCTGAGCAATCTGGGGGTAACCTTTGCTGAAGTCTCGTCTGATCACCGCGCTGATTCTCATCCCGCTGGTGATCGCTGCATTGTTCTGGTTACCGCCTGTTGGCTTTGCAATTATTACGATTATTATCTGCATGCTGGCCGCCTGGGAATGGGGGCAGCTGTCTGGTATGGCATCGCGTCAACAACGGATCTGGCTCGCGCTGATATGCGGTCTGGCTCTGACGCTGATGCTGTTTACGCTTCCTCCCTACGAACATAACGCGCACCTGCCGCAGGTGGCGGGCTGGCTGTGGGCCTCACTGGCCTGGTGGATTGCCGCGCTGTTACTGGTTCTGTTCTATCCTGCCTCTGCTGCGTTATGGCGGACTTCCCGACCCTTGCGTCTGCTGTTTGGTGCGTTAACGGTCATTCCTTTCTTCTGGGGCATGATGGCGCTCCGCCAGTATCATTACGAAGCCGATCACTTTGCCGGCGCCTGGTGGCTGCTGTTTGTTATGTTTCTGGTATGGGGCGCTGATTCCGGTGCCTACATGTTCGGCAAACTGTTTGGCAAACATAAGCTGGCGCCAAAAGTGTCGCCCGGTAAAACATGGGAAGGTTTTCTGGGCGGGCTGCTCTCTTCTGCGCTGATTGCCGTCCTGTTCGCCAGTTTTGCGCCGCTTTCCGTTCCCACCGGCACGCTGGTGATCTGCGCCGTGATTTCCACCCTTGCTTCGGTACTGGGCGATCTGACGGAAAGCATGTTTAAACGCGAGGCCGGTATCAAAGACAGCGGGAGCCTGATTCCCGGACATGGCGGTATTCTTGACCGCATCGACAGCCTGACAGCAGCAGTGCCGGTATTTGCCTGTTTATTGCTGTTGGTGTTTCAGACACTTTAAGGGCAAACGACGATGTTAAGCGTAATCTGGAGTTTTGCCGCATTTATCATTGCACTGGGCGTGTTAATCACCGTGCATGAGTTTGGCCATTTTTGGGTGGCGCGGCGTTGCGGTGTGAGAGTAGAGCGCTTTTCTATCGGCTTTGGCAAGGCGTTATGGCAACGCCGCGATCGTCACGGCACCGAATTTGTGATTGCGCTCATTCCCCTTGGCGGTTATGTCAAAATGCTGGACGAGCGGGTAGAAAGCGTTCCCGCCGAGCTTCGGCACCAGGCGTTTAACAATAAAGCGATTTGGCAGCGCGCGTCTATTATTGCTGCCGGCCCGATTGCCAATTTCCTGTTTGCTATCTTTGCCTACTGGGTCGTGTTCATCCACGGCGTACCTGGTATTAAACCGGTAGTTGGTGAAATTCTGAACGGTTCGGTCGCCGCAGAAGCGCAAATTACACCCGGGACGGAACTTAAGGCCGTTGACGGTATCGAAACGCCTGACTGGGAAGCTGTGCGCATGGCATTGATCGGTAAAATCGGTGATGCCAGCACAACGTTAACAGTGGGTCGTTTTGGCGAACAGGGGACGCAGCAAAAACAGGTCGATTTGCGCAACTGGCAGTTCGAACCTGATAAGCAGGACCCTGTCGTCGCGCTGGGAATTCGTCCCCGGGGCCCGCAGATTGAAACGACCCTGGCTGAAGTGCAAAAGAATTCGCCTGCCAGTGCAGCCGGTTTGCAAGCTGGCGACAGGATCGTTAAAGTCGATGGTCAGTTATTATCGCAGTGGCAGCCTTTTGCTACCCAGGTTCGGGATAACCCAGGAAAAAGTATTGCTCTTGAGGTCGATCGCAACGGTGACGCGGTGCAGTTAACCCTGACGCCCGAAGCGAAACCTGGGAACAAAGCACAAGGGTTTGCGGGGGTGATTCCCCGAGTCGTACCGCTGCCAGACGAGTATAAAACGGTAAGACAATATGGTGCGTTTTCAGCCATTGGTGAAGCCAGTGTAAAAACCTGGCAGTTAATGAAGCTGACCGTCTCTATGTTGGGCAAGTTAATAACCGGCGATGTGAAGCTGAACAACCTGAGCGGCCCGATTTCGATTGCGCAAGGTGCAGGTTTGTCAGCCGAGTATGGAATGATTTACTACCTGATGTTCCTGGCGTTGATTAGCGTCAACTTAGGGATCATCAACCTGTTCCCGCTACCGGTTTTAGATGGTGGGCACTTGCTCTTCCTTGCGATTGAAAAGATCAAAGGGGGACCGGTGTCCGAGCGAGTTCAAGACTTTAGTTACCGCATCGGTTCAATACTGCTGGTGATGTTAATGGGGCTTGCACTTTTCAATGATTTCTCACGTTTGTAACCGCTGGAACGCGAGCTTACGTGGGATGTGTTAGGAAAACGCATAATAACGATGGCGATGAAAAAGTTGCTCATAGCGTCGCTGCTGTTTAGCAGCGCCACCGTTTACGGTGCAGACGATTTCGTGGTGAAGGACATTCATTTCGAAGGGCTGCAGCGAGTCGCCGTCGGCGCGGCTCTGCTGAGCATGCCAGTTCGGGTTGGCGATACGGTGAATGACGATGACGTCAGAAATACCATTCGCTCCCTGTTCGCAACTGGCAACTTTGAGGATGTTCAGGTCCTGCGAGATGGTAATACGCTGATTGTTCAGGTCAAAGAACGTCCCACCATCGCCAGCATTACCTTCAGCGGTAACAAAGCGGTTAAAGACGATCAGCTCAAACAAAACCTTGAAGCCTCAGGCGTGCGCGTCGGCGAAGCGCTGGACCGCACCACCATCTCTTCGATTGAGAAGGGCCTGGAAGACTTCTACTACAGCGTGGGCAAATACACCGCCAGCGTTAAAGCCGTAGTCACACCGCTGCCGCGTAACCGCGTCGATTTGAAACTGGTGTTTACCGAAGGTGTTTCTGCCAAAATTCAGCAGATCAATATCGTCGGTAACAAAGCTTTTAGCTCCGACGAGCTCATTTCCCGCTTCCAGTTGCGTGACGAAGTGCCGTGGTGGAACGTGGTGGGCGACCGTAAATACCAGAAGCAGAAACTGGCGGGCGACCTTGAAACCCTGCGCAGCTTCTATCTGGATCGGGGTTATGCGCGTTTCAACATTGATTCGACCCAGGTCAGCCTGACGCCGGATAAGAAAGGCATCTACATCACCGTGAACATTACCGAAGGCGATCAGTACAAGATTGCTGGCGTAATCGTAAACGGCAGCATGGCGGGTCATTCGGCCGAAATCGAACATCTGACCAAAATTCCGGCGGGCGAGCTGTATAACGGCACGAAAGTCACGTCGATGGAAGATGACATTAAGAAACTGCTGGGTCGCTACGGCTATGCCTATCCACGTGTTGTGACACAGCCTGAGATTAACGATGCGGATAAAACCGTTAAGCTGCACATCAACGTCGATGCGGGTAACCGCTACTACGTGCGTAAAGTGCGCTTCGAAGGAAACGATACATCAAAAGATGCCGTACTGCGTCGTGAAATGCGTCAGATGGAAGGCGCCTGGCTGGGCAGCGACCTGGTCGATCAGGGCAAAGAGCGTCTGAATCGTACGGGCTATTTTGAAACCGTTGACGTGGATACGCAGCGCGTTCCCGGCTCACCTGACCAGGTTGACGTGGTCTATAAAGTTAAAGAACGCAATACCGGTACCTTTAACTTTGGCGTCGGCTACGGTACAGAAAGTGGCGTGAGTTTCCAGGTCGGTGTTACCCAGGATAACTGGCTCGGCACCGGTAATACCGTGGGGATTAGCGGCACTAAAAACGATTACCAGACCTATGCAGAATTCTCCCTGACCGATCCCTACTTTACCGTTGACGGTGTGAGTCTGGGCGGCCGGGTGTTCTACAACAACTTTAAGGCCAGCAACGCCGATCTCTCCGGCTATACCAACAGAAGTTACGGTACAGACGGTACATTGGGCTTCCCAATCAACGAGAACAACTCGCTGCGCGTCGGTCTGGGCTATGTCCATAACGACCTGTCTGACATGCGTCCACAGGTTGCGATGTGGCGTTATCTTGACTCGGTCGGTAAGCCACAGCAGTTGAACAGCAACGGCGACTTCTCTGCTGACGACTTCACCTTTAACTATGGCTGGACCTATAACACGCTCGATCGTGGTTTCTTTGCCACCTCAGGTAACCGTACTAACCTGAACGGCAAAGTCACGATTCCAGGTTCAGATAACCAGTTCTACAAAATGACCCTGGACAGCCAGCAGTATGTTCCGATCAATAAAGATCATACCTGGGTTGTGTTAGGTCGCGGTCGTGTGGGCTACGGTGACGGCATTAGCGGTAAAGAGATGCCGTTCTATGAGAACTTCTACGCCGGCGGTTCGAGTACCGTGCGCGGGTTCCAGTCCAATACCATCGGTCCGAAAGCCGCTTACCTGAACAATGGTTCGTCATACTGTAACCTGAGCGATCCGAACGGTATCTGTAAGTCGAGCGATGCAATCGGGGGTAACGCGATGGCGATTGCCAGCGTTGAGCTGATCACGCCAACACCGTTCCTGAGTGAGAAATATTCGAATTCCGTCCGCACTTCGCTGTTTGTGGATGCGGGTACGGTCTGGGATACTAAATGGCAGAACACGGCGGAGACGCGCGCGGCCGGTATTCCTGACTACAGCGATCCGAACAACATTCGCGTTTCGACCGGTGTGTCTTTACAGTGGATGTCACCGCTGGGGCCGTTAGTCTTCTCCTATGCCCAGCCGGTTAAGAAAGTTGAGGGAGATAAGTCAGAGCAGTTCCAGTTTAACATTGGTAAAACCTGGTAATGTTCTGTACAGGGATGTTAAAAAATTAGCTTGCACACGTGGGGCATTGCTATGCTCCACGCTGCAAACATACATGTTGAGGGTAAGGAGTTTATAGTGAAAAAGTTGTTATGTGCAGTTACTCTGGGTGTTGCATTGGCTGCTTCTGCTGGCGCACAGGCGGCGGATAAAGTCGCAACTGTGGATCTGAGCCAGGTTTTCCAGAAATCACCTCAGCGCGCGACTATCACCAAGCAGCTCGAGAGTGAATTCCAGGGCCGCGCGGCAGAACTCCGTTCTCAGCACGACAAAATCCAGCAGGAAATGCAGGATCTGCAGCGTAACGCGCCAACCATGAAGGCGAGCGAGCGCAGCAAGAAAGAGAAGCAGATTGACTCTGAGCGTAATGCTTTCCAGGCAAAAGCCGACGCGTTTGAGAAAGACAACCAGACCCGTCAGGTTCAGGAGCGTAACAAGCTGCTGGAAAAAATCCAGACTGCTGTTCAGTCGGTTGCCAAAAGCGGCGGCTATGACCTGGTGCTGAATTCTCAGGCTGTGCTGTATTCGGGTTCTGATGTTAAAGACATCACCGATGAAGTTGCGAAGCAGGTTAAATAATCGATGTCATCAATTCGACTGGCTGATTTAGCCCAGCAGTTGGATGCAGAATTGCACGGAGATGGCGATATCGTCATCTCCGGCATTGCTTCTATGCAATCCGCCACCACTGGTCAAATCACGTTTCTTGCCAACAGCCGTTACCGCGAGCAGCTCGCCCTGATCCAGGCTTCAGCCGTGGTGCTGACGGAAGCGGATCTGGAGTGGTGTAAAACCGCCGCGCTGGTTGTTAAAAACCCCTATCTTACCTATGCGCGAATGGCGCAGTTACTGGATACGACGCCGCAGCCTGCGCAGCACATTGCGCCGAGCGCCGTGATCGATTCCAGCGCCAGACTGGGTGAGAATGTGTCCATCGGCGCCAATGCCGTTATTGAGTCCGACGTGGTACTCGGTGACAACGTGGTCATCGGCCCAGGCTGTTTTGTGGGCAAAAAAACCCGTATCGGCAACGGCTCGCGTTTATGGGCTAACGTCTCGGTTTACCATGAGGTGCAGATTGGTCAGGATTGTCTGATTCAGTCCGGCACAGTGATAGGTTCAGATGGGTTCGGTTATGCTAACGATCGTGGCAACTGGGTGAAAATCCCGCAGTTGGGTTCGGTCATCATTGGCGATCGGGTCGAAATCGGTGCCTGTACCACCATCGATCGTGGTGCGCTGGATAACACTCTGATCGGCAATGGTGTTATCATAGATAACCAATGTCAGATTGCTCACAACGTGGTTATTGGCGACAATACTGCGGTTGCTGGCGGTGTGATCATGGCGGGTAGTTTGAAAATTGGTCGTTATTGTATGATTGGCGGTGCCAGCGTCATTAATGGCCATATGGAAATCTGTGACAAAGTAACCGTAACCGGCATGGGCATGGTTATGCGTCCGATAACAGAACCTGGTGTATACTCCTCAGGCATTCCATTACAGCCCAACAAAACCTGGCGCAAAACTGCAGCGTTGGTGATGAATATCGATGAACTAAGCAAACGCTTAAAAGCAATCGAGCGGAAAGTCGGCAAAGACGACTAGACGCCATCCCATGACAGACCGGCTTTCATAATAACAGTGTTAAGCAGGGAAGCCAGGCGCCACGGAACCTATTTGCGGCCTGCCAACGATCATGATGATCGGTGCAGGCCGTGTTATTGATGTCATCAGATTTTTAGGACAGGAAGAGTATTTTGACTACTGAAACTCATACTCTGCAAATTGAAGAGATTTTAGAGCTGCTGCCGCACCGTTATCCGTTTCTGCTGGTAGATCGCGTGCTGGATTTTGAAGAAAACAAATATCTGCGCGCCGTAAAGAATGTCTCCTTTAACGAGCCGTTTTTCCAGGGGCATTTCCCTGGTAAACCGATTTTTCCCGGCGTTCTGATTCTGGAAGCGATGGCACAGGCCACCGGCATTCTGGCATTTAAAAGCGTGGGTAAACTGGAGCCAGGCGAGCTTTATTATTTTGCTGGCATTGATAATGCCCGTTTCAAGCGTCCGGTCGTACCGGGCGATCAAATGATTATGGAAGTGACCTTCGAGAAAACCCGCCGTGGTCTGACTCGCTTCAATGGCGTAGCGACTGTCGACGGTAAAATCGTCTGTGAAGCGACCATGATGTGTGCCCGTAGCCGGGAGGCATAACTCGTGATTGATCCAACCGCCAACATCCATCCCAGTTCAGTCATCGAAGACGGGGCTGTTATCGGCCCCGGCGTTCATATTGGTCCTTTCTGTTTTGTCGGGGCGAATGTCGAGATTGGTGAGGGAACCGTCCTTAAGTCACACGTGGTGGTAAACGGCCATACGCGTATCGGTAAAGACAACCAGATCTATCAGTTTGCTTCTATCGGTGAAGTGAATCAGGATCTGAAATACGCGGGTGAACCTACCCGTGTTGACATTGGCGATCGTAACCGTATTCGTGAAAGCGTGACCATTCATCGTGGCACGACTCAGGGCACAAATGTCACGGTTGTCGGCAGTGACAATCTGTTGATGGTTAACGTCCATATCGCGCATGACTGTGTCATTGGCAACCGCTGCATTATGGCCAACAATGCGACACTAGGCGGCCATGTCACTGTCGACGATTTCGCCATTATTGGCGGCATGACGGCCGTGCACCAGTGGTGCACCATTGGCGCACATGTGATGGTTGGTGGTTGTTCAGGCGTGGCTCAGGATGTGCCGCCCTATGTCATTGCGCAAGGCAACCATGCCACGCCATTCGGTATCAACATTGAAGGCCTGAAGCGCCGTGGCTTCAGCAAAGAAGCACTGCACGCTATCCGCAACGCCTACAAGTTACTTTATCGCAGCGGCAGAACGCTGGATGAAGTCAAACCGGAAATCGAGGCGATTGCTCAGCAGCACAGCGAAGTGCAGCCTTTCTTTGATTTCTTTGCTCGTTCAACTCGTGGATTAATTCGCTAATTCATGTCAGCGCGTCCCCTTACGATTGCCCTGGTCGCCGGAGAAACCTCTGGCGATATCCTTGGCGCAGGCCTGATTCGGGCATTAAAAGCGCGTCATCCTGATGCCCGTTTTGTTGGCGTCGCGGGTCCGCTAATGCAGGCCGAAGGTTGCGAAGCCTGGTACGAGATGGAAGAGCTGGCGGTGATGGGCATTGTGGAGGTGCTGGGGCGGTTACGGCGTTTATTAAGTATTCGTCGCGATCTTACGCAGCGCTTTACCGCGCTTCAGCCTGACGTCTTTGTCGGTATTGATGCGCCGGATTTCAACATCACGTTGGAAGGCCATCTCAAACGCGCAGGCATTCGCACCATTCATTACGTCAGCCCCTCTGTCTGGGCCTGGCGACAAAAGCGCGTCTTTAAAATCGGCCGCAATACCGATCTGGTATTGGCGTTTCTGCCGTTTGAAAAAGCCTTCTACGACCGTTTCAACGTTCCCTGTCGCTTTATTGGTCATACCATGGCGGATGCCATGCCGTTACAGCCCGACAAGGCCGCCGCTCGCCGCCATCTTGGCATAGACGAGCACGCGCTCTGTCTGGCACTGCTTCCCGGCAGCCGGGGTGCCGAAGTCGAAATGCTGAGTGCGGATTTCCTTAAAACCGCACAGCGTCTGCGTACGCACTATCCGGCGCTGGAAATTGTCGTGCCCCTGGTTAACGCTAAGCGCCGCGAACAGTTTGAAAAAATTAAAGCGGAGGTCGCGCCTGAGCTGCCGATGCACCTGCTGGATGGTCAGGGCAGGGAAGCCATGGTGGCAAGTGATGCTGCGCTACTGGCTTCGGGAACGGCGGCGCTGGAGTGCATGCTGGCAAAATGCCCGATGGTGGTTGGCTACCGCATGAAGCCGTTTACCTTCTGGCTGGCTAAACGACTGGTCAAAACGGATTACGTCTCTTTGCCGAATCTGCTGGCCGGGCGCGAACTGGTCAAAGAGCTGTTGCAGGATGAATGTCAGCCTGAGGCGCTGGCCGCGGCGCTGGATCCGTTGCTCCATGCCAGTCGTGAACGTGAAACGCTGCTGAACACCTTTTATGAACTGCACCAGCAGATCCGCTGGAACGCTGACGAACAAGCCGCAGATGCGGTGCTGGAGCTTGCCAATGGCTGATTTTATCTATCCTGCCGCCGGTTGTATTGCCGGGGTGGACGAAGTCGGGCGCGGGCCATTAGTCGGGGCCGTTGTGACCGCCGCCGTGATCCTCGATCCCGCGAATCCTGTTCCCGGCCTGGCAGACTCCAAAAAACTGTCAGAAAAACGCCGTCTCGCGCTGTTTGATCAAATCAAAGAGAAAGCGCTCGCCTGGAGCCTGGGGCGCGCAGAACCGGACGAGATCGACAATCTTAATATCCTGCACGCCACGATGCTGGCGATGCAGCGCGCGGTCGCTGGCCTGTCCATCACGCCAGACTTTGTGCTGATTGACGGCAATCGCTGTCCGGCGTTGCCGATGCCTTCTCTGGCGGTGGTGAAAGGCGACAGCCTGGTCGCCGAAATCAGTGCCGCCTCCATCATCGCCAAGGTCACGCGCGATCGTGAAATGGCAGAGCTGGATTTGTTGTTTCCGCAGTATGGTTTTGCGCAGCATAAAGGTTATCCTACGGCGTTACACATGGAAAAATTGACGCAGTACGGTGCAACCCCTCATCACCGCCGCAGCTTTGCGCCGGTGCGTAATGCGCTGATTGATGCCGATGTACTGGCGAGCAGCCTGACCACGCTGCGCTAATCCGAACCTGTTTTAACCGGAAACTGATATGGCCGAACCCCGTTTTATACATCTGCGCGTACACAGCGACTATTCCATGGTCGACGGCCTGGCGAAAACCGGCCCGTTGATCAAGAAAGCGGCTGCGCTGGGTATGCCAGCCATCGCGATTACCGACTTCACCAACCTTTGCGGGCTGGTGAAATTTTACGGCGGTGCGCACGGTGCAGGGGTTAAACCGATTATCGGGGCAGATTTTAACGTTGCCAGCGAGTTGATGGGCGATGAACTGACCCAGATTACCGTGCTGGCGGCAAATAATACCGGCTATCAGAATCTGACACTGCTGATTTCCCGTGCTTACCAACGGGGTTACGGTATTGCTGGCCCGATTATCGATCGCGACTGGCTGGCCGAACTGCAGGAAGGGCTGATTCTGCTGTCCGGGGGCCGTCGAGGGGATGTTGGCCGCAGCCTGCTACGAGGTAACAGCGCGCTGGTGTCTGACTGCCTGGCTTTCTATCAACAGCATTTCGCCGATCGCTACTTCCTGGAGCTGGTCCGTACCGGTCGTCCTGATGAGGAGAGCTATCTGCATGCGGCGGTTGAGCTGGCGATTGCAGAAGGGATCCCCGTTGTTGCCACGAATGAAGTCTGCTTCATCAATGAAGAAGATTTCGACGCCCACGAGATCCGTGTTGCCATTCATGATGGTTACACGCTCGACGATCCGAAACGTCCCCGTCATTACAGTCCTCAGCAATACATGCGCAGCGAAGAGGAGATGTGCGAGCTGTTCGCGGACATCCCGGAAGCGCTGGAAAACAGCGTAGAGATTGCTAAGCGTTGTAACGTCACGGTCCGGCTGGGTGAGTACTTTCTGCCCCAGTTCCCGACAGGGGATATGACCACCGAAGACTTTTTGGTGATGAAATCCCGCGAGGGGCTGGAAGAGCGCCTCGCGATGCTGTTTCCGGACGAAGCCGTACGGGCCGAAAAGCGGCCGGAATACGATGAACGTCTGGAAGTGGAACTCAACGTTATTAACCAGATGGGGTTCCCTGGCTACTTCCTGATCGTGATGGAGTTTATCCAGTGGTCGAAAGATAACGGCGTGCCGGTTGGGCCGGGCCGTGGTTCTGGTGCGGGATCCTTAGTCGCCTATGCGCTCAAGATCACTGACCTTGATCCGCTGGAGTTCGACCTGCTGTTCGAACGTTTCCTGAACCCAGAACGTGTTTCCATGCCCGACTTCGACGTCGATTTCTGCATGGAGAAACGTGACCAGGTGATTGAACACGTGGCCGACATGTACGGCCGCGAAGCGGTGTCTCAGATTATTACTTTCGGCACCATGGCGGCTAAGGCGGTCATTCGTGACGTGGGACGCGTTCTGGGCCATCCCTATGGTTTTGTCGATCGTATTTCAAAGCTGGTGCCGCCCGATCCGGGCATGACGCTGGAAAAAGCCTTTGCTGCAGAGCCGCAACTGCCGGAAATTTATGAGGCCGATGAGGAAGTCAAAGCGCTAATTGATATGGCGCGCAAGCTGGAAGGTGTTACGCGAAACGCCGGTAAGCACGCGGGTGGGGTAGTGATTGCGCCCACCAAAATTACCGATTTTGCGCCACTGTACTGTGACGAAAACGGCCAGTATCCGGTGACGCAGTTTGATAAAAATGATGTGGAATATGCCGGCCTGGTGAAGTTTGACTTCCTGGGGCTGCGTACGCTGACCATTATCGACTGGGCACTGAAGATGATTAACCCGCGCCGTGAAAAGCAGGGGTTGCCGCCGATCGATATCGCCACCATTCCGCTTGAAGACAAGAAAAGCTTTGATATGCTGCAGCGCGCGGAAACCACGGCGGTTTTCCAGCTTGAATCGCGCGGCATGAAAGATCTGATCAAGCGTCTGAAACCTGACTGCTTTGAAGACATGATCGCCCTCGTGGCGCTGTTCCGCCCTGGCCCGTTGCAGTCGGGCATGGTGGATAACTTTATCGACCGTAAGCACGGTCGGGAAGCCATCTCCTATCCTGATATCCAGTGGCAGCATGAAAGCCTGAAGCCGGTTCTCGAGCCGACCTACGGCATTATCCTGTATCAGGAACAGGTAATGCAGATCGCCCAGGTCCTGTCTGGCTATACGCTCGGCGGAGCGGATATGCTGCGTCGCGCCATGGGTAAAAAGAAACCCGAAGAGATGGCCAAGCAGCGCTCCGTATTTAAAGACGGCGCTGAAAGCATGGGCATCGACGGCGAACTGTCGATGAAAATCTTCGATCTGGTAGAGAAATTTGCCGGATACGGTTTTAACAAATCGCACTCTGCGGCTTATGCGCTGGTGTCCTATCAAACGCTGTGGCTGAAAGCGCATTATCCGGCCGAATTTATGGCTGCGGTCATGACGGCGGATATGGATAACACGGAAAAAGTGGTTGGCCTGGTGGATGAGTGCTGGCGCATGGGGCTAAAGGTCCTGCCGCCGGATATTAACTCGGGCCTGTATCAGTTCCACGTCAATGATGAGGGCGAGATCGTTTACGGCATCGGCGCCATTAAAGGCGTCGGTGAAGGGCCGATCGAAGCGATCATCGATGCGCGTAACGAGGGCGGTTATTTCCGGGAGCTGTTCGATCTCTGCGCGCGCACCGATACCAAAAAGATCAACCGTCGGGTCATGGAAAAACTGATCATGTCAGGTGCCTTTGATCGTCTCGGCCCGCATCGCGCTGCCTTAATGAGCGCCCTTAACGATGCGCTGAAGGCGGCGGATCAGCATGCGAAAGCCGAAGCGATCGGCCAGGCGGACATGTTTGGCGTACTGGCCGACGAGCCTGAACAGGTAGAACAGTCCTATGCCAGCGTGACGCCCTGGCCGGAACAGGTGCAGTTGGATGGTGAACGCGAAACCCTTGGGTTGTATCTTACCGGCCATCCTATTAATCAGTATTTAAAAGAAATTGAGCGTTACGTTGGCGGGATGCGTTTGAAAGATATGCATCCTACCGATCGTGGTAAGATTACCGTTGCGGCAGGTCTGGTGATTGCTGCGCGTGTAATGGTGACCAAACGCGGCAACCGAATTGGTATTTGTACACTTGACGATCGTTCCGGCCGTCTCGAAGTCATGTTATTTACCGATGCGTTAGATAAATACCAGCAACTGCTGGAGAAAGACCGTATCCTGATCGTCAGCGGACAGGTCAGCTTTGATGACTTCAGTGGTGGGCTTAAAATGACCGCCCGGGAAGTCATGGACATCGACGAAGCGCGCGAAAAATACGCCCGTGGACTTGCTATCTCGCTGACGGACAGGCAAATTGATGACCAGCTATTAAACCGACTCCGTCAGTCCCTGGAACCTCATCGTTCAGGGACAATTCCGGTGCATCTCTACTATCAGAGAGCCGACGCGCGAGCGAAGCTACGCTTTGGTGCAGCGTGGCGAATTTCGCCCAGCGATCGTTTACTCAACGATTTGCGGTCGTTAATTGGATCGGAGCAGGTGGAACTGGAGTTTGACTAAAACAGGAACATTATGAGTCTTAATTACCTGGATTTTGAACAGCCAATTGCAGAACTGGAAGCGAAGATTGATTCGCTAACCTCGATTGGTCGTCAGGACGATAAACACGTCAATCTCGACGAAGAAGTGAAGCGACTGCGCGAGAAAAGCGTTGAGCTGACCCGTAAAATCTTCGCCGATTTGGGCGCATGGCAAATTGCACAACTGGCACGCCATCCGCTACGTCCTTATACCTTTGATTACGTGCGCAATGCCTTTGACGATTTCGATGAGCTGGCGGGTGACCGTGCTTATGCGGATGACAAAGCCATTGTGGGTGGGATTGCGCGCCTTGATGGTCGCCCGGTCATGATCATTGGTCACCAGAAAGGACGTGAAACCAAAGAGAAGATTCGCCGTAATTTTGGCATGCCAGCACCAGAAGGCTATCGCAAAGCGCTGCGCCTGATGGAAATGGCTGAGCGTTTCAAGATGCCAATCCTGACCTTTATCGATACGCCGGGCGCTTATCCTGGGGTTGGTGCGGAAGAGCGTGGTCAGTCTGAGGCTATTGCCCGTAATCTGCGGGAAATGTCCGGTCTGAAGGTGCCTGTGATCTGTACGGTCATCGGTGAAGGCGGTTCCGGTGGTGCGCTGGCTATTGGTGTGGGTGATAAAGTTAACATGCTGCAGTACAGCACTTACTCTGTTATCTCTCCGGAAGGCTGTGCCTCTATTCTGTGGAAAAGCGCCGATAAAGCGCCTCTGGCAGCCGAAGCGATGGGTATTACCGCGCCGCGTCTGAAAGAGCTGAAGCTGATTGACTCGGTTATCCCTGAGCCACTGGGCGGGGCGCATCGTCATCCTGTCGAAATGGCGCAGTCGCTGAAACAGCAACTGCTGGCCGATCTGGCCGATCTGGAAGGGCTCAGCACCGAAGAACTGCTCGATCGCCGTTATCAACGTCTGATGAGCTACGGCTACGCCTGATTGTGCTTCATGACGATAAAGCGGACTTCGGTCCGCTTTTTTTATGCCATTAATCTGACTGCAGTTGAGTGGCATCATTCGCTATGCTTACTTAATGCCTCAACAATCAGGGAGATGTGCATTGAATATTCTGGCGATCATGGGCGCGCATGGCGTGTTTTACAAAGATGAACCCTTGCGCGAACTGGAAGTCGCGCTGAGTCAGCAAGGTTTTCAACTAATTAGGCCGAAAAACAATGACGATCTGCTAAAACTCATTGAACACAATCCCCGTATTAGCGGCGTCATTTTTGACTGGGATGAACACAACAGCCCGGAGCTGTGTGGTGAAATCAATCAGCTTAATGAATACCTGCCGCTGTATGCCTTTATCAATACCCATTCCCAGATGGATATCAGTATCAATGAAATGCGTATGCCGCTGCATTTCTTTGAATATGCGCTGAACGCCGCCGACGATATTGCTCTTCACATTCGCCAGTACACAGATGACTACCTCGACAACATCACGCCGCCGTTGACCAAAGCGTTGTTTACCTATGTGAAAGAGGGGAAATACACCTTCTGTACCCCAGGCCATATGGCCGGTACGGCCTTCCAGAAAAGCCCGGTCGGCTGCTTGTTCTATGACTTTTTTGGTGCCAATACGCTGAAGTCGGATATCTCGATTTCGGTAACGGAACTGGGATCGCTGCTGGACCACACAGGGCCGCATCTGGAAGCCGAGGAGTATATCGCCCGCACTTTTGGTGCGGAACAGAGCTACATGGTGACCAACGGCACCTCGACCTCGAATAAAATCGTCGGAATGTATGCTGCCCCGGCAGGCAGCACGATTCTGGTGGACCGCAACTGCCATAAGTCGCTCACGCATCTGTTGATGATGAGCGATTTGATCCCCATCTGGCTCAAGCCAACACGCAACGCATTGGGTATTTTGGGCGGTATTCCGCAAAAAGAGTTCACCCGTGCCAGCATCGAGCAAAAAGTGGCGGTCACGCCGCGCGCCAGTTGGCCGGTACATGCGGTGATCACCAATTCGACCTACGACGGTTTGCTCTACAACACTCAGTACATCAAGCAAACCCTTGAGGTGCCGTCGATCCACTTTGATTCTGCCTGGGTTCCCTATACCAACTTTCATCCCATCTATGAGGGGAAAAGCGGCATGAGCGGTGAGCGGGTGCCGGGTAAAGTCTTCTATGAAACGCAGTCCACCCATAAACTGCTGGCGGCTTTTTCCCAGGCTTCGCTGATTCATATTAAAGGCGACTATGACGAGCAGACGTTTAATGAAGCCTACATGATGCACACCACCACCTCACCGAACTATGCCATCGTCTCATCCATTGAGACAGCGGCGGCGATGCTGCGCGGAAATCCGGGCAAAAGGCTCATTAACCGGTCAGTGGAACGCGCCCTGCATTTCCGTCGTGAGATACAGCGGTTGCGAGAAGAGTGCGACAGCTGGTTTTTTGATATCTGGCAGCCTGAACACGTTGATGAAGCCCAGTGCTGGCCAATACAGCCGGGGGAAGAGGACTGGCACGGATTCACCCAGGCCGATCGCGACCACATGTATCTTGATCCGATCAAGGTAACGATCCTGACACCCGGCATGAGCGAGCTGGGCGTGATGGCGGAAGAGGGCATTCCGGCGGCGCTGGTGGCGAAGTTCCTGGATGAGCGCGGCATCGTGGTTGAAAAAACCGGCCCTTACAATCTGTTATTCCTGTTTAGTATCGGCATTGATAAAACCAAAGCGATGAGCGTGCTGCGAGGGTTAACGGAGTTTAAGCGCGCCTACGATCTCAATCTCCGGGTCAAAAATATGTTGCCGGATCTCTATGCGGAGGATCCCGATTTTTATCGCAACATGCGTATTCAGACGCTGGCGCAGGGGATCCACCGTCTTATCCAGCAACATGATTTACCGCGGCTCATGTTGAAGGCGTTTGACGTGTTGCCCGAGATGAAAATGACGCCGCATCAGGCTTTTCAGCAACAGGTGAAGGGCAATATTGAAACCGTGAACATCAATGAGCTGGTGGGCCGCATCTCTGCCAACATGATCCTGCCTTATCCTCCGGGCGTTCCTCTGGTGATGCCTGGTGAAATGATCACAGAACAAAGCCGCGCCGTACTCGACTTCCTGTTAATGCTGTGTAGCATTGGACGCCACTATCCTGGCTTTGAGACGGATATTCACGGCGCGATCCTCACCGAAGAGGGGGAATATCGGGTACGTGTGCTGAAACAGGCCGGGTAACAGGACGTCATGTTTAACAGGAAGCAACGATGCTACAGCTAACGCACATCCATCATATCGCGATCATTGCATCAGACTATTCGCGCAGCAAAGCGTTTTACTGCGACATTCTGGGGTTTGAACTGCAAAGCGAACACTATCGTGAAGCGCGTGATTCGTGGAAAGGGGATCTGGCACTGAACGGTCAGTATACGATTGAGCTGTTTTCGTTTCCCACACCGCCCGCACGCGTCAGTCAACCGGAAGCCTGTGGCCTGCGTCATCTGGCCTTCAGCGTGCCGGACGTTGAAGCGGCGATGCGCTATCTGGCAACGCAAGGCGTGATATGTGAAGCGATCCGCATCGATGAGCTAACCGGAAAGCCCTGCACGTTCTTTGCCGATCCGGATGGTTTGCCGCTGGAACTCTATCAGGCGTAAAATGGCGGCTTTGGGCGACTCCACTGGCCGCGGTATGGATTGAGAACATGTCTGATTTTGACGCACTGTTAAAGGAAAATGACGCGCTGGTCGTGGCGTTCAGCGGTGGTCTGGATTCTACCGTTCTGCTTCATCAACTGCGGGCCTGGCAGCAAGCGCGCCCGCGGTCACGGCTGCGTGCGCTGCATGTGCATCATGGCCTCAGCCCGAATGCCGATAGCTGGGCAGCGCACTGCCTGTGCCTGTGCGAACGGTGGCAGATTCCTTGTGAAGTCCTGCGTGTGCAGGTAACGGATCAGGGACAAGGCATTGAAGCGGCAGCGCGGCAGGTGCGCTATCAGGCTCTGGGGCAGGCGCTGTGCGCGGATGAAAAGCTGCTAACCGCGCAGCATCTGGACGATCAGTGTGAAACGCTGCTCCTGGCGCTGAAACGCGGCAGCGGCCCGGCGGGCCTGGCGGCCATGCCGGCGGCGGCGACGTTTGCCGGACATGCCTTACTCAGACCCTTGTTAAACCATTCCCGCCTGAGCCTGGAGCAGTACGCCAAGGCGCATCAACTGGTCTGGGTTGAAGATGAAAGCAATCAGGATCAGCGCTATGACCGAAACTTTCTGCGTCAGCAGCTGTTGCCGACGCTTCTGCGCCGCTGGCCGCATTTTGCCGAGGCGTCGGCGCGCAGTGCCGCCTTGTGTGGCGAGCAGGAGCAACTGCTGGATGAGTTACTGGCTGAGCCGCTTAGCGAGCTTATTCAACCCGACGGTAGCCTGTGCTTCACACCTTTGCTGACCATGAGTGAGGTAAAAGGCAACGCCCTGCTGCGCCGCTGGCTGGCCGCTCAGGGCGAGAAAATGCCGTCGCGCGAAGCATTACGTCGAATCCGTCAGGAGATCATGTTGTGCCGTGAAGATGCGCAGCCGCGCCTGAAGCTGGGCAACCACGAGATCCGTCGCTACCGGCAGCAGCTTTACCACTTGCCGCTCAGCGCCTCTTTAGCTGACTGTGAAATCGCCTGGAATGACGTCGAACAACCTCTGCATTTGCCACAAAACCTGGGCGTACTGACGGCCGAAAAAAGCACGAGTACGCTTCGCTGCCCACAACCGCAGGAGCAGGTATTCGTGCGGTTTCACGCAACAGGCTATGTGCATATCGTGAATCGCCCAGGCGGACGAGATATAAAAAAAATCTGGCAGAGGCTGAATATCCCGCCCTGGCAACGCGCGCGTATTCCATTAATTTATTTTAATCAGACGTTGATTTGCGCGCCCGGGCTGTTTGTTACCCGCGAAGGTGCCAGCGAGGATGCTGCTGGCTGGCAAGTCAACTGGCAGAAAACGTCGGGAGAGCCGGAATAATGCAACGCATAGCAGCCTTGCTGCTGATAACTGTTTTACCGGTCCACGCCGCAGGCGATGTGAACGCGGGTGAGCAACGCGCGGCCGCCTGTATGGCCTGCCACGGGGCACAGGGTAAAGCAACCACGCCTCTCTATCCCAATCTGGCTGGCCAAAATGCGGCCTATCTTAACCAGGCATTACAGGCCTATAAGAAAGGGGAACGAAGCGGGGGACAGGCTGAAGTCATGAAGGCATTTGTGGCAGGCTTAAATGATGAGGATATGGCGAATTTAGCCGCCTATTACAGTTCGTTGAAACCTGAATGAGGTGGGCGGGAGTGCATCCCGCCCGACGGGAAGTGAATTACTCTTCGCTGACAACAACGGTGCCGAGTTCAGGATGGCTGAAGCTGGCAATGTGATCGAGGCGTAACTCGCGCGTTTCACCGGAAAGGTCAATCGCCAGATATTCAACGTTTTTACGTGAAAGAATATCTTTGGCTTTGGCCTTAAGCTGTTCACCGTCTTTTAACTCCAGCGACAGCATCCAGTTTTTTTGGCAGGCGAGTTCCAGATTATCGTAGTCATCGCAATTGATGGGTTTATAAGCTTCATTCATCAACATAGTCGCTCACCAATAAGTTTGCGGCGGCATAGGCCGCCTGTTCCCTGAGAGAAGCGTTTAGCGCAACATTCGCGGCAATATCATCCAGCGCTTTTAAGGCGCAGCCAATGGCATCGGGTACATATCCCAGATCTCCGCTGCCGATTTCGGCATATTTTTGGCGAACTAACTCACAATATTTTTGCACAGGCACCTCCTCAGCAGAGCAGAAACACTCTGGTTGATTAGCGACTATATCACAGGCATTTCCAGAAAATCAGCCAGGCAAAAACAGGAACCGCGCGCAAATCACTGCTAAAGTAGCTGGCTACGCCGTCTAAGACGACTCAGGATAAAGCACGAAAGGTTCAGTGAATGGATAGCCCGATACAAAAAAACGCGTACTGCACGCAGGCAGGTGACAGATGATTATGCTGTCACGCAACGTTGAGCTGCCGGACAGTGAAATTGAACTGACGGCTATTCGGGCGCAGGGTTCTGGCGGTCAGCATGTGAATAAAACCAGCACCGCCATTCATCTACGTTTCGACATTGCCGCCTCGTCCTTGCCACCGTTCTATAAAGAGCGACTGCTAAATGCCAGCCACCACTTAATTACCGGTGACGGAACCGTGATCATCAAGGCGCAGGAGTACCGGAGTCAGGAGATGAACAGGGAGGCGGCACTGCAGCGGCTGGTCAACCTGATCCGCGAACTTACCACGGTAGAGAAAGTCCGGCGCTCAACACGACCTACGCGCGCCTCGAAAGAGCGCAGACTGGAAGGCAAGTCACGGCGCAGCAATACCAAAGCGCTGCGCGGTAAGGTGCAATAAGGGGCATGTACATGGGACGTTATGACAAGTCAGACAGGGGCAGAATGCGGGAACAAGCCTGATAGCCGCACGTTATTCAGCAAAAAAAACGCCCCTTAAAGGGGCGTTATAGTGCGGTTACTTGTTAAGCGCGTTAAGCAGAAATTCGACAATTTCATCCTGCTTGATCATCTGCTTCTCACCGGCACGACGGGCTTTATACTCAATCTCCTGATTATCAAGATTGCGATCGCCAATCACGATGGTGTGCGGTACGCCAATCAGCTCCATATCCGCAAACATCACGCCCGGACGCTCTTTACGATCGTCCAGAATCACCTCTACACCTTTGGCGCGCAGCGTGTTGTACAGCTCTTCCGCTAACTCTTTCACGCGGAACGATTTCTGCATATTCATCGGCAGAATCGCCACTTCGAACGGCGCCAGCGCAGCAGGCCAGATGATGCCGCGGTCGTCATGGTTCTGCTCGATGGCCGCCGCAACCACGCGGGTGATGCCGATGCCGTAGCAGCCCATGGTCATGATCTGGTTACGACCGTCTTCGCCCTGTACAGAGGCTTTCATCGCTTCAGAGTATTTGGTGCCCAGCTGGAAAATGTGGCCGACTTCGATACCACGTTTAATCTGCAACGTACCTTTGCCATCCGGGCTCAGGTCACCTTCCACGACGTTACGCAGATCGGCTACCTGCGCCATTGGCAGATCGCGTTCCCAGTTGATGCCGAAATAGTGTTTACCCTCAATGTTGGCACCAGCACTAAAATCGCTCATCTTCGCCACGGTACGGTCTGCGATAACTGGCATATTCAGCCCCACTGGGCCGAGCGAGCCAGGACCCGCACCAACCGCTGAGCGGATCTCTTCTTCGGTGGCAAAGGTCAGCGGAGAAGCAACCAGAGGCGATTTCTCTGCCTTGATTTCGTTCAGTTCGTGATCGCCGCGAACCAGCAACGCCACCAACGCGTGACCGCTTTCTTCTGCGCCCTTCACCATCAGGGTTTTCACGGTTTTCTCAATCGGCTGCTGGAACTGGCTCACCAGTTCTGCGATGGTTTTGGTATTCGGCGTATCCACCTCACGCATCTCTTCTGCAGGGGCAGGACGATCGCCCGCGGGCGCGACGGCTTCAGCAAATTCAATGTTGGCGGCGAAGTCAGACGCCGTTGAGAAAATCACGTCATCCTCACCGCTCTGCGCCAGCACCTGGAATTCGTGGGATGCGCTACCACCAATTGAGCCGGTATCGGCCTGCACTGCACGGAAATCCAGCCCCATACGATTGAAAATCTGGCTGTAGGCGCGATACATCGCGTCATAGGTTTCCTGCAGCGATTCCTGAGTAGTATGGAAGGAGTAAGCATCCTTCATGATGAATTCACGCGAGCGCATCACGCCAAAGCGCGGGCGCACTTCATCACGGAATTTAGTCTGGATTTGATACAGATTCAGCGGCAGCTGTTTGTAGGAGCTCAGCTCATTACGAATCAGATCGGTGATCACTTCTTCGTGCGTCGGACCGAGCACAAACGGGCGCTCATGGCGATCGGCAACACGCAATAGCTCTGGACCGTACTGTTCCCAGCGACCGCTCTCCTGCCACAGATCGGCGGGTTGCACCACAGGCATTGAAATCTCAATGGCACCGGCATTGTTCATTTCTTCACGGACGATGTTTTCGACCTTTTTTAATACGCGCAGTCCGGTTGGCAGCCAGGTATATAAGCCTGAAGCCAGTTTACGGATCATCCCGGCACGCAGCATCAGCTGGTGGCTGATCACTTCCGCGTCAGAAGGTGTCTCTTTCTGAGTAGAGAGCAGATATTGAGTAGTACGCATTGATTACGATTCCAGTTGATCGGAAATTCACAGACAAAATTTGCTGGCGGCTAGTGTACCAGTGAGATCACTGGCTAAAAAGCGGGTTTTAACGCGGATCGATAGCCACGACTTCCGTCCCTGCGTCATCAATGCGCCAGCGCACGTTAAACTCCATTAGCCAGGCGGCATATTCCCTGTCCTGGATTTCACCTTTACGGTAAGCGGGCCGCGGATCCTGAGCGAGAACGTCGCTGATAAAGCGTGCCAGATGCGGATAGCGGGCGTGCTGTTGCAACTGCTGTTGGGCAAGCGCTGAAAACCGGACCGGCATAGTGCTTTCCGGCGCGGCCTGCGCGAAACCGGCGCGCGCTTCGGGCAGCGCCTCGGCAAAAGGCAGGTAAGGTTTAATATCGACAACCGGCGTACCGTCCACTAAATCCAGGCTGCCCAGTTGCAGAATGACCTGCTGCTTCTCGCAGCGAATGCCTTTGAGCTCAACCAGCGACATGCCGACGGGATTGGGGCGAAAAGTGGAGCGGGTGGCAAAAACGCCCATGCGCGCGTTACCGCCCAGCCGTGGAGGCCGTACGGTAGGGCGCCAGCCGCCTTCCATGGTCTGATGAAAAACAAACAGAATCCAGAGGTGGCTGAAGTCTTCCAGGCCGCGCACGGCATCCGCCTGGTTATAAGGCGGCAAAAGATGCAGTTCGCCGCCGCCGTCCTGTACCAGCCCAGGCTGACGCGGCACGGCGAACTTCTCTTTCCAGGGTGAACGGATCACGCCGATTTGCGCAAAGGCGAATTCACTCATTGACTGGTGACTTTCAACGCCGATCCCTGACAAACAGCCTGACGGTAACAGCCCGGTGTGCTGCTGACGATTTCACATTTATGCAGCAGCACAGCATTGGCTTTCATCTGTGACGCTTTAATCTGCATACGTTTACGTGCGGTAGCGATATTTGGGGGGGAGCTCTGATTGCTCACCTGGCAATCTTCAGCGGACACTTCGCCTAAATCGCGGAAGGGTTTGCTCACCAGATCGGCCGCATCGGTGTAAACCTTAACAGGCGCGGGACGATACGTTGGCTTACGTGTCGGTTCGCTGGATTGCTGCGGATGAGAAGGTGCGCTGCTTATTGGGTGGTACTCTCGAACACACCCTGTCAGCATCAATGCTAACAAGCAGAGCGGTAAAAAACGCATGGCAACATCCTCAAGTTTCAAAAAGTGGCGTTATTGAAACAAGGACACGGATAAATAACAAGTCAGCAAAGCGCAATATCAGAAAGGGCGGCTATAAGCCGCCCTGAGGAGAGATGTAAGGCTAAATTACCAGCCTTTAACCGCACCACCGTTAAAGACTTTATTCGCCGCATCCGCGACCTCGTCAGACTGATAAGCCTGCACGAATTTTTTCACGTTTTCTGCGTCTTTATTGTCCTCACGCGCAACAATCAGGTTCACGTACGGTGAGTCTTTATCTTCAACAAAGATGCCATCTTTCGCCGGTGTCAGGCCGATCTGGCTGGCGTAAGTCGTGTTGATGACCGCCAGTGCGATTTGCTGATCGTCCAGCGAACGTGGCAGCTGTGGCGCTTCCAGCTCAACAATCTTCAGGTGTTTTGGATTCTCAACGATATCCAGTGAGGTTGGCAGCAGGCCCACACCGTCTTTCAGCTTAATCAGGCCCACTTTCTGCAGCAGCAGCAGCGAACGACCAAGGTTAGTTGGGTCATTAGGAATGGCAACCTGCGCGCCGTCCTGCAGTTGGTCGAGTGATTTGATCTTTTTCGAGTAGCCCGCAATCGGATAAACGAAAGAATTACCAACGGATACCAGCTTGTAACCACGATCTTTGATTTGTTGATCCAGATACGGTTTATGCTGGAAGGCATTCACATCAATATCACCTTTGCTCAGTGCTTCGTTAGGCAGCACGTAGTCGTTAAAGGTGACCAGCTCAACATCCAGGCCATACTTATCTTTAGCGACTTTAGCCGCCGCTTCCGCAACCTGCTGTTCTGCGCCGACAATCACGCCCACTTTAATGTGGTTTGGATCTTTGGCTTTTTGATCGCATCCTGCCAGCGCAATCGCGCCAATTAATGCACCCACAGCGGCAATTTTTTTAAATTTGAAAGACATATCCTTTCCTTAATAGTGATATTGCTTGCTTATTTATGGGACACAGCACGCACGATGCGGTCGCCACAGAATTGTATGAGATACACCAAAACGACTAATAACACTAATACCGTATTCATCACTGTCGCGTTATATCCGATATAACCGTATTGGTAGCCAATCTGTCCCAGACCGCCCGCGCCCACGGCTCCGCCCATTGCAGAGTAGCCGACCAGCGTAATCAACGTGATGGTGGCCGCATTGACAAGGCCGGGCAGGGCTTCGGGCAGCAGCACTTTTCGCACGATTTGCATCGGTGTGGCACCCATGGCACGTGACGCTTCGATCAGTCCGGTTGGCAGTTCCAGCAGGGCGTTCTCAACCATACGGGCAATAAAGGGCGCCGCACCCACGGTCAGTGGCACAATGGCGGCCTGCAAGCCAATAGAGGTGCCAACAATGATGCGGGTAAACGGAATCATCCAGACCAGCAGGATAATAAAGGGAATAGAGCGGAAGATGTTGACCAGCGCCGACAGCACCCGATACAAACCTTTGTTTTCCAGAATCTGACCCGGACGGGTCACATAGAGCAGGACGCCTACCGGTAATCCCAGTACGAAACCGAAAAAGCCAGAGACAAAGGTCATCATCAACGTTTCCCACACGCCGCGCCCCAGCAACGCAATCATCGCTTCAGACATAACCTAGTACCTCTACTTTTACGTGATGTTCCTGCAGCCACTGAATCGCGGCCTGTGTATCGCTTTCGCTGCCGTGAATTTCCGCCAGCATGATGCCGAACTTCACACCGCCGGCATAATCCATCTGCGCACTAATAATGTTGTTGTTGATATTGAAACGACGCGCGGCTTCAGACAGTAAAGGTGCATCGACAGACTGCCCGGTGAATTCCATACGCAGTAAGGGCATGCTCTCTGGGCCTGCTTCAGGTGACAGGCGCTGTTGATAATCGTCCGGAATATCCAGGTGCAGCGTTGACTGGATAAACTGTTGTGCCAGCGGCGTTTTAGGATGCGAGAAGACTTCGCTCACGCTGTCCTTTTCAATTAACTCGCCCTGGCTTATCACTGCGACCTGATCGCAGATGCGTTTTACGACATCCATCTCATGCGTAATCAGCAGAATGGTCAGGCCAAGACGACGGTTAATATCTTTGAGCAATTCAAGAATCGAACGGGTTGTTGCCGGATCGAGCGCGCTGGTGGCTTCATCACACAGAAGGACTTTGGGATTGCTTGCCAGCGCACGCGCGATAGCGACGCGCTGTTTCTGACCACCGGAAAGATTGGCTGGCCAGGCGTCGTGTTTATCAGCCAGGCCGACCAGATCCAGCAGCTCGGTCACACGCTTTTTAATTTCCTCACGAGAGAGCTGACCCAGCTCTAACGGCAGCGCAACGTTGCCCGCAACCGTGCGTGAGTTCATCAGGTTAAAGTGCTGGAAAATCATGCCGATCTGACGGCGGGCTTGAGTCAGTTGCCGTTCGCCCAGCGCCGTTAAGTCTGCACCGTCAACCAGCACGCGGCCGGAAGTCGGGCGTTCAAGCAGATTCACGCAACGAATGAGCGTGCTTTTACCGGCACCGGATGCACCGATGACGCCATAGATTTGCCCGGCAGGTACGTGCAGGCTGACATTCGATAATGCCTGTATCGATCGCGAACCTTGCTGGAACACTTTGGTAATATTTTCTAATTTAATCATTACGTTATTTATTATCGTCTTGCATTGTCCGTGGTCTGGTGTGCTCTCATCACTGAAAGCATGCATAAGCTGGATGGATGGTAAGGCATCCAGACGTCTAAATCAATGGAAGTGATTCAATCAGACATTCTCCCTTTAATCGCAATCGTGCGATACTGATCGGCAATTTTTATAGCAGGAGTTTTTACGTGACGAATAAAGTCCCGGCCATTTTTCTCGATCGCGATGGCACCCTCAATGTTGATCACGGCTACGTCCACGAAATCGATAATTTCCAGTTTATTGATGGCGTCATTGAAGCATTGCAACAATTAAAGAAGATGGGCTTTGCGTTGGTTGTCGTGACTAACCAGTCTGGTATTGCTCGCGGTATGTTTAGCGAAGATCAGTTTATGCGGCTTACCGAGTGGATGGACTGGTCGCTGGCCGATCGGGATATCGACCTTGATGGGATCTATTTCTGCCCGCACCTTCCCGACGCGACGGTTGAAGAATATCGCCAGCAGTGTGACTGCCGTAAGCCTCAGCCCGGAATGTTACTGTCCGCGCAACAAGAGTTGCACATCGATATGGCGGCCTCTTATATGGTGGGTGACAAACTGGAAGATATGCAGGCCGCCGAGGCAGCCGGCGTAGGTAAGAAAGTCCTCGTTCTCAGCGGTAAGCCGGTCACGGCTGAAGGTGAAGCGCTGGCTGACTGGGTAATAAAGAGTCTTGCCGAGTTACCTGCCCGTATTAAAAGCGCGTAAAACAGCCCCTTTGTGCAAATTTCAGACGAACAGCAAAAAAGTTCAAATTTGCACTTGCGCTCTGTGAAAGCTTCCCTATAATGCGCCTCCACTGACACGGCACAACGGCTTACGTAACGCGGTGTTCAGCAGGAGGCTCCCAGGAGTTTCCGCCGGAGAAAAACTTCTGAAAAAGAGGTTGACTCTGAAGGAGGAAAGCGTAATATACGCCACCTCGCGACAGACG
>NZ_JASCAK010000026.1:0-181522 GCF_029967885.1 Pantoea sp. V106_11
AAACTCCTGGGAGCCTCCTGCTGAACACCGCGTTACGTAAGCCGTTGTGCCGTGTCAGTGGAGGCGCATTATAGGGAGTTCTTTCTGAGTGACAAGCATTAATTATAAAAAAATGTCTGAGCGGTTTATTTTTAAACGAACGAGGTAAAAAGCACCACTTCCTGCCTAAACAACGCACGGAAATCACCACGTAGTCTCTGAAAGAGGCGTATTGTGCATTTCTGCCAATGCTACTCTTCTTCATTATCTTTGCTGAAAACATTACGAAGGACGCTCAATGATTAAATCCGCGCGCAGTATGGCCGGTCTGCCATGGATTGCCGCTATGGCATTCTTTATGCAGTCACTGGATGCCACGATATTGAACACAGCCCTGCCCGCGATCGCCACCAGTCTTGACCGTTCCCCGCTTGCCATGCAGTCCGCCGTCATCAGCTACACCTTAACCGTTGCCATGCTTATCCCCGTCAGCGGCTGGCTTGCAGATCGTTACGGCACACGCAAAATCTTCATGATTGCCGTTTCGCTCTTTACCCTTGGCTCGTTAGCCTGCGCCTTGTCGCCTTCTTTATCTGTTCTGGTTACCTCCCGTGTCATTCAGGGCGTTGGTGGTGCCATGATGATGCCGGTAGCGCGCCTGGCACTCTTGCGCGCCTATCCGCGCAGTGAACTCTTACCCATCCTTAACTTTGTGACTATGCCGGGGTTAGTGGGACCGATCCTGGGGCCGCTGTTGGGCGGTGTAATGGTGACGTATGCCACCTGGCACTGGATATTCCTGATTAACATCCCTATTGGCATACTGGGCATATTCTATGCGCGTAAATATATGCCTGACTTTACTACGCCTAAACGCCGCTTCGACTTTCTGGGCTTTTTACTCTTCGGCATCGGGTTGGTGATGATCTCCACCGGGATAGAGCTGTTTGGTGAGCGTATTGTCTCGCCCTGGATTGCGGCCGGGGTATTGTGTGGCGGTGTTGTGTTATTGCTTCTTTATATTGCGCACGCCCGACGTCATCCCTCTCCCCTTATTAATCTGCCGATGTTTAAGACCCGCACCTTCTCGGTAGGTATTATTGGCAACATCGCCTCGCGGCTTGGTACAGGCTGTGTGCCGTTTTTGATGCCGCTGATGCTTCAGGTGGGTTTCGGTTACTCGGCTATTCTGGCGGGATGCATGATGGCACCCACGGCCGTAGGATCTATTCTGGCAAAACAAAGCGTGACGCAACTGCTGCGCTGGTTTGGTTATCGCCGCTTGCTGGTCAGCATTACGGTGATTATCGGGTTCATGATTGCCAGCTTTTCACTGCAGTCACCTTCTGAAAGCATCGCATTGTTATTGATACCGCTCTTTCTGCTGGGTATGGCGATGTCCACCCAGTTTACGGCGATGAATACTATTACGCTGGCTGATTTAGATGACGACAACGCCAGTGGCGGCAATAGCGTGCTAGCCGTGACACAACAACTGGCGATCAGTTTCGGTGTAGCGGTCAGCGCTGCTGTACTGCGTTTTTATCAGGAGTTTGATAGTACGACGGTAGAACAGTTCCATTCCACCTTCCTGACGATGGGCATCGTAACCGTGCTGTCGGCGCTAACATTTATGATGTTGCGCAATGGTGATGGACGTAACCTGATCAGCAATCGCGATAAAAAGAAAAAGGCTTAAACCGAGCCTCGCGGCACCAGCTCCGGCGTCAGTACCAGCGTTTGCTGGCTGACGTCGGGATTGCTCAGGCGGTGAATCAGCGTATCTATCGCCAGTTCGCCCAGTTCATCTTTAGGTTGATGAATAGTACTCAGCGGCGGTGACATATAGCGTGCCAGTTCAATATCGTCATATCCCATCACCGCCATATCCTGTGGAATCTGCAGTCCGGCCTGATGCAATGCGTGATAAACGCCAACCGCCATCGCGTCGTTGCTGGTAAAAACAGCATGCGGCGGCGTTTCCAGCGCCAGCAATTCAAACATTGCGTTGTAGCCGCCTGAAAACTCAAAGTCGCCACTGACAACATATTCTGGCGGAACATGCAGACCGCTTTTCTGCATCGCCTGGTAATAACCTTCCAGTCGCATGCGTGCAGGTGTTTTATCAAGCGGCCCAGAAATACAGGCAATACGCGAGTAGCCACTGTCAATTAGGTGCTGCGTGGCCAGCTCTCCCCCTAACAACGCGTTATCCTGAATAATATCGCCATGGCCTTCAAAAGGTGCCCAGTCCATCATCACCGTTGGGATAGAAGGATAACGATTAAGGATTTCGGCCGAAGGCAGATGACTCTCGGTACACATGATAAGCAAGCCATCAACGCGCTTTTGCAGCAGCGTTTCCAGGCTACGATTCATGCGTGCTTCGTCGCCAGCGGTATTACAAAGAATCAGACTGTATCCCCGCTCATAGCAACTGTCTTCCACCCCGCGCACGACTTCTGCATAAAAAGGGTTGCTACTGGCAGTCAGCAGCATGCCGATGGTATTAGTTTGGTTAAGCTTGAGGCTACGCGCTAATGCCGACGGTGCGTAGTTGAGTTCGCGGATCGCCTGTTCAATTTTTTCACGCACGCCGTCACTGACAAAACGGTTCTTGTTGATGACGTGTGAAACCGTTGAAGTTGAGACACCCGCCAGTCGGGCGACATCTTTCATCGTAGCCAAGCGCTTAACCCTGCTGCTGTAAAAAGTCGTCGATTTCCGCACGCCACGGTACAGAAGGCTGCGCACCTGAACGGGTTACCGCAATTGCCGCGGCGGCATGGGCAAAACGAACGGCATCATGCATGGCCTTACCTTCAAGGCGCGCAGTGATAAACGCACCGTTAAAGGTATCGCCAGCAGCAATGGTGTCGACCGCGTTGACCTCAAAGCCGGCAATACGTTGTCCCTTCCCATTTTCACTGAGCCAGACGCCACGGCGCCCCAGGGTGATCAAAACGGTAGCAATACCTTTTTCATGCAATGCGGCGGCGGCACGTGCTGCATCATCATCATTATTTACCGCAATACCGGTCAGAATTTCAGCTTCAGTTTCATTCGGCGTAATGATGTCGATAAGCGCTAACAAATCATTAGACAGTTTCGTTGCCGGAGCAGGATTTAAAATCACGCGGGTCTGATGCTGTCTGGCCAACGTCGCCGCAGCCAAAACGCTGTCCAGGGGCGATTCCAGCTGCATCAGTAAGGCATCCGCCTGGGCAATGACCTGCTGGTGACGTTCAACATACTGCGGCGTCAATGCCGCGTTGGCACCGGAATAGATGCCAATGTTATTTTCGCCTTCGCCATTCACGAAAATCATCGCCACACCCGTAGATTCACCCTCGACGGCTTCTACTGGATGCGTATCAATATTGTCCTGCGCGAGCTGCTGGCAAATACGTTCGCCAATGTCATCAGCGCCAACACAGGCTATAAAAGCGATATTCGCACCCGCACGACCCGCGGCAACCGCCTGATTCGCGCCTTTACCGCCAAACGCAATCTGGTATTTCTGCCCGATCACCGTTTCGCCAGGGCGGGGAAAATGAGCCAGATTAAGGATGTGGTCAGCATTAATGCTACCGAGAACGGCCAGTTTTGCGTTTTTGCTCATTGGAGGAGTCCGAAATAAGTGCGCCACCGACGGGTGGCGCAATGCCCTGCTTTTCTTTGATTTATTTGGTAACCAGTTTCAGATCGACCGGATTGACCGCCTGCACTTTTTCACCTTTCAGCACTTTATCAGCAGTCTGAACGCCGATCATGCCAATTTTCTCTGGCATCTGAGCCACGGTTGCGGCCAGCTTTCCACCTTCAACGGCTTTCACGCCATCAGGTGTGCCATCGAAACCGACGACCATCACATCGGTTTTGCCTGCAGTTTGCAGTGCACGCAGCGCGCCCAGTGCCATTTCGTCATTCTGTGCAAACACCGCCTGAACATCCGGGTGCGCCTGCAGCAGGTTCTGCATAACGTTCAAACCCTTGGTACGATCAAAGTCTGCCGGCTGGCTGGCCAGGATCTGGAATTTATGTGCGTCAGCAGCCTGTTTAAAACCTTCGCCACGTTCACGCGCAGCAGAGGTCCCTGCGATGCCTTCTAACTCGATCACTTTCGCGTTATCACCCAGTTTACGTGCGATGTAGTCACCCGCCATCTTGCCGCCAAAGCGGTTATCAGATGCAACGTGACTGACTACCGTACCCTGTGCAGCTACGCGGTCCAGGGTGATCACCGGGATCTTCGCCTGGTTAGCCATTTTGATGGCGTTGCCGACAGCGTCAGAATCGGTCGGGTTAATCAACAGCACTTTCGTCCCGCGCACGGTTAAGTCCTGAACGTTAGCCAGTTCTTTTGCCGGGTTGTTCTGTGAATCCAGCACGACCAGGTTGTAGCCCAGTTTATCGGCTTCTTTCTGTGCGCCGTCTTTCAGTGAAACGAAGAACGGGTTGTTCAGCGTAGAGATAACTAAGGCAATGGTATCTTTAGCCATTGCGCTGGCGCTGAGCGTTGCACCAAGGATCACAGCTAATGCAGTTAACTTTTTCATCATTTTATCCTGTATTAAGGTCTGAGTTATTTGCTGCTTTTATTGTCCACCAGCACCGCCAGCAGAATGACTACCGCTTTTACGATCATCTGGTAATACGACGATACACCCATCAGATTTAAACCATTGTTCAAAAAGCCAAGGATTAATGCGCCAATTAAGGTGCCAACAATCCGGCCCTTACCTCCGGCCAGGCTGGTACCGCCTAATACGACGGCGGCAATCGCATCCAGTTCATAGCCTGTTCCGGCTGTCGGCTGCGCGGACGAAAGACGGGCGACTTCGATAGAACCCGCCAGCGCCGCCAGCATGCCAGACAGCGAATAAACAATGACTTTGACCCGATTGACGTTGATACCGGAGAGACGTGTTGCGGCTTCATTCCCCCCCAGTGCATAGATGTAGCGGCCCAACCGCGTGTGGTGCAGCATGTACCAGGCCGCCACGAACACCAGCACCATCAGCCATACGGGTGTAGGAATCCCCAACGGACGACCAATACCAAACCAGCCGAACAGATCGGCATTGTCATTAAAGCCGGTATTCACAGGGCTGCCGTTGGTATAAACCATGGTGACACCGCGCAGTAACAGCATCATCACCAGCGTGGCGATAAAAGCCTGCACCTTACCGCGCGCGACAATGGTACCGGTCACCGCGCCAATGGCTGCGCCCAGCGCCAGCGAGGCCGCAACCGCAACAAAGGCATTCACCTCCATTCCCACCAGCGATGCCGCCACCGCACCGGTGAGCGCCAGTAGCGATCCCACAGAGAGATCGATACCTGACGTCAGAATAACCAGCGTCATGCCCACCGCCATAATGGCGTTGACCGATGTCTGCTGCAAAATGTTGAACAGGTTTGCCACGGTAAAGAAATTAGGGCTCTGGCTGGCGACCACGGCAATCAACACAATCAGCGCAATCAGCGACTTTTGCTCAAGCAGCCAGGCTTTGCTGAACCAGCGACGGTTAGACGGAACGGTTTGGGTGGTCATACAACTAAATCCTCACTGTGTTGCTTACCAACGGCTGCGGCCATCAGGCTTTCCTGGGTAGCGTCTTCACGGGTAAATTCGCCGCTTAAACGGCCTTCATGCATCACGACAATACGGTCACTCATGCCCAGAACTTCTGGCATTTCCGACGACACCAAAATAATGCTCAGCCCTTCTGCCTTAAACTGGTTAATGAGCTGATAGATCTCTTTTTTTGCCCCCACGTCAACACCGCGCGTCGGTTCATCGAGAATCAACACGTTGGGGCGCGTCATTAATCCGCGGGCAATCGCGACTTTCTGTTGATTACCGCCGGATAGCAGGCCAATCGGCTGCTCCATTGACGGGGTTTTAACGTTAAACAGACGGATAAAATCGCTGACGGCGAGCTGCTCTTCAGCGTGCCTGAGCCTGCCGCCCAGGTGACTGAAGTAGCGCAGTGCGGTCAAAGACATGTTCTCTTTGACTGACATGCCCAGCACCAGGCCATCGCGCTTACGGTCCTCCGATATATACACGATGCCATTGCCAAGGCCATCCTGCGGTGAGCGGGTCACCACTTCACGTCCACTCAGCCAGATCTGCCCGGCGCTGCGGGGCGCAGCACCGTAGAGGATTTTCATCAGTTCGGTGCGCCCAGCGCCCATCAGGCCAGACACGCCAAGAATTTCACCTTTGCGCAGGGTAAACGAGACGTTATCGACGCCAGGCCCGCTGAGGTTTTCGACTTTAAGGCGCACGTCGCCAGGCGCCTCGTCCAGATGGGGATATTGATCTTCCAGCTTACGGCCCACCATCATCTCAATGAGGCTTTCTTCGCTCAGATCGCTGACGGCACGCTCAGCAATAAACTGACCATCACGGAACACCGTGACATCATCGCAAATCTCAAAAATCTCTTTCATGCGATGGGAGATATAGACGATGCCGCATCCCTGTGCTTTGAGCTCGTTGATAACGCGGAATAACGACAGGGTTTCGGTATCGGTCAGCGCGTCGGTCGGCTCATCCATAATGATGACTTTCGACTCAAAGCTCAGCACTTTAGCGATCTCGACCATTTGCTGATCGCCGATGGATAAATCGCCCACCAGTTTGTGGCTGTTAAAACGTAAATTCAGGCGCTTTAGCAGCGCGTCAGCTTCGGCATACATCCGTTTCCAGTTGATGCAGCCCAGGCCATTAACGAATTCGCGGCCAAGAAAAATGTTTTCCGCGACGGTTAACTGGGGGATCAGGTTAAGTTCCTGATGGATAATACCAATGCCCGCTTCCTGAGAAGCCTTGGGTCCGCTAAACGTCGTTTCTTCACCCAGCCACAACAGTGAACCGGCATCACGACTGTAAATGCCGGTAAGCACTTTCATCATGGTCGATTTGCCCGCGCCGTTTTCCCCCACCAGCGCCATAACGCGTCCCGGCCAGACTGACAACGATGCGCCATTCAGTGCTTTGACGCCCGGAAATGATTTTTCGATGCCTTTAAGCTGCAGTAACGGTTGCATAATGGCCTCAGAAGGTCACACCTGCGCTCAGGATGACATTCGCAAACGGAGAACACTCTCCGCTGCGAATGACCGCCTGACTACGCTGTGTTTGTTGTTTGAACTGTTCGTGACTGATGTAGTGGATACTAATGGTATTTCCCTGGTGCTGTTGCAATGCGTCGAGCACGGCGATCAGTTCGCTGTGGAGCTGCGGATTATGCTGCTTAATTTCTTCCGCGATAAAGGCGCTTTCCACCTGCATATCATGCGTTACCGCTTCAACCACCTGCATAAATCCTGGCGTACCCGGTATCAGTGCCAGATCGATACGCTGCGTTTCTGCCGGAATCGGCAACCCCGCATCGGCGATCGTCAATGTATCCGTATGGCCCAGGCGGGCGATGACGTAAGAGAGTTCAGCGTTTAACAGGCGACCTTTTTTCATTTTTCCACTCCAGAGCGAAACGTTTCGCTTTCAGGAGTGTATAAAATGAAGGTTACAATTCAACCACTGAATAAGAAATTTGTGATCGCTATCGAAACGTTTCGCTGTTGCAGACCAGAATTTGAGTTAGGGGGCAGTCAGAAGGGAAAAATGGACCGCCTGAGCGGTCCATTGGGGCTGAATCAGGGCAACTTTTTGACCTGTTTGACGTCCAGCTCGATGCTGTTGAAATCTTTGTCCAGTTCCCCGGTCAGTTCAACACGGTCTTTGGGTGAAACAGTCAGCCCATTCCAGCGCTTATGATCGATTTCTACTTTCATCGTGCCGGTCTGATCACGGAACACGTAGTCTTCGTCACCAATCTGCTTTTCAAGCTGGCCACGAACGGTAATCCAGCTGTCATCTTTCATCTCTTCAGCCTGTTTCACCGTTACAACACTGCTTTGATCGGCTTTGAAACCGCCCTGCTGCTGATGTGCGGCCGGCGCTGGCGCATTTGGATCAACAAATCCGCCTTGTTGTGCAGCAAAGACCGGCGCGGAAGCCAGCATGGTTACGGCTAATAGTGCAGCATACTTTTTCATTTTGTCACCTCTTGTCCATGAAGCAGTTAGGGTAGTGACTGTAGTAAAACATAGAGTTCTTAACAGGATCTTAAGGCAAAAATAAACGCAGTTTTTAGCCAAACTCACTGTACAACCCCCATTCGCCTTCGTATAAATCGCTTACTAAAAGGGAGAAGCGATGCGAATTTTACTGATTGAAGACGACCGCCTGATTGGAGACGGCATTAAAGCGGGACTCAGTAAGCTGGGATTCAGCGTTGACTGGTTTGTCTCTGGCGAGGCCGGTTTTCAGGCATTAACGGCGGCGCCGTGGGATGCGGTCGTACTCGATTTATCACTGCCTGAGCGTGACGGGCTGGACATATTGCGTCAATGGCGTCAGCAGGGGCACGACGTCCCGGTTCTTATCCTTACCGCCCGCGATGCGCTTGATCAACGCGTTGAAGGATTACAGATGGGGGCTGACGATTACCTGTGCAAACCCTTTGCCCTTACAGAAGTTGCCGCACGCTTACAGGCACTGATTCGCCGCCGCCACGGGCAACTCCAGCCCGAACTGCGTCATGGCGATGTAGTGTTGATTCCCGGTAATCTCAGCGTGGAAAGAAACGGCGAAAATATCGCGTTAAAAAGCCGTGAGCTGGCCCTGCTTGAGCTGTTTATGCGAAATCCGGATCGGGTACTGACGCGAAGCCAGCTCGAAGAAAAGCTCTATACCTGGGATACCGAAGTGTCGAGCAATGCGGTAGAAGTGCATATCCATCATCTGCGTAAAAAACTCGGTAACCGCTTTATCCGCACCATCCACGGCGTGGGCTATACGCTGGGGGAAAGCGAATGCGATCGATGAGTTTGTTTTTACGCCTTGGCATTGGCCTGGTGCTGATACTGGCCATTTGTTGGGGAGCGGCCACGCTCAGCGCCTGGTATAAAACACGTGACACCGTTAACGAGCTGTTTGATACGCAACAGATGCTGCTTGCTAAGCGCCTGCTGACCCTGGACTTCACGACGCTGAACGGCACGTCGCTGCCAAAAACGAAAAAGTTGCTGGATCACAATCGTGGCGAACAGGACGATGACGCGCTGGCTTTCGCGGTATTTGACCGGGAGGGAAAACAGGTCCTCAACGACGGTGATAATGGCAAAGATCTGCCCTTTAATGCGGATCATCAAGGTTTCCAGAATGGCCAGCTTAACGGGGATGACGATCTCTGGCGCTTTGTCTGGCTGACTACGCCCGATCAACGTTACCGCGTCGTGGTAGGTCAGGAATGGGAATACCGTGACGATATGGCAAAAGATCTGGTCGATGCCAGCATGTTGCCCTGGCTGATCTCATTACCTTTTATGCTGCTGATGTTAACGGGCCTGGTGTGGTATGAACTTCGTCCGCTGAAGAAACTCAGCCACCAGCTTGCCGGGCGGGCACCTGACGATGATGCGCCCTTGCAGGCCGATCGCGTTCCCAAAGAGGTACGACCGTTAATTGACGCCCTGAACGGCCTGTTCAGCCGTATTCATACCATGATGCAGCGGGAACGCCGTTTTACGTCGGATGCCGCACACGAATTACGCAGCCCGCTCGCCGCACTGCGAGTGCAAAGCGAGGTCATTCAACTGGCCGCCGATGACGAGGCGATGCGCACTCACGCGCTGCAACAGCTGGATGCGGGTATTACCCGCGCCACTCGTCTGGTTGATCAGCTGCTTACCCTTTCCCGCATTGAAGCCGAGGATGTTCGCAATACGTTCCAGCCCGTCATGTTAAAAAAGGTGGCACAGGACACGCTGGCTTCACAGCTGCCACTGGCAGATAAGGCTGACATTACGTTGCGCCTTAACGCTGAAGCCGATCCGGTTATTTCGGGACACGCGTTGCTGCTGTCACTGCTGATCAGAAATCTGTTGGATAACGCTATCCGCTATACACCGCCGGGCAGCCGCGTTGACATCGTGATCAGCCCGAATACGTTGCGGGTGGAGGATAACGGAAACAGTCTATCGGCAGCCGAGTTGCAGCGTTTAGGCGAACGTTTCTGGCGTCCGCCGGGGCAGGAGAAAAGCGGCAGTGGGCTGGGTTTATCGATCGTACGCAATATTGCCCAGTTGCACGGTATGTCGCTGCACTTCAGTCAACATCCCGGCGGCGGATTGTGCGTCACGCTGCACTGGTGAAACGCTGTGCCTGACAGGCAGGCACAGCCGTTTAAATCTCGACCTGCGTTCCCAGCTCGATAACCCGATTCGGCGGGATCTCAAACTGATCGGGCGCACGCAGCGCATTGCGTTGTAACGTCATAAACAGCTTGCCGCGCAGACGCAAATACCAGGGGCGTTTTCCAATGATCAGCGACTCATGGGACATAAAGAAAGAGGTCTCCATCATGCGGCAGTTAAGTCCTTCCAGGCCACAGCGGTGGAAAATCTCTTCAACGTTCGGCGTTTCACGCCAGCCGTAACTGGCTACCACGCGCCAGAAGGTGGGCGACAACTGCTCAATGGTGACGCGCCTGACGTTGTGTACGTATGGCGCATCTTCGGTACGCAGCGTTAACAGCACGACGCGCTCATGCAGCACCTTGTTGTGCTTAAGGTTATGCAACATGGCAAAAGGAATCACGTTCAGCGCGCGAGACATGTAAACCGCAGTGCCGGGTACGCGAACAGGCGGTGACTTTTCCAGAGAAGCAATCATTGCTTCCAGGGAATTGCCGTGCTCATGCATGCGGCGCAGCAACCGAAAGCGTTCACTCTTCCAGGTTGTCATCACAATAAACATCATCAGCGCCAGCGTCAGGGGCAGCCAGCCGCCGGAGAAAATTTTAATCAGGTTGGCCGAGAACAGCGACACATCAATGCACAGCATCGCCACTAAAATCAGCCCCACCAGATAACGATTCCAGTGCCAGTTCAGTATCGCCACGGTCGCACACAGAATGGATGTCAGCACCATGGTGCCCGTGACCGCAATCCCGTAAGCCGCAGCCAGATTACTCGAATGCTCAAAGCCGATGATGACAATCACGACAGAGAAATAAAGCAGCCAGTTAATCACGGGGATGTAGATCTGCCCCGACTCTTTTTCCGATGTATGGACGATGCGCATTGGCGGCAAATAACCCAGACGTACCGCCTGTCGGGTTAATGAGAAGACCCCGGAAATCACCGCCTGTGAAGCAATAACGGTGGCTAAGGTCGCCAGAATCAGCATGGGGATCAGCGCCCAGTCGGGGGCCAACAGGAAGAACGGGTTTTTAATCGCTTCCGGCTGCTTCAGTAACAGCGCGCCCTGACCAAAGTAGTTGAGCACCAGCGAAGGCAGCACCACCACAAACCATGCCAGCCGGATAGGGAATTTACCAAAGTGCCCCATGTCCGCATACAGCGCTTCGACGCCTGTAATTGCGAGCACCACCGCGCCGAGCGCAAAGAAGGAGACAGACTTGTATTCGACAAAAAAGTGCAGCGCCCAGTAAGGATTGAGCGCCTGCAATACTTCGGGATTATTGAGAATGCTGCGCGCACCCAACACGGCCAGGACAATAAACCACAACAGCATGACGGGCGCGAAGAGTTTACCCACGATGCCGGTCCCGTGTTTTTGAATGACAAACAACAGTGTCAGGACGGCGATGGCCATGGGCACGATGTAGCTATCGAGACTTGGCGCCGCAATTTCCAGACCTTCAATCGCCGACAGGACAGAAACCGCCGGGGTGATCACCACCTCGCCGTAGAAAAAACTGCCGCCAATCAGCCCCATAATCACCAGAATTGCGGTGGCTCGCCCGCCCGTATGTCGCCCCGCCAGGGACATCAGCGTCAAGATGCCGCCTTCTCCGGCATTGTCTGCGCGCATGACGTAGCTGATATATTTCAGCGATACCACCAGCACCAGCAGCCAGAAAATCAGCGAAAGAAAGCCAAAGACCGCATCCCGCTCCACGCCAAAGCCAAACTGCCCCGAAAGACATTCGCGTAAGGTATAAAGCGGGCTGGTGCCGATATCCCCGTAGACGACACCAATGGCAGCCAGCGTTAATCCGCCTAGTGAGTGCTTATTATCCGAGCTCATAAAATTATCTTTTGTTGGAGTCTGAGAGGCGCACAAGCCATCAAAAAGCGCACAGTATGCACGTATTCACAAAAATTCCTACACCGCCGTCCGGGTAACCGATGGTCATTCACTGTTTTTTGGTGCTGCATTAACATTTAAAGTCGCGCTGTCGAACCTTCTGAAACAAAAAAGCTGACATCGATTAACGCTTTCGCGCATCATACCCTATAGAGTATTGCGTTCGCTAAAACGCGGCGGCTCGACGATCGTAAGGACATTGATGTGATTATGGCTCAACCCCATCTTTTGGCAGAAAGAATTTCTCGTCTCAGCAATGCGTTAGAAAAAGGTTTGTATGAGCGACATCATGCCATTCGCCTTTGCCTGCTCGCCGCACTCAGCGGCGAAAGCGTATTTTTGCTGGGTCCGCCAGGCATAGCAAAAAGCCTGATTGCCCGTCGCCTGAAATGCGCCTTCCAGCATGCCCGCGCTTTCGAATATCTGATGACCCGCTTTTCTACCCCGGAAGAAGTCTTTGGTCCGCTGTCTATCCAGGCTTTAAAAGATGAAGGACGCTATCAGCGGCTGACCAAAGGCTATCTCCCCGATGCCGAAATCGTTTTTCTGGATGAGATCTGGAAAGCCGGCCCGGCAATCCTTAACACGCTGCTTACCGCCATCAACGAACGCCGTTTCCGAAATGGCGATAGCGAAGAAAAAATTCCGATGCGCCTGCTGGTCACGGCCTCCAATGAGTTGCCGGAAGCCGATAGCGGGCTCGAAGCCCTGTATGACCGCATGTTAATTCGCCTGTGGCTGGATAACGTGCATGAAAAGCAGAACTTCCGCAGCATGCTGACCCATCATCAGGATGAAAATGACAACCCGGTCGCCGAATCGCTGCGCATCAGCGACGAAGAGTATGTGCGATGGCAGCAAGGCATCAGCCAGGTCACCCTGCCCGATAACGTGTTTGAACTGATCTATCAGTTACGCCAGCAGCTGGAAAAGCTACCCGAGGCGCCTTACATCTCCGATCGCCGCTGGAAAAAGGCCATACATCTGTTGCAGGCCAGCGCCTTTTACAGTGGGCGAAACACCATTGCGCCACTGGATCTGATCTTATTAAAAGACTGTTTGTGGCATGACGTCGCATCCATGCAGCTTCTGGATCGTGAAATCGATCAGCTCATGACTCAACATGCCTGGCAACAGCAGGCGATGTTGCTCAGGTTGCAGCAACTGAAAGCCCGACGTATGGCCCTGCAACAGCAGCAAAGCGTGGCTGCCGCCATTACGCTTGAGAAGCACAGCGGCATGTTCAGCCGTAAACCGCATTACGACATGCCCGAAAGCCTTACCGACGCGCAGTTAACGCTGATGCTGCAAAAGCCGCTCACGCTGCATGATATGCAGGTCACGCATCTGGTTATTGAGCGTGAAGCACTGAACCACTGGTTACAGAAAGGCGGCGATATTCGCGGCAAATTAAACGGTATTGGATTTGCTCAAACGGTGGATATGCTGGTGGATGCGCAGCATTGCCTGGCGGTTCGCGATGTCAGCTTACAAACGGCAAGACTGACACTGCCCGGCAGCAGCAGCAGTGAGGCGTTGCCGGAAGAAATCAGTGAAGCGCTGGATGAACTCGACAACCAGCTGCGTCAACAACGCCACCTGTTCAGTCAGCAACAGCGTTGCCTGTTTATCAGTGATGACTGGCTGGCTCGCGTCGAAACCAGCCTGCAGGACGTTGCGGAACAACTTAAACAGGCGCGTAAATGATCTCACTGGAGACGCTGAGTACCCTGCTGTCAATCGGCGAGACCGAGCTGATTGAAGAGTTAATTCTGGTACTCCTCGCGTCTCCACAGCTGGCCCTGTTCTTTGAAAAATTTCCCGGCATGAAAAAGGCGCTGTTACGGGATGTTCCTCGCTGGAAGGCAGAAATTGATGCCGAACTCAAAGCCACGCCGGTCCCGGAAGCACTGGCGGAAGAGTTTCAGTTATTCCAGCGTATTCAGTTACTCAGCGATCGTGAATTCAGCCAGCAGCTTGATGAAACCCTTTCTCACCTTGAACGCCTGGCATCCCCCTTCCAGGAAGAAGCAAAACGACTGCTTCTTCATAACGATCCCGGCCATCTCAGCACTGCCCAGCATACGCTGTTCCTGCAACGCTGGCGGCTCAGCCTTACGCTGCAAACGTTAACGCTTAATGAGCAACTTCTTGAGCAGCAGCGCGAACGTCTGATGGCGGAGTTACAGCAACGTATGGCCCTGAGCGGGCAACTGGCACCTGTGCTGGCAGACGATGACGAAGCGGCAGCCGGACGGTTATGGGATATGGGCAAAGCGCCGCTTCAGCATGGCGATTACCAGTTGATGCTGCAATACGGCGAGTTCCTTGCACAGCAGCCCGAATTAATGAAGCTGGCCCAGCAACTGGGGCGGAGTCGTGAGGCAAAATCGGTTCCCTCCCAAGATGCGCCGATGGAAGCCTTTCATCATCTGGTGCGCGAACCGGATGCCGTACCGGAAGAAGTCAGCGGTATTCATCAAAGTGATGACGTATTACGCTTGCTGCCACCTGAACTGGCAGCATTGAGCGTCAGCGAGCTTGAACTTGAGTTTTACCGCAGGCTGGTAGAGAAGCGACTGCTTACTTACAAACTTCAGGGCGATGCCTGGCATGAAAAAATCACTCAACGTCCCGTCAGCCACCAGCAGCATGAAGAACAGCCTCGTGGCCCGTTTATCGTTTGTGTCGATACCTCAGGGTCAATGGGAGGGTTCAATGAACGTTGTGCAAAAGCCTTTTGTCTGGCCCTTCTCAAAGTGGCACTGGCCGATCGCCGTCGCTGTTACATCATGTTATTCGCTCATGACGTAATTGGTTACGAATTAACGGGCGATGACGGGCTGGAGCAGGCCATCCGTTTTCTCAGCCAACGTTTTCGTGGCGGAACCGACCTCGCAGCCTGTCTTTCCGCGGTGGTCAAACGGATGGAAGGCCCGTTGTGGCAGGATGCCGATGCCGTCATCGTGTCAGACTTTATTGCGCAGCGCCTGCCGGAAGAGGTGGTACGCAGCGTTAAACATCGCCAGCAGCAACAGCAGCAGCGCTTCCACGCCGTCGCCATGTCCACGCACGGTAAACCCGGCATAATGCGCATCTTCGATCATATCTGGCGTTTCGATACCGGCTTAAAAAGCCGCATATTACGTCACTGGCGGCGCTAAGCGAGACAGCAGAAATTCCATTTTGCTTTATAGTAAATATCTGCAATTACTTATTCAGCAATCAGGAGTGTCCTGTGAACACCGTTCAACCCCATCGCGATTTACCTGCGCCAACCCGGACGCTGATGCTCTCTGGCCAAAATGTCGAACAAAAACGTGCCGAGCTGCTGGCTTACTTTAGTCAGACATGGGCGCTGTACGAAGATCTCTTTACCTGCCTCAACGATCAGCGCGCATGGTTTACGAAAGCGATTCCCCTGCGCCATCCGCTGATCTTCTACTTTGGCCACACCGCCACGTTCTACATTAACAAGTTAATGGCTGGACGTTATATCGATGACCGCATTGACGATCGCATTGAAGCCATGCTGGCTATTGGCGTGGACGAAATGAGCTGGGATGATCTCAACGACAACCACTACGACTGGCCTTCTGTAGAAGCCGTTCGCGACTATCGCGGTAGCGTAAAAGCCTTAGTGACACAATTTATTCAGGAGATGCCGCTTGAACTGCCCATCACATGGGACAGCCCGGCTTGGGTGATCCTGATGGGGATTGAGCATGAACGAATTCACCTGGAAACCTCCAGCGTGCTGCTCCGTCAGCTGCCGGTCGAATGGGTGAAACCTCAACCGCAGTGGCCAGCCTGCGCGGAAGCGCGCCGCGATCGTCAGTTGGTGCCCACCAACGCACTGGTCTCCCTGCCCGGTGGCCACATCACGCTTGGTAAAACCGATGATACCTATGGCTGGGACAACGAGTACGGTACTCAGCAGGTTGAGCTAAAGCCTTTCAAGGCCAGCAAAATGCTGGTCAGTAACGCAGAGTTTTATGAATTTGTGCAGGCTGGTGGCTATCAGGAATCCCGCTGGTGGGATGAAGAAGGCCTGGGCTGGCGCCAGTTTGCACAGGCAGAAATGCCCACCTTCTGGGTGGGTAACGCTGCGATGCCCGATCAGCTGAAACTCCGACTGATGTGTGAAGAAGTACCCATGCCGTGGGACTGGCCAGCTGAGGTCAATCAGTTGGAGGCCGCGGCCTTCTGTCGCTGGAAAGCGGAAGAAACCGGTAAGTCAGTCCAGCTACCCTGTGAGGCGGAATGGTATCAACTGCGCGAACAGGTCGAAGGCGATCAGCCAGACTGGCAGCAGGCGCCAGGCAATATTAATCTGGCTTACTGGGCCTCTTCCTGCCCGGTCGATCGGTTCCCGCAGGGGGAGTTCTACGACATCGTGGGCAACGTCTGGCAATGGACAACCACCCCAACCAATGGCTTTGAAGGCTTTAAAGTCCATCCGCTCTATGACGATTTCTCAACGCCCACTTTTGACGGTAAGCACTCACTTATAAAAGGTGGAAGCTGGATTTCCACCGGCAATGAGGCGATCAAATCATCGCGTTATGCCTTCCGCCGTCACTTTTTCCAGCATGCGGGTTTTCGCTATGTGATTTCTTCCCACCAGGAAACCATGGCCTTAAACCCCTATGAAACCGACAGCATGGTTTCTCAGTACCTCGATTTCCAGTATGGGCCTCGCTATTTCGGCGTCGATAACTATGCAGAAGCCCTGGTCAAACTGGCGCTGTCGCACAGCCAGAATCGGGGAGAGGCGCTGGATATTGGCTGCGCCACGGGCCGGGCAAGCTTCGAACTGGCCCGCCACTTTGAGCATGTCACCGGCATGGATTATTCGGCCCGTTTTATTGATGTGGCGCTCCAGCTCACCACTGGCGAAGATTTCCGCTACGTGGTGCCTGAAGAAGGCGATCTGGTGGAATACCGTCAGGTACGACTTAAGGACTTTGCTATCACCAGTGAGCAGGCGAAGCGCATTCAGTTTGTTCAGGGCGATGCCTGTAACATGAAACCTCAGCCAGCACGTTACGATCTGGTCCTGGCCTCGAACCTGATCGATCGCCTGCGTCAGCCGGCACGTTTTCTTCAGGACGTCACGCCCATGTTGCGTTCTGGTGGGATCTTAGTGCTGTCGTCACCTTACACGTGGCTTGAAGCCTTTACCCCGAAGGAAAACTGGCTGGGCGGCGTACGTGAAAATGGAGAAGCCCTGACCACCCTGCAGGCACTGCAACGGTTGCTGGCCGCCGACTTTGAGCAAATAGGTTCACCACAGGATATGCCATTCGTCATCCGTGAAACGGCGCGTAAATTCCAGCATACGCTCGCGCAGGTCACTCTGTGGCGTAAACGTTAAGGCAACCGGCAGCGGCTTATGCCGCTGCCGGTGTGTTGCCAGTTACGTTATTTTGCTGCACATTCTCCTCAGTTCATTGAAGAAAAACGATAACGAGGACGATCATGCCCGAACATCTGCAACTGGATAACCTTGACCGGGGGATCCTGAATGCACTACTGGAAAATGCACGCACCGCGTATGCCGAACTGGCAAAACAGTTCAACGTCAGCCCGGGTACCATTCATGTCCGTGTCGAAAAAATGAAGCAGGCAGGCATTATTCTGGGAACGCGGGTTGAGATCGATCCCCGCCAGCTGGGCTTTGATGTCTGTTGTTTTATCGGCATTATTCTCAAAAGCGCCCGTGATTACCCGGCGGCGCTGAGTAAACTGGACGCGCTGGATGAAGTCGTTGAAGCCTGGTATACCACCGGGCATTACAGTATTTTTATTAAAGTCATGTGTCGATCTATCGATGCTCTCCAGCAGGTATTAATTAACAAGATCCAGACAATTGATGAAATCCAGTCAACAGAAACCCTGATCTCCCTGCAGAACCCCATCATGCGAACCATCAAGCCCTGATCTTTCCACCCGCTTGTGCACAATTTTATCCTTTAACGATCGGCCGCCTGACAACGGCTGTATCGCCCTTGTCAAAACTAATAACCTTGTTTTCCACAGGTGGATCACCGCTTGATCACAGCGTACAATGCTCACCTTGATCTCAGGAGAGCACGATGGCCGACATTACGTTAATCAGTGGCAGCACCTTAGGCAGCGCCGAATACGTTGCTGAACATCTCGAAGAAAAACTGCAGGAAGCGGGCTTCTCAACGCAGATGCTACATGGTCCTGAGCTTCATGATGTGCCCCTGCAGGGGATCTGGCTGGTCGTGAGTTCTACCCACGGAGCCGGAGAGTTGCCTGATAATCTGCAACCTTTTTATGACGCCATTGAGGAAAGCCGTCCCGATCTGTCAGCCGTGCGTTTTGGCGCAGTCGGCATCGGCAACCATGAATACGATCTGTTTTGTGGTGCGATACGCAATCTTGACGCTCTGTTAATTACCTGTGGCGCACAGCGCATCGGCGAAAGGCTGGAAATTGATATTCTGCAACATGAGATCCCCGAAGATCCGGCTGAAGAGTGGGTGATGACCTGGAAAGACGCGATCTGAGCCGGTCAGGGATCGGGAAATCACGACGATCCCCAGCAGAAGATACTGTTTTTCCCCGGATCTGGTCTTTTATTTTGTGGATAACTACCCTGTTTAGTTGCGTATAACCGGTAGTTATCCAAAGAACAACTGGAGTTTACTTTATGAGCTGTGGATAAAGTCCTCTTTTGATCCCAGCTTATACGGATCAGGATCACCGATCATTAACAGGTAACGATCCTCGCTACGCACTTGTTTATCCTGTGCTTTTCGCAGATATCCACAAGAGATGGCGATCCTAATAAGAGATCTAACAGAAAGATCATACAAAGAATTAAGATCTTTTCTTTTAATACCTGTCGATCCCGCTGCTTTCACCTCAGCCATAATTTCAGTAGAATCCACGGCCCAGAGAGAACGATCTCTGACTATTCATCAACGAGGTACCACTTCATGTTTTATCAAGATCCTTTTGACGTCATCGTTATTGGTGGTGGTCATGCGGGCACGGAAGCTGCCATGGCAGCAGCCCGAATGGGTCAGCAAACCCTGTTACTGACCCATAACATCGATACGCTGGGACAAATGTCCTGCAACCCGGCCATCGGTGGCATCGGTAAGGGACATTTGGTAAAGGAAGTGGATGCCTTAGGCGGTTTGATGGCCGGTGCAATCGATCGGGCGGGTATTCAGTTTAGGATACTAAACGCAAGTAAAGGCCCTGCCGTAAGGGCGACCCGTGCTCAGGCGGACCGCGTACTCTATCGTCAGGCGGTACGTACTGCGCTGGAGAACCAGCCAAACCTGATGATCTTCCAGCAGGCCGTTGACGATCTTATCGTCGAGAACGATCGCGTTGTCGGTGCGGTAACCCAAATGGGCCTGAAATTCCGTGCCAAAACGGTCGTGCTTACCGTGGGTACCTTCCTCGACGGAAAAATTCATATCGGGCTGGATAACTACAGCGGAGGTCGTGCAGGCGATCCGCCGTCGATCCCTCTGGCAAAACGCCTGCGTGCTTTGCCACTGCGCGTTGACCGCCTGAAAACCGGTACACCGCCACGCATTGATGCACGCAGCATCGATTTTAGCGTACTTGCCCCGCAGCATGGCGATAACCCGATGCCGGTGTTCTCTTTCATGGGCAATGCCGGACAGCACCCACAGCAGGTGCCGTGCTGGATGACCTATACCAATGAAAAAACACATGATGTGATCCGTAATAACCTCGATCGTAGCCCCATGTATGCCGGGATCATCGAAGGGATCGGGCCACGTTATTGTCCGTCGATCGAAGACAAAGTCATGCGCTTCGCCGATCGCAACTCGCATCAGATCTTCCTTGAGCCTGAAGGACTGACCAGCAATGAGATCTACCCCAACGGTATCTCAACCAGCCTGCCATTCGACGTACAGATGCAGATCGTTCGTTCAATGCAGGGCATGGAAAATGCGAAGATCGTGCGCCCGGGTTATGCCATTGAGTATGACTTCTTTGATCCACGTGATTTAAAACTCACGCTGGAAAGCAAATTTATCGACGGCCTGTTTTTTGCCGGTCAGATTAACGGCACCACAGGCTACGAAGAAGCGGCAGCACAGGGATTGCTGGCGGGGCTTAACGCCGCGCGTCAGTCTGCTGACAAAGAGGGCTGGGCACCGCGTCGCGATCAGGCTTACCTCGGGGTACTGGTCGACGATCTTTGCACTCTCGGCACTAAAGAACCTTACCGCATGTTTACCTCACGTGCCGAATATCGCCTGATGCTGCGTGAAGACAATGCAGATTTACGTTTAACGGAAACCGGGCGTGAACTCGGCCTGGTGGATGATGCGCGCTGGGCGCGCTTCAACCAGAAGCTTGAAGCGATCGAGCAGGAACGCCAGCGACTGCGCGATATCTGGGTGCACCCTAAGTCCGAACATGTTGAGGCGGTGAATACCATCACCAGCTCTCCATTGACGAAGGAAGCCAGTGCTGAAGATCTGTTACGCCGCCCTGAAATGACCTATCTGAAGCTGATGGCACTTGATGCTTTTGGCCCGGCTTTGGCGGATGAACAGGCTGCTGAACAGGTTGAGATCCAGGTAAAATACGAAGGCTATATTGCGCGTCAGCAGGAAGAGATCGATCGTCAGTTGCGTAATGAGAATACGCTGCTGCCAGCCACGCTTGATTATCGTCAGGTCAGTGGCCTTTCTAATGAAGTTATCGCCAAGCTTAACGATCATAAACCGGTTTCAATCGGCCAGGCATCACGCATCTCAGGCGTCACGCCTGCGGCCATCTCAATTTTACTGATTTACCTGAAAAAACAAGGTCTGCTGCGCAAAAGCGCCTGATCTGAACCGGGGCGGGATTTTCCGCCCCCGCTGACTGGACTGATGCTGTGATCAACAAACTCACTTCGCTGCTGCAAGCGGCCAAAATTTCCCTTTCCGATCAACAAAAACAGCAACTGGTGGCCTATGTAGGGCTACTGGATAAATGGAATAAAGCTTATAACCTGACTTCGGTGCGCGATCCTCAGCAGATGCTGGTTCGCCATATCCTCGACAGCATCGTGGTGGCGCCACATCTTCAGGGTTCACGTTTTATTGATGTCGGCACCGGGCCCGGTTTACCTGGCATTCCGCTGGCCATTGTGATGCCGGAGGCACATTTCACTTTGCTGGACAGCTTGGGTAAACGCGTACGTTTTTTACGGCAGGTGCAGCATGAACTGGGACTCACAAATATCGAGCCGGTCCAGAGCAGGGTCGAAGCCTTTCCTTCCGAACCGCCATTTGATGGGGTGATCAGCCGCGCCTTTGCGTCGCTGGAGGATATGGTGAGCTGGTGTCATCACTTACCCGCGGAAAATGGCCGTTTTTATGCGCTTAAAGGCGTGCGGCCGGATGAGGAAATCGCCAGCCTGCCTGCGGGCTATGCGCTGGACAAGGTGATTTCACTTCAGGTTCCCCAACTGGAAGGCGAACGTCATCTGGTTATCGTTGCCAGGAACAGTACGCCATAGCGCATTCAGGCACCGTAAAGCGTATCAACGCGCGGTGCCATGTAACCAAAGATGCGATGGTCTTTGGGTCATCTACTCTGCTTTTCCGGCTCACGTTGTTAAATCCTGACGCGGAAATTATCTGAAAAACTTTTTCACATTTAACTTTTATTTCACAAAGTTTTATCAAAATAATCACGAGTTTTTGGCGTTTTATCGGTGCGCACCGCGATTAATCATATTTAAGGCCACCCGCCTTTCGGCAAGAGTAATAGGCTTTTTACGATTCTGAAGGAGACTTCGATGTCAATAGACTATTTTCATCGGGAACAAAAAAACGTTACGGTATATTGCTTTTTAACTGATTGATAATAATGGTTTTTATTCCTTATTTTGCGTTCGGATAATTGGGTCTTAATAAAACATAACGCGGTGCGAATGCTTATTATGTGATCTAAAGCACGCTTTAAAACTGAGTTGCTGCGGAACTTTTTACGGCTTTATCCGAAACGGGCTGCTCAGTATCTTTTGAAAAATAGTCATTCGGAAAGAAATTTAGATAATTGTTCACCTTTTCGTTACTTAACGATTGAAATCACAGGTACGGCCCGTATAATTTGCACGGCTTTTGCTACTTGACTCAAATGCACAAAGGCAGTCTTATACGACACGCGACATACCCCTAAAGGGGCAGGAGAGTATCAGCGTCATGTCAGTGTCTCTTTACAGTGTGAAATACGCCCGAACGGTGCTGGTGATTCAGCTAGTGACCATCGTCATCGTCGGTGCACTCTTTGCCCTGAAAGATGTCACCTGGGGCGGCTCTGCTCTTGCTGGCGGAATGGCAGCCTGGCTGCCAAACGTGTTGTTCTTGTTTATAGCCTGGCGCCTGCAAGGGCAAACTCCGGCTTCGGGGCGCGTCGCGTGGAGCTTCGCTTTGGGGGAAATAGCCAAAGTGTTCGCGACCATTATTTTGCTCATTGTGGCGTTGGGTGTATTCGATGCGGTCTTCTGGCCGGTCGGGATCACCTGGTTATCGGTGCTGGTCGTTCAGATGTTGGCACCGGCGGTAATTAACAACAAAGGGTAAGAGGCATCATGGCTGCAGGAGAAATCTCTACTCCGCAAGAGTACATTGGTCACCACCTGACTCATCTTCAGTTGGACCTGCGTACCTTCGAGTTAGTGAATGCTCACGACGCTCCCGCGACGTTCTGGGTATTAAATATCGATTCCATGTTTTTCTCTCTGGTGCTGGGAGTTATCTTCCTGGTGTTGTTCCGTAGCGTGGCGAAAAGCGTCACCAGCGGTGTGCCAGGGAAAATGCAGGCGGCTATCGAACTGGTTGTCGGTTTCGTTGATAGCAACGTGCGCGACATGTATCACGGTAAGAGCAAACTTATCGCCCCGCTGGCTCTGACGATTTTTGTCTGGGTCTTCTTGATGAACTTCATGGATCTGCTGCCAATCGATTTGCTGCCCTATATTGGTGAGCACTGGTTGGGGTTACCGGCGCTGCGCGTGGTACCTTCTGCAGACGTGAACATCACGCTATCCATGGCGTTGGGCGTATTTATTTTGATTCTGTTCTACAGCATCAAAATGAAAGGCATTGGCGGCTTCACGAAAGAGCTGACGCTGCAGCCTTTTAATCACCCGATCTTTATCCCCATCAACCTTATTCTGGAAGGTGTTAGCCTGCTGTCCAAACCGGTTTCACTCGGTCTGCGACTGTTCGGTAACATGTATGCGGGTGAACTGATCTTTATCCTTATTGCCGGTCTGTTGCCGTGGTGGTCACAGTGGATTCTGAATGTGCCTTGGGCCATTTTCCACATCCTGATCATTTCGCTACAGGCTTTCATCTTCATGGTCCTCACGATTGTCTATCTGTCGATGGCATCTGAAGAACATTGATTTTTTTCTCAACAATACGCGTTTAACTGAAACAAACTGGAGACTGTCATGGAAAACCTGAATATGGATCTGCTGTACATGGCTGCCGCTGTGATGATGGGCCTGGCGGCAATCGGTGCTGCGATCGGTATCGGCATCCTCGGAGGAAAATTCCTGGAAGGCGCTGCTCGTCAGCCTGACCTGATTCCTCTGCTGCGTACGCAGTTCTTTGTTGTAATGGGTCTGGTGGATGCAATCCCAATGATCGCTGTTGGTCTGGGCCTCTACGTGATGTTTGCTGTCGCCTAAAGCCCCTGTGTTCACTCCGTACCTGGTGCGAGAGTGAACGGATTCTGCCGTTTATCGTTGATAGCGGCAGAAAAGTTAAATACTTAATTAGAGGCATTGTGCTGTGAACATTAATGCAACAATCCTCGGCCAGGCCATCGCGTTCATCCTGTTTGTCGCGTTCTGCATGAAGTACGTATGGCCACCGATTATGGCTGCCATCGAAAAGCGCCAGAAAGAAATTGCTGAAGGCCTTGCTTCTGCTGAACGCGCGAAGAAAGATTTGGATCTCGCGCAGGCTAATGCGACCGACCAGCTGAAAAAAGCGAAAGAGGAAGCTCAGGTCATTATCGAGCAGGCGAACAAGCGTCGCACGCAGATTCTGGACGAAGCCAAGACTGAAGCTGATAACGAACGTACTCGCATTGTTGCACAAGCGCAGGCTGAAATTGACGCCGAACGCAAGCGTGCACGTGAAGAACTGCGTAAGCAAGTCGCGTTGCTGGCAATGGCTGGCGCCGAGAAGATCATCGAACGTTCCGTGGATGAAGCTGCTAACAGCGACATCGTTGATAAACTGGTCGCTGAACTGTAAGGAGGGAGGGGCTGATGTCTGATCTGATTACTGTAGCTCGCCCCTACGCCAAAGCAGCTTTTGACTTTGCTGTTGAGCATCAAAGTATTGAACGCTGGCAAAAGATGCTGGCGTTTGCCGCAGAAGTGGCTGCCAATGAACAGATGGCCGACCTGCTTTCAGGTGCATTAGCACCCGAAGCGCTGGCTGCCTCGTTTAATGCAGTCTGTGGTGATCAACTGGATGAACCCGCACAGAACCTGATTAAGGTGATGGCGGAAAACGGACGTTTGACAGCGCTTCCGGCTGTACTGGCGCAATTCATTCAACTGCGAGACGCTTATGAAGCGACTGCCGAAGTGGATGTTATTTCTGCCAGCACGCTGAGTGACGACCAGCTGACTAAAATCAGCGCCGCGATGGAAAAACGTCTGTCACGCAAAGTTAAGCTGAATTGCAAAATTGATAAGTCTGTGATGGCAGGCGTGATCATCCGTTCGGGTGATCTGGTTATTGATGGCAGCGTACGCGGCCGTCTTGACCGTCTGGCTGACGTCTTGCAGTCTTAAGGGGACTGGAGCATATGCAACTGAATTCCACCGAAATCAGCGAACTGATCAAGCAGCGCATTGCTCAGTTCAATGTCGTGAGTGAAGCTCACAACGAAGGTACTATTGTTTCTGTAAGTGACGGTATCATCCGCGTACACGGCCTGGCCGATGTTATGCAGGGTGAGATGATTTCCCTGCCGGGAAACCGTTACGCTATCGCCCTGAACCTCGAGCGTGACTCTGTAGGTGCGGTGGTGATGGGTCCGTATGCTGACCTGGCCGAAGGCATGAAGGTCAAGTGTACTGGCCGTATTCTTGAAGTACCGGTTGGCCGTGGCCTGCTGGGCCGCGTGGTGAACACCCTGGGTGCACCTATCGACGGTAAAGGCGCGATCGACAACGACGGCTTCTCGCCAGTCGAAGTGATTGCACCAGGTGTTATCGACCGTCAGTCCGTAGACCAGCCTGTTCAGACCGGTTACAAATCTGTCGATGCGATGATTCCAATCGGCCGTGGCCAGCGTGAGCTGATCATCGGTGACCGTCAGACCGGTAAAACCGCAATGGCTATCGACGCCATCATCAACCAGCGCGATTCAGGCATCAAGTGTGTCTACGTTGCGATTGGTCAGAAAGCGTCAACCATTTCTAACGTGGTACGTAAACTGGAAGAGCACGGCGCGCTGGCTAACACCATCGTTGTTGTTGCCTCTGCGTCTGAGTCTGCTGCACTGCAGTATCTGGCTCCGTATGCAGGTTGCGCCATGGGCGAATACTTCCGTGACCGCGGTGAAGATGCGCTGATCGTTTACGATGACCTGTCTAAGCAGGCTGTTGCTTACCGTCAGATTTCTCTGCTGCTGCGCCGTCCACCAGGCCGTGAAGCATTCCCAGGCGACGTGTTCTATCTCCACTCTCGTCTGCTGGAGCGTGCATCACGCGTGAGCGCTGACTACGTTGAGCGCTTCACCAATGGTGAAGTGAAAGGCCAGACCGGTTCTTTGACCGCGCTGCCAATCATCGAAACTCAGGCGGGTGACGTTTCTGCGTTCGTTCCGACCAACGTAATCTCGATTACTGATGGTCAGATCTTCCTGGAATCTAACCTGTTCAACTCCGGTATCCGTCCTGCTGTTAACCCGGGTATCTCTGTATCCCGTGTGGGTGGTGCTGCTCAGACTAAGATCATCAAGAAACTGTCCGGTGGTATTCGTACCGCGCTGGCGCAGTATCGTGAACTGGCGGCCTTCTCCCAGTTTGCATCTGATCTGGACGATGCAACCCGTAAACAGCTGAGCCACGGTCAGAAAGTGACCGAGCTGCTGAAGCAGAAACAGTATGCGCCGATGTCGGTTGCGCAGCAGGGTCTGGTGCTTTTCGCAGCGGAACGCGGCTATCTGAACGACGTTGAGCTGGCAAAAATTGGTAGCTTTGAAGCTGCTCTGCTGGCGTTCGCAGATCGCGATCACGCCGAGCTGATGGCTGAAATCAACCAGTCTGGTAACTTCAATAACGATATCGAAGAGAAGCTGAAAGGCCTCCTCGAAACGTTTAAAGCAACCCAGTCCTGGTAATGTCTGGCGGCTTGTCTGAAAGGGCAAGCCGCAAGGCTTTGAGGAGAAGCTAATGGCCGGCGCAAAAGAAATACGTACCAAGATCGGAAGCGTAAAAAATACGCAGAAGATCACCAAAGCGATGGAAATGGTCGCCGCCTCCAAAATGCGTAAAACGCAGGAACGCATGGCGGCCAGCCGTCCGTATGCAGATACCATGCGCAAAGTGATTGGTCACCTTGCACTGGGGAATCTGGAATACAAGCACCCTTACCTGGATGAGCGCGACGTTAAGCGCGTCGGCTACCTGGTCGTTTCGACTGACCGCGGGCTTTGTGGTGGTTTGAACGTTAACCTGTTCAAAAAATTGCTGGCAGAGATGAAGGCCTGGTCCGACAAAGGCGTACAGAGCGATCTGGCCATTGTGGGATCGAAAGGCGTGTCATTCTTCGGCGCTGTTGGTGGCAATGTTGTGGCACAGGTCACTGGCATGGGCGATAAGCCTGCGCTGTCTGATCTTATCGGCCCGGTAAAAGTGATGTTGCAGGCCTACGATGAAGGCCGCATCGACAAGCTGTACATTGTTAACAACAAGTTCAACAACACCATGTCTCAGACTCCGACCATTACCCAACTGCTGCCGTTACCGCCAGCGGAAGGTGAAGAAGAGATGAAGGCGAAGACCTGGGATTACCTGTACGAGCCCGATCCGAAAGCGCTGCTGGATACGCTGCTGCGTCGCTATGTCGAATCGCAGGTTTATCAGGGTGTGGTGGAAAACCTGGCCAGTGAGCAGGCCGCACGTATGGTGGCAATGAAAGCTGCAACCGATAACGGCGGAAATCTGATCAAAGAGCTGCAGTTGGTTTACAACAAAGCTCGTCAGGCCAGCATCACCCAGGAACTTACCGAGATCGTCTCGGGAGCCTCCGCGGTTTAACCAGGTTTGGAATTAGGTAGAGGATTCAAGATGGCAGCTGGAAAGATTGTCCAGATTATCGGCGCCGTAGTTGACGTCGAATTCCCTCAGGATGCAGTACCGCAAGTGTACAGCGCTCTTGAGGTTAAGAATGGTGATGCTCGTCTGGTGCTGGAAGTTCAGCAGCAGCTGGGTGGTGGCGTGGTTCGTACTATCGCCATGGGTACTTCTGACGGCCTGAAGCGCGGTCTGGAAGTCACCGACCTGAAAAAACCGATCCAGGTACCGGTTGGTAAAGCAACCCTCGGCCGTATCATGAACGTGCTGGGCGAGCCTATCGACATGAAAGGCGACCTGACAGAAGAAGACGGCAGCGCAGTAGAGGTTTCCTCTATTCACCGCCCTGCGCCTTCTTATGAAGATCAGTCTAACTCGCAGGAACTGCTGGAAACCGGCATCAAGGTTATCGACCTGATGTGTCCGTTCGCTAAGGGCGGTAAAGTCGGTCTGTTCGGTGGTGCGGGTGTAGGTAAAACCGTAAACATGATGGAGCTGATCCGTAACATTGCGGCTGAGCACTCAGGTTACTCGGTATTTGCCGGCGTGGGTGAGCGTACTCGTGAGGGTAACGACTTCTACCACGAAATGACTGACTCCAACGTTATCGATAAAGTTGCGCTGGTGTATGGCCAGATGAACGAGCCGCCGGGTAACCGTCTGCGCGTGGCACTGACCGGTCTGACCATGGCGGAGAAATTCCGTGATGAAGGCCGCGACGTTCTGCTGTTCATCGACAACATCTACCGTTATACCTTGGCCGGTACGGAAGTATCCGCTCTGCTGGGTCGTATGCCATCTGCGGTAGGTTATCAGCCAACGCTGGCAGAAGAGATGGGTGTGTTGCAGGAGCGTATTACCTCCACCAAGACAGGTTCAATCACCTCCGTACAGGCCGTATACGTGCCAGCGGATGACTTGACTGACCCGTCACCAGCAACCACCTTTGCTCACTTAGACTCAACAGTTACCCTGAGCCGTCAGATCGCCTCGCTGGGTATCTACCCGGCCGTTGACCCGCTGGACTCCACCAGCCGTCAGCTGGATCCACTGGTTGTGGGTCAGGAGCACTACGACGTTGCACGTGGCGTACAGTCACTGCTGCAGCGTTATCAGGAACTGAAAGACATCATCGCCATCCTGGGTATGGACGAGCTGTCTGAAGAAGACAAACTGCTGGTGGCACGTGCGCGTAAGATTCAGCGCTTCCTGTCTCAGCCGTTCTTCGTAGCAGAAGTGTTCACCGGTTCTCCAGGTAAATACGTAACGCTGAAAGACACCATCCGTGGCTTTAAAGGCATCATGGAAGGTGAATTTGACCACCTGCCAGAGCAGGCCTTCTACATGGTTGGCGCCATCGAAGAAGCGGTCGAAAAAGCGAAGAAACTGTAATAACGGTTTCCCAGGAGGAAAATTATGGCTATGACTTATCACCTGGATGTTGTCAGCGCAGAGAGCCAACTGTTCTCTGGTCTGGTACAGAAAATTCAGGTGTCAGGTAGCGAAGGTGAACTGGGGATTTTCCCTGGCCATGCCCCGTTGCTGACTGCCATTAAGCCTGGAATGATCCGTATCGTGAAACAGCACGGCGAAGAGGAGTTTATTTACCTCTCTGGCGGCGTGCTGGAAGTGCAGCCTGGCAGCACCACCGTTCTGGCCGATACCGCGATTCGCGGTACCGATCTGGACGAAGCGCGTGCGCTGGAAGCAAAACGTAAAGCAGAAGAGCATATGAACAGCAGCCACGGCGACGTGGACTACGCTCAGGCTTCTGCGGAACTGGCGAAAGCCATTGCGAAACTGCGCGTGATCGAGCTGACCAAAAAAGCGATGTAATCCGGCTTTGTGCGTCACGAAATGCCAGCCCATTGGGTTGGCATTTTTTTTGCGTGACGGTAAAGCAAAAGGATGCTGGCTAATTTCGGGCCGAGAAAAATGTAGTAATCTCAGTGCTAAATCGTTTAACTTTCTTCAGTCTACAATCAGTCAGGATAGATATGTCTAACAGTGCGATGAGTGTGGTGATTCTTGCTGCTGGCAAGGGCACCCGTATGTATTCCGATCTGCCGAAAGTGTTGCATATGCTGGCAGGAAAACCGATGGTTCAGCACGTCATTGATGCCGCAAAGGGCCTGGGTGCAAAGCATGTGCACCTGGTATATGGGCACGGTGGTGACCAACTCAAAGCAACGTTAAACGACAGCACAGTAAACTGGGTGCTACAGGCAGAGCAGCTGGGTACAGGCCACGCTATGCAGCAGGCGGCCCCTCACTTCTCCGATGACGAAGACATCATGATGCTCTATGGTGATGTCCCGCTGATTTCTGAAGCTACCTTACAGCGTCTGCGCGAAGCAAAACCCGCGGGCGGTATCGGTTTATTAACGGTCGTCCTGGATAATCCCACCGGTTACGGTCGCATCGTACGCGAGAATGACACCATCGTAGGCATTGTTGAACAAAAAGATGCCACGCCTTCTCAACTGACCATTAACGAAATCAATACCGGTATCCTGATCGCCAATGGCGGCGATCTTAAGCGCTGGCTGTCCCAGTTGAATAACAATAATGCTCAGGGCGAATTCTACATTACCGATATTATTGCCCTTGCGCATGAAGAAGGTCGGGTGATTAATGCAGTGCATCCGGCCCGCAATAGCGAAACTGACGGTGTCAATAATCGCCTGCAACTGGCCACGCTTGAGCGGACTTACCAAAGCGAGCAGGCTGAAAAACTGCTGTTGGCAGGCGTCATGCTCCGCGATCCTGCGCGTTTCGATCTGCGTGGCACCCTGCAGCATGGCCGTGATGTTGAAATTGACACCAACGTTATCATTGAAGGCCAGGTGACGCTGGGCAACCGGGTCAAAATTGGTGCTGGCTGCGTCATCAAAAACAGCGTTATCGGGGATGACTGTGATATCAGCCCCTATTCGGTGATCGAGGATGCAAATCTGGCTGCAGACTGTACCGTAGGGCCATTTGCGCGTCTGCGTCCGGGAAGTGAGCTGGCTCAGGCCGCGCACGTAGGTAATTTTGTCGAGATGAAGAAAGCCCGACTGGGTAAAGGGTCCAAAGCGGGTCACCTCTCTTACCTGGGCGATGCCGAGATTGGTGCCAATGTGAATATTGGGGCGGGAACGATCACCTGTAATTACGATGGCGCGAATAAATTCAAAACGATCATTGGCGATAACGTCTTTGTAGGATCGGACACGCAGCTGGTCGCGCCGGTCAATGTGGCGGCAGGCGCGACTATCGCAGCGGGCACCACGGTAATGAAAGATGTCTCTGCAGCCGATCTGGTCTATAACCGTAAAGAACAGAACCATAAAGCCGGTTGGCAACGTCCGCAGAAGAAAAAATAATTTTACGGCCCGTGATACACGGGCCGCTTGCAGTACCAAAACTATAATCCCCACTCTCTACAAGGCTCGGGGAACCGGCAAAGCCGGACTATCAGGTCATATGACAACGCAATGGCGAACAGCCATGAAGTCAGGAAATAACTATGTGTGGAATTGTTGGTGCAGTAGCACAACGTGATATCGCAGAAATTTTGTTAGAAGGGTTACGCCGCCTGGAGTACCGCGGTTATGACTCAGCCGGTCTTGCCGTCGTCGATCAGCAGGGGCACGTAACGCGCCTGCGTCGTCTGGGAAAGGTTCAGATGCTGGCTGCTGCCGCTGAAGAACAGCCCCTTGTCGGCGGAACAGGCATTGCTCACACCCGCTGGGCAACCCATGGCGAGCCCTCAGAAGCCAACGCGCATCCGCACGTTTCTGAGCACATCGTTATCGTCCATAACGGCATTATTGAAAACCATGAGCCCCTGCGTGAAGCGCTGATGGCGAAGGGTTATCACTTCGCCTCAGAAACCGATACCGAAGTGGTGGCGCATCTGGTCCATCTGGAACAGAAACAGGGCGGCTCGCTGCGTGAAGTTGTACAGCGCGTGATCCCTCAGCTGCGCGGCGCCTATGGCATGGTGATTATGGACAGCCGCGATCCGTCGCTGCTGGTGGCGGCTCGTTCCGGAAGTCCGCTGGTCATTGGCCGTGGTGTGGGTGAAAACTTTATCGCTTCTGACCAACTGGCGCTGCTACCGGTCACTCGCCGCTTCATTTATCTGGAAGAGGGCGATATCGCTGAAATTAGCCGTCGTGATGTCACCATCATTGATGGCAACGGCAATAACGTCCGTCGTGAAGAGATCGAGTCCAGCGTGCAGTATGATGCGGGCGACAAAGGCCAGTATCGTCACTACATGCAGAAAGAGATCTATGAGCAACCGAATGCGATTAAAAACACCTTAACAGGGCGTTTTAACCACGGTGAAGTGGATCTCAGTGAACTGGGGCCAAATGCAGAAGCCCTGCTCAGCAAGGTTGAGCATGTTCAGATCATTGCCTGCGGCACCTCATATAACTCCGGTATGGTTTCGCGTTACTGGTTCGAGGCGCTGGCAAACGTCCCTTGCGACGTCGAAATCGCGTCTGAATTCCGCTATCGCAAATCTGCTGTGCGTAAAAACAGCCTGCTGATTACCCTCTCTCAGTCGGGTGAAACCGCTGATACGCTGGCTGCGCTGCGCCTGTCCAAAGAGCTGGGTTATCTGGGATCGCTGGCCATTTGTAACGTCGCGGGTTCGTCGCTGGTGCGCGAATCCGATCTGGCGCTGATGACCAAAGCGGGCACTGAGATTGGTGTGGCCTCCACAAAGGCCTTTACCACCCAACTCACCGTGCTGCTGATGCTGGTGGCAAAACTCGGCCGCCTCAACGGCATGTCCGCAGAAAAAGAGCATGAGATTGTTCATGGTCTGCAGGCGTTGCCAAGCCGCATTGAGCAAATGCTGGCGCAGGATAAGCTGATTGAAAACCTGGCTGAAGATTTCTCTGATAAGCACCATGCGCTGTTCCTGGGTCGTGGCGATCAATATCCGATCGCCATGGAAGGGGCGCTGAAGCTGAAGGAAATTTCGTATATTCATGCGGAAGCTTATGCCGCGGGCGAACTCAAGCACGGTCCGCTGGCACTGATCGATGCTGACATGCCGGTCATCGTGGTGGCACCGAACAACGAGCTGTTAGAGAAGCTGAAATCGAATATCGAAGAGGTGCGCGCGCGCGGCGGTCTGCTGTACGTGTTTGCCGATCAGGATGCCGGTTTCAGTGACAGCGAGGGAATGAAGATCATTCCCTTGCCGCACGTTGAAGAGGCCATTGCGCCTATCTTCTATACCGTGCCGCTCCAGCTACTCTCCTATCATGTCGCCCTGATTAAAGGCACCGATGTGGATCAGCCGCGTAATCTGGCGAAATCGGTCACGGTCGAGTAAAGCCTCTCACGCGTGAATCCCACCAGGGATTCACGCGTTCCATTTATTTGATTTTGCTGCTGACTTGCTCAATTACGCGCTGCTGATCGCTGATTTTACGGTTAGCCTCATCGAGTGAGCGTTGCAGGTTATTGATCGTATCTTCATTTTTACTGAGCTTTTGTGTGAGCTGGTTGAGGGTATCAGTCTGGTTTTCTTGCGTTTTTAATAATTTCTCTACATTCTCCTTCGTTTTACTCACATCCTCAGCATTGACAGAAGCTTGTCTGACCGCGCCACCACTATCAATTGTGGCCAGAGTGCCTCTGTTATCTGTCATTGCAAAAGATTCATCCGAATGAATCTGCGGTACGTCGTACGCCTGGGCGCTGGCCAGCGTACAGAGGACGACGATATTGCCTACCAGAAGCTTCTTCATAAATTTCATCGAACATGTCCTTTTCAATAGTGGGCTTGTAAAAATTAGCAATAATTGTGTCTGTCATATAACTGTAATATTAACTACATTTTTCTGTCACTAAACTGTCCTATTTTCCCTCCTGCAGCAATCACTGACTCTTACTAAAAAGGCACTTAGCCTGACTTTTCTCCCCTGGAGGGAACATGACACTGATGCGTAGCACCGTAGCCCGAATCCTCGCCGCCTCTCTTGCCGTTAGTGCGGTTTCTGCCTTTGCAGCCACCGATCTGACTGGTGCTGGCGGTACATTCCCGGCGCCGGTTTATGCCAAGTGGGCAGCAGAGTATCAGCAAGCCACCGGTAGCAAAATTAACTATCAGGGCATTGGTTCATCTGGCGGTGTAAAACAAATTATCGCCAAAACCGTTGATTTCGGTGCGTCCGATGCGCCTATGAAAGACGAAGATCTGCAGAAGAATGGGCTGTTCCAGTTCCCTACCGTGATCGGTGGTGTGGTGCTGGCGGTTAACCTGCCAGGCGTAAAATCTGGCCAACTGACGCTGGACGGAAAAACCGTAGGTGATATCTATCTCGGCAATATCAAGAAGTGGAACGATCCAGCGATCGTTAAACTGAACCCGGGCGTGAAACTGCCAGACACCAACATCAACGTGGTGCGCCGCGCGGATGGTTCAGGTACCTCATTCGTTTTCACCAGCTACCTGGCGAAAGTGAACGAAGAGTGGAACAGCAAAATTGGTAAAGGTAACACCGTTAACTGGCCAACCGGTCTGGGCGGTAAAGGTAACGACGGCGTTGCGGCGTTCGTTCAGCGTCTGCCAGGCTCCATTGGTTACGTTGAGTACGCGTATGCCAAACAGAATAACCTGACCTACACCAAGCTGATGGATGCGGACGGTAAGGCCGTTGCGCCAAGCGAAATCAGCTTCTCTAATGCCGCAAAAGGCGCAGACTGGAGCAAATCGTTTGCCCAGGATCTGACCTTTCAGAAAGGCAATGATGCATGGCCGATCACCTCAACCACCTTTATCCTGATTTACAAAGACCAGGCTAATGCGGCGAAAGGTGCCGAAGTACTGAAATTCTTCGACTGGGCTTATAAAAACGGCGGCAAAACGGCTAACGCCCTGGATTATGCCACCCTGCCTGAGAGCGTAGTTCAGCAGATCCGTGCCGCATGGAAAGCCAATATCAAAGACAGTTCAGGTAAAGCGCTTTACAAGTAAGTGAATGACCCTGGCCGGACATCAGTCTGGTCAGCCTTCAGGGGCGGCGTCTGCCGCCCTGATAACTTCTGAGGACTGAGACTTCTATGGCTGCAACGAAGTCGGCATTCAAAGCCCCAGGCAAGCAAGGTGACAGAGTTTTCGGTGCACTGGTAAAACTCTCTGCGCTGATCGTCTTGTTACTGATGGGCGGCATCATTGTCTCCCTGATCTTCTCTTCCTGGCCGAGCATACAGAAATTTGGTTTCGCCTTTTTGTGGACCAAAACCTGGGACGCCCCTAACGAACAATTTGGTGCGCTGGTACCGATTTACGGTACGCTCGTCACCTCAATTATTGCCCTGATTATTGCGGTACCGGTCAGTTTCGGTATTGCGCTTTTCCTTACTGAACTTGCACCAGGCTGGTTACGTCGTCCACTGGGGACCGCCATTGAGCTGTTAGCGGCGATCCCCAGCATTGTTTACGGCATGTGGGGCTTATTTGTTTTTGCGCCACTGTTCGCACAGTACTTCCAGACGCCGGTTGGCGATGTGATGTCGGGCATTCCTATCATTGGCGAGCTGTTTTCTGGCCCCGCATTTGGTATCGGTATCCTGGCCGCAGGCGTTATCCTGGCCATCATGATCATCCCCTACATTGCCTCGGTGATGCGCGACGTGTTCGAACAGACGCCGGTGATGATGAAAGAGTCGGCTTACGGCATTGGCTGTACGACCTGGGAAGTGATTTGGCGTATTGTTCTGCCCTTCACCAAAAATGGGGTGATCGGCGGTGTCATGCTCGGTCTGGGACGTGCACTGGGTGAAACCATGGCCGTGACCTTTATTATCGGTAATACCTACCAGTTAGACAGCGCCTCGCTGTTTATGCCTGGCAACAGTATCACCTCCGCGCTGGCAAACGAATTCGCTGAAGCAGAATCAGGCGTACACGTTGCGGCCCTGATGGAGCTGGGTCTGATTCTGTTTGTGATTACCTTTATCGTGCTGGCGATTTCAAAGTTAATGATTATGCGGCTGGCCAAAAGTGAAGGAGCGCGATCATGACAACAATGGAAGTACAGGCTCGCGCTGAGCTGGAAGCGTCACGTCGTAAGATGCAGTCATGGCGCAGTACCAAAAACAAAATTGCGCTGACAATGTCCTTACTGACCATGGCTTTTGGACTGTTCTGGTTAGTGTGGATTCTGTTTACTACGGTAAGCCGTGGCATTGATGGTTTGTCATGGTCGCTGTTTACGGAGTCCACTCCGCCGCCAAACACCGCTGGTGGTGGCTTAGCCAATGCCCTGGCGGGAAGCGGTTTACTGATTTTCTGGTCTACCTTCTTCGGTACGCCGTTGGGCATTATGGCCGGCGTTTATCTGGCGGAGTACGGACGCAAATCAGCACTGGCAGAAGTGATTCGTTTTATTAATGACATTCTGCTGTCAGCGCCGTCGATTGTGGTTGGCCTGTTTGTCTACACCATCGTCGTGGCGCAGATGCACCACTTCTCCGGCTGGGCCGGTGTGATTGCGCTGGCGCTGCTGCAGGTTCCGATAGTGATTCGAACCACGGAAAACATGTTGCGACTGGTTCCCGACAGCATGCGCGAAGCCGCCTATGCGTTGGGTACGCCGAAATGGAAGATGATCTCGGCGATTACGCTCAAGGCGTCGGTTTCCGGCATCATCACCGGTGTCCTGTTAGCGATTGCCCGTATCGCCGGTGAAACCGCGCCGCTGCTGTTTACTGCGCTGTCGAATCAGTTCTGGAGCACCGACATGATGCAGCCCGTGGCTAACCTCCCGGTCACCATATTTAAATTCGCCATGAGCCCGTTTGCCGAGTGGCAGAGCCTGGCCTGGGCTGGCGTATTGATTATTACCCTGTGCGTGCTGCTGCTGAATATCGTAGCAAGAGTGGTTTTCGCCAAGGGTAAACACGGTTAACTACCGACACTGCCCTGTGCGGTGTCGATTAAGAGAGAAAAACAATGAGTACTGCGACTGTGTCAGCCGGAAAAATCGAGGTTCGTAACCTGAATTTCTATTACGGCAAGTTTCACGCTCTGAAAAACATTAATCTGGATATTGCTAAAAACCAGGTTACGGCGTTTATTGGGCCATCAGGCTGTGGTAAGTCCACCCTGCTGCGCACTTTCAACAAAATGTATTCGCTCTATCCGGATCAGCGTGCCGAAGGTGATATTCTGCTGGATGGCGACAATATTCTGGCGTCGCATCAGGATATCGCGCTGTTGCGGGCGCGCGTTGGCATGGTGTTTCAGAAGCCAACGCCTTTCCCAATGTCGATTTATGACAACATCGCTTTCGGCGTGCGCCTGTTCGAAAAGCTGTCTCGTGCCGACATGGATGAGCGCGTGCAGTGGGCCCTGACCAAAGCGGCCCTGTGGAACGAAACCAAAGACAAGCTGCACCAGAGTGGCTACAGCCTGTCGGGTGGACAGCAGCAGCGTTTATGCATTGCCCGCGGCATCGCTATCCGTCCGGAAGTGCTGCTGCTGGATGAGCCATGCTCAGCCCTGGATCCGATTTCCACCGGCCGTATCGAAGAATTAATTACCGAACTGAAGCAGGATTATACGGTTGTGATCGTGACCCATAACATGCAGCAGGCTGCACGGTGTTCCGACCACACGGCATTTATGTATCTGGGCGAACTGATTGAGTTCAGCGACACCGACACGCTGTTCACCAAGCCGGCACAGAAACAAACAGAAGACTACATCACAGGTCGCTACGGCTGATTTGACAGGAGATCGCCATGGACAGTTTAAATCTGAATAAACACATCTCCGGTCAGTTCAACGCTGAACTGGAGCACATCCGCACTCAGGTGATGATTATGGGCGGGCTGGTCGAGCAACAGCTGACCGATGCGATTACCGCCATGCATAACCTGGACGGTGAGCTGGCCCAGCGCGTCATCGATGGCGACCAGAAGGTCAACATGATGGAGGTGGAGATTGATGAGGCTTGCGTGCGCATCATTGCCAAACGCCAGCCTACTGCGATTGACCTGCGTCTGGTTATGGCAATTATTAAGACCATTTCCGAGCTGGAACGTATCGGCGACGTGGCCGAGAAAATCAGCCGTACTGCACTGGAGAAGTTTGGTCAGCAACATCTGCCTCTGCTGGTCAGCCTGGAATCCCTGGGCCGCCACACCGTACAGATGCTGCATGACGTGCTGGACGCGTTTGCGCGTATGGATCTTAACGAAGCCGTTCAGATCTACCGCGAAGATAAAAAAGTGGATAAAGAGTACGAAGGGATTGTGCGTCAGCTGATGACTTACATGATGGAAGATCCCCGTACGATTCCCAGCGTGTTAACTGCACTGTTCTGCGCCCGCGCCATCGAGCGTATTGGTGACCGCTGCCAGAACATCTGCGAAATTATTTTCTACTTCGTCAAAGGTCAGGATTTCCGTCACGTCGGCGGAGACAAGCTTGATGAGCTGTTATCCGGCGACGACGGCAGTAATAAACCTTCTTGATTCTGCACAACCGTGTGCTATTCAGGCGCACGGTTGCGGCTATTCTGCATAGACCTCATCAGCATCGCTCTTTATACTTGCGCCAGTTTTTTAACCAACGGGTGCTGACTCATGTCCTCTTCTTCCTCTTCTAAGCAGAGCGTTACGCCTGCCAAAGCGATGCTGGCTGCCGTCAGCGGTTATGCCATGGATGGATTCGACCTGCTGATTCTGGGATTTATGCTGCCTGCCATTAGCCTGTCGCTGGCGCTTGATCCCTCACAGGCGGGCTCGCTGGTGACCTGGACGCTGATTGGTGCCGTGATTGGCGGCATCGTGTTTGGCCATCTCAGCGATCGTTACGGGCGTATTCGTGTCTTAACCATTACGATACTGATGTTCTCCGTTTTTACCGGCCTGTGCGCGGTGGCTCAGGGTTACTGGGATCTGCTGGCGTACCGCACCCTGGCTGGAATGGGGCTCGGCGGCGAGTTTGGTATCGGCATGGCGCTGATTGCGGAAGCCTGGCCGGCAGAGAAGCGCAACCGCGCATCGGCGTGGGTCGGGATCGGCTGGCAACTGGGGGTTCTGCTGGCGGCGTTTATCACGCCGCCGTTGCTGAATGTTATTGGCTGGCGCGGGATGTTCCTTGTGGGGCTGCTGCCCGCGCTGGTGTCGTTTATCATTCGCCGCAGCATGGGCGAACCTGAGAGCTTTACCCGTCAGATCAAACATGTTCCCTCGCTGTCTTTTCCCGCCCGACTGAAATTGCTGGTTAAAGACCGCGCCACCAGCAAGGCCAGTCTGGGGATCTTTATTCTCTGCTCCGTCCAGAACTTTGGTTATTACGGCCTGATGATCTGGATGCCGAGCTACCTCTCATCAAACTTCGGTTTCAGCCTGACAAAATCCGGCCTCTGGACGGCAGTAACCGTGGTCGGCATGACTTTTGGCATCTGGTTGTTTGGCGTGCTGGCGGACCGCTTTGCACGTTGGAAAATTTTCCTGCTTTATCAGTTCGGCGCAGTCGTGATGGTTGTGGTTTATGCGCAACTGCGCGATCCCACCGTTATGCTGTTTACGGGCGCCCTGATGGGGCTGTTTGTTAATGGCATGATCGGCGGATACGGTGCACTAATCTCGGATACCTTCCCACCGCAGGTGCGCGCGACCGCGCAAAATGTGTTGTTTAACCTGGGACGTGGCGTCGGTGGATTCGGCCCGCTGGTGATCGGCCTGCTGGCAGGCAAGTTTTCTTTCGTGGCGGCCATTACCTTACTGGCGCTCATCTACCTGCTGGATATTGTGGCAACGCTGTTCCTGCTGCCGAAAAAGCAGAGTCAGGACGATGCGCTGGGGGCAATTGGCTAAGTAACCTGACTAATGTAAACCGGCCTCACAAAGAAGCCGGTTTACGTGGTGAGCCAGGGCAGTATCAGATGCACCTCTACCATTTCAAATTTCAGGCTAATTTTTCGCATGAATCGCGCGATTTGCATCGTTGGTCGCGCAGGGTCAGGTTCTGCCGCTGCAACCTTTATGAACCCTGAGGAAATGATGAGGGCAAGATAGCCCGACAGTGCCACGGTGGCAGATTGTTGTGAGCATAATGAGAGACATCGCTCAGATAAAAGGGCAACATTGTTGCCCTCGGGTTGGATTACTGCTGCATCAACGGCAGCAACTGCTGATACAGCCGGCTGAACGTCTCACGTCTCGGCTGATAGTGCGCATGACGCGCCGGGTCCGGCTGGTGGCGCTGCACCTGCTTTAGAGCAGGCACGGTCAGATTCTCATCCAGCGCCATTTGCGCCAGACGGGCTGCGCCCAGCGCGGGTCCGACATCGCCACCTTCGCAGTAATCCAGCGTCTGTCCGCTGATATCCGCCAGCATCTGGCGCCAGTAGCCGCTACGGGCGCCGCCGCCAATCAGCATGATACTGCTGGGCGTCACACCACATTCGTGTACCACATCCATGCCTTCGGCCAGTGCAAAACCAACGCCTTCCAGCACGGCTTGCGCCAGCTCGGGTCGTCCGTGCTGGTGGGTAAAGCCAAAGAAGCTGCCACAGGCGTGCGGATTATTATGCGGCGTGCGTTCCCCCGACAGATAAGGCAAAAACCACAGCAGCGGCGCATCCTGTTTTGCCCGCTCCGCCTCTGATAATAAATGAGGAACATCGTCGCAGCCGGTCAGCGCAGCCGCCCAGTCAAGGCAGGACGCAGCACTGAGCATCACGGACATCAGATGCCAGCGCTGTGGCAGGGCATGACAAAAGCTATGAACGGCACGTTGCGGATTACTGAGATAGCCGTCGCTAACCACAAAATAGACGCCGGACGTTCCCAGCGACAACATGCCTTGCCCCGGCGCTGTCATACCGACACCCACTGCGCCGGCAGCGTTATCGCCCCCACCTGCCACCAGCGGCACCTGAGGCAGTTTCCAGCGCTGTGCGATATCCGCTGACAGCGCACCGGTAATCTGATTACCTTCAAACAGCGCAGGCATGTGGTGACGCGCCAGCCCGCAGGCCGCCAGCATCACATCACTCCAGTCACGCTTTTCCACATCCAGCCACATTGTGCCCGCCGCATCTGACATATCGCTGGCAAATTCGCCGCTCAGTCGCCAGCGCAGGTAATCTTTGGGTAACAGCACTTTTGCGACCTGAGCAAAAACGTCAGGCTCATGCTCTTTCAGCCACAGCAGCTTTGGCGCGGTGAAGCCCGGCATCATCAGGTTACCGGTGATCTGACGCGATTCAGGCACCCGTTGTTCCAGCTCACGGCACTGATCGCCGCTGCGTCCGTCATTCCAGAGAATGGCCGGGCGCAGCACCTGATGCTGTGCGTCAAGCAGCGTAGCGCCGTGCATCTGCCCGGTCAGGCCAATCGCTTTTACCCCACTCAGATCGTGCTGCTGGGTCAGTGCCTGTATCGCGCGGTCTGTCGCCAGCCACCAGCTTTCGGGATCTTGTTCGCTCCACAACGGCTGCGGGCGGGAAACCGTCAAGGGTGAGGTTTCCACCGCAACAACCACGCCTTGCTCATCCAGCAGCACAACCTTAACGCCGGATGTGCCGATATCGATCCCGATTACCATGTCGCGCTCCTTACGGATTAAAAATCATAGAGATAGTGATTCACCAGGTTTTCCAGCTGCTCCTGACGTCCACTGTTGTGCTGCGGGTTAAACTGCTGCTGATGCGCATGGGCCGCCAGCGCGTCCAGAGAGAACTCGCCTTTCAAAATCTGCTGACCGAACTCACCGTTCCAGCCGCTGTAGCGCTGCGCAACGCGTTTATCCAGCTCACCGTCAGACAGCATGCGAGCCGCGACTTTCAACGCCAGTGCCATGGTATCCATCGCGCCGATATGTCCATGGAACAGGTCATACTTATCGGTGCTCTGACGGCGCACTTTGGCATCAAAGTTTAGGCCGCCGGTCGTGAAACCGCCTGCTTTGATGATTTCGTACATCACCAGCGCGTTTTCTTCCACGCTGACCGGGAACTGGTCCGTATCCCAGCCGCACTGCGGATCCCCACGGTTGGCATCCACCGAACCAAACACGCCAAGGGCAATGGCCGTTGCAATTTCATGATGGAAAGCGTGGCCGGCCAGCGTCGCATGGTTCGCTTCGACGTTCACCTTAATCTCTTTTTCCAGACCAAACTGCTTCAGGAAGCCATAAACCGTGGCGACATCATAATCATACTGATGCTTGGTGGGTTCCTGAGGCTTAGGTTCGATCAGCAGCGTGCCCTGGAAGCCGATTTTGTGCTTGTGCTCCACCACCATTTGCATAAAGCGGCCGATCTGCTCGCGCTCCTGGCGCAGGTCGGTATTTAACAGTGTTTCGTATCCTTCGCGACCGCCCCACAGCACATAGTTTTCGCCGCCCAGCGTCTGGGTGGCTTTCATGGCACTGCATACCTGGCTGGCTGCCCAGGAAAACACCTCCGGATCGGGACTGGTTGCAGCGCCTGCACCATAACGCGGATGGGTGAAGCAGTTCGCTGTGCCCCACAGCAGCTTAAGCCCGGTTTCCTGCTGCTTTTCCAGCAGTTTATCGGTCATGACGGCCAGGTTTTCGCGATAGCTTTTCAGCGAATCCCCTTCCGGTGACACGTCCACATCGTGGAAGCAGTAATAGGGCACGTTCAGCTTGTGAAAAAACTCAAACGCCACGTCCGCTTTGAGTTTGGCCAGATCCAGCGCCTCGCCCGCTTTCTGCCACGGACGATCAAACGCACCCGCGCCAAACATATCGGCACCGTTCCAGCAGAACGTATGCCAGTAACAGGCGGCGAAGCGCAGATGCTCGGCCATGGTTTTCCCCATGATCACTTCATCCGGATTGTAGTGACGGAACGCCAGAGGATTGGTGGTTTTTGTTCCTTCGTAGCGAACGCGATCAAGCTGGTCAAAATAAGCGTGCATGGTTTGCTCCTTAGCATCGGCCCCGAATGGGTTACCCAGAAGCGTTATTGTGCGTACCCGCTCTCAGCGCGCTCAATTACGATATTTCACACAGCCGGTAAGATAATTATTTATTGTGCACTTGCTCGCAAAAAAATATGAAGGCTTTATGACGCCCGACAGGTCTTATCTCGCAATCGGTGAGTCTGAAAATGTAAAATTTTCGATCGCGCTCATAAATACAGAAATAAACCAAAAAACGTAATAGCGGGATAAAAATCAGTAATTGCTGGCAGCAGAAAATAAGGTGAACAATTCATCCGCCTGGTTCATAGCCTTACAACGACAATAACCGTACCCTACAGGATGACCATGATGAAAATGAAACCTGCATTACTCGCTGCCCTTGCAGCGCTGGCCCTGTTCAGCCAGGCCAGTCTGGCAAAAGAAGTCAAAATTGGCATGGCAATCGACGATTTGCGCCTGGAGCGCTGGCAAAAAGACCGTGACATCTTTGTCAAACAGGCTGAGGCGCAGGGCGCAAAAGTCTTCGTGCAGTCAGCCAATGGCAACGAAGAAACTCAGATGTCGCAAATTGAAAATATGATCAACCGTGGCGTTGATGTGCTGGTTATCATTCCCTACAACGGTCAGGTATTGAGTAACGTAGTGGCAGAAGCCAAACGTGAAGGGATTAAAGTGCTTGCCTATGACCGCATGATAAATAACGCCGACATCGATTTTTATATTTCCTTTGATAATGAAAAAGTGGGTGAAATGCAGGCGGAAAGCCTGGTGAAAAAGGTACCAAAAGGAAATTACTTCCTGATGGGCGGCTCACCTGTAGATAATAACGCCCGCCTGTTCCGCGCAGGACAAATGAAGGTGTTAAAACCTTACATCGATAACGGCAGCATTAAAATTGTTGGCGATCAGTGGGTGGATGCCTGGCTGCCGGAAAACGCGCTGAAAATTATGGAAAATGCCCTGACCGCCAATAAAAACAATATTGACGCAGTTGTCGCCTCTAACGATGCCACTGCGGGCGGTGCCATTCAGGCGCTAAGCGCTCAGGGGCTGGCCGGTAAAGTGGCCATTTCCGGGCAGGATGCGGATTTGGCTGCCATCAAACGCATTATGAACGGCACCCAGACCATGACCGTGTACAAACCCATCAAAGAGCTGGCTACCGAAGCCGCGAAGATTGCCATCGAGCTGGGCAACGGTCAGACGCCAGCCAGCAACGCCACGCTCAATAACGGCCTGAAAGACGTGCCAGCTCGCCTGCTGACACCGATTGAGGTCAACAAAGACAACATCGACAGCACCGTGGTGAAAGACGGTTTCCACAAGAAAAGCGAACTCTAATCGCGCTACGCGAAGGAGAGTAAACGATGTTGCTGGAAATGAAGAACATCACCAAGCGCTTTGGCGCGGTGAAGGCGCTGGATAACGTCAGCCTGCAGCTGGATGCCGGTGAAGTGCTGTCGCTGTGCGGTGAAAACGGCTCTGGCAAATCGACGCTGATGAAAATCCTGTGCGGGCTCTATCCGCACGGGGATTTCGACGGGCAGATTCGCTTTGCCGGGGAGGATATTCAGGCGCAAACCATCCGCGATACCGAACGCAAAGGCATTGTCATCATCCATCAGGAGCTGGCGCTGGTACGGCAGCTCACGGTGATGGAGAACATCTTTCTCGGCGCAGAGCTGGGGCGTTTTGGCATGGTGGATGATGAAACCATGACGCTGCGCTGCCAGCAGCTGCTGAAGCGCGTCAAACTCAACGTCTCGCCGGATACGCGCGTGGGTGAGCTTGGCCTGGGGCAACAACAGCTGGTGGAGATTGCCCGTGCCCTTAACAAACAGGTGCGCTTACTGATCCTGGATGAACCCACCTCATCGCTGACCGAGCAGGAGACGACAGTGCTGCTCAGCATCATCCAGAACCTGCGCGAACACGGCATTGCCTGCGTGTATATCTCGCACAAGCTCAACGAAGTGAAGGCTATCTCGGACACGATCTGTGTCATTCGCGATGGTCAGCACATCGCCACCCGGCCAGCGGCAGGCCTGAGCGAAGATGACATCATCACCATGATGGTCGGACGCGAACTCACGGCGCTTTATCCTCATTCGCCTCACGACATTGGCGACACGGTATTGCAGGTCGATAACCTGACAGCCTGGCATCCGGTTAACCGTCACGTGAAGCGGGTGAATAACGTCTCCTTCACCCTGCGAAAGGGCGAAATTCTCGGCATCGCCGGATTAGTCGGTGCAGGCAGAACCGAAACCGTGCAGTGCCTGTTTGGCGTCTGGCCGGGACGCTGGCAGGGCGACATCGCGATCAATGGCCAAAAAGTTACGATTCGCGACTGCCAGCACGCCATCGCGCACGGCATTGCCATGGTGCCGGAAGATCGTAAAAAAGACGGCATCGTGCCGCTGATGGGCGTAGGCAAAAACATCACGCTGGCCGCGCTGGACCAGTTCAGTCATCGGCTTTCCACCCTTGATGAGGCCGAAGAGCTGCGCGCCATCAACGCCGCCATTGCACGACTGCGGGTGAAAACCTCTTCGCCTGAGCTGCCGATTGGTCGCCTCAGCGGCGGTAATCAGCAAAAAGCGATTCTGGCGAAGTGCCTGCTGCTCAACCCGAAAATCCTGATTCTGGACGAGCCGACGCGCGGCATTGATGTTGGGGCGCGCCAGGAGATCTATGTGCTGATCAACGCCCTGGTAAAGCAGGGCATCTCGGTGATTGTGATTTCGTCTGAGCTGCCTGAAGTGCTGGGCCTGAGCGATCGCATTCTGGTTATGCATGAAGGGCAAATCAAAGCCGATCTGATTAACGACAATCTGACTCAGGAGCAGGTGATGGAAGCCGCCCTGCGGAGTGAACATTATGCTTAACAGCGAGAGTAAACCTGCCGTAGCGGCACCGGCTAACAAGCACGTATCCAGCAAGCTCGGCCTGCGTAACCTGCAGGTGCTGGTGATGCTGGGGGCGATTGTCTTGATTGCCCTGTTCTTTACCTGGACCACCGACGGCGCCTGGCTCAGTCCGCGCAACGTCTCTAACCTGCTGCGCCAGACGGCGATCACCGGCATTTTGGCCGTGGGCATGGTGTTTGTGATTATTTCCGCCGAGATCGATCTGTCTGTTGGATCCATGATGGGCCTGCTGGGCGGCGCGGCGGCAATCTTCGATGTCTGGCTGGGCTGGCCGCTGCCGCTGACTATCGTGGTCACGCTGGTGCTGGGGCTGTTGCTCGGCACCTGGAACGGTTGGTGGATAGCTTATCGCAAGGTCCCTTCATTTATCGTTACCCTGGCCGGTATGCTGGCGTTTCGCGGCATTCTGGTGGGCATCACCGATGGCACTACCGTGGCACCGACAAGCCCGGCGATGTCGCAGATCGGTCAAAGCTATCTGCCCGGCGGTATCGGTTTTGGCTTTGGCTTTGCGGGCCTGGCGCTGTTTATTCTGTGGCAGTGGCGGCTGCGGCTGCGCCGTCAGCAACTGGGTCTGGCTCAGCCAGCCGCCACCGGCACCGTAGCGCGGCAGGCCATTACCGCCGTTCTGGTACTGGGTGCGATCTGGCTGCTGAATGATTATCGCGGCGTACCGACACCGGTCCTGCTGCTGGCATTGCTCATGCTGGTGGGGATGTTTATGGCCACCCGCACCGCCTTCGGGCGGCGTATCTATGCTATTGGCGGCAACATTGATGCCGCGCGGCTCTCCGGCATCAACGTGGCGCGCACCAAGCTGGCGGTATTTGCCATCAACGGCCTGATGGTGGCGATTGCCGGGCTAATCCTCAGTTCGCGCCTGGGGGCCGGTTCGCCTTCCGCCGGGAATATCGCCGAGCTGGATGCGATCGCGGCCTGCGTTATTGGTGGTACCAGCCTGGCCGGCGGTGTCGGTTCCGTCGCGGGCGCGGTGATGGGCGCGTTTATTATGGCCTCGCTGGATAACGGCATGAGTATGATGGATGTGCCGACCTTCTGGCAGTACATCGTTAAAGGTGCGATTTTGCTGCTGGCCGTGTGGATGGACACTGCAACGCGCCGCCGCATGTAATCGTGTGAACGATCACACTGTGGCGCAAACCATTTCTGTGGCGCATCCGGCTGTGCTATGCAATGCGCTGGGAGTTAAAGGGATGTGCCACTATGCATGAAAAACGATACCGCATTACCCTGCTGTTTAACGCCAACAAGGTTTACGATCGTCAGGTGGTAGAAGGCGTTGGCGAGTATTTACAGGCTTCGCAGACCAACTGGGATATTTTCATTGAGGAGGACTTCCGCTGCCGCATTGAGAATATCCATGAATGGCTGGGCGACGGCGTCATCGCAGATTATGACGACAGTGCCATTGAGCGTTCGCTGGCGGACGTGGCAGTGCCGATTGTCGGCGTAGGCGGCTCTTATCACCGTGAAGAGGATTATCCGCCAGTACACTACATCGCCACCGACAACAGTGCGCTGGTGGAAAGTGCCTTTCTGCACCTGAAAGCGCGCGGCATCAACCGTTTCGCCTTTTACGGTTTACCGGCTTCCAGCGGCAAACGCTGGGCGCAGGAACGCGAACTGGCGTTTCGTAAAATGGTGATGCGCGAACGTTACATGGGCGTCGTCTATCAGGGCATGGAGACTGCCTCTGAGAACTGGCAGCATGCACAAAACCGCCTGGCCGACTGGCTGCAAACGCTTCCTCCCCATACCGGCATTATTGCCGTCACCGACGCCCGCGCGCGTCATCTGCTGCAGGCCTGCGAATACCTGAAGATTCCGGTGCCGGAGAAGCTGTGCGTGATTGGTATTGATAACGAAGAGCTGACGCGTTACCTGTCGCGGGTAGCGCTGTCCTCCGTGGTTCAGGGCTCGCGCCAGATGGGTTACCAGGCCGCCAAACTGCTGCATCGCCTGCTGGATAAGCAAACCCTGCCTCTGCAGCGTATCTTAGTACCGCCGGTAAAAGTCATTGCCCGCCGCTCTACGGACTTTCGCTCACTGCACGATCCCGCCGTGATCCAGGCGATGCACTTTATCCGCTTCAACGCCTGCAAGGGCATTAAGGTAGAGCAGGTGCTGGATGCGATTGGCATGTCGCGCTCAAACCTGGAGAAGCGTTTCCGGGATGAAACCGGCGACACGATTCATGCCATGATCCACCGTGAGAAGCTGGAGAAGGCTAGGGAGCTGCTGGCGGGCTCGTCGCTGAGCATCAATGAGATCTCCCAGATGTGCGGTTACCCGTCGCTCCAGTATTTCTACTCCGTGTTTAAAAAAAGCTATGCCACCACGCCGAAGGAGTACCGGCAGGAGAATGGTGAGGTGATGTAGATGCTTAACGCTTGCCTGGATCGCTGCATGAGGCAATAAGGTTAACCGCATCATTCGACCTTTTCACGAGCAACACTCGCGTATTCTGCTGAAGCTGGATGGCAAGAAACGGACAAAGGCACAGTAAAAAAACGCTCACCAAGGGTGCCAGCTGACTCCCTTTCAAAAGGACAGGAAAACCGCCAGCGCGAAAATATCGTCTTAGTTTTTTGGTCACACCGTCTCACTTCTGCGCATCGGCTTGACGATGCTCTTAGTGAAGATGCCCTGCTGATCGCACCTGTCGTTATCATTACTGATAGTGCACCAATGTGCCTGCAAGAGTCGGGTAAAGCTCACCCGCATTGTCATCGCTTAGTTGTTGTTTTAACCAAAAGGAATTTCCAATGCTCAAGGTCCGCAAAGCCATACCAGAGGATTACTCTGCCTGGCTAACCCTCTGGAAAGGTTATCTGCATTTTTACGGACAGAACCTGGACGATGCCGTCACGTTATCTACCTGGCAGAGAATACAGTCGCCCGAATCAGCGTTAATGTGTTGGCTGGCCGAATTTGATGGCAAGGTGACGGGCTTCGTGGTCTGCGTGATACATGAAGGCACATGGTTTACACAGCCCGTATGCTATCTGGAAGATCTCTTCGTTGAAGAAAATGCGCGTGGCGTGGGAGCGGGAAAAGCGCTCATCACGCGGGTCTGCGATGAAGCCCGTGAGGCGGGCTGGGCAAAGGTGTACTGGGTGACAAATGAAAATAACCCCGCGCGTAAACTCTACGACAAGCTAGCCCAGGTTGATGATGTTGTTCGCTACAACATCAGATTCTGAAAACCGACCTCTCAGCACCTTCCCAACCGCACAGGAGACTGCCCTTATTAAAATAATCAGGGCAGAGATTAATAACCCCTCTCCCCTTATTATTGGCATCTGCCAATAATAAAAATAATCTGTGATAAATATCCCAATATTATAGTATTAAGATTCATTACGACCCTTATTCATTTTCCCTCTGTTTTCAACGGCGCAGGAAGGCTTCTCCAACGGCTGACATTCCTAAAATAGAAAATCCCCCATTGAAATAAACTGTGCGCGATCACAAGATGGATTTGTTTACTAAAAAACAATAATCAGTAAATTTTGAGGCCAGTTATGCAACACACACTGTTACCGACCACCTTCCAGCTCCAGAAGGCATTTTTCCGTACCCAACCCATAGAGATCGTCAAGGCAGCGGGGTGCAGCGCGACGTTATTTACCTATGAATCAGGAATCGAAGCCGTGCGGCTGAAAAACGCCCGCGGTCATCTGGTGGTGCTTCCTTATTTTGGTCAGATGATCTGGCAGGCCATGTTTGATGGCGTTGACCTGACAATGCAAAGCCGTTTTACCGAGCCACGTCCTGCCAGCGATATTGTCGGCACCTACGGCTGCTTTATGTATCACTCAGGGCTGCTGCGCAACGGTAACCCCACAGCGGAAGACACGCACGCTCTGCACGGTGAAATGCCTGTTGCACCTATGCAGCGGGCACGTATTGAAACGGGCGAGGATGCGCAGGGGCCGTGGCTGGCGCTGGTGAGTGAGCGTGAATACCTGATGGGATTTGGTGACCATTATCTGGCCCAGCCGCGGGTGGTTATCCGTCCGGACAGCGCGACCTTTGAGGTGTGCATGGAGGTAGAGAACCTGTCGCGCAATCCCATGGATCTGATGTACATGTGCCATGCTAACTTTGCCTATGTCGAAGGCGCTCGCATCATTCAGCCTGCGGCCTTTACGGCGGCCGACACGGTGATCCGTTCGTCAGTACCGGCCATCGTGAAAGCGAATGATGCCTATCTGGCAAGGCTTGAGCAGCTCAGGCACGATCCCGCCAGCACAGAAGTGCTTAACGCTGAGTTGCAGCCCGATCCCGAACTGGTTTTCTACATCAAAAATCTGCGTAAAGCCGAGGATGGTCAGGTCCATGTCATGCTCAGGCGGCCGGAAGGTGATGCCTTTACGGTGAACTATAACCCGGAACGCTTCCCGTTTCTGACGCGCTGGATTCTGGCGAATAACATGCAGAAGGTGTGCGCCTTCGCGATGCCGGCGACCTGCGGCGTTGAAGGTTATCTGGCAGAAAAGCGTGCCGGGAATGTGCGGTCACTGGCCGGAGGGGAACGGGCCTGCTTCAGCATCACGCTCGGCTACCTTAACGCGCAGGAAAGCCAGCATGAAGAAGCCCAGATCCACGATTCAGTTTGATCGCTGCCGCGATTTTGTTAATGAAATGTGTGAGCTTTATCAAAGAAGGAATCTTTATTGGTGGTAGGTAATTTACTTTATTTTTCATTTAAGTAAATTCTTGGGTGTGCCAGGACAATTATGCGGTTTGTTTTGGAAAATGGGAAAAACCCTTAACCGGTAGAACGGTTTATTTTCTCTTTTTATTACTACGAATACCCACTTTTCAGGGTTGATTATTTATTTGCTGTCGTCATTGATGGCAGCTGACGCTTTATATCAATTTCTGACAAGAGAAGATTTCATCATGTTAATGATAACCAGGGGTAGCAAAATGAATCGCCGCAATATAATTAAACTGTTAAGCATCTCTACGCTGTTATCCGTCTCAGTAAGTTTAGCCTTTCCCATGTCCGCACTGGCCTCCGAAACCAAAACCATGGTGACCGTGGTGAAAGAAGCCGGTGTGCCCTGGTTCAATATCCTTAATCAGGGATTAAAAGAGGGCGGCGAAAAAAACAATCTTAAAACCTCAATGGTGGGACCCACGCGAGCCGATCCTGCGCAGCAGGTGAAGCTGATTGAAGATTTGATTGCCAAAAAAGTTGATGTGATTGGTTTGGTTCCGCTGGATACCAAAGTCACCGCGCAGGTCGTGAAGCGTGCGCGTGATGCGGGCATCATGGTGATCACTCAGGAAGGTCCAAACCAGGAAGGCAAAACCTGGGATGTGGAGCTCATGAGCGCGAAAGCTTACGGCGAAGCACAGATGAAAGCCCTGGCGCGCGAGATGGGTGAAAAAGGGGAATATGTCGTGCTGGTCGGCACATTGACGACCACGGGTCACAATCAGTGGGCCGATGCCGCTATCGCCTACCAAAAAGAGCACTACCCGAATATGAAACTGGCCGCCGACCGCTTTCCTGGCGCGGACTTTATCGATGAATCCGAACGGGTTACGCAGGATATTCTGAAAGCACATCCGAACGTGACGGGCATTATGTCGATGGGCTCGAACGGTCCGATCGGTGCAGGTAACGTGCTGAAAAAACGTCATCTGGAGAAAAAAATCGCCCTGGTGGGGACCACTATTCCCTCCCAGGCGCGGGCATACATTATGTCTGGTGTGATTCGTGAAGGTTTCCTGTGGAGTCCGAAAGAAGCCGGACTGGCCATGACGGATGTGGCCCGCCTCGCGCTGGATAATGCGGAATTCAAAACCGGCATGACCATTCCGGGTTTGGGGGAAGCCACTGTGGATAACGAAAACAAGGTGATCATGGTGGACCGCATCCTTCAGATCACCAAAGCCAACGTTAACGATCTCGTCAAACTCGGTCTGTAATTCTCACCATCAATGCTGATGCTGGCCAGGTTCAACAGAACCCGGCCAGTTCCCCGTATTCTGATTAGGTAAGGGATAGTGCTATGCCTGCATTTTTACAACTCGATGGCATATCGAAAATATTCGGCGGCGTGCATGCACTTTCAGATGTCAGCCTCACGCTTGAAGAGGGCGAGGTACATTGTCTGTGCGGACAGAATGGCTGCGGTAAGTCGACGTTGATCAAAGTGATGTCTGGCGTACATCAGCCCGAGCCGGGTGGCCGTATTACGATTAGCGGAAATGAGGTTTCGCCGCTAACGCCAGTAGAAAGCACCCGTCTGGGCGTGCAGGTGATCTATCAGGACCTGTCTCTGTTCCCTAATTTAACCGTGGCGGAGAACATTGCCATCGGTCAGCATACCGGCCGCTTTAAACGGGTTAACTGGAAAAAGATTTATGAGATAGCGGCCGAAGCGGTTGCGCGCATTGGCGTTTCGCTCGACCTGAATGACAAAGTGGCTGATATCTCTATTGCTCAGCGTCAGCTGGTGGCAATTTGCCGGGCGATGGCGGCGAATGCCCGGCTGGTGATTATGGATGAACCCACCTCCTCCCTGACGCGCCATGAAGTGGACGCCTTACTGAAGCTCACCCTGCAGCTTAAACAGCGCGGCATCACGATTGTTTTTGTCAGCCATCGTCTGGATGAAGTGCTGGAAATTGCCGATCGCGTGACCGTGATGCGCGATGGCGTGAAGCTGGGCACCTTTGATGCCCGCGAGATGTCAGACCGTAAACTGGCCACGCTGATGACGGGTAAAGAGTTCCATTATGAATCCGTTGCCAAAGACAGACCGCAAACCGAAACGGTGCTCGAAATCAGCAACTTGTCCCGTAAAGGTGAGTATCGGGATATTTCGTTTGATATCCGGCGTGGCGAAATTCTCGGTCTCACCGGCCTGTTGGGGTCGGGACGCACCGAATTAGCGCTGAGCCTGTTTGGTCTGACGCGCCCACATCAGGGCGAAATAAAACTCCACGGTCATGCCATACAAATGCGATCTAACCGCGATGCTATTGAACACGGCATTGCCTATCTGTCAGAAGATCGTCTGGGACTGGGCCTGGTACTGGAGCAGTCCATTAGCGCTAACATTACGCTTTCTGTAGTGGAGAAGCTGGTGAACAAAGCCGGACTCATTCGTGACGACCTGTATGAGCAAACGGTCAACGACGCGATTGCCTCCCTGTCTATCAAAGCCGGTAATCCCGACAACAAAGTCAAAACCCTGTCAGGCGGCAACCAGCAGCGGGTGGTGCTGGCAAAATGGCTGGCGACGCAACCCAAACTGCTGATCCTGGACAGCCCTACCGTGGGCGTCGATATTCATGCCAAAGACGGTATTTACGCCATCGTGCGGAAACTGGCCGCCAGCGGTATCGCCATCATTATGATTTCCGATGAGATTCCCGAGATTTATTATCACAGCGATCGGGTGTTAGTGATGCGCGGCGGCAGGCTTAATGGGGAATACTTCCCTGGCCGCTGCAGCGAAGAAGAATTAAAGGAGGCAGTAAATGCGTGATTTCCTCCCGCGTTTTATTCACACCCACGAATGCCGCCTGCTGGCGGTAATGACCCTGATGATTGTGTTCCTGACCGTATTCACCACGGAGTTCGCAACCTTACAAAACCTCCTGGACGTTTCAGGCGCAACAGCCTTCATTGGCATCATGGCTGCGGGCCTGCTGGTGGTGATTATTACCGGCGGCATCGATCTCTCTTTTGCGGCCACCGCCTCCATTACCCAGTATGTCGCCCTGACCTTAGCGAACAATATGGGGCTGGGCTGGGTGGGCATTTTTGCCGTTGCTATCGGCCTGGGCATCGTACTGGGTTTTATCAATGGCGTGCTGGTTAACGTGCTGCGGACCTCCGCGCTGATTATCACTATTGCAACGCTAAACGTTTTCTTCGGCATTCTGCTGACGGTGACCAGCGGCCAGGACATTTTCATGCTGCCGGACTGGTTTAACGCCGGGTTTGAACTGGTGTTCTATACCGATGCGCAAGGGGCTACCTATGCGCTGAACTTCCAGATTATCGCTCTGGTTCTGGCGTTTGTGTTGACGTGGCTGCTGCTCAACCGAAGTAACACCGGCCGACAAATCTATGCCACCGGTGGCAACCCGGATGCCGCGCAACGCGTAGGCTTCAACGTGTTCAAACTGAATATGCTGGTTTATGGCTACATGGGGGCGCTGGCCGGTCTGGCGTCGCTGGTTCAGGCACAACTTGCCCAGTCGGTTTCCCCGACGGCACTGGTTGGCAGGGAACTGGACGTGGTAGCGGCGGTGGTCATCGGCGGTGCCAGCCTGACCGGCGGTAAGGGAACCGTTCTGGGCACCGTCCTGGGCGTGGTGCTGATTGCAGTGATGCAGAATGGCCTGATCCTGCTGGGTGTTTCATCTTACTGGTCGTTGTTCAGCACCGGTCTGGTGATCATCGCCGCTATGATCATGATGGCCAGAGAAACCCGCAAACAGAACAAGCTCGTCGATGAAGGAGCAGTATCATGAAGCAGACTGGCAACGTGTTGGAGCAGGTGGAAAAACGGCTGGGAACCACCAACGTCCGGCTGCTGTTTATTCTGATAGTTATGGTGATCGGTCTTGGGCTGCTTGAAGGCGACAAACTGTTTGCGGCGGCAGGTTTGCGATCGATGGGCTTCCAGCTGCCGGAACTGGGATTTCTTGCACTCGCCATGATGATTCCTATGCTTTCCGGCGGTATCGATCTTTCGATCATCGCCACCGCCAACTTGTGCGCGTTAACGGTCGCCTACACCTTGACCACCTTCATGCCTGAAATGCAGGGGACATCAGGGGATCTGCTACAAATTGGGGCACTGCTGCTGGGCCTGGTGTTGTCAGCGCTGGTGGGTTTGCTGAATGGCGTGCTGGTGGCCTACCTGCGCGTGCCGCCGATGCTGGCGACGCTGGGCACGATGACGGCGGTGAAGGGCATTGCCATCGGATTCAGCCATGGCGATGTGATTTCCGGCTTTCCGGCGCCGATTGTGTTTATCGGCAACGGTACGGTGTTTGGCATCCCTTTTGCACTCATCATTTTTGCACTGGCGATTATTCCGTTAAGCATTTTCGTCAATAAAACCCCATTGGGCAAATCGATTGCCATGATCGGCTCCAATGAAAGAGCGGCCCATTATTCCGGCATTAACACGCGCAAAAGCCTGGTATGGGTTTATCTGATCTCGGGCTTATTTGCCGGTATCGCGGGCATTATCATGATGGCGCGTTTCGATTCGGCGAATGCGGCCTACGGTGAAAGCTACCTGCTGGTCGCTATTCTGGCTGCGGTGCTGGGCGGGGTCGATCCGCTGGGTGGATTTGGCCGGGTCAGCGGCGTGATTCTGTCGCTGCTGATTCTGCAGTTGGTGTCTACCGCCTCGATTCTGCTCGATCTTAGCCAGTTCATCACGCTCGCGTTGTGGGGGGCGATTTTGATAGTGGCATCGGGCGGTGTTGTGCTTAAAGAGTGGCTCTCTGAGCGGCGGAAGCTCCGCAATAAAGCGCCTGCTGTCACACGAAAGGCGTAAGTTTTGTAAACCCTGTTGATGCATCGCCATGCCGACCATGGGGCGGCGTGGCGATCGGACCTCATGACATGATAGATTTAAAAAATAATCATCCAACAAGGTATGTCATGAGTAATCGAGCTGATGATGTCAGTGCTATAGGTCCCCGGTTACGACTAATGATCGCCTCATTAACTTCTCTTGAAGCCCGGTTGGTTCACGCCGTGTTATCAAGCGATTTTGATGAGAATGTCTCTATCAAAGCCATTGCCAGCCGTTGCGAAATGTCAGAGGCGATGGTGGTGAAGACAGCAAAGAAGCTGGGTTTCAAGGGTTTCAAAGAGTTACGCATAAAAGCAGCCCTGTATAACCGCCTGCCCATCACCGAAATGCATCAGGAGCTTTCTCCCAGCGATACCACGCGTGAGATCGTCAGTAAGGTCTTTCGCACCTCTGTTCAGGCTATTGAAGAAACACTGGCTATCCTGGATATGGCGGCCTTTGAAAAAGCCGCAGATCTGCTGGCAAACGCCCGCCAGCGAGACTTCTACGGCTTCGGCGGCTCGGCGCAAATCGCGCGGGATGCGGTGCATAAGTTTTTGCGCATCGGCACGCGGTCGGCCGCCTACGACGATCCGCATATGATGTTGATGTCGGCTGCCTTACTGAACGAACAGGATGTGGTTGTCGCCATTTCACATTCCGGCCGCACTAAAGACATTATCGAAGCGGTGAAGGCCGCGCAGCTGCAAGGCGTCCCGGTCATTGCCATTACTAATTCCATTGGTTCACCACTGGCTAACCTTGCCGATACCGTTATCTGCTCGACCGCCCAGGGCTCGCCGCTGACCGGTGAAAACGCGGCTGCGCGCATCGCGCAGTTAAATATCCTGGACGCGCTGTTCGTTGTCGTCGCGCAGCGTGACTATGCCCAGGCCGAACGCCAACTGGGCCGCACGATGCTGGCCGTTGCCCATAAACGCAAATAGCGATAACCACTTTTCACAGGAGCCTCGAATGGCAACACGGGAGCATCATTATCAGGTCAACGTGCGCTGGACGGGTAATCGCGGCGCCGGGACGCAGTCTTATACGGCCTATGACCGAAACGGCGAACTGTCCGGTGAAGGTAAAGCCACGGTCGCACTTAGTGCCGATCCGGCATTTCGTGGTGATGCCGCGCGCTGGAATCCAGAGGAGCTCTTGTTGGCGTCAGTATCGGCCTGCCATAAGCTGTGGTATCTGCATCTTTGCGCCGATGCCGGCATTATTATTGACGCTTATGAGGATTCAGCTGAAGGCACCATGGTCGAAGGGGATCGTGGCCATTTTACCCGCATTACGCTAAAACCCAGAGTGGCGCTGCGTAATAAAGATGATGTAGCCCGAGCCGAAGCACTGCATCATCACGCCCACGAAGCCTGTTTTATCGCAAATTCGCTGAATTTTCCGGTGAGTTTTGAACCGATGTTTGTTTAAGAATACAGGGCAACGTCTCAGTTAAAACAGATACTGATTCAACGCTTTTGTCAGCCATGGTTGCGCGCCATGCCAGAGCAGTCGATTGGCGCTTAACGCCTTGATGTGATCAGGCTTCGGCACCGATCTCCGTTTTCCTTTAGCGCCCATTTTCTGTTGCATTACTCACGGCGATCGTTGATGTCGGAACCCGTCGTACCGCTGTAATCAGCATCAGAACCACGATATTAAGACCAATGACACTTTCCCAGGCCAGCCAGAATCCCAGTCGATCGGCCATAAAGCTTAATCCCAGGCCTAATACCGTTGAGAGACAGATAAATACAATCTCGTTAAAGGAGAGGATACGAGCCAGCGCCTGGCTGTCTGACTGGGTCATGATCAGTGTGTTTCGTCTTACCCTGATGTGGCAATGGCAGAAGGCGATAAGGAAAAGGCACGCATATACGGCGCTGAGGGTTTTAAAGAGTAAAGGAAGCAGTAAACCCAGGGTAAACACCGTGCCAAAAAGCAGATATACAGATTTCAGGGTCGGCAGATAGCGCTGAGAATTTAACATGCTACCCGCAATTGCGCCCAGCCCGTAAGGAACCACCAGAATCGCGTATGCGCTCACTGGGGCACCGATCTGTGTAAACAGCGCAGGATATAAGGCATTTAGAAACACCACACAGATATATGGAAACAAAGAAAGCAGTTCTACAACGCGTTTTTGTTCCCCCAGAAAGAAATCATAACCTTTAACATACATGCCACCTTTTAACGTTTTATGGCTTTCAGGTTCAGCGCCGCTGACATTATCCACCGGAATAAAAACGTTAATCAGTAATGACAGCGTGAAGCAGAGAAGCATAACCAAGCACACGTTGTGAATAGATTTGTCCTGAAGGATAAAAAACGCCACGCCCCCTGAAAGAAACGTTATTCCCTGCCTGACCATTTCCAACAATCGGTTCGCGTGGTAAAGCTTTTGCTCAGGCAACACCTTTTTCATATAGGTGGCGCGAATGACCTGATCAGAGGCGCGAATCAACGTAAATACGGATGTGGATAACAAAATGACCGTAAACGAAAGGAGGGCACTGAGCTCGCCTGGATTGATTAAAAAAAAGGCCAGAGCGTTGATGGCGCCCAGGACATACATAATCGTCAGCATCCGCTTACATGTCGTTTTATCCGTTATATGTCCAATGAAGGGCAGTGCAAAGAACGTGATGATGTAGCCCGATGACAAGACCGTTGAAACCAGCAAACTCGACCCGAATGTACTCTCAATAAACCAGGCGATGGCAGTAAAAAACACTGCCATTGAAACACCTGACGTAAGCGCCGAGAGCAGGACAGGAAACATAGTCAAATCCCGAAGTAGTCGACCCGCTGCCGAGGAATATAGTTACCTTCTTTCGAATAATACTCCTCAATTTCAAGGCACTGAAGATCGATGGCATGCTTGATATCGTGTAGGGCATTCAGTATGAAGGACGTTTCTTCCATGTTAGCCAGGGTAACAAGATGCAGATGATCGTCCAGAAGACGTGAATGGCCTAATTCATAATCAATTTGAGAGTGTTTGAAGAAAGGTTCAAGAGTTCCAGGCTGAAGATCGTAATGGCTATTAATGTCCTGAATGGCATTTTTCACCTCAGCCTCGTCAAAATCGTGAGACTCGATCACTTTTGCAATCAGAAAGACCGTCGAGGGATGTGTTATGAACAGCGCCTTCATCATATTAATCAAATTCAGTGTTGAAACGAGCGGAATGGCATTTTCAACTTCTTCTTGCTTCATACCCAATTTAATTAGAGTTTCTAATATGAATGATTCGTGGCCAGTTTCCTGTAGCTTATAAGTCATCAGTACAGACTGAAGTTCAGGGTTGTCTGTACTCTTAATGGCGACGTTAATGATGTCCGGAAAGGCCTTAATGTAATGCCAGGTTTCTATAAAGAAGCCTGTCAGAACGTTACGGTGCGTATCGCCATAAAGAAATTTATTGAACAGATGCGTTTCTTCAACCTGCTCGGCCCACATTTCACATGCCTGAATTGTTTTTTCAAGGATGTCTTCATTGTGCGGTTTTTTTTCGTTTCTGAGCATCCCAATATCGCTAAGAGAAGTCACCATCTCCTCAATGCGCTGAACGGGAACGTTGGTTTTTTTAGCAATGTCAGCGATGGTATTATGGCCGGTGCAGTAACCACGTATTTTATAAAAATCTTGCGCATCCCCTTGTTCTACTTCGTATAGCCCACCCGTGAAGCGAAGGTAGTGCTCACCATCTTCGTTAGTGGTCCAGAGGTTATGAACAAATTTGGGTGAGGTTTGATAATTTTTTTGCATGGCATTTTTTCCTTCAGCGCGGATAGCAGGGCCGGTGCAAACGACCGGCCCCGATTTTTATATGCATGGGTTAGCCGCAGGTTGCGCCGCCCAGTTTTTTCGTGGATTTCTTGCTAACTTTTTTCAGTTTCATGGTTAGTTCCTCTGTTTAGGATCGGTAAGCCTGATAACAGGCGTTCAAATTGTTTACATAAACTGATGTTTTGGTAAAGTTACTGTACGTTTTTTTGTTGGAAATATTAGACATACTTCTCATTTATGCAGGATTCTGACTGGTTGAATCGCAGTAATTCTGCGCATCAGGTCGCGTTGGGATAAGGATGACTTTTGGTGGAGGTGATGCTGCCGGGACGGGGTTGAAGACAGGCAAGGTCGACAGGGGTTCTTAACTCGACGCGGGGCGCGGTCAGGAAGGCATGAGCGTGGTATGAAACGAGACGAGAGTTGACGACATGTATCATTTTCGTCTGAGGGTTAGCGCGAATCATTGTTCTGTCGGCATCCAGAGGTCGTGCTTAAAAAAACATCGACCATCCTCAAGTTTATCTCATCATTGCCGATACTTTATGCGCAACTGGCGAAATCCGTCGCCGGTATTATGTGACCCCCATTCGGGGCTCAGTCAACATAAGGAGCAACTGCATGGATATTCAGCAACTCACAACGCTGTCTGCAGGGTTGGAGCAATGGCAGGCACGTGGTGAAGCCAATGCGACGCTGTTAAAGAAAACCCTGAACCAACAGGCAGATACCATCACGACACTGGTTGAAGGCGTCACCGCGCTTCCTGCTAACCCGGCGGTAGGGCGCAATATCAACACCACCGCCTGACGGATCCCCCGGGCGGCTTTTGTTGTGTCGCCCGTTTTAAATGCACCACGCAATCAATTGTTTTGCGTTGAGTGTGCCCGGCTAACCGCCTTCTCAACGCCTCCATGACAAGCAACTCATCCCTCATCCGCTTTCTAAAACCTGCTATGGCAACCATTACCCATGTTCTTCAGTCAATCCGGCAGAACCAAAAGCAGCAAAGCGCTATCAGTGCGATAGATAGCATGATCACAATAACGGCACTTATTGTTAACTATGTATTAATAACAGTGGTTATCATTATCCCCATCGAAAGCGAACCGCTTTCCCGCTTACAAGATAAGGAACAGGATTATGAAAACCATGAAAACACTTTCACTTGCCGCCGTTGCTGCGCTCTCACTGATGTCAGCTTCCGCTTTTGCACAAACCGTTACCGCCACCGGTTCAACGCTCGATGGCACAGAAGCGAAAATTGCTGCCCAGGCTGAGCAGCAGGGCGCACAGTATAAAATCATCGAAGCCAATACCAACGATCGTGTTCACATGACTGCTGAGCTGTATAAATAACAGCGTTATGTTGAGCAAAGCGAAAGAGCTGCCTGATGGCAGCTTTTTTTTTGGGCTTTTATCGCGGACGATGAGAACGTCTTCTTTCGCCGATAGCGCGATTGACCTGAAGTGCACATGTTTCTCAGCACAATGACAGTTTTCCCCTTTTAACGCGGTCATCAGGCAGCGCTGCGTCCGGTATTCAGCCCTGTATCGAAGTTATTAACCTTGTCACAATCTGTTGCTTGTTTATTCGCCATTGTCTCAAGCCCGTTCTTTATCCTGCCGATAACTCATCCAGACCACTCAATATGGCAGTATAAAAATGACAATATTAAAAAAACTATTTTCTGTTTTTCCTAAACACCAGCATAAACACGCCGCCGATTCGCTCAGAGCACTGGACGATGCGGTTCCGATCATCGAATTTACCCCAGATGGCATCATTCTTCGCGCAAATGCCCTGTTTCTGAGCAAGATGGGTTACGACGCGAAAGAGATTGTGGGTCGTCACCACAGTATGTTTTGCCCGCCATCAATGGTGAACTCAGCCGAGTACCGCCAGTTCTGGCTGCGCCTTGCCAGCGGCAAGAGCTTTAGTGGTAAATACCTGCGCCTGGGCAAAGACAGCCATCCGGTCTGGCTGGAAGCCAGCTATGTGTCAGTAAAAGACAAACATGGCCGCGTCATCAAGGTGATTAAGCTGGCAGCAGATATCTCCGAGCGTATCAGTGAGGCACAGCAGCAGGATGCGCTGGTGCAGGCCATCAGCCGTTCAATGGCGGTCATCGCGTTTAATAAAGCCGGTGAAGTGCTGGAGGTAAATGAAAACTTCCTCAAAGCAACGGGCTACAAGGCAGACGAGGTACTGGGCAGGCATCACCGGATGTTCTGCTCTGAGGAGCTGCGTAACAGCCAGGAATATCAGCAGTTTTGGCAGCGTCTGAATCAGGGAGAATTTTTCTCTGGGCAGTATCCGCGGCTCAATCGTAATGGCGAAACTATCTGGCTGCGCGCAACCTATAATCCGGTTTTTGATGCAGAGGGGCGGATGTACAAGATTGTCAAATTCGCCAGTGACGTCACCGAGCAGGTATTGCAGAACCAGCAGGAAAATGAGGCGGCTCAACACGCGTGGAAGATGGCGCAGCAAACCCGCGAAAGCTCGGTAACGGGCGCGGATGTGATTGAAGACAGCGTCAGAACGATGGCCGAAATTGCGAAAGAGATGAACAGCGTATCCGCAGATGTCTTTGGCTTAAACGGACAGTCGGATCGTATTGCTGATATGGTACATACCATTCGCAACATCGCCGAGCAGACGCGTTTCATCGCCCTGAATGCGGCAATAGAGGCGGCCAGGGCCGGCACGTCCGGACGCAGTTTCGCCATTGTGGCAGCTGAAGTCCGGACCCTGGCGGCCCGAATTAATGAAGCGACCGAAGAGATAGGGCGCGTGGTGTCCAGCAATAATCAGCTGGCCAAAAAGGTGCTGGAAGATATCGAAAATAACCTGAAAAACACGGCTCGCGGCGTTAATTTGATGCGTCAGGCCGGAGAGGTGATAGCCAGCATTCAGAGTAATTCAGCGCGAGCCGAGGAAGCGGTCAGAAACGTGTCTCGTTCAGCGTCACCGCGTGTCGCGTAGTTTTTGTTATGCCGGATCGCCTGTTTGCACGGGCGATCCCCCTTTTGACCTGCCGTTTTCTGTTACCCGTCCCGTCAACATTTCACTTTGTTTGCCGCCATTCGATAAGGCACTATGAGTTCCCTCTGTCTTTGCTTCTCCATCGTTGAAAGGAACGTCAGCCGCTATGCCCGTTAATTTCGATCTTAACGATCTCTATGCGTTTCGCGCATTGGTCGAATATGGCAATTTCCGTATTGCAGCGGAATCCATCTGCCTGTCTCAGTCGGCGCTGAGCCGCAGGATCGAGAAGCTGGAAACGGCACTGGGAATCAGGCTGTTTGACAGAACCACTCGCCGGGTCACGCTGACGCTTTATGGTCAGACGTTTGCCGCACGTTCAGAGCAGCTTCTGATCAACTTTGAAGAAGTTATGGCGGATATCAGTAAAGTCAGTCAGGACAGAACAGGCCTGGTGACGGTGGCCACAGTGCCGTCCGCTGCCTATTACTTTATGCCGGATGTGATCCGCCGCTTTCAGGCCCGCTATCCCAGAGTGCGTGTCAAAATTATTGACAGTAGCGCAGGCAACGTCATAGAGGCCGTCACCAGCGGTCAGGCAGATTTTGGCATTTGCTTCTCCGGTAATCCGCCGCCTGACACCGAATTTTTACCGCTGGTTGAGGATGTTTACGTGGTTGCCTGTCGGCACGATCATCCTCTTGCCAGCCGTAAAAGTCTGACGTGGCAAGAGTTTTATCAGCAGGATTACGTGGGGCTGGATAAAACCTCAGGCAATCGTAACCTACTTGATTCCGCGCTGGGCCATGTCGTTCCCGCGCGTCCGAGTATCTGCGAAACCCGGCATGTCACAACCATGTTAGGGATGGTCGAAGCGGGAATCGGCATTGCTGCCGTTCCCGCGATGTCGATGCCGTCATCAGGCCATTCGGTGCTGGTTCATCTGCCGCTTACCGATCCGGTAGTGAAACGCACCGTTGGCCTGATCCGGCGCAGCGGACGCATTCAGTCCTACATTGCCGCTGAACTGGAAAAGCTAATTACTGAACGGTATCACTCTGCTTAGCAGGCTGCTGCGCTTTGACCGAGTGCAGGCCCGTGGCATGGACCATTTCCTGAGCCGGAGCTGACGCCAGGAAATCAAGTAGCGCTTTGCCTTCCTCTGGATGCTCAGCTTTGGCTGGCACGGCGCCGGCAAATCGGGTGATGTACTGCACGTCGTCAGGCAGTTCGCCTACAAAGGTCACGCCCGGCACCGGCAGGAGCTCACTCACCTGCTGGAAGCCCAGCGCATAGTGGCCTTTTGCCACTTCAGACGCCACCGGAATGCGCTCCACCTCGTGGGCTTTGCCTTTGACCTTGTCTTCAATGCCTAACTTTTTAAACAACTGATTGCTAACGTATTGACCGCTGGCGCTGTCGGAATAGGCAATGGATTTAGCATTCAGCAGGGTTTTACGCAGTGTGTCATCCGTTTTGATATCGGGTTTGGCATCTCCCTTCTTCACCACAATGCCGATCGGCGAGTCGGCCAGCTCAACGCGTGAACCTGGTTTGATCCACTGGTCTTTTTCCAGCTGACTGAGCGCATCGCCCACCATAATCACCACGTCGGCTTTTTCCCCGCGCGCCAGTCGGTTGGGGATCGCCTGCGGGGTTTTGCCCATGGAAGGCCCGGACACCAGAATAATTTTATCGCCACTTTTCGCTTCAAACTGAGGCGTCAGTTTTTCCAGCGCGGCTTTGAAGCCGCCAGAAATCATCACGGTCACATCTTTTGCCAGCACTGCGGTGCTGACCGACGAAAGAACCAACGTGGCAAGGAGTGAACGGTAAATTATTTTCATTATGTAAGCCCTGACTTAATGTTTAACGGCGGTTTGCAGATTGACCGTGCTGCGACGGTACAGGTACAGCGTTGCCAGTAAGGCGCAGACGGCAGCGAAGCTCATCCAGTAACCCGGAGAGGCTTTATCGCCGGTGTACTCAATTAACGCTGTTGAAATCACCGGCGTGAATCCGCCAAAGATGGCGGTCGCGAGGCTGTAAGCCAGTGAAAAGCCTGCTACTCGCACCTCAGCTGGCATGATCTCGGTAAGTGCCGGAATCATCGCGCCGTTGTACAGGCCATAAATAAATGACAGCCACAGCAGGACAGTGAGCATCATGGAGAAGCTGGGGGCAGCAGCCAGCATCGTCAGGGCAGGGTACGCGGTCGCCAGCGCGATCAGCGTCATGCTGACCAGGACGGGTTTACGTCCAAAACGGTCAGACAGCGCCCCGCCAACCGGCAGCCACAAAAAGTTAGAGATGGCGACCAGCAGCGTAACCAGCAGGCTGTCCGAGGCGCTGAGCATCAGCACTTTCTTGCCGAAAGTAGGCGCATAAACGGTGATCAGATAGAACGCGGTGGTGGTCATCGCAACCATCAGCATGCCGGCAATCACAACCTGCCAGTTGGCCAGAAGGGTTTTAAACACGTCGCGCATCGCCAGGTGATGACGACGGGCGTTAAATTCCTGGGTTTCTTCGAGCTTGCGGCGCAGAAAGAAAATGAAAGGCACAATCATGCAGCCAAACAGGAACGGAATGCGCCAGCCCCACTCACGAATCGCGCTCTCTTCCAGCACGGCATTCAGGGCAAAACCCATCGCGGCGGCAACCATAATGGCAACCTGCTGGCTACCGGACTGCCAGCTGGTGTAAAAGCCTTTACGGCCCGGCGTGGCGATCTCAGCCAGATAAACGGAAACGCCGCCCAGTTCGGCTCCGGCAGAGAAACCCTGTAACAGGCGGCCGGTTAACACCAGCATCGGTGCCCAAAGCCCAATGCTTTGGTAAGACGGAATCAGGACGATCAGGAAGGTGCCCGCCGCCATAATTGACAGGGTAACAATCAGACCTTTACGTCGGCCGACCTTATCAATGTATGCGCCCAGCACCACAGCACCAATAGGGCGCATCAGGAAGCCCGCGCCGAACACGGCAAAGGTCATCATCAGCGAGGCAAATTCACTGCTCGCAGGAAAGAAGGTGTGAGCAATATAGGTGGCATAAAAGCCGAACAGGAAAAAGTCGAACTGCTCCAGAAAGTTGCCTGAGGTAACACGTAATATGGCGCCGGTTCGGGCGCGGGTGGTCATAGGTGAAGTCGAGGAATGCATCGGTATCTCCAGTTTATCATTGACGCTTTTTGCCGCGTCTGTTGCTGAAGACTGGATCAGGAAAATAAAGTAAATAAGCGCAATAAACTCATCGACTAATGCGTACTGTGCATCAATAACCCTAAGCCATTACCTGAGGCTATGTGTAACAAGCCTTTAACAACATGGCGGGATAAACGGTCACCGGTAAACACGGAAGAACGGAATGCGTGTTTTGTGACAAGGTTCATACGGGTTTTTGAGGGCGAGCGTGCAGCGTAACGCGATTGTCAGGTTTTATCGGGCGTGCCGGGCGCTGGCCTGGCAGGGGTTAAACTCGCAGCCCGTGGACCTGACCTCCCGCCCTTACCTGAGACCGCCAGACGACAGGGGATGACAACATGCCGTTTGCAAAGGGCCATTGCCGATCGGCCCTATACGGGAACCTCCGATCGGCAATGGGTTATCGTTGTTGGAGACAGAATGCGCGTCTGTCATCCGCAGGATGAGATCACTGTTCGGGTTATGCCTAAAACCAGGCTTCCCACATCGCGCCCAGATTAAAGTCGTCCAGTATTTCGTTCTCCCTGCCGTTCACGCGAGCGGTGCGCGCATTGTCCACTTTGCCCCCGGTGACATAGAAGCGCAGCATAGGACGAAACTCCGGCCCCATGGCAATGGCGATATTTTGCGACAGAGTCAGCTTCCAGCCATGGTTACTGCCGCCTTCATCGTAGTTAACGCGCTGATAACCGGCTTCCAGCCAGGTGGAATGGACGTCATTCCAGAAATACATTGGGCGGACAATCGCGGCGTAGTTCTTCCGGTTATCGCTTTTCAGCCGACTGTTATCGTAGTCGTGATAACCCAACAAATACTCGACCTGTGCCTGCGGGCTAAACAGATGCTTACCCTCAAAGCTGGTATACACAGTGCTGAGGCCCTCGGTTTTGCTGTAAACGCTGTTATCCGAATTGTCAGAATAGCGGGCAATCACTTTATTCACGCCATGGTCGTTAGTGTGGCTCAGTACAAACGCACCCTGCCAGGCTTTCAGGCGGTCTTCACTCTCTACGGCTTTAGAGTCGAAACCGTAATTAGCGTACAGCTCCAGATCGAGTGCGCCCAGCTTGATGCCGTGAATTTTAGAGGTGGCAGCGTAGTTGCCTTTATCCCCGGTACCTGAACCTCCCGTACAGGTGATGCGCGAGGGATTAGACTCATCGCTGAGCACTTCAGGGCTACAGGATTCCACGGCAGCGACGGCGGCCACGTCAAATTTTATCCCGCCCACATCGAAGTTCTTCACGCCCGCGCCCTGGCCATCATGGTTCATCCAGAAATAATCATTGATGTTCTGCTGCGGGCGCTGATGAAAGTCCCGTCCGGCCCAGAGGTAGGCATCAGGATTTGATGCCAGCACATTCGTCACGCCGGCATAGGCCTTTTTCAGATTCACCTCGTCGCCCCAGTGATCGATCATCACATTGACATCCCAGATAGCCCCACTTTGGCTTTTAAACGCCTTGGAGAGCTGGAATTCGCCACCGTTGCCTTCGTTGCCCAGACGGCCAATGCCGGAGGCACCGTTATAAGAACCGTCCACGGCTACATATTTCTGATCGCCGCTTTGATAGTGCGCACCGTAGCGCGCATAGCCGCTGAACGTGACGCCAAAGGGGATTGCCATATCCGGTGACTGGGCCGGGCTTTGCGGGTCGGTCACCACGTCCGTTTTTTTCGCTACGGCTGCATCCATCTTCGCCTGACGTTCGGCCAGGGCTTTATCAACGGCTTTGGCGACGATGGCGTCGATCTGTTCCTGCGTAAACTCCTGTGCAGCGGCGACGGCAGGGCACAGCGCGGCTATCACCGCCAGAGGTAATGGAAGTTTTCGAATAATATTCATGGCTATCTCGTTTGCACAGCGTTATTCGGGTTGATGATGTTCAACCCGAATAACGACGTGTGTTAATGATCAGACAATAACCATCCTGCGCGGGTTTATTGATGACCAGGGCAAGTTGATTTTTATATTATGTTATTTCCAGAGGTTTTTTGTTTTTCAGCCGATCTCCTGTCATGTTTTTTTATTAACGCTGGTAGAGATAAAAAATTTCTTCTGCCAGTTCACGAGCCAGCATTGAGGTCATTAAATGATCCTGAGCATGGACCATAATTAAGGTCATTGGCTGGCGGGCTTCACCTGCGTCCTGCTCTATTAATCGGGTTTGCATTTGATGCGCGGTGCGGGAATAGTCGTCGGCCTCCTTTAGCCGGGCTTTTGCCTCATCAACGTCACCCTTTCGTGCTGCCTGAAGGGCTTCAAAGCACAGGCTGCGGGCATGCCCCGCATTGACAATAATCGTCATTACCGCGTCTTCAAGTTCAATCATGATCGTGCTCTCAATTAAAACCGTTATTTTCGGCAACCTCAGCAAACCATTTGCCACTCTTTTTAATCGTACGTTTTTGCGTGGCTAAATCTAACTGCACAAAACCGTAACGATTTTTATAACCGTTTAGCCATGACCAGTTATCAATAAATGTCCACATATGATAACCCAGGCAATGACAGCCTTCGCGAATCCCTTTATGCAGCCATTTAAGATGTTCGGAAACAAATTCGATACGATAATCATCCAGAATTTCACCGTTCTGAATAAATCGCTGTTCATTCTCAACGCCCATACCATTTTCAGAAATAAAACAGCGCGGGTTTCCATAATTAACCCGCAGGTTAGTCAGAATATCGTAAATACCGGGCGCGTAAATTTCCCATCCACGATACGGATTCATCTGACGGCCTGGCATTTCATAGTGGTCGAATAACCACTCCGGCATAAAGGGCGCTTCAGCATTGACGGCGCTGTCCCGACACTTCACCCGGCGCGGCTGATAATAGTTCACGCCCAGAAGGTCGATAATGCCGTCGGCAATCAACGCAGCGTCGCCAGGCTGGCAGCGCGGAAGCTGGTGGTACTGACTCAGTAAGCTCAGCAGATCCACGGGATATTCTCCCTTCAGAACCGGATCCAGAAAGCTACGGTTAAACAACAGGTCAGCATGATGTGCGGCTTGCACATCGGCCGGATTTGCCGATCGTGAATAGGACGGCGTGAGGTTCAGCACCACACCAATGTCACCGTCGTAGCCGCCGTTACGCCAGGCGCGTACTGCCAGCGCGTGTGCCAGGACTGTGTGCAAGGCCACGTTAGCCGCTCGTCTGAAGTCCACGACGTTGGGATAATGAAAATCGTACAGATAGCCACCTTCGACCGGCACAATCGGTTCATTGAAGGTAAACCAGTGTTTCACCTTATGGCCGAACAGCGCGAAACAGCGCTGGGCATAGCGGCCAAACGCCTCAACAACCTCACGGTTCTCCCAGCCGCCTTTGTCCTGCATAGCCAGAGGCATATCAAAATGAAACAGGGTGATAAACGGTGTAATGCCCTGCGCCAGTAATGCATCGATGACCTTGTTATAAAAAGTCACGGCGTCAGGATTCACGGCGTCAGTGCCGTCTGGCATCAGGCGCGCCCAGCTCAGCGACGTGCGAAAGCTGTTGTGCCCTAACTGCTTTAGTAATGCGATATCGTGCTGCCAGTGCTGATAAAAGCCCGAGGTGTCTTGTGGGCCAATGCCTTGATGGAAACGGTGAGGCTGTTGTGCAAACCAGCGATCCCAGGTGGTAGGGCTTTTACCGCCATTCAGGCTGTCCCCTTCGGCTTGTAACGCCGAGCTGGCGCTGCCCCACCAGAAATTTTCAGGAAAACGGTAGTTCATTTTATGGGCTCCTTAAGCCTGTGGATGACCGGGCACGGGTTGGCCTGCAGGGGGCGCATCCTTGATTTTTTTCTCTTCTGCTTTAATCAGGCTGCGTTCATAGGCACGCAGGAAGGGTAAGTACATCAGCGCCGACATCAGCATACAAATCAGGCACATCACCAGCGGGCTTAGCGCCCAGTTAGCGGCCCAGGAGGCACCGATCGGGGCGGGCGTGGTCCATGGCGTAAGCGAAACCACCTGGGCGATCCAGCCGAGTTTCGTGGCGGTATAAGCCAGCACGGCATTAATCATTGGAACGCAGACGAAGGGGATAAACAGCAGCGGGTTCATGATGACCGGCGCACCAAACAGGATGGGCTCATTGATATTAAAAAAGCTGGGCACCACGCCCATTTTGCCAATGGTGCGTAAATGTAGCACCCGGCTACGCAGCAGTAAGAAGGCCAGCGGTAAGGTGGAGCCCACTCCGCCAATCAGCAGGTAGTGATCCCAGAACCCCTGTAGATAGACATGCGGCAGCGCGGCTCCCGCCGCCAGGGCGGCCTGGTTAGCAGAGAGGTTAGCCATCCAGAAGGGATTCATAATGCCGGTGACGATCAGTGCACCATGAATACCGGCAAACCAGAAAATCTGACACAGCAGGACGGAAAGCAAAATGGCGGGCAAAGAGTCCGAAGCCGAAACCAGCGGCTCCAGCAAATGCATGATCGCCTGTGGCATAATCATGCCGGTTTGCGCTTCGATAAACAGGTTGAGCGGATGTAACGTTGCGATAATCACCAGTACCGGGATCAGAATCTCGAAGGAGCGTGCCACGCCGGTAGGCACTTCTTTCGGCAGGCGGATCGTGACATTATTTTGTTTTAGCCAGGCATAAACCCGGGTGGCGTAAATGGCGGTAATCAAGGCAGTAAAAATTCCCTGACCGGAAAGATACTGGGTAGAGATCTTTTCATCCGCATAAGGCGCGGCCACCAGTAAAAACGCCATAAATGCCAGCAAACCCGACATGATGGGGTCCAGATTAAACTGGCGGCCCAGGCTGGCACCAATCCCGACCGAGATAAAAAAGGTCATAACGCCCATGCTGAGATTAAACGGTAGCATCAGCTGTTGGCGATAAGTGATGGAAAAGTCCAGCCAGGCACGGGCAACGCTGTTGGTGGTGTCCGCTGAAAACGGCGGGAAGATAAATACCAACATAAACGATCCAATAATCATAAACGGTAGCGCCGCCGTAAAGCCGTCACGAATCGCTATCACATACTTTTGCTGACCTAACTTTCCGGCGAGTGGCGTAATGGACTGTTCAATTACCGTCACCATCGACTGATATAACGAACTCATAATGACACCTTTCTAGTGTGCCGCTTCAATAAGCGACAGAGCGTAATCCAGCACCTTGTCACCGCGTTGCATGCCGTAGTCCGTCATATTGATGGCCTGGACAGGAATGCCGTGGGTGGCAGCTTTTTCTGAGAGCGTGGTTAACATGTACTTCACTTGCGGACCTAGCAGAACGACCTGATAGTTTGGAAACTGCGCATCAAATTCGGAAACGCCCCAGGCATCGATCTGCACACTCAGCCCGCGCTGGTTCGCAACGTCGACCATCTTGCGGACTAAAAGACTCGTGGACATTCCTGCTGAACAACACAACATAATCCTGATCATGAGTAACCCTCCTTTGCGTATAAAACGTGTTACAGACTTGATTTGATATGATACGGAAACCGGTTTCCATTTGATGCAAACGGAAGTGTGACAGGCATCATGATCCCCGTTAAATAAACATTTTTCTTACGATTCAGATCACGTAATTTCAAGTTATTGTCGATAATTGAGAAGAAATGGAAAATCGGTTTCCATGAAAAAACGAAAAAGCTATACTGCCGGTGATGATTATTTGAGCCGCAGGATTAGGGCGTTTTTCAGGGATTCAGCGGGGTTTTCAGGGGAAAAGAATGTCTACTATCAACGATGTATCGCGTCTCGCGGGTGTGTCAAAAGCCACGGTGTCGCGCGTGTTGAGTGGGTCACGCGGTGTAAAAGAAGCCAGCCGCGTTGCGGTATTAAAAGCGGTGGATGAACTCAGTTATCGTCCAAACGTGATCGCTCAGTCATTACTCAGTCAAACCACCGGCTGTATTGGCGTAATTTGCGCACAGGACAACATTAACCAGACCACCGGTTACCTCTATGCGCTGGAAAAACACCTCAGCCAGCACCAAAAACACCTCTTGCTCCGTTTCGCGAACAGCAGGATGGAAGTGATGACCTGCCTTGATGAGCTGACCTGTGGGTTGTGTGACGATGTGTTGATTATCGGCGCGCGCTTCCCGCTGAACCTGAATCAAAAAAACGTTATCCTGGTGGATTGTCTGGAAGCCGGGGACGACGTTAACAGCATTCAGTTCGATCACGCCTTTGCCGCCGAAACCGCCTGCAACTACCTGATAAGCCAAAATCGTCGACAGATTGCTCTGATTCATCCTGACAGAATGGGATTTTCCGATCGGGTTCTGTTGGGTTATAAACACGCGCTGGAAAAAAACTTTCTGCCGTTTAACCGCAACCTTGTGTTTATGGACGCCACATCCTCCTCGGTAGCACTCCAGGAGTTGCTGAATAACGCGTCCACGCTGAATTTCAGCGCATTGCTGGTGGCGGATGAACAACAGGCGCAGAAAGTCATTCCCCAGTTGCAGGCGTTTAACAAAAAGGTTCCCGACGACATTATGGTCTTCAGTCTGGCGGGCTCGTTGAACTTGCCCGGCATTCCGACTATTCCGGCGATTGAGTACTCGATGGACGCGATGGCAGCGCGCATCGTTAAGGCACTGACTGAACAGACGCGTAGCGTACTGGACTCTTATGTCATGCGGGGTGACCTGATTATCCCTGACTTTCGCCAGCGCTGAGCGCCCTTAGTCCGTTCGCTGCTCTTGTTGCTCAATAATCGCCAGCGCCAGTCCCGTTGCCGGTGCAAGGTGCGACGTCAGAAAATGTACCTGAGTGTGAGCGGCAATGAATGCCAGCTTGTTGGCCTGGGTTTGATTAAGTACGGCCTGACAAAATGTTGGGCTGACGCTCCAGGGGCAATCAATGATGATGTTGGCCGGATTGAGCAACAGCATGATCTGGCTGAGCGCGATACCCAGATAGTTTCCCGCCAGTTGCATCACTTCGTTTACCACGTTAGGCGCGCTGTCGCGGTTGTGCCAGGTCAGCCCCGGCTGACGCTGGGCCAGCTGTTGATTAATGGCAGGTTTACTGATCATGGCTTCCAGACAACCCTGACGGTTGCAGCTACAGCGAGGCCCGTTCGGCTGGACAGTGAGGTGGCCGGCTTCGCCCGCCGTCCAGCTGTTGCCGGTAAAAACGACACCGTGCTGTACCAGTGCGCCGCCAATTCCTTCGGCAATTCGTAAATAAAAATGCCCGCTTTCGGCGGGCAAGTTGAGTTGTTGCACAGACAGCAGCGCAGCGGCTTTAACGTTATTCATAATGCGAATCGGTAATCTGATCTGTTTACGCAGGTTGCTCGCCAGATCAACGTCCTGCCAGCCCAGATGGGTAGATAAATGCATCCAGCCCCGTCTGGGATCGACGACGCCAGGAAAGCCCAGCCCGATGCCCAGCAGGCCCGGCCAGGATTCGGTGAGCTTTTCACATAAGGCGGTCACCTCCGCTAACAGTGGCCCCGGTCGGCTGGTATCTGTCCGCAGGGTTTGTTCCGCCAGGGGTTGAGAGAAATAATCGCAAACCTGCCAGTGGATAAGGTTCTTTTCCACCATGATGCCGGCGCTGACCAGCTTTTCCGGACGCAGGGTAATCTGGATTTTAGGGCGACCTGCCGCAGAGACACTGGCTTTTCCCAGCTCCTGCACGAGATCCTGTTCCAGCAGATCATCAATAATCTGCGACACGGTATTTTTACTGATTGCCAGGATGTGCGCGAGGTCCTGCCGCGACGTGATACGGCGCTGGCGCAGTTGCGCCATGACCCGCTTTTGATTATTCAGCCGCATTAATGCAGGCCCTTTGCCAGTCACTTTCATGGCGGATTACCCCGGGTGTGGAAATCGGCAGCAGATTTGCCACCAACGATGAAGTCTTATTAGTTTGATGTCTAATCAAAACTTAGCATCGTGCAGATAAGCCTGCCAAACGGCGACGGCCTCAGGGCGAGAGAATTAAGTCAGAAATGGGTGCCAGGCCACAGGATTGTGTAACGGTAAGGTAAAGAGCTGGCCCGCGTTCGCGGGCAGCCAAATCAGTATTCATCACCGCGAACGCGGCTACGGTAGCTTTCCCAGTCAAAGCGAACCCACAGGCTATTGCCCAGCCGCATGCGATCCATAACGCGTTCACCCAGCAGCGCATTCATCCCGGCGTGATCGAGGTTAGACAGCATGCCCGTCGGGCGTTTCGAGGAGGAACGGCGGTCCACAATCTGGTTAATAATCACTTTCTCGTAGCGCGATTCACTCTGCATACCGATCTCATCGATCACCAGCAAATCAACGCTGCTGAGATCCTGAATCAGCCGTTCTTCCGTAATATTGCTGCTGCCGCTGAAGGTGCCCTTCATGCTCGACATCAGATCTGCCACCGTGACGATTAGCACGCTCTTGCCACGTAAAATCAGATCGTTACCAATGGCGGCTGCCAGGTGGTTTTTGCCAGTGCCTGGACGGCCAGAAAAAACAAAGCTGGCAATACTGCCATCAAATTCGGCCGCATACTGGCGAGCCAGTTCCAGCGCTTTGCGTTGGCCTTCGTTTTCAACCCGATAGTTATCGAACGAGCAGTTGATGTGTAGCTCGCGAATGCCGGAACGGCCCATGATGCGCTGCATTTTCATCGCACGATTTTCGCGCACGATAGATTCTGATCGCAGACGGCCCTGTTCCTGATTCCAGGCCAGTAATTCTTCACCGTTTGTGAACTTGGGTCGGGTACCCGCGGGCATCATTCGTTTCAGACGGTTAAACAGATCGTTCGGCGTTTTCATTATTCACCCCGGAAACCATCAGGAATTGTGCTGTCAGGATTTGGCAACTGTGTAATGTCACGTCTGGGTTGTCCGCAATTGGCCGCCCGATTCATTTGCAGGCTGCGTGCCAGCTTCTGCTGCCACTGCACATGATGAAACAAACGCCCTTCCGCCTGCCAGTAGGCCACAAAGGCAGCCAGTTCAGCTGGCGTCACCGGTTCGCTTAGTGCAACGCCCCAGATGGCCGCCTGTCGCGTAAAGTCAGCGTCCGGCTGCCAGCCATCATACATGGCGAATTTACCCACCGGCGTATGCAGCGTAGCAGAAACATCGTCATACAGGCTGTCGTCCAGCGCCACATCACTGGGTTGCTGGGCGGCGGCCTCAAGTGCCAGTAGCCGCGCGAGGCGCGCTGGCGTAATGGCATACATTACGGGCGTATAATTTTCCAGCACCGCCAGCGTGCCGTCTTCAGCCTGCTGCAAGGCGCTGAGCGGATCCTGACGGAAAGCCTCAAGACCAATAAGCGTTGACGTTAAGATTTTGACTGACATGAAAAGACCTGCGGTTAACTTACACCGAACACCGGATAAAATTTCCAGTGCAGAAGCGGATATTGTACCTTTTTTAACGCGCGGGATCGCTGAAAAAGCGTTGAGGTTTTCCACCCAACCGGATGCGTTTACACAATGGCTGGGCGGACGTGACGTAAGCTGTCTTACGCTTTTAGCGACGGGTTTGCCACAGATAGCGGAGCCCGGCCAGCCAGCACAGGCTGTAGCCCAGTAATTCCACGCCTTCTTCGGCCATGTTTTTTACGCCACGATTGTAGTGATCGGGCATCAGGTGAGACCACAGCGTGTTCATCCCAAACAGTCGGGAAAAAACCAGCACGATCATCAATCCGGCAGCCATAACGGGCCAGCGGTTGTGCCTGAGGAGATCGGCCAGCGCGCTCAGGGTCTGCTTTGGGGTACGCATGGCCACCGCTAAACTGCCCAGCGCGATCGCCAGCGCAAACCACACCCAGCTACCATGACGGATGAGATCGAAGAAAAAATCCAGTTCACGAATAAGCATGCAACTGTAAAAACCGGCAATTAAGGTTAATCCACCGCGTTGTGCAGGCCGATGACGGGCGGCAATAAAAAACAGTGCGGCAAGACTGAATAACAACAGTTCCTGCGCGGTTTCGGTAAAAGACGCTTCGTGCAGCGCATTATTCATCCAGACCACATCGATATAGATGGGGCCGATCATGAAGGTGATAAACAGAGAAGCAAAAAGAAATACGGTGAGCTCACGCCCAATAAGGATGACATTGTTACGCATGGAGTTACCTGAAAATGACTATCGTTATCATTGTATTTACATTCGTTATCGCTGCCTTCGCTTTTTATGCGTGATCGGTTCAGCTAAATGCATGACTGCAGCGGATAACCGAAGCGGCCTCGCAATTTACTGTGACTCGGGTTCAAATGTTGGAGGATTCCCTCTACTATCGAGGCAATAAACATGGCCTGGCATAAAAGGAAAAACACGATGCAACGATGTGGCTGGGTAACGCAAGATCCTGTCTATCTGGCGTATCACGACGACGAGTGGGGCAGACCACAGAGGGATAAGCAGGCGCTGTTTGAAATGCTCTGTCTGGAAGGCCAGCAGGCTGGGTTATCCTGGATTACCGTACTGAAAAAACGCCAAAATTACCGCGCCGCGTTTCACCAGTTTGAACCGCAAACCATTGCGCAGATGGACGCTCAGGATATCGCCCAACTGATGCAAAACAGCGGCATTATTCGTCATCCCGGAAAAATTGCGGCCATTATTGCTAATGCCCGGGCGATGCTGGCAATGGAAGCAAAAGGGGAGGATTTTGCCCACTTTGTATGGCAGTTCGTTGATAATCAGCCTGTCGTCAATCATGTTGTCGATTACAAACAAAGTCCCACCACCTCTGCGCAGGCTATCGCGCTTTCAAAAGCGCTAAAGACCCGTGGTTTTAAATTCATCGGCCCGACAATTTGTTATTCATTTATGCAGGCCTGCGGCCTGATAAACGATCATCAAACCAACTGCTTTTGTCATCCTGACAACATTTAACGTCGATCCTTTACAAAATAAGACATTGTCTCAGGATTTTCCTCACTTTTGCGCGGCATAATCAATGCCAAACGGGGACAAGGTGCCTCGTTGTGATGAATCTAAGGGACAAATAATGCAGAAAAAGTTAATTGCTCTCACCCTGCTGTTGAGCGGTAGTTTGGTGGTATCAGGTTGTACAACTAATCCTTATACCGGTGAGTCTCAGGCGGGAAAATCCGGTGTAGGCGCAGGTTTGGGCGCATTAGTGGGTGCTGGCGTTGGCGTGCTTTCCTCTTCGAAGAAAGATCGGGGCAAAGGTGCGTTAATCGGTGCAGCAAGCGGCGCGGCGTTAGGCGGCGGCGTGGGCTATTACATGGATGTTCAGGAAGCGAAGCTGCGTGACAAAATGAAGGGAACCGGCGTTAGCGTTACGCGTCAGGGCGATAACATCGTGCTGAATATGCCGAACAATGTGACCTTTGATTCCAGTAGCAGCAGCCTGAAACCGGCGGGCGCTAATACGCTGACCGGCGTCGCTATGGTGCTAAAAGAGTATCCTAAAACCGCCGTGAATGTCGTGGGACACACGGACAGCACCGGCTCGCGTGCTTTAAATATGCGCCTGTCGCAGCAGCGTGCAGAGAGTGTGGCCAGTGCGCTGATCGTTCAGGGTGTAGCCAGCAACCGCTTGCATACCCAGGGGGCAGGTCCAGACAGTCCAGTTGCAACCAACAGCACTGAAGCCGGTAAGGCGCAGAACCGCCGCGTTGAAATCACGCTCAGTCCGTTAAATTGATCATCTCGCCCCCGTTGTCGGGGGCAAAGTCAGACTCGCTGTCCTTTTTTCGACGGCTTTTGGTAATAAAATGGGTAAGGTTTCCAGTTGGGAACCTGCGCACGGTGCCTGTCAACGCTTTATGCCAGAATGGTTCAAATTGAACAATGGATAACGCATCATGTCACTAAAAGCCATTGCGTCAGTACTGGGTCTCTCCGTTACCACAGTGAGCCGGGCACTCAACGGCTATGATGATGTGGCAAAGCAAACGCGGCAGCGCGTGGAAGAAGAAGCGCAGCGGCGCGGCTACCGTCCCAACGTTGCAGCGCGACGGTTGAAAACCGGCCGTGCCAATGCGGTTGGCCTGGTTTATCCAATGACCACACCCGCTTTCAACGATACGCACTTTAACAAGATATTACTGGCGCTCGATCAGCGTCTTTCCAAACACGATATCGATCTCGTGTTGTTAACAGATAAACCGCATGACGGGCAGCGTTCACTGATTCGCATGCTGCGCAGCCGGGCAGTGGATGCCATTGTTGTTACGCACACGTCACCTCATGACGCGCGCCTGCTCAGCCTGCAGCAGAAAGGCGTGAGTTTTCTTACGCTGGGACGCAGTGATTCAGAGCAGAATCATGCCTGGTTCGACGTTGATAACGCCGCAGGTTCGGCACTGGCGGTAAAACACTGCCTGGCGCTGGGTATGCAACGCATCGCCTGGCTCGGAGGCAATACAACCTGCACCTTTGTGCGCGATCGTCGCCAGGGCTACCTCAACGCAATGGATTCCGTGCCGCCCTATGCCACGGCGGTGGTTGCGCCGTCGCGCCGGGCGGGCTATCAACAAACCACAGACTGGCTGGCACAGGGGCTGCAACCTCAGGCCATTATCACCGATTGCAGCGCCCTGGCGGAAGGCGCGCTCGTGGCCTTACAGCAGGCGGGCCGCCTGGAGGGTGATACTGCTGTTGCCTTAGTGGCATGGGATGGGCTACCGGTCGACGCCATTATCGAACATCCGGTTATCGCCATTCGGCAGGCCAGCGAGCAGCAGAGAGGCGAGCAGGTTGCGATGATGGTGATGCGGCTGCTGGAAGGAGCACCGCTGGCGGAGTTACAAGTACTGTGGCAACCCTGGCTGCAATTTCCCCAGTAACGCGAACGTTTTTGCCATGTTGTATGGCTGTGGTAGTCTCGCGGGATGCTTAATTTGCGGAATACTTTATGAAAATCAGGCCGCCTCGCGCCACTATCAGCGATGTTGCTCATGCGGCAAAAACCGGTAAAACCAGCGTCTCGCGCTATTTAAACGGCGAGCAACATCTGCTTTCTGCCGATTTAAAAATGCGCATCGAGCAGGCGATTAGCGATCTTAACTATCGGCCAAGCCAGATGGCACGTGGCCTGAAACGGGGGCGTACCCGACTCATTGGCCTGATCATCGCCGATATCACCAATCCCTATTCTGTAGACGTCATGTGTGGCATTGAAGCGGCCTGCCGTGAATGTGGCTTTACGTTACTGATGTGTAATACCAATAACGAAGTCGATCTGGAGCAACATTACCTGCAATTGCTGAGCAGCTATCAGGTTGAGGGCATTGTCGTTAACGCCGTTGGCATGCATGAAGCGGTACTGAGCCGACTACAACAGTCTTTACTGCCCATGGTGCTGATCGACCGAAAAATCCCTGATTTCCCCTGTGATGTGGTCGGGTTGAATAATGCCGAAGCGGCAGAAACGGCCACCGCCCATCTTATTGACAACGGTTATGAGTCGCTGCTGTTTCTCAGCGAACCCTTAGGCAGCGTGAATACGCGCCGGGAGCGACTGCAGGCGTTTCGGCAACGTCTTGCTGCACATCCCGCAATCGCCCATGAGAATGCGGAAGTCGCGCTGCACCAGCCCGGGATAATGGATAAGATTCTGCGCGACTTTCATCAGCGGCACGCGGGAAAACGCTGTGCGGTAATGGTAGCCAATGGCGCGCTGACCTTGCAGGTGGCTCATTCTCTGCAGCGTCTTGCCCTACGCTGGGGTAGAGATATTGGCCTGTTAGGGTTTGACGAGCTCGAATGGGCTGCGTTGGCTGGCGTCGGTATTACCACCTTAAAGCAGCCCACCTGGCAAATCGGTTATCGCGCGCTCGAACGTCTTATATCCCGTATTGAGGGGCACGACCATCCACCTTGTGAACAGGTTTTTTCAGGCGAACTCATCGTGCGCGGTTCCAGCCAACGCCTCGGCTGATTTTCAGACTCTTCCCTTCGATTACGTGCTCGCTTCGTGAGCACGATCATACTTCCGCATTTTGCTACTTTGCTTTGGAACCGGTTCCATTTAACGTTTTTATAACGTTAATGCAGATTTTCACATCAGGAGTCGTAATGAAGCCCGAAATCATCGTCGTGGCCGCCGCGTATGGTCATCAACAGATTGCTGAGCTGGGCGGGCAGGCCGCGCTATTGCCCCTTATCCAGCAGGCGGGCGCCGACGGTGTGGAAATCCGTCGTGAACTGTTTGATGAGACCACGTTAGCCCATTTACCCGCGCTGGCGCAGGCAGCGCAGGTGCACCAGCTGCGCATCAGTTATTCGGTACCCGACACCTTGTTCTGTGAGGACGGCAAACTTAACCCCTTACTGGACGGTTACTTTTCCGAAGCACGTCAGTTGAATGCACAGCGGCTGAAAGTGGCGCTGGGTAACTTTACGGGCGCGCTGTACAGCGAAAAGCTACGTGGCTTGATGACAGAATATGGCGTGCCCCTGACTGTGGAAAACGATCAAACCCGCTTCGGCAAACAGCAACCGATGGTAGGGTTCTTTAAGGCCGCCGGTGAGGCGGCGCTGCCGATTACCATGACATTTGACATGGGTAACTGGTGCTGGACAGGTGAAGACCCGATCCAGGCGGCTGGTCTGCTGGCTGAGCATGTGGGTTACGTGCATGTCAAAGCGGCGGTGCCGCAGGGGACAAGCTACCGCGCCATCGCGCTGGATGATGCCGGCCCTGGCTGGCAAAGCCTGTTACACCGGTTGCCAGCAGCAGTGCCTCGCGGCATTGAGTTTCCGCTGGAAGGCGACGATTTGATTGCGGTGACGCGCCATTATGTGACGCTGCTGCGTAACGTCTGAGGAGTACATATGACTACCCATCCAAACGGCACGCTTGATGTAATCACCATCGGTGAGGCCATGGCCATGTTTGTCGCCCGTGAAACGGGCGATTTGGCCGCAGTAGACACCTTTGTGAAGCGCGCCGCTGGCGCAGAGCTGAACGTCGCTATTGGTCTGGCGCGACTGGGGCTGAAAGTGGGCTGGGTGAGCCGCGTGGGGCAGGACGCCTTTGGTCGCTTCATCTGTCAGGTGCTGGATAAGGAAAATATCGATCATCGTCAGGTGACCGTTGACCCGCGCTATCCAACCGGCTTCCAGCTGAAATCCAAAGTCGACGACGGTTCAGATCCGCTGGTGGAGTACTTTCGTAAGGGCTCCGCCGCCAGTCATCTGTCGCCAACAGATTTTGATCACGACTATTTTGGCGCTGCACGTCATCTGCACCTCAGCGGGGTTGCAGCAGCGATTTCAGACAGCTCACTTGAGCTGACAAAGCATGCTGCTAAAGAGATGCGGGCGCGAGGCAAAACGCTTTCGTTTGACCCCAATCTGCGCCCGGTACTGTGGCGCAGCGAAGGCGAAATGCGCAAGCAGCTCAATCTGTTAGCAGAATACGCAGACTGGGTACTGCCTGGCGAAAAAGAGGGCTATATCTTAACTGGCTATCGCCAGCCGCAGGATATCGCTGACTTTTATCTTGATAAGGGCGTAAAAGCGGTGATCATTAAAACCGGCTGTGAGGGTGCCTGGTACAAGACGGCCAGCGGTGAACAGGGCCAGGTGGAGGCGATGAGAGTGGATAACGTCGTCGATACTGTAGGGGCAGGGGATGGCTTTGCCGTGGGTGTGATTAGTGCGTTGCTGGAAGGGAAGCCACTGGTGCAGGCGATCCGCCGGGGTAACAAAATAGGTTCACTGGCGATTCAGGTTATTGGCGACAGCGAAGGGTTGCCGACGCGTCAGCAGTTAGGCGATGCATAGCCCAGCCCTCAAACACAGACAGAGGAGTTCCCGATGAAAACGCAGACGATCGCGCCAAAACGCTGGTGGTTCATCATGCCCATCGTGTTTATTACATACAGCCTTGCCTACCTTGACCGTGCCAATTTTAGTTTTGCCTCAGCAGCGGGCATTAACGACGATTTGGGCATCACGAAAGGCATGTCGTCATTACTGGGCGCCTTGTTCTTTCTGGGATATTTCTTTTTTCAGATACCCGGCGCGATTTATGCCGAACGCCGCAGCGTAAAAAAACTGATCTTCTGGTGCCTGATTCTGTGGGGCGGCTGCGCCTCACTGACCGGCGTAGTCAGTAATATTCCCATGCTGGCGGCCATTCGCTTTATCCTCGGCGTGGTTGAAGCGGCCGTAATGCCTGCGATGCTGATTTATATCAGTAACTGGTTTACTAAATCTGAACGCTCGCGGGCTAATACCTTTCTGATCCTGGGCAATCCGGTCACGGTATTATGGATGTCAGTGGTCTCCGGTTATCTGATTGAGGCCTTTGGCTGGCGGGAAATGTTTATTTTTGAAGGCATTCCTGCGGTTATCTGGGCCGTAGCCTGGTGGTTTATGGTGCAGGACAAACCCTCACAGGCACGCTGGATGAGTGAGGTCGAAAAAGCCGCGCTGCAGGCCGAGTTGCAAAAAGAGCAGGAAAGTATCAAGGCCGTGCGTAACTATGGGGAAGCCTTCCGTAACCGCAATGTGATCATTCTGTGTATGCAATATTTTGCCTGGAGCATTGGCGTTTACGGTTTCGTGCTGTGGCTACCTTCAATTTTGCGTAACGGTACGCAAATGGGCATGGTGGAGGCGGGCTGGTTATCGGCAGTGCCTTATCTGGCGGCGACCATTGCAATGGTACTGGTGTCCTGGGCGTCAGACAAAACCCAAAACCGTAAGTTATTCGTCTGGCCTTTATTGCTGATTGGGGCGCTGGCCTTCCTCGGCTCCTACCTGGTAGGATCGGGCAATTTCTGGCTATCCTATACGTTGTTAGTGATCGCCGGGGCTGCGATGTACGCGCCATATGGCCCCTTCTTTGCCATTATCCCGGAAATGTTGCCACGTAATGTTTCAGGTGGCGCAATGGCCCTGATTAACAGTATGGGTGCGCTGGGTTCCTTTATCGGCTCATGGATTGTGGGTTATCTGAATGGCGCGACCGGGAGTCCTTCTGCCTCCTATATCTTTATGGGAGGGGCGTTACTGCTGTCAGTGGCACTGACGCTTATCGTCAAACCTGCACAAAATAAGGCGCCGTCGCTTCATGGAGCGAAACCGGCCTGAAAGCGTAAGCGTTAGCCTCTTCTCCGGGCGACCTTAGCGTTGCCCGTCATCTATTTACAGGAAGCTATCTGATGAAACCCGCCGTCATTCTATACAAAAAATTGCCTGACGATCTGCGTGCGCGTCTTGCTGAACATGCCACGGTGACTGAAATCAAGGATCTGTCGCCAGAAAGCCAGCAGCAGCATGAAAAAGCGCTGCAGGAGGCAGAAGGATTACTGGGCTCGGGCGGCAAAGTTAATCGCGATCTGTTGGCAAAAATGCCCAGACTGCGGGCCTGCTCAAGCGTGTCTGTGGGCTATGACAACTTTGATGTGGATGCGTTAAATCAACGAGGCGTGGTGCTGATGCACACGCCGACGGTGCTGACTGAAACGGTCGCCGACACCATCATGGCGCTGGTGCTCAGCAGCGCGCGCCGCATTCCGGAGCTGGATGCCTGGGTCAAGGCTGGCAACTGGCAAAAAAGCATCGGACCGGCGCATTTTGGTATTGATGTACACCACAAAACGTTGGGCATTCTGGGGATGGGCCGCATAGGCATGGCGCTGGCCCAGCGGGCGCATTTCGGTTTTGGCATGAAAATTATTTATCAGGCTCGCCGCCAGCACGCGCAGGCTGAGTCACAGTTCGCCGCAGAACGGTGTGAACTGGAAACGCTATTGAAACAGAGCGACTTTGTATGCATCAGCCTGCCGCTGACTGAAGAGACTTACCATTTGATCGGCGCGGAACAGCTGAAACTGATGAAATCCAGTGCGGTACTGATCAATGCCGGCCGTGGGCCAGTGGTGGATGAAAACGCCCTGATTGCCGCCCTGCAGGAGGGCACTATTCACGCCGCCGGGCTGGATGTCTTCGAAAAAGAGCCTTTACCCACTGACTCGCCGCTGCTGTCGTTACCGAATGTTGTGACGCTGCCGCACATTGGTTCAGCGACCCACGAAACCCGATACGGAATGATGCAGGATGCGGTTGAAAACCTGATTGCAGCCCTTAACGGCAATGTAGAGAAAAACTGCGTTAATCCGCATGTCCTGACGTAATCCCCACGGCTTTCCATTGCGCCCGCCGGGAGCGGGCGTTATGGTGGTTCTCCCATTATTCATTACAAATTTTTAACCGCTATGGCCTTTTCTCAGTTCGGCGACAAATTTACTCAGCATTCCGGCATCTCACGTCTGATGGAAGACATGGGTGCAGGCTTACGCACGCCAGGCACTATCATGCTTGGCGGTGGCAATCCCGCGCAGATTCCGGAGATGAACGACTATTTTCAGCAGTTGCTGCAGCATATGCACGATGAAGGCAAACTGAGTGAGGCCTTGTGTAATTACGATGGCCCTCGCGGCAAGGCGGTGCTGTTGGATGCGCTGGCGACGATGTTGCGAGAGCAACTGGGCTGGTCTATCACTGCACAGAACATCGCCCTGACCAACGGCAGCCAGAGCGCGTTTTTCTATCTGTTTAACCTGTTTGCAGGGCGCCGCAGTGACGGCAGCAAAAAACGCGTGCTGTTCCCTCTGGCCCCCGAATATCTGGGCTATGCCGATGCGGGTCTGGATGACGATCTGTTTATTTCGGCCAAGCCGAATATTGAGTTACTGCCGGAAGGGCAGTTTAAGTACCACGTCGATTTTGAACATTTGCCCATGAATGATGACGTCGGCCTGATTTGTGTATCACGCCCGACGAATCCAACCGGTAACGTGATTACCGATGACGAACTGCTGAAGCTGGATGTGCTGGCGCAGCAGCATGAGGTTCCGCTGCTGATCGACAATGCCTATGGCGTCCCCTTTCCGGGCATTATTTTCAGCGATGTCCGGCCTTTGTGGAACCCCAATATCATTCTCTGCATGAGCCTGTCCAAACTCGGCCTGCCTGGCGCGCGCTGCGGAATTATCATCGCTGATGAAAGTACCATCACGGCGATTAGTAACATGAACGGCATTATCAGCCTGGCACCGGGCAGTATTGGGCCCGCTATCGCCTGTGAAATGATCCAGCGTGGCGATCTGTTGCGGCTGTCTGAAGGGGTGATCAAACCCTTCTACCAGCGCAAAGTCATGGAGACGATTAACATTATTCGTCGTTATTTGCCCGCAGAACGTTGTCTGATACATAAACCCGAAGGGGCGATTTTCCTGTGGTTATGGTTCCGCGATTTGCCGATCAGCACGGAGCTGCTGTATCAACGGCTTAAGGCGCGAGGCGTACTGATGGTGCCCGGGCACTTTTTCTTCCCGGGGCTGGAACATGACTGGCCGCACACGCATCAGTGCATGCGTATGAACTACGTGCCGGATGCGGAAAATATTGAACGAGCCGTACAGATTCTTGCAGAGGAAGTGGAGCACGCCTGGCGGGACAGTTAGACCTGCTCCCGGTCTGAACACGGACAGCCCTATGTGAGGTTACCTGGTTATACGCCACGCTGCCTCAACCTGATATTGAGGGGCTGCCGAGACCTGTTTTTGCATTATCGATAGATGCGATTGAGCTCAGCGCTATTGTGGCCTGAGACGGGCAAAAGGAGTGTGCTGTGTCGGGAAAAGATATGCTGTTGGCCCTGTGCGTGGTGGTTGCCTGGGGCGTGAACTTTGTGGTGATCAAACTGGGCCTGCAGAATATGCCGCCCTTCCTGCTGGCCGGGCTGCGTTTCGCCCTGGTCGCCTTTCCTGCCATTTTGCTGGTGCGTCGTCCTGCCGTGCCACTGCGCTGGATTTTACTCTACGGGATGACCATCAGCTTTGGACAGTTTGCGTTTCTGTTTTTGGCGATCAAGCTGGGCATGCCCGCAGGTCTGGCCTCGCTGGTGCTACAGGCCCAGGCGTTCTTTACGTTGCTACTCGGCGCGCTGTTCCTGGCAGAGAAACTCCGCTGGAACCATATCGCGGGCATTATTATCGCCACGCTGGGCATTTTTTTGTTAGCGACCTCAGGAATGGTGGGCCAGAGTGCGGCTGGTATTACGCTCACTACGATGATGCTTATGCTGGCAGCGGCATTCTCCTGGGGGCTGGGGAACATCACGAATAAGATCATTACGCGTCACTATCCGGTGCCGGTGATGTCGCTGGTGGTCTGGAGCGCACTGGTCCCGGTTATCCCCTTTATTGGCTGTTCGCTGCTGTTCGACGGTAAAGCCGCGATAGTCAGTAGCCTGGCGCAGATTAACCTGCAGACGGTACTGGCGCTCGTTTATCTGGCCTTTATCGCGACTATTTTGGGCTATGGCATCTGGAGTACGCTGCTTAGCCGTTATGAAACCTGGCGCGTGGCACCGCTTTCTCTGCTGGTTCCGGTTGTTGGAATCGTCAGTGCAGCCTTGTTGTTGAACGAAACGCTGTCACTCCAGCAGGTTGTCGGCGCTGCGGTCATTATTGTCGGCCTGCTGGTGAATATGTTTGGTGGCATGATCAGGCAGCGGTGGTTTATGCGCCCGCAGATCTAAAGTATCAGGCTGAGGTTGCAGGCCTCTGACGAGCATACAACCTCATTTTCTGATTGTTTATCCGTGGGCGTGATGATCAAAGCCATAGAGATCTGATGGATTATCGCGCAAAATCAACAACCTGTCCGCAGACGAAGGTGCCCAGTGCGCCAGTAAATCGAGCATAGCGGCATCATCGGGCTTATCATTTTCTGCTTTTGTCGGATGGGGCCAGTCACTTCCCCATAACAGGCGGTCTGGCCGGCGCCTTACCAGTTCCGCAGCGACCTGGCCGACATCCTCATAACCCGGTGGTCCGATGCGCGACTTGATATAGGGTCCAGACAGTTTTATCCAGGTATTACCCGCGTCAAGAAGACGGGTTAATGTCTGGAAACACGGCGCTTTTGTCCCCTCGGGTTGCGGAACATGTCCCATGTGATCGATAACCAGCTTTGTCGGCAATGCTCTCAGGCGCGATGCCAGCTCAGCCAGTTTTTCACCGGGCGCAACAACCTGAATATGCCATCCCAGTGGTGCGATTCGAGAAGCAAGAGGCTCCAGACTGTCCAGAGAGGTTCCCCCTCTGCTCAAATTAAAACGGATACCACGCACGCCCTGCCGGTCCATTTCTTGTAGCTCTGCATCACTCACCGAAGCGTCGACAACGGCCACGCCCCTTGCCTGTCCACCACTCTGCCTGAGACCCTCAATTAAAAGCCGGTTATCTGTGCCGTAGGTCGAAGGTGTGACAATGACCATGCGGTGAAGTCCCAGCCGGGTTTGTAACTGGTGGTAGTCGGCAAGAGAGGCATTGGCGGGCCGTAAGCTGGCACTGGGCGCAGCAGGGTATTTATCGTTATAAAGGTGCATATGGCAGTCCACGCTGCCTTCGGGAACGCTCAATACAGGTTGTTTTTCTCCTGAGCTAAAAGGTGTGCTGCTGAGGGCGTTAAAAACCGTTAGCGCACTCAGCGCACCGCCGGCCTGTAATATAAAGCGTCGGGTTATAGCCATTAAGAGACTCCTTACATGTTGGAAAGAGTATTTAATGCATCGTCGTGTAACGTTATATTCTAATCTGTCGTTACGGTTAAGTTTATCGCTAAGCGTTTTTGGTCAGCATGATTTATAAAAATAAATTTAATCCTGTGTGAGTGTATAGGTGATGAAATGTTATAGGAAAATTTTTAAGGAAAATAAGTGATGAGAATGGCCAGGGTTGAAGGGGATGTTATTGCATGCGTGTTTTTACGTGAAGCATATAAAATGATTGGTTATCACACATGAGTGGTCATTATTTTCATTGGTAGGGCGTTTAAATATAGAAGTCGGCGCGGCATTATATTTATTAATGACGGGTCAGCAGGCATAAATATGGAACGCACTCCTCAGAAAAAATAATTAGCCTGGACAGCCCGCCGGGGAGATGAAAGTATCAATCCACCAAGGCAATGAAAGACCAAAAAAATTGCACGATTTCCTCAGCCTCAAACGTTACTTCCGGGCCGGGGAGCTGTGCTTATTATCATTCACAGGCCGGATGTGATGAAAAAAAACACTACGCCAACACCGCACGATGCGACTTTCCGGCAATTTTTAACCCAGCCCGAAATTGCCCGCGATTTTATGGATATTCATCTCCCTGAAGAGCTGCGCGCTGTTTGTGATCTCAATACGTTAAAGCTGGAGTCAGGTTCTTTTGTCGAAGCGGATCTTCGTCAATATTTTAGCGATGTGCTTTACAGCCTGAAAACCGCAGGCGGTGAGGGTTATGTTCATGTGTTGATCGAGCATCAGTCTTCACCCGATAAACATATGGCGTTCAGGCTCCTGCGCTACGCGGTAGCGGCAATGCAGCGCCATCTCGAAGCTGGCCATAAAGCCTTGCCGCTGGTGATACCCGTACTGTTTTATATGGGGAGACGCAGGCCATATCCTTATTCCACCTGTTGGCTGGATGAATTTACCCATCCCGCGCTGGCCGGTAAATTGTACAGCACCCGCTTTCCGCTGGTTGATGTCACGGTAATATCGGATGACGAAATAGCGGGCCATCGCAGTATGGCTGCGCTGACGCTGTTACAAAAGCATATCCATCAGCGCGATCTCGCCGATCTGATGGACAGGCTTGTTCCTGTGCTGCTGTCAGGTTATCTTTCATCATCACAGGTCGTATCATTGGTACATTATATCATGCAGGCGGGGGAAACCCCGGCCGTCGAGGCTTTCATTCAGGAACTCGCCCTGCGGGTGCCGCAACATGGAGACGCGCTAATGACCATTGCACAGCAGCTTGAACAAAAAGGGATTCAGAAAGGCCTTGAGCAAGGTATTCAGAGAGGCCGCGATGAAGGGAAACGTGAAGTCGCGCGAACTATGCTACAGAATGGTCTCGATCTTTACACCATAATGAAAATGACAGGCCTGAGCGAGGAAGAACTGGCGCAGATTCAACACTGATTTCTGTGCAGTTGGTCGTTCAGGGCGGTTGTATTGCTGCCTTATTTAGCGCGTTCTCCTGATTTTCAGTCAGTTTCCCTGACCGCGGCGCTTCTCAGTGACGCGTTAGTGCTATCGCATCCATAAAAAACGGCCACAGCACGTAGGCTGTGGCCGTTCTCAAAATGACGTAGCCATTACGGCCGCTTTATTTCAGAATTTCAATCCGGCGAGGTTTCGCTTCTTCAGGCACCAGGCGCTCGAGATCGATGCTTAACAGACCATTTTCCAGACGCGCATCGCGTACGACGATATGGTCAGCCAGCTGGAACTTGCGCTCGAAATTACGCTCGGCGATGCCCTGGTAGAGATACTTACGTTCAGTCTGCTCTTCTGGGTGGGCACCGCGCACGATCAGCACGTTGTCGTGGGCAGTAATATCAAGTTCACTCTGGGCAAAGCCGGCCACCGCAATGGTAATGCGATAATGGTTTTCATCAACCAGTTCGACATTATAAGGAGGATAACCGCCATTGCTCTGATTTTGATTGGACTCAAGCAGGTTGAACAGGCGATCAAAACCGATAGCAGAGCGATAAAGTGGAGACAGATCAAAGTTACGCATAAAAATACTCCTGAATGTCAGCAAGTTTTGGCAACCTTCCACCATTGGACAGGTTGTGTCGTACCGCATTGCCCCTTACGGCGGCAACCTTAACGGCCTGCTATAAAAATGGGTGCGGACAACATCCTTTCAAGGGCCTGTGCGTAATTTTTTCGCCAAATCGGTGAAATGACATACACTCAGGGGTAGATTGCCGGACCAGAACGGACTTCACTATCAGGTGGGAAGGTACGCTGGCGAGCCAAACTCAGCCAGGTGTGACCAGGACTGAAGGGATGACGATATGAAAATGATGAAAAGGTTACCGCTGGCTGGCGTTATGTGCTGCGCAGTCGTTTCAAGCGGCTGTTCGAGCGTGATGTCGCATACCGGAGCAAGCCAGGGCTATTATCCGGGCACGCGCGCCAGCGCGGATATTCTGACCGACAGTAACACCAGTTGGGCGCTTAAGCCGCTGGCCCTGGTTGACCTGCCGTTTTCTGCGGTCATGGATACGCTGTTATTGCCATGGGACTACTATCGCAGTGACAGCGACCAAAGCCTGGACTCTCCGCGCGCTCGGGTGCTGCAGAGCGAAAAGCTGGCGCACACTGAAGAAAATCTGGCGCATGCCCAGCCCATGCCCACTATGCAACCGCAACGGTAAACAACTGTCGCCAGCCCTCAATCTCACGCATGAAGGCAATCTGCTTCCCGTCTGGTGACCAGACGACCGCATCACCAGACGGTGCTTCACTGCTTCGCACCGTTAAACGCTCACACTCGCCCGTTACCACATGGCAGCGCATAACGCTGTTGTCGCTGATAAAGGCAATGGCTTCGCCGCGAGGCTGCCAGCTAAACGCCGACTGAATACTGTGGGTAAGCCGGGTCACCTGATGTGGTTCGCCGCCATTGGGCGACACGACCCAGAGCTGGATGACCTGCTGGTTATCCGCCATCAAAAACGCAATTTTGCTGCCGTCTGGCGAGCTGCGCAACCAGTGACGAGGCTGTGATGCCAGGCCCCGGGTAGTCGTTATTCGACGTTGCCGGACGCCAGCGGGTGGAGCCGGTAAACGATCGCTGCTACCTTCCAGCGGGAAAAAGCCGGGTTTTGCGAAGTCTTCCAGCTTCTCTGGCAGATCGACCACGAACACCTCAGGGCACTTTTCGCCTGAAGCGGAAAGGGTATCGCCTGTAAAGGCGATGGCCCAGCGCTGCCAGCTACCGTCAGGTTTTTGATAGCCTTGGTTGCCAATCCATCCCTCTTCATATGCCCGACTGATCTGATCGCTGCCCGGCTGCGGATTGACGTGGGTTTCACTGACCAACACACAAAAATGGCTACCGTCATATTCTCGTGGGTGCTGCTTTTCTGGCGTAACCGCCCGCAGGGGAACGGCGACGCCAACGTTACGCAGGTCGAGGCGCCGATCCCGTTCGTGCAACACATGATCGTTATAGGTGAAACTGAGACGTGTCCCGTCCGGGCTAAAAACATGTACGTGGGAGCCGCCCCGCAAGGCTCCGGCAGTAAAGGGCGGAGTAATGTCACATGCATCCAGATTTTCTGCCTGACCCTTTTCAACGATCACGCCACGGCGATGATGAAAATCGTACTGCCAGTTGTCATCGGGATGTTCAGGCCCATGAATACAAACGTAACGTGGGGGCAATGTCGGACTCACGGTGACAACCCCGACGTGCGCGCCATCCCTTGCCAGATATAACACCTCCACGTCGCCGGTGTTCACATTGACCCGCTCAATGGTCTGGCTGGTAAAAGAGGCACCGGAGGGCCGCACATCAAATGCCAGCCACTGGCTGTCGGCTGTCCAGACGTTGATGTTAGTCAACTGATGATGGCGTGATGCAAATGTGATCTGTTTTTCAGACATGACAAAATCCAGTGAGCGGTAATATTCAGACAAGTTACGCGCGTATTTACCGATGAAACGGCAGCGTCAGGTGCTTTCACTCGCCGTTTCATCCTGCGTCAGGAAAGAATTAAAGTACCCATTTTTCAATCGCGTGCGCGACGCCATCTTCCCTGTTGGTTTTGGTAATAAACTGGGCAATTTTCTTCACCGACTCAATTGCATTGCCCATCGCCACGCCAGTGCCCGCGTAGTCAATCATGGCCAGATCGTTTTCCTGATCGCCTATCGCCATGACGTCTTCCGCTTTCAGGCCCAGTTTTTCTGCCAGCATTTTTACGCCATAGCCTTTGTTCACCCGGCGATCGAGAATCTCCAGGTAATAAGGCGCACTTTTCAGGATGGTGTAAGTCTGATGCGCCTGCTCAGGCAGTTTTGCAATCGCCGCATCAAGCAGGCCGGGTTTATCAATCATCATCAGTTTCGGGAAACGCGTGGCGGGATCCATCTCTTCTACTGCGCGATAACGTACCGGAATACCGGTCAGGCTGGCTTCGTGAATAGTGAATTCGCTGATGTCTTTGTTTGGCGTATAGAGGTGGGATTTATCAAAGGCCTGAAAATGTACGCCCAGTTCTCGCGCCAGCTTCTCGACATACAAATAATCGTCAAAGCCCAGCGTCACATCCGCCACGACCTCGCCATCTTCGGCCTGATGAACCAGTGCGCCATTATTGCTGATGCAGTACTGTCCGTGAGCCTGCAGATCAAGCTCCTTCAGATAACGCTCAATGCCAACGAAAGGCCTGCCGGTCGCTAACACAATGGACACCCCTTTTTCCCGGGCGCGGTTCAGGGCGGTTTTTACCGCAGGTGTGATCTCATGCTGCGGATTAAGCAGCGTGCCGTCCATATCAATTGCGATCAGTTTTATAGCCATAGCATCCTCGTTGTGTCGGGTTTACTGCAATGCTAGCGCGATTCAGCTCACATTGACCAGTTTGTCGACGCTTTACAGCACGCGTAAACCATTATCGTGTTGCAGCGGGTTCTGCCCCGCGCAGGGCAGTCAGACGTATCGGGCAAAAAAAAACCCTTCCGGTGGGAAGGGTTTTGTCTGTCGCAGGGCGATTAGATATCAATATTTGCAGCTTTCAGCGCATTCTCTTCAATGAAGGCGCGGCGCGGTTCAACCGCGTCACCCATTAACGTGGTGAACAGCTGATCGGCGGCAATCGCATCTTTGATGGTCACGCGTAACATACGGCGGCTGTCCGGATCCATGGTGGTTTCCCACAGCTGCTCTGGGTTCATTTCGCCCAGACCTTTATATCGCTGCACTGACAGGCCGCGACGTGACTCTTTCTCCAGCCAGTCAATCGCCTGTTCAAAACTGCTGACAGGCTGACGGCGTTCGCCACGTTCGATATAGGCATCTTCTTCAAGCAGGCCGCGAAGCTTGCCGCCCAGTGCACAGATCTTGCGGTATTCGCCACCCTGCAGGAACTCGGCATCCAGAGGATAATCCGTGTCCACTCCATGTGTACGAACGCGTAAAACCGGCTCAAAGACATTCTGCTCACGGTTCTCACGCACCTGGGCCAGATAGGTACTGCCGTGCGCCTCGCGTGCTGTCAGGTAGCTAACCAGACCGTTGATCCAACTGGTCACCTGCGCTTCGTTGCTGATATCGCTCAGTGTGTCGTGATAAATCAGCGCACGCAGCATGGCCATCGGATAACGACGCTCCATGCGTTTGATCATCTTCTGAGTGCTGTTGAATTCAGCGACCAGTGTTTCCAGCGGTTCGCCGCCTAGCGCGGGTGCGCTGGCGGTGGTATGCAGCGAGGTACCGTCAAGGGCGATAGCAATCTGGTACTGCAGCATGGCTTCGTCATCCTTGATGTATTGCTCCTGCTTACCTTTTTTCACCTTATACAGCGGCGGCTGCGCGATATACACGTGACCACGCTCGATAATCTCTGGCATCTGACGATAGAAGAAGGTCAACAGCAGTGTACGAATGTGGGAGCCGTCGACGTCCGCATCGGTCATGATGATGATGCTGTGGTAACGCAGTTTATCCGGATTGTATTCATCGCGGCCGATGCCACAGCCCAGCGCGGTAATCAACGTGGCGACTTCCTGAGAAGCCAGCATCTTATCGAAACGCGCCTTCTCAACGTTCAGGATCTTACCTTTCAGCGGCAGAATGGCCTGATTCTTACGGTTGCGGCCTTGCTTGGCAGAACCGCCAGCAGAGTCACCCTCCACCAGGTAAATTTCTGACAGCGCCGGGTCGCGCTCCTGGCAGTCCGCCAGTTTGCCTGGCAGGCCAGCAAGATCCAGAGCGCCTTTACGGCGGGTCATCTCACGGGCACGGCGTGCGGCTTCACGAGCGCGTGCGGCGTCAATAATTTTGCCCACAACGATTTTTGCATCGCCCGGATTTTCCAGCAGATATTCAGCCAGCAGTTCATTCATTTGCTGCTCAACGGCCGATTTCACTTCTGAAGAAACCAGTTTGTCTTTGGTCTGTGAAGAGAATTTCGGGTCCGGCACTTTGACCGACACGACCGCAATCAGACCTTCACGGGCATCGTCACCGGTCGCGCTGACTTTGGCTTTTTTGCTGTAGCCTTCTTTATCCATGTAGGCATTCAGCGTACGCGTCATCGCGGCGCGGAAACCCGCAAGGTGTGTACCGCCGTCGCGCTGTGGAATATTGTTCGTGAAGCAGTAGATGTTCTCCTGGAAGCCGTCATTCCACTGCAGTGCGACTTCCACGCCAATGCCGTCTTTCTCGGTTGAGAAATAGAATACGGTTGGGTGAATAGGCGTTTTGTTTTTATTCAGGTACTCAACAAAGGCGCGGATACCACCTTCGTAGTGAAAGTGGTCGTTTCTTGCATCACGCTTGTCTTCCAGACGAATCGATACGCCAGAGTTCAGGAAGGACAGTTCGCGCAGGCGTTTGGCCAGAATGTCGTATTCGAAATCGGTAACGTTGGTGAAGGTGTCATGGCTTGGCCAGAAACGAATGCGGGTACCGGTTGCATCGGTATCTCCCGTAACCGCCAGCGGCGCTTCAGGTACGCCGTGCAGATAAATCTGCTGGTGCACTTTGCCTTCACGACGAATGGTCAGTTCCAGTTTCTGGGACAGGGCGTTCACAACGGAAACACCTACGCCGTGCAGGCCGCCAGACACTTTATAGGAGTTGTCGTCAAACTTACCGCCAGCGTGCAGCACGGTCATGATAACTTCAGCCGCCGACACACCTTCTTCTTCGTGGATACCGGTAGGAATTCCGCGTCCGTCATCCTGAACGGAAACCGAATTATCGGCATGGATTGTCACGACAATATCTTTACAGTGACCGGCGAGCGCTTCGTCGATTGCGTTATCCACGACCTCGAATACCATGTGATGCAGACCGGTTCCGTCATCGGTATCGCCGATGTACATGCCCGGGCGTTTGCGTACCGCATCAAGCCCTTTCAGGACTTTGATACTTGAAGAGTCATAAGAATTCGACATCAACGTTTCTCGCTCATTTAATCTTTAGGTTGAACCGCTATTTTACCCTGTTCCACGCGGAACATCTTGCCCTTTTCGTCAGTCATGTCGATTACATGCTCTGACGAGATGGCGCTGACAAAAACCTGTGCCTGGGTTGCTTTAAGTCGTTCCGCCAGCAGGCGGCGACGGCTGTCATCCAGTTCAGAAGCAAAGTCATCAATGAGGTAAACACAGCGGCGTCCGCTCTGGCGGGTCAGGAACTCGCCCTGTGCCAGACGCAATGCGCACATCAGCAGTTTAAGCTGACCGCGTGAGAGTAAATCTTCCACCGGCGTGCCCTCGGCACGAATACGAAAATCCGCTTTGTGCGGGCCGCTGGCGGTATAAGTCAGGGCGCGATCGCGTTCGAAGTTGCGCTCAAGCAACTCGGCATAATCGCTTTCTTTGTCCCAGCCGCGCTGGAACGAAAAACGCAGATCACATTCGGGCAGGAACTGTGCACAGGTGGTGACAATTTCGGCCGAGATGGCTGCGCTGTAGTCGGCGCGCCACTGGCTGATTTGCTCCGCCAGCGGCACCAGCTCCTGATCCCAGGGACGAATCTGGCTGTAGCGCGTTACCTGGCGCAACGCCGCATTGCGTTGCTTAAGCAGGCGTCGCAGATTGCTCCAGGCATTAAAAAAACCGGGTGTGTTATGAAAGCAGCCCCAGTCGACATAGGCTCTACGATATTTGGGACCGCCGTTGAGTAAGGTAAAACCTTCCGGCGTGATCAACTGCATTGGCAGCAACTGTGCCAGCTCAGCGACTTTGTGGCCATCGCTGCCATCAATACGCACTTTGCTTTCGCCAGCGCGATTTTTACTGAGCCCGACCGAAAACTCACGTTCCTGGCCTTCCAGCCTGCCGTGCAGCACAAATGCAGCCTGATCGTGGCGAATTACCCGGCCGGCCTGCAAACTGCGGAAAGCACGGCCGTGACCCAGTGTGTAAATCGCCTCCAGCACGCTGGTTTTACCGCTACCATTCGCCCCTACCAGAAAGTTAAATCCTGGCGCTAACGCTAAGTCGGCCTGTTCAATATTACGAAAATCTTTTATCAGCAGGCGGGTTAAAGCCATGAATCAATCCAGCGTGAAGGGCAAATGAGGTTTATCGAATCTCAGTGAGTAAGGACGTCAACGGCACCGCACCTTTTCGCACGGGCAGTGCGCCTGACGCATACAGCGTACGTGACAGGTGCACTGCCCGAATAAAGCCCGTGTGCTACAGACGCATCGGCATGACGACATAGGCCGCTGCCGGACTCACCACATCTTCAATCTGCACGCTCGAAACGGAATCCGTCAGCAGCAGGCGGACATTCTCGCACTTAAGTGCATTCAGCACATCCAGTACGTAACTGACGTTGAAGCCGATTTCCAGCTCGCTGCCGGTATAGCTGACATCCAGCATCTCTTCCGCTTCTTCCTGCTCAGGATTATTAGCGGTAATTTTTAGCTGATTTTCGGTGATATGGAGACGAACACCGCGGAATTTCTCATTAGAGAGGATCGCCGCACGGGCAAAAGCCTGCTTGAGCAGATCGCAGCCTGCTTCCAGCGCTTTATCCGGATTTTTTGGCAGCACCCGACGATAATCCGGGAAGCGACCATCCACCAGCTTAGAGGTAAAAATATAGTCGCCAACGTGCGCGCGGATGTTGCTGCTGCCAATCTGCACCTGAAGCGGTGTATCACCGCCGTCCAGCAGGCGTAACAGCTCGATAACCCCTTTACGCGGCACAATGACTGAATGGCTGGGAAGCGCCTGGCCAATGGGCATGGAGCAGACCGCCAGACGGTGACCGTCGGTGGCGACCGTACGCAGCTCTTCGCCTTCCGTCTCAAACATCATGCCGTTCAGGTAGTAGCGTACGTCCTGATGGGCCATAGAGAACTGCGTGGCTTCGATCAGGCGTTTTAGCGTGGCCTGAGGCAGGGTGAATTCCACCTCGTTCTGCCAGTCATCCAGATTTGGGAAGTCGCTGGCGGGCAGGGTAGAGAGCGAAAAACGGCTACGGCCGGAACGCACTAACATGCGCTCGCCTTCCAGCGTCACGTTTATCTCCGCCCCTTCCGGCAGGCCACGGCAAATATCCAGGAATTTGCGTGCCGGAACGGTCGTCGCACCCGTCTCGTGCGGCTGGGTTAAGGCAACCCGTGCAACCATTTCCATTTCCAAATCGGTGCCGGTCAGTAACAACGATCCTTCATTAACCTGCATCAGCAGATTGCCGAGGATAGGCAACGTCGGGCGACCGCCTAGCGGACCGCTGACTTGCTGCAGCGGCTTTAGCAACTGTTCACGTTCAACAATAAATTTCATAGCGTCACGAAGATAATGTTCTGATGAGATTTGAGAAATCTTCTTTGATGTCGTGGCTTTCTTCACGCAGTTGCTCAATCTTACGGCAAGCGTGAAGTACCGTGGTATGGTCGCGACCACCAAAAGCGTCGCCGATCTCCGGCAAACTGTGGTTAGTCAGCTCTTTAGCCATCGCCATCGCCATTTGACGCGGACGCGCTACCGAGCGCGAGCGGCGCTTAGAAAGCAGGTCAGCGACTTTAATTTTGTAGTACTCAGCAACGGTCTTCTGAATATTATCAATAGTGACCAGCTTCTCCTGCAGGGCCAGCAGATCCCGCAGTGCTTCACGAACGAAGTCGATGGTAATTGCCCGGCCGGTAAAGTTGGCGTTGGCAATAACCCTGTTCAATGCCCCTTCCAGCTCACGGACGTTAGAGCGTAAACGCTTGGCAATAAAGAAAGCCACTTCGCCCGGCAGGCGGATATCGTTTTCATCCGCCTTTTTCATCAGGATCGCAACGCGTGTTTCCAGTTCCGGCGGCTCGATCGCCACCGTTAAGCCCCAGCCAAATCGCGACTTCAGACGATCTTCAACACCGTTGATCTCTTTTGGATAACGATCCGAGGTCAGGATGATCTGCTGATTGCCTTCTAACAGCGCATTAAAGGTGTGGAAAAACTCTTCCTGAGAACGCTCTTTGTTGGCAAAGAACTGAATGTCATCGATCAGCAGGGCGTCAACCGAACGGTAATAGCGCTTAAACTCTTCTATAGCATTATTTTGCAGCGCTTTAACCATGTCCTGCACAAAGCGCTCAGAGTGCATATAAACCACTTTGGCATTGGGTTTACGCGCAATAATGCCGTTGCCGACTGCATGCAACAGGTGGGTTTTCCCCAGGCCCGTACCGCCATAAAGAAACAGTGGGTTGTAGGCGCCGCCAGGGTTATCAGCCACCTGACGTGCCGCCGCGCGTGCCAGCTGGTTCGATTTACCTTCAACAAAGTTATCGAAGTTATGACGATTATTAACGTTAGAGCGATAAGTGACATCCGCAGGCGCAGGGACGTTGTCCCAGCTTGGGCGGACAATTTGTGCCGGTGCCGGACGGTTTTGAACCGGTGCAGCCGGCGCGCTGACGCTGGCCATCGCTGGCTGACTGACCGCTGCGGCTTGTTGAACCGGGCGCGTGCCCACCTCAAAACGCAACAGAGGTACATTCGCACCGCAGAACTCATTCAGTAGTGCATTGATGCTGTTGAGGTATTTATCCCGAACCCAGTCGAGTACGAAGCGGTTAGGAGCATATAAGGCAAGCGTATTGTCGTTTAATTCAGCCTGAAGTGGACGGATCCACATGCTGAATTCGGTGGCAGGAAGCTCATCCTGCAAACGGGCAAGACACTGTTGCCAAAGCGTAAGTGACACGGCGGACTCCACTCGTACAAATTCGATAAGAAAAGTAGGTGCTAATCTAAGAAACGTTCATTTTGACACAGACGAAAGAAAGCGCCTGCGACCGCTATCAGCGGTTTTCCATCCTGCAATCATTAGAGGATCGTCAGAGGAAGGGCGGATCATAGCGCAAAGCGCGACAGAGATCTTCCCTTTCTACACAGTTTTTATCCTTTTTATCCACAGGACATGAACGCGAAGGAAAGTCTACGCCTGTGGCAGAAAAAACCACCTGGGATCGCGCTGAATGATTCAATTTTTCGGACGATCTCTCGTTTTTGTCTGCGCCTGCGGCAGATCGATCGCAATAAGATCCTGCGCGATCCTTGCGCTTTAACGCAGACCCCGTATAATTCTTCCCCCGGCGTTGTCGCGTAAAGCTCAATGCCCGGACTCAGCGGGCTGTATCCGGGTTATCTGGTACCGCGACAAGCGAAGTAAATTGACTCGGGACTGTACAATTATTACAATCCCGCCTCTTTATTAAAGACACATTGAGGCGTCGGTCTGTTTTTTGGTCCGGAAACGCGTCACCCAGTGAAAATTTTCAAGTTTAGGTAGAAATCGCCATGAAACGCACTTTTCAACCGTCCGTACTGAAGCGCAACCGTTCACACGGCTTCCGTGCTCGTATGGCTACTAAAAATGGTCGTCAGGTTCTGGCACGTCGTCGTGCTAAAGGCCGCGCTCGTCTGACCGTTTCTAAGTAATAAAGCTAACCCTGATGGGTAAGCTCGCATTTCCCAGGGAGTTACGTTTGTTAACTCCCACTCATTTCACTTTCGTCTTTCAGCAGCCACAACGGGCTGGCACGCCGCAAATTACTATTCTCGGCCGCCTTAACGCGCTGGGGTATCCCCGCATCGGTCTGACCGTCGCGAAAAAACATGTGAAACGCGCTCACGAACGCAACCGGATCAAGCGATTGACCCGCGAAAGCTTTCGCCTGCGTCAACATGAATTGCCGTCGATGGACTTTGTGGTGGTTGCGAAGAAGGGTGTTGCCGATCTCGATAACCGTATGTTGGCGGAAGCGTTGGAGAAATTATGGCGTCGTCACTGTCGCCTGGCGCGCGGTTCCTGATCGTCCTGATACGCGTCTATCAACGCGGCATCAGTCCATTACTGGGGCCACACTGTCGGTTTCATCCGACCTGCTCTCAATACGGAATTGAGGCCTTGCGCAGGTTTGGGTTGATAAAAGGCAGTTGGTTGACTTTAAAACGCGTATTAAAATGCCACCCTTTGAACCCGGGTGGTGACGATCCTGTGCCGCCAAAAACCTTTGATACCAGAGAACATTAACGATGGATTCGCAACGCAATCTCTTTCTCATCGCTTTTCTGTTCGTGTCTTTCATGATCTGGCAAGCCTGGCAGACGGACCATGCTCCGAAGCCTTTGCAGACCCAGACCACGCAGAACACAAACAGTGCAGCCGGTGATGCTGCAGGCCAGGGTGTACCGGCCAGCGGCCAGGGTAAAACGATCACCGTTAAGACTGATGTCCTGTCATTAACGATCAACACCCGCGGTGGCGATGTTGACCAGGCTCAACTGCTGACTTACCCGGATAAGTTGGGTTCTGACAAGCCGTTTGAGCTGCTGGAAACCACACCGTCGTTTGTTTACCAGGCGCAAAGTGGTTTAACCGGCCGTAATGGTCCGGACAACCCGAATAATGGTGCGCGTCCGCTGTATAACACGGCTCAGGATCACTTCGAACTGGCTGAGGGTCAGAGCGAACTGCGTGTTCCGATGACGTTCACCGCTGAAAACGGCGTTGTTTACACCAAGACATTCGTGTTCAAGCGTGGCGACTATGCGGTTAACGTTGACTACAACATTAACAATACCAGCCAGCAGCCGCTGGAATTGTCGATGTTTGGTCAGTTAAAACAGACGATCGATTTGCCTAAGCACCGTGATACCGGCAGCAACAACTTTGCGTTGCACACCTTCCGCGGAACGGCTTACTCCACCAGCGAATCGAAATACGAAAAGATTAAGTTCGATACCATCGCCGATAACGAAAACCTCAATACCACCACCAGCAATGGCTGGGTGGCAATGTTGCAGCAGTATTTCGCGACCGCATGGGTACCGCGCACACAGGGGACAAACACGCTTTATACCAGCAATCTGGGTAATGGCGTTGCTGCAATCGGCTATAAATCTGCGCCGGTAACCGTCGCACCAGGTGCGCAACAGACGCTGGATGCCACGCTGTGGGTAGGGCCGGAAATCCAGGACAAGATGGCCGCGATTGCGCCTCACCTTGACCTGACGGTTGACTACGGTTGGTTATGGTTCATCTCTCAGCCACTGTTTAAACTGTTGAAGTTCATTCACAGCTTTATCGGTAACTGGGGCTTCTCCATCATCATTATCACGTTCATCGTGCGTGGCATCATGTACCCGCTGACAAAAGCGCAGTACACCTCGATGGCGAAAATGCGCATGCTGCAGCCGAAGATTCAGGCGATGCGTGAGCGTTTAGGTGACGATAAGCAGAAGCAGAGCCAGGAGATGATGGCGCTGTATAAGGCAGAAAAAGTGAATCCGCTGGGTGGCTGCTTGCCGCTGGTCATTCAGATGCCTATCTTCCTTGCCCTGTACTACATGCTGTCTGGCTCGGTAGAACTGCGTCATGCGCCGTTTATATTGTGGATACACGATCTGTCAGCACAGGATCCGTACTATATCCTGCCGATTCTGATGGGTATCACCATGTTCTTCATTCAGAAGATGTCACCAACCACCGTGACCGATCCGATGCAGCAGAAGATCATGACGTACATGCCTGTGATTTTCACCGTGTTCTTCCTGTGGTTCCCGTCAGGTCTGGTGCTGTACTACATCGTCAGTAACCTGGTAACCATTCTCCAGCAGCAGCTGATTTATCGCGGCCTGGAAAAACGTGGCTTACACAGTCGCGACAAGAAGAAAGCGTAAGACCGTCGCGGGAGGTTTCCCGCGATAAATACGGTTATGCTCAGGCGGTCAAAGCGACCGCCTTTGTTTTTTGTAGTGAGAGAGAATTTATGAGCCATAGCGATACCATTGTTGCTCAGGCAACCCCGCCCGGACGGGGCGGCGTTGGCATTTTGCGCATTTCCGGTCCGCGAGCCGCAGAGGTTGCCCAGCAGATACTGGGTAAACTGCCCAAACCGCGTTACGCCGACTATTTATCGTTTAACGATAGTGACGGTAGCGTGCTGGATCAGGGAATCGCGCTATGGTTTCCCGGCCCTCACTCTTTTACCGGTGAAGACGTGCTGGAGTTACAGGGCCACGGCGGCCCGGTGATTCTGGATCTGCTGCTGAAACGTATTGTGGCGCTGCCCGGCCTGCGCATTGCCCAACCGGGCGAATTCTCTGAGCGTGCTTTCCTTAACGATAAACTCGATTTAGCCCAGGCAGAAGCGATTGCCGACCTGATTGATGCCAGCTCAGAACAGGCGGCACGCTCGGCGGTCAACTCGCTGCAGGGAGCCTTCTCTGTTCGCATTAATCATCTTGTAGAAGCCCTGACGCACCTGCGTATCTATGTTGAGGCGGCCATTGATTTCCCCGATGAGGAGATCGATTTTCTGTCTGACGGCAAAATCGAAGGGCAGTTGAATACGGTCATCAGCGATCTTGATGCCGTGCGTGCCGAAGCCAAACAGGGCAGCCTGTTGCGCGAAGGCATGAAGGTGGTGATTGCCGGCCGCCCCAACGCAGGAAAATCCAGCCTGCTGAATGCGCTTGCCGGTCGTGAGGCGGCCATCGTGACGGATATTGCCGGCACAACGCGCGATGTGCTGCGTGAGCATATTCATATTGACGGTATGCCGTTGCATATCATTGATACCGCAGGGTTGCGTGAGGCCAGCGATGAAGTGGAACGTATTGGTATTGAACGCGCCTGGCATGAAATCGAACAGGCCGACAGGGTGCTTTTTATGGTGGACGGCACAACGACGGACGCAACCGAGCCCGCGGAGATCTGGCCGGATTTTGTCGCGCGTCTCCCGCCTCAGTTGCCGATTACCGTCGTACGCAATAAGGCGGACATCACCGGTGAAGCACGGGGACTGACCAACGCGAATGGCCACGCGCTCATCAGGCTGTCAGCCCGAACCAGCGAAGGCCTGGATACACTGCGTGACCATCTGAAACAGACCATGGGCTTTGCCGATAATATGGAAGGCGGTTTCCTGGCTCGTCGCCGCCATTTGCAGGCACTGGAGCTTGCCGCTACGCATCTTGAACAGGGCAAATCCCAACTGTTGGGTGCCTGGGCTGGCGAGTTGCTGGCAGAAGAACTGCGTCTTGCGCAGCAGGCGCTTAGCGAAATCACTGGTGAATTTACGTCAGACGATTTGCTGGGGCGAATTTTCTCCAGTTTCTGTATCGGCAAATAACACTGCACATGGCCCGTAAGCGGCCCGGTAAAACGAAGCCGTCGCCGTTTACGGGCCAACGCGTCATGTGTTGCTTATTGGTTGTTGTGGCGTAGATTATTGTAGGGTTGGATGTTATGAAGCCGTATTTTCAGCTGGACGTCGACAAGCACATCACGCAATGAGACGGGCTGAAACGCATCCAAAAACGTGAACTCACCGTATAGGTCGAATACTGGATGTTTTCCCTGGAGAGTTATATGACTACATCGCTTGATAATGCAGCGCTAGACACCCTTTTTTACCACGCCCGCACCCATAATCACTGGCAGCAAAAACCGGTCGAACAGGCCCTGCTGGAACAGCTCTACCAGCTCGTTGCCCTGGCCCCAACTTCAGCAAACTGCTCCCCGGGACGCTTCGTTTTTGTCACCTCAGCCGAGGGGAAAGAAAAGCTGAAACCGGCGCTGGCGTCCGGCAATCTTGAGAAAACAATGAGCGCACCGGTCACCGTTATTATTGCCTGGGACAGCGAGTTTTATCAGCATCTGACGATGCTGTTTCAACATGCCGATGCGCGTAACTGGTTTACTAACACGCCAGATTTAGTCAAAGAGACGGCGTTTCGCAACAGTAGCTTACAGGCAGGCTATCTAATTCTGGCAGCCCGAGCGCTGGGGCTGGATGCGGGACCCATGTCGGGCTTCGATCCGCTAAAAGTTAACGATGCCTTTTTTGCCGATACCACCTGGCAGGCGAATCTGTTAATTAATCTGGGCTATGGCATCCCGGATAAACTTCCTCCCCGTTTGCCCCGCTTGAGTCTTGAGCAAGCCTGCCAGTTCGTCTGATATCCCAGCGCGTTACGACTTTTTCGTAACGCCCGTTTCTGCTGGTGACTTCTGCCTGTAGTGAGGGCTCCAGCCTGCTGCTTTTCTGAAAAAAGGGCAAGCTGTATGCGGTAGCCTGAGAAAGCGCTTATAATGGGGTTGATGATTATTTGACCATTTTCATGGAGAGACAGATGGCGGGTCATTTTGTTCGTTGGACAGGCAATCCCGGGCAGTTGGTGGCTGATAGCGCCATCCCGCAGGACATCATCGACAGCGCGCAGCATCTTGCGGATAAACGTCGAGGGCGATTTCTGGCGGCCCGTATCTTGCTGGCACAGCTCATGCAGCGTATTTACGGCCTTCATCGTCTTCCGCCCATCGTTAAGCGTCATAACGGCCGCCCGGCCTTTGCGGATCGCGATCTTCCTGACTTCAATATTGCCTACGCGGGGAATACCGTGGGCGTCCTGCTGGCTGAAGAGCGCAGTCAGGTCGGCCTGGATATGGATATCGTGCGGGCACACAGTCGTCAGACGCAGGCGCTGATGGTGCAGGGGTTAAGTTCAGGAGAAATCGCCTGGATCAATGCTCAGCAAGATGTGCCTGAGGCCGTGACGCAGATCTGGACGCTGCGCCACAGCGTAATGAAACTGCAGGGCGCAGGTGAAGAAGGGCTGCGTTCGCTACAGCTATTGCCCGGCGCCGGGCGCCTGCGTACAACGCTGCCCACCGACCTGCAGATTCTGTGCGATGCGGAGCCCACGCTGGTGTGGTCCTGTGCTTTATCACCCCATGTGCGGCGCCTGTACTTATGGGAAATCACCGGCGGCGGCCAGTGGTCTGCACTGCGTGATATCGCGTTAGATAAGCCGGATGACGGGACAAAAATGATGCGTCTGACGACGCTGCATGGACGCGCGCTGGCCTCATACTGACCCAGTAACAGGCCGCCAGCGCACGACTTCCCAGGGCGCTCAGTGTGCGTCGATAAACGCGATTTTAAGCACAAACAGTAACGCGACAATCACCACGCAGGGGCTGATTTCACGCCAGCGCCCGGTGCCAAGTTTCATGACACAGTAAGCAATAAAGCCCAGCGCGATGCCTTCCGTAATGGAGAAGCTAAACGGCATCATCGCGGCCGTAACAAAAGCGGGAACGGCCTCCGTCAGATCGTCCCATTTAACCCGCGACAGGCTGGCGGTCATCAGCACGCCAACGTAGATCAGCGCGCCCGCTGCGGCATAGGCCGGAACCATGGCTGCCAGCGGTGATAAAAATGTGACCAGCAGGAACAGAAGGCCGGTGACGACCGCCATCAGTCCGGTACGACCACCAACGGCGACGCCAGACGTACTTTCAATATAGGCCGTAACGGAAGAGGTCCCTGCCAGCGCGCCAGTAACGGAACTGATGCTGTCGACATAGAGCGCCTGTTTCATCCGTGGGAAAGTCCCTTTTTCATCGACCAGGCCGGCTTTATCGGTGACGCCAATCAGCGTACCTGATGAGTCAAACAGATTGACCAGCATAAAAGAGAAGATGATGCCGGCCATGCCAATATTGAACGCGCCTTTGATATCGACCTGACCGACCACAGAGGTGATGGACGGAGGCGCAGAGAACAGACCCACAAACTTCACGTCGCCCAGCATCCAGCCAATCGCCGTGGTGACGATCATCGAAATCAGCACGGCGGCGTGAATATTGCGTGACGCCAGAATGGCGATAATAAAGAAACCCAGAGCACCCAGCAGCACGTTATGCGAGCTGAGGTTGCCCACAGTGACCAGCGTATCCGGGTTGGCCACAATGATGCCGGCGTTTTTCAGGCCCATCATGGCAATAAACAGGCCAATACCGGCGGTAATGCCCACGCGCAGGCTAAGTGGAATATTGGCGATCATCCAGTAGCGAATACGCAGCAGCGTCAGGATAAGCAACCCCAGCGCGCCCCAAAAGATGGCGCCCATACCGACCTGCCACGAGTAACCCATAGCACCCACGACGACGAAGGCAAAAAAGGCATTGAGGCCCATTGCCGGTGCCAGTGCGACCGGAAGATTGGCGAACAGGCCCATCAGGATGCTGCCGAATGCGGCAATAAGACAGGTCGTTACGAACACCGCCTGGGCGTTCATCCCTGCCACACCCAAAATTTGTGGGTTTACAAAAACGATGTATACCATGGTTAAAAACGTGGTAACGCCAGCAATGACCTCGGTACGAACCGTTGTACCGTGTTCCTGCAATTTAAATACGCGCTGAAAAAGGCTTTGTTTGTTCATGCCGTTTATCCGGAAGAAAATTTCACCGGCGCGTATCCTGGCGATTTTGCCCGGGCAATACAATGATTTTTCGCAACCGATTGCCATTATCACAACGCGTCAGGCTTAGGGTAGAGTGTAGGGGCACCCAACTAAAAGGATGGAGTCAGATGTCAGCAGAATGCGTCTTTTTCGATTGTGATGGTACCCTGGTAGACAGCGAAGTGCTTTGTACACGCGCTTACGTCACCACCTTTGCCCGTTACGGTATAACGCTCTCCCTGCAGGAGATGTTCGAAAAGTACAAAGGGGTGAAACTGTATGACATCATCCGTGACGTTAGCGAGTCGCATGGGGTCAGATTACCGCTGGACGAACTTGAACCCGCCTACCGGAGTGAAGTTGCCCGACTTTTCGATCTGGAGTTGAAGCCGATAGCCGGGGCGAAAGCGTTGGTGGCGCAGATGAACGTCCCGGTGTGCGTGGTATCCAACGGTACGGTCAAGAAGATGCAGCACTCGCTGGGATTAACCGGCATGCTGGACTACTTTGCCGAGCGCCTTTACAGCGGTTACGACATTGGTCACTGGAAACCCGAGCCTGAGCTGATGTTTCACGCCGCAGAGCAAATGCGAGTACCTGTTGAGCGTTGTATTTTAGTGGATGATTCTGAAGCGGGCGCGCGGGCCGGAATCGCCGCTGGCATGCCAGTGTTCTACTACTGTGCCGACGCGCACAACCCGGAACTGGATCACCCGCTGGTCACGGTGTTTACGGATATGGCGGCGCTGCCTGAACTGTGGCGTGCGCGGGGCTGGAACCTGACAACCTAGCCTCAGGTTACCCAGTGGCGCCTGTCCAGCCGACTGAGCAGCATCGCCAGAAGCAGGCTGCCTGCCAGGGTGACCATAAAGACGGCGGGCAGATCCAACCAGGGACGCGTCATATCGTCATAGTGATTTGTACGGATGAAATGGATAAACAGCGCGTGAAAACCGTAGATGGGCAGCGAGTAACGCGAAATCGTCGCCAGGCCAGGCAGAGTGCGTTGATTAAAGGCATTTTTGAACACCAGCAGGGCGCTGATGGCCGCAATAAACACCAGCGGTCCACAATAGAGATACCAGGTATCGTTAAATGCGCCGTTGACGATTAATGCCCGTTTGGTGCCCAGCATAATACCGGTCACGCAGGCCAGGAAGGCCACGACTGCCAGCGCAGTCACGCCGCGCCTGTCTGTTTCCATGGTGCCGATAGCGCGCCCCAACAGCGCGTAGAGCAGGTAATAAATACTGTCTCCGCTCAGATAGAGGTTGATCGGTAACCAGTGAAACCGCCCCCATGACTGATCCATGGTATTGGGATTAGCCAGCACCGCCACAACCAGCACCAGCACCGCCACATAGCGGGGGCGCACGCGTTTCACCTGAATTAAGGGCGACAGCAGGTAAATGCCGATCAGCGCGAAGAAAAACCACAGATGATAAAACACCGGTTTCTGTAGCATTTTCAATATTGAACGGCCTTCACCGATGGGCGTTAGCAGGCTGATATAGACCAGCGCGACGGCGCTGTAAAACAGCAGGCATCCGACGAGTCGCCATAGATGACGGGGTTGTGCGCTGCGTTCGCCAAAGAACAGGTAGCCGGAAATCATAAAAAACAGCGGCACACAGATGCGTGACGTTGAGTTGAGCAGGTTGGCGATGTCCCACCAGTGACCTTTTATCGCCATCGGCCCGGCCAGATACCAGGTGGTGGTATGGATGACGATGACCATCAGGCAGGCAACTGCCCGCAAATTATCTATCCAGTAAATCTTTTGCGACATGGTTTCCTCTGGCGCAGTGCGTCCCGGTGCAAAGCGTAGCCAGTCGCGTTGCAGTCAACAAGCGCGCCGACAGGGATTCAGAACCCTCTGTGCGCAAGATCGCATGAAAAAAGCCAAACGGCACAGGTTAATTTTGCCGTTCAGCATCGCTGTGGCGCTGAACGTCATCCTAAAATCCACTCTCCAGGCTGCGCGGCAGGATTTCCGGCTGCACATCGCGCGGTCAAAGGGTATACTGTCGCACTCTTTTTTTATCTAGCCGAACCGCGTGCGAACTCATCATGCAAAAGTTTGATACCAAGACCTTTCAGGGCCTGATCCTGACATTGCAGGATTACTGGGCGCGCCAGGGCTGCACCATTGTTCAACCACTGGACATGGAAGTGGGCGCTGGTACTTCACACCCAATGACCTGCCTGCGCGCACTTGGCCCGGAGCCGATTGCCGCCGCCTATGTGCAGCCGTCCCGCCGTCCTACCGACGGCCGCTACGGCGAAAACCCGAACCGCTTACAGCACTATTACCAGTTTCAGGTGATCATCAAGCCATCGCCGGACAACATTCAGGAGCTGTACCTTGGGTCGCTGAAAGAGCTGGGTATGGATCCCACGGTGCACGATATTCGCTTTGTCGAAGATAACTGGGAAAACCCTACGCTGGGTGCCTGGGGACTCGGCTGGGAAGTGTGGCTTAACGGCATGGAAGTGACGCAGTTTACCTATTTTCAGCAGGTAGGTGGCCTGGAGTGCAAACCGGTTACCGGTGAGATCACCTACGGTCTTGAGCGCCTCGCGATGTACATCCAGGGCGTTGACAGCGTTTACGATCTGGTCTGGAGCGACGGTCCGTTAGGTAAAACAACCTACGGCGACGTGTTCCACCAGAACGAAGTCGAGCAGTCTACCTACAACTTTGAATACGCCGACGTGGATTTTCTCTTCACCTGTTTTGAGCAGTATGAGAAAGAAGCGCAGCAGCTGCTGGCGTTGGAAAAACCTCTTCCGCTGCCTGCTTACGAGCGCATTCTGAAAGCCGCACACAGCTTTAACCTGCTGGACGCGCGTAAAGCGATCTCGGTGACGGAGCGTCAGCGCTACATTCTGCGTATCCGCACCCTGACTAAAGCCGTGGCTGAAGCCTATTACGCTTCTCGCGAAGCGCTGGGCTTCCCGATGTGCAATAACAAAAAGTAAGAGGCAGCCATGACTGACAAAACGTTCCTGGTGGAAATCGGCACCGAAGAGCTGCCACCGAAAGCATTACGCAGCCTGGCGGAAGCCTTTGCTGCTCAGGTGACTGCCGAGCTGGATGCGGCTAATCTGAACCATGGCGAGGTAAGCTGGTTTGCTGCCCCGCGCCGTCTGGCGTTGAAAATCGCCAGCCTGAGTGCCTCCCAGCCCGATCGTGAAGTAGAAAAGCGCGGGCCTGCGGTCGCGGCGGCCTTCGATGCAGAAGGCAATGCCACTAAAGCAGCGGAAGGCTGGGCACGTGGTAACGGTATTACGGTTGAGCAGGCTGAACGCCTGAGCACCGACAAAGGCGAATGGCTGGTTTATCGTGCCCAGGTTAAAGGTGAGGCTGCTCAGGCATTGCTGCCAGGAATGGTTGCCACTGCTCTGAGTAAACTGCCAGTACCTAAACTGATGCGCTGGGGCGACAGCGACGTGCAGTTTGTGCGTCCGGTGCATACCGTCACCCTGCTGCTGGGCGATGAACTGATTCCCGCCACGATCCTTGGCATTAAGTCAGATCGCGTTATTCGTGGTCACCGCTTCATGGGCGAAAGTGAGATCACGCTGGAGAACGCCGATCAGTATCCGGATGTGCTTGAAAAGCGCGGTCAGGTCATTGCTGACTATCAGGTTCGCAAGGCCATGATTAAAGCCGATGCAGAAGCCGCGGCGCGTCGTTTAGGTGGGGTCGCTGACCTCAGCGACAGCCTGCTGGAAGAGGTGACGTCGCTGGTGGAATGGCCGGTCGTATTGACCGCCACCTTTGAGGAAAAATTCCTTAAGGTGCCGTCTGAAGCGCTGGTTTACACCATGAAAGGCGATCAGAAGTACTTCCCGGTTTATGATGCGGAAGGCAACCTGCTACCAAACTTCATTTTTGTGACCAACATTGAGTCCAGCGATCCGCAGCAGATCATTTCCGGTAATGAGAAGGTTGTACGCCCGCGTCTGGCGGATGCCGAATTCTTTTTTGATACCGACCGCAAAAAGCGCCTTGAAGATCACCTGCCGCGCCTCGAAACCGTGCTGTTCCAGAAAGAGCTGGGTTCGCTGCGTGACAAAACCGATCGTATTCAGGCCCTTGCCGGTTGGGTCGCCGCGCAGATTGGTGCTGATGTGAATCACGCCACGCGCGCGGGCCTGCTGTCCAAATGCGACCTGATGACCAATATGGTGTTTGAGTTCACCGACACGCAAGGCGTGATGGGCATGCACTATGCGCGTCATGACGGCGAAGCCGAAGATGTTGCGGTGGCGCTGAACGAGCAGTACCAGCCGCGTTTCGCAGGGGACGATTTGCCGTCCAGCCCGGTTGCCTGTGCGCTGGCGATTGCCGATAAAATGGACACGCTGGCCGGGATTTTTGGTATTGGTCAGCATCCAAAGGGCGATAAAGATCCCTTTGCACTGCGTCGTGCCGCGCTGGGCGTGCTGCGCATTATCGTAGAAAAAAATCTGCCACTCGATCTGCAAACGCTGACCGAAGAAGCCGTGCGCCTGTATGGCAGCAAGCTGAGCAATGCCAATGCGGTTAATGACGTCATCGACTTTATGTTGGGTCGCTTCCGCAGCTGGTATCAGGAAGAAGGCCACAGCATTGATACGCTGCAGGCTGTACTGGCACGTCGTCCAACCCGTCCGGCCGACTTTGATGCCCGCATGAAGGCGGTCTCACACTTCCGCACGCTGGATGAGGCTGCCGCGCTGGCCGCTGCCAATAAGCGCGTCTCTAACATTCTGGCTAAATCGACCGAACCGCTGAATGACAGCGTGCAGGCGTCGTTGTTAAAAGAGAATGAAGAGATTCAGCTGGCCACCTTCGTGACCGCTCTGAGCAGTAAACTGCAGCCTTACTTTGCAGAAGGTCGCTATCAGGATGCGTTAATTGAGCTGGCGCAGCTGCGCGAAGCCGTAGACAACTTCTTCGATAAAGTGATGGTTAATGCGGAAGACAAGGCGGTGCGGATTAACCGTCTGACGCTGCTGTCGAAACTGCGCGAACTGTTCCTGCAGGTCGCTGATATTTCGCTACTGCAGTAACCGGCCTCGACGACGTTGAAAAGGGACGAGAAATCGTCCCTTTTTTATTCTGTGTGTCCCGTCTTGAATAATCGAGGTACGTTGCCCATCGACAGGGCGATATGTGAAATCTCATCTGTAGAGCATGTTTATATTCAGGCGCTGCAGCCGGTTACCGGCACAGGCGGCGCTATCCGCGAGTCTATCTCAAGCCGCCAGGCATCGTGGCGGCACAGCCCGAATGCCCGCTTTAAAATGTCCAGGTAACGCCTGAAGAAAGCGTCCAGTAATACTGTTGATCCGTCATCGGACTGTCGCGAAGTGCGCCAGTCAGGAAGGTGACTTTGGGCTGAAGATAAATATGCAACGGCGTAACCGGGTGCCAGTCAAACGCCAAAGCAAGCCACGGCGTAATGCCCTGATGACGCCAGGAAGGTAAACCGCTGCGCTCGGATTCCTGAGCGTTCACGCCGTAGTAATAGCTTGCCTGCTGCTTATTCAGCCAGTCCACCCCAACCTGCGGATAAACGTCCAACTGCATGAACGACACCTGGCCCGCCCATGCGACGGTTCCCAGTAATCCCCGGCTTTCATTCAGCGTATCCGCAGAGAGTTCCGTTCTGAAAGCACCTACGGGGGTTATCTTTTGATAGCTGATGCCGCCCATCATGGTGCTGTGGCGGATGTCTAGCTGTCGAAGCGCCGGGTCAGATGACTGGCCGGGATCGAACTCGTTATCCAGATACCACCAGCGCGCCTTTAGCTGTGTGGTGTCATCTTTGATCAAATAGGCGCCGACTTCGGTGCCGTCAATATAGACATGGTTGTTGTCATATCCTACATAAGGCAGACCTGAAAACTGCGTTTTGTACTGGCGATAAGGCGTAAAGTTCGCCTCGCCCTGGGCGCCCAGCGTCAGCCCCTCAGCCCAGGCCTGTGTGATATTACCGACCAGGAGGCAGCACAAGGCCATTCTGAAGTGTGATCGCATGATAGTGATTTGTCCGGTTTTCGTCTGTCTGAGGCAGTGGGCTGCCAGGTCTCACAGCCCATGACGAGGCCGGAGCGTAAATAAAAAAACTGAGCGTGGTAATGAACTGCCTTTTACCCTGGCTTACGGCCCGCGCGCGCCGGGCCGCTTCAGGACAGGGCCTGAGCGAAAGATATAGCGGACTCGCTGCAGCAATGCAAGGCGCGGCGATGCTTATTCTTACCGGGTTCATCCCCTGATTACCGCTACCTTCTCTGACTACTGGGACGTAACATCAATCAATCGTCAATCGGTCCTGAATTCCGTCAATGTTATCCCTTTATTTATTGTGGGAATAAGGTGTTTTTGTTAAGGTCCCGTTCCGCCAGATAACCGTTAATTTCGCAGGTTTACCGCGATCTAATGATGTTTTTCCCGTGAGTGGCAAGGCTTAAAAAGAAAATATCTGGTGCAAACAGGCTGTTTCATTTCGGATGAGACAGGGCTGAATAATACTGAACTCACAGCCCTGTCTTGAAAGGATAAGGCTGTCTGTATCAGAGAATTAACAGGGTGCGATGCGCCACCTGTTTTTTATTATCAGGATTGTTGTATGAACAAGGTAATTATTTCCGCTATTTCCTGTGCGCTGCTGAGTGGTGCGGTGCCCGCAGTGGCAAGTCAAACGCTGTCTGTAGGCTATGCGCAGAGTAAAGTTGAAGATTTTAAAAATATGCCCGGTATGAATCTGCAATATCGTTATGAGTGGGACTCGCCGGTTAGCGTAGTGGCCTCTTTCACCACTCTGGAGAACAGTGAGGACAGCAACAGTTCTTTTTTTCAGCGCCATACGTCCGATCACGTAAGCGCAAAATATTATTCTTTACTGGCGGGGCCGGCATATCGTCTGAATCAACGGGTCAGTGTTTATGCGCTGGCCGGCTTTTCCCATGCCGCGATGAGCCGCCAGTATCACGGCTATGATTCTCAGGGAATGCCTCAGGACATCCAGTTTTCGGAGACGACCAATGCGTTGGCTTACGGGGCCGGTATTATCATTAACCCGGTTGATTATCTGTCTGTAACCTTGGGTTACGAAGGTTCCCGCACCCGGGTTGAAGGAGAGCAACGCGCTGTTAACGGCGTTAATCTGGGGGTGGGTTACCGTTTCTGATTGCACGTTTATGCAGATTTGCTCTGCATCCTTCGCGGCGTGCCTCTCACCGTTTCAGAATACGCATAACGCCGCTGGCCCTTCAGAAACCCGGCTACTGGCAACTTGCTGCGCCGAGTGATCAGGATGCGGGCGGCGTGGTTCGGGCAAAGCTTTCGCGCTGAAACAGGTTTTCTGCCAGCTTGACTAACGCCGGGCGGCCAACGCACCAGTTCGGCACGACGCGACGGAAATTCAGATAACCGATCATGCAGCCCGTCGCAATATCCGCCAGATTAAGTGCGCCAGTGTTGATCCATTTTCCTTCGTTCACGGAGGCTTCCAGGCTGTCCAGGCCACGCTGAATCTTTTCACGATTACGCAGTAAAACCTCTTCTGACTGCATATCGCCCGGACGTAACTGCTCACGCACAATCACCAGCGCCGCGTCACTGATACCGTCAGCTAACTTCTCGAGCTGACGAACGTTTAACGATGCGAGGGAAGTGTCAGGTAATAAAGCAGGCGTCGGGCTGCGCTGTTCCAGGTACTCAGCGATGATGCTGGAATCGAACCAGATCTGATCGTCCTCCGCGACCAGTGCAGGCACTTTTCCCAACGGATTATATTGCGGAACGTGGCTGTCATCGCTGTAAGGCGAAGCATTAACGAATTCAAACATCATACCTTTTTCCAGCATGATGATAGATATCTTGCGTACAAAAGGGCTGGTATAGCTGCCAATCAGTTTCATTGCGTAGCTCCGTTTAGCGAGGTTTTTTAGCAATAGCTATTCACCAGGGAACATAAAGGGATTCAGACTGCTTCGTGTAAAGCCTTCCTGCTCCATACGGGCATCCAGCACCAAAGAAGCGAGATCGTCCGCGACGGGTTCAATTGCCGGATTCTTTTGCTGGTACAAGATTTTCAGATAGCTACCACAGTCACCACAGCTTTCAGCTTTTACTGCTGCATGTTCACTGTCCAGCGACCAGTAGTGAAGATCGCGGGATTGTTCGCAGTTTGTGCACTTGCTACGCACCACGTACCACTCACTTTCGCACAGATTGCAATGCAGGTAACGTGCGCCTTCGTCGGTGCCCATATGAACCATGCTGGCAACGGGCATGCTGTTGCACACCGGGCAGTACTGGCGTTGATTGCCCATCTCTGCCTGTGCTTTACCCGGTATCAACGCCGCCATTTGCGCCCAGTAAATTGACAGTGACGCCCAGATAAAAGGCGCTTTGTCGCTACTGACCTGAGCATACTCGCCCGCAAAGAGTGCGCTGGCCATCGTTTCCAGCTCGCTGGCAGAGGCTTTTTCCAGGTTCTCCAGCACTGCCAGCGCCTGGCCGCTCATCTCGGGTTTAAGTTCCGCAATCAGCGAATGCAACAGGCGGTGCCAGTGCGTATCCCGCGGTAAAGTATGAATATCCAGCGGCGGTTTGCCTTCCTGAGCACTCTGTACCAGGCGGGCATGAAGATTCATCTGCAGCGGATGGTCATACAGCACAATTTCCTGCGCCTGGGCTATGACGGCGGCAAAGCGTAAATAATCGCCCAGTGGATTTTTAGCGGCCAGATCACGCAGTCGCGCGGCGCGGCGGCTGTATAAACGCTTCAACTGGGGGAAAAGTAACGGCGGGATTGTCTCCGCTGGATTTTTTTCGCTCTTCTCCAACTGATCTTGCGGGATAATGCGGATGCTCATAGAGGGCATTTTCCTGTTTTGTTGGCTGATTACGCGATTCACGACACCAGCAAGAATAGGTTTTCAGTCGTGGCTCAGGCCATTCGGACGGTGGCTTTGTCGCCGGTTTTACGTTTTTTCTGTTGCGGTTATCTCCATCATGACAGGACTCGTCGTCAGTCAGAAGATTGCAGCATTTCAGGATCTCATCAATGTTCCCGACAGGCTGATCATAGCAGTCCAAATCCCGCCCTTGTGGATGAAATGTATTTTTCCCGAGGCTGGATGATTTCATACAGATAGACATCGAGCATGCCGGGCCAGCCGCGCGCCATTTCACGCTTTATGCTATCAGGGTGCCATGCGCTTGTTGCTCTCTGTCAGCAGGTTCAGAATAGGCACTATTCAGCATAACGGAATACTATTACCTTTCAATCATTGCGGAATCAGCCAGGATCAGAAAAAAGTGAATAAAAACGAGGCGAGAAGTGATGCTGATGTAATCGGGAATGCCGGTCTGCGTGAAACTCTGGTGTGGCAACGTGACGATTTACATCACTCCCGGGCTGACTGGCTAGCGGAAGAGGTTCCCGTGGCGCTGGTTTATAACGGCATTTCCCACGTCGTGATGATGACAACGCCCAAAGACCTGGAGGCTTTTGCCATCGGTTTTTCTCTCTCTGAAGGCATTATCGATGCGCCGGCAGATATCTTCGGTATGGATGTGGTCGCGGGTTGCAATGGCATTGAGGTACAGATTGAGCTATCCAGCCGTCGTTTTATGGCGCTGAAAGCGCAGCGACGGGCCCTGGCGGGGCGGACCGGCTGTGGCGTTTGCGGGGTTGAGCAACTGGACCAGATTGGTAAGCCGCTTACGCCGTTGCCGTTCACCCAGCGGTTTACGTTAGCGCATCTGGATCGCGCACTGGGGCAACTTAACCAGTTTCAGCCAGTGGGGCAAAAAACGGGCTGTACCCATGCAGCGGCCTGGATACAGCCTGATGGTGTGCTGATTCACGGCTGCGAGGACGTCGGTCGTCATGTGGCGCTGGATAAGCTGTTGGGCTATCGCAGTCAGGCCGCCTGGGGCGAGGGCGCCCTGTTAGTTTCCAGTCGCGCCAGCTATGAGATGGTGCAGAAATCTGCAATGTGCGGCGTGGAGATTCTGTTTGCCGTCTCCGCTGCGACCCGACTGGCTGTTGAGGTTGCAGAACGCTGCAACCTTACCCTTGTCGGTTTCAGTAAGCCGGGCCGGGCGACCATTTACACTCATCCACAGCGGCTGATGTAAATGCTGAGCAGCGCGAATGAGTGCCTGCAGAAGCGGTTATCAGGCCGTCACGGGCTCGCTGACTGCGCCTGCGCGAAGCCCGTTTTGCGGTCAGCATCAAACGAAAAATGCGCAGTCTTTGCATGTTTTTTCAAAACCTTATGTTTAATAGGGCATTGATTACGCTTTTACCGATCATGAATTTAACTATAATGATAAGACTGCTTACGCGGCACGTGCCGACATTGTCGTGCTGCTCAAACACTAAATGGAGAGGAAGAACATGAGTTATTCACTGCCATCCCTGCCTTACGCCTACGACGCACTGGAACCGCACTTTGACAAGCAGACGATGGAAATCCATCACACCAAACATCATCAGACCTATGTCAACAACGCCAATGCGGCGCTGGAAGGCACTGAATTTGCTGATCTGCCCGTTGATGAACTGATCACTAAGCTGGATCAGCTGCCAGCAGACAAAAAAGGCCCGCTGCGCAACAACGCAGGTGGTCATGCTAACCACAGTCTGTTCTGGAAAGGCCTGAAAACCGGCACGACCCTTCAGGGCGAACTGAAGGCGGCTATTGAGAAAGATTTTGGTAGCGTTGAGAAATTCCAGGAAGAGTTTGAGAAAGCGGCGACCACCCGTTTCGGTTCAGGTTGGGCCTGGCTGGTTAAAAAAGGCGACAAACTGGCCGTGGTTTCCACTGCTAACCAGGATAACCCACTGATGGGCGAGGCCGTCGCTGGCGTTTCTGGCTATCCGATCATTGGTTTGGATGTGTGGGAACACGCCTACTACCTGAAGTATCAGAACAAGCGTCCGGACTACATCAAAGCGTTCTGGAACGTGGTTAACTGGGACGAAGCGGCAGCCCGCTTTGCATCGGCTAAGTAAGCGATAACCCAAGAGACCTGACCGGCAGAACCTGTTCTGCCGGTTTTTTTTCGCCTGAACATCAGGTTTTCGTCCTTTTCCGGTCTGAATGTTGCCATTGCCATTGCCATTGCCATTGCCATTGCGATAGCTGATGCTGCGCTGCCCGCACCGCTTCCCACCTTTAAAGCCCGACGTTCGAAGTCAGTTAAACCAGAATTAAACGAAGCGTCATTTTATCCCGGTAAGTTTTTAACAATTTGAGTCATTAACCTGTCGTTGATGTCGCTCGTTTTATCATCAGCGCCACTATCAAACTAATAAGAACTTATGCCATGTCTATTTATACTACACACGAGCCGGTTGCTGATTCGTATGCCTCTCTGTTTTTTCAATTGGTCAGCGGAAAGTACGTGCCAAATAAACGTTGGCTAAGCCGTCAATTCCGTTTTAAATTTGCCTTAAGGACGCTGATTGCGCCCGTGACCACATTGCGCTATTTACAGCAGCTCTCAGAGTTACCCCGGTTTTCGCAATTAATGCGTGTGCAGGGAGTCTTACCCGCGAAGTTACATCGCCCTTATCTGCGTGCCGGAATGGGTGTAGCTGCACGCGCCCAGGCTATTCTCGACCATTATCATTTAATGAACAGCCTGGATAATCTTCAACTTCGCCAGGTTTTACAAAGTGGCGAAGAGAGCGTGCTGGCCAGGCTGAAGGGTAAAAATGATGAAGATTTTGTTATTGCCTGTAGCTCAGGTTATTACGATCGTGAAGGTGAAATAACCTTAGTCTTGCGTTATCAGGGAGAAGGCTTAGCCTCACTTTCATTCACGATCTTGAACGAGGATAACGCGCGCACACTCTTAATCGGTGGCTTACAGGGACCGCGTAAAAGTATCAGTAATGATGTTATTCGTGATGCAACCAAAGCGGCACATGGTTTATTTCCTAAACGCTTATTGATGGAAGTCGTCTTTATTTTATCTCAGCAATGTGGTGTCAGGAAAATAGCAGCGGTAGGGGATGAAACGCATGTTTTTCGCAGCCTGCGTTATCGCCAGAGTAAAGAGGATAAATTCCATGCCAGCTACAGCGATTTCTGGCTGACGATCAACGGAAAGGAGCGTGCTGACGGCGTCTTTATGCTGCCGCTGGCGCTGCCGCGTAAAACGCTGGAAGAGATTGCCAGTAAGAAGCGCGCGGAATACCGCCGTCGTTATACGCTGCTGGATACGCTGGCAGAGCAGGTTGGGACTGCTACTGGCCAGCAAAACAGCGATCGGGCCGCTGCCTGAAACATGATCAAAAGGCGTTTTTAGCAAATCCGGTCATAACGCTAAGCCCCATTTCTCGTCCCAGCGCGGTCATTGGATGCACCACCACCAGGCCGCGCACGCTTTTCTTCAATGCGCCTAAATTTGCCTGCTCTTTTTTCGTAATTTCGCGGCTGAACGGCAATTTTTGCAGTTTTTGCGCTTCCTGGCTCAGCTTAACGTCACGCTGACTGCGAAGGCGCTCAATTTCCGTTACCAGCGTTTCTTTCTCTTTCAGCAACGCGCCCAGCTTTTCAGCATCACCGGATTCGAGTAACTGAGGCTCTTTACGATTCAGCGCGTCAAGTTGATCGCTGAGACGTTTAATTTCGTTTTTTTCTTGCTCTTTCATGACAACAACTCGTTGAGGAAAACAGGCTAAGGATACACCAAATTTTACGTAGATTCTCGGTGGTTAGCGTGAAAAGGGGAGCCTCGAGGCTCCCGGCGGGATTTAGCTGACTGACTTTTTAAACGCCTGTTTCATACTAATGCGGGAAATCAGTTCGGTGAGTGACAGGACCATAGTGGAGCGTACCATCTGCAGATAACGTTGCTGCTGCATCGCCTGTAGTGCTGCATCTTCAGCATGAAATGTGGGAACGGGGGGCCAGGCCGCCACGCAGTGCAATTCACCAAAGGGTCCCAGAATTTCATCATCAGTAAAACGGTAATCGCCCGCGTCATGATTGAGTTCTTCACGCAGCGCCAGCAGTAACTCACAGTCTTCATATTCATGCCGACTAATCACGCCAAGGCCATAGATCAGCTTGAGCCTGACGGAGAGCTCACCTAACGGACCGTCGCCCAGCAGCAAGGGCTCTACGGCGTATTTCACCGCGTAGTCATCTTTACGGAATACCTGCAGCACCAGCACATTGACGGCTTCAGCTAACAACTCGACAGCGGCGAACAAAAAGCTTCTCACCGAGCGTCCAGCGTTCAGGCGTTCAAGCACCCGGTTTTCAAAAGCCTGCTTTTCTTCCATTCTTGCCTGCATCAGTGTAGTGCTGCTGTCGGGGGCCCGTTTATTGCCCCCGATCTGGGTCGCTAACATGGGGCTATTATGCCATGGCGTGCCAGGCACTCACGGCCTCTTTTATTATTTCACTCTCAGCATCCAGTCCTGAAACCTGCGCTAAGGTTGCCTGCGGACCTTTTTCCGCCAGCAGCGCGGCTAACTCCTGCGCCTGGGGATCCTGATCGCTATGATAATGCATTGCAGCAGCAATGCCCTGAACCAGGTTGGCATGCGGCAGGCCATATTCCAGCGTGCCGAGTGTCGGTTTAATCAGGCGGTCGCCTGCGCTCAGCTTGCGGATTGGCTGACGACCTACGCGTTCAACGTCATCTTTCAGATAGGGATTTTCAAAGCGGCTAAGAATTTTTTGAATATAAGCAGCATGCTTGTCTGCTTCGAAGCCGTAGCGTCTAATCAGTACCGCGCCACTTTCTTCCATCGCACCCTGGACGACCGCGCGAATATTCTCATCGAGAATGGCATCGCGAATAGTCTGGTGCCCCGCCTGTTGCCCCAGATAGGCTGTAATTGCGTGGCCGGTATTCAGGGTGAAAAGTTTACGTTCCACAAAGGCCATCAGGTTATCGGTCAGTTCCATGCCCGGAATGGTGGGCAATTCGCCTTTAAACTGGGTTTTGTCCACAATCCATTCGCTGAAGGTTTCCACCGTGACTTCCAGCGGATCCTGAGTGCCTGCTTCAGAAGGGGGAACAATACGGTCTACCGCTGAATCCACAAAGCCAACGTGTTGTTCGAGCCAGACATGATATTCAGAAGGCAGCGCCTGTAGCACGTGCTGCTTAAGCTGGCTGGTTCCACGCACCATATTTTCACAGGCGATAATATTTAACGGCCGAACATTGCCGTTATCACTGCGTTTGGCCAGACCTTTTGCCACGCTGGCAGCGATGCGCTCAAGGATTTGCGGACCAACGGCAGTGGTAACGAGATCGACATCCGCGATCAGTCCAGTAATGTCGTCGCTGGTGCTGTTCACGGCGCTGACGCCCTTAACCACTTCAACTTTGGCCTGTTCACCTACCACATGCACGGGATATTCATGACGTGCATTAAGGGCATCCAGCACTGCCTGATTCACATCTGCAAAAATCAGCTCAATACCGGCATCTGCCAGCAGTTTGCCGATAAAGCCACGACCGATGTTGCCTGCTCCAAAATGTAACGCTTTCATAAAATTGACCCATATCAAATAACGATGGGGCGGGCATGTCCGCCCCCAAAAAATGGGACGGGCACAACCGCCCCAGGGAAATGTCGGACCCGATTATGCTACAGCGGGTTTGCCTGATAACAGATCCAGAACATCCTGTACGCTTTCTGTACGTGCCAGTTGTTCAATGACCTGCTCATCATCGAGCGCGTTCGTCAGGCTGGTAATCACCTGAATGTGCTCGTTATTGCGGGCAGCTATACCAATCACCAAACGTGCGACTTCATCAGGTTCCTCGCCAAACTGAACGCCGGCAGGGTACTGGCAGAAAACCACACCCGTTTTCAGTACACGGTCTTTCGCTTCAACGGTACCGTGCGGCACAGCAATCGACTCGCCAAGATAGGTTGGCGTCAGCTTTTCGCGCGCCAGCATGGCATCAATGTATTCGGGTTCTACGTAGCCGCCTTTGACTAACTGCTCACCGGCAAAGCGAATCGCCTGCTCTTTATTGCTGGCACTCAGCCCCAGGAAAACGTTGCTCTGGCCGAGTTTAAACAGGTTGGCATGGCTGTCATCGTAGCTGTCACCCAGCGTCTTCTGTACGGCTTCGCGGTTAGCTTCACTGCGATTAGCCGCCACCAGGCGCTCGGTCAGCGTGCTATAAAGTGCACTGTCCAGGAAGTTATTTAAGGAAATGTGCTGGGCATGAGGCGCCTGACGGATGGCTCGTTCAGTAAGATCTCGATGGGTAATCACCAGATCAACGTCACCCGGTAAGGCATTAATCGCGCTGTTGGTGACCGACACGTTACTCAGACCTGCATCATGGACCTTCTTACGCAGGACACCAGCGCCCATGGCGCTTGAGCCCATACCTGCATCGCAGGCCACAATGATTTTACGCACATGGTCCAGATCTACGCTCATCGCGTCGCTCGCAACCGGCGCACCTGTCAGACTCTGACCTTTTGACTGCGCTTTCATATCACGCATACGCTGCGTCGCCGCTTCGATATCGTCATCTTCTTTCACTTTGCTGGTCTTCAACAAAATGGCAGAAATCACAAACGACACCGCAAATGCAGCAAAGATGGCGGCGATATTGGCAAAGTAAGCTCCTTTTGGCGTCATGGCCAATACGGCCAGGATAGAACCTGGTGAAGCAGGCGATACCAGACCACCGTGCAGTACGGTCAGCGTAAAGACACCGGTCATTCCGCCAAGGATGACGGCCAGCAGCAGGCGTGGTGCCATCAGCACGTAAGGGAAGTAGATCTCGTGAATGCCGCCCAGGAAGTGGATGATCGCCGCACCGCCAGCAGACTGTTTAGCACTGCCGCGACCAAAAAACATATAGGCCATCAGCACGCCCATCCCCGGACCCGGGTTGGCTTCGATCAGAAAGAAAATTGATTTCCCTGCTTCACTTGCCTGCTGAATACCCAGAGGTGAGAAAATCCCGTGGTTAATCGCGTTGTTCAGGAACAGGATTTTTGCAGGTTCAACGAAGATTGACGTCAATGGCAGCAGGTTGTTCTGCACCATCAGGTTAACGCCCGTGGCAAGAATGTGTGACAGACCTTCAACCAGCGGACCAATCGCCATAAAAGCCAGCATGGCCAACAGCATACCGATAATACCGGCAGAGAAGTTGTTCACCAGCATCTCAAAGCCGCTTTTAATTTTACCGTCAACCATACGGTCAAAGGATTTGATCGCCCAGCCGCCAAGTGGGCCCGCAATCATTGAGCCGAGGAACATCGGCATATCAGCACCGACAATTACCCCCATCGTAGTGATTGCGCCAACCACCCCACCGCGATCGCCACCGACCAGGCGTCCACCGGTATAACCGATCAGGAGTGGCAGCAGGTAAGTGATCATTGGGGCGACCAGTTTCGCCAGCGTTTCGTTAGGGATCCATCCTGTTGGAATAAACAGCGCGGTGATAATACCCCAGGCGATAAATGCGCCAATGTTAGGCATCACCATATTACTCAAAAAGCGACCAAAGCTTTGTACTTTGACCTTTACTGATGAGGACATAAGCCCACCCCTTGTTGAGACGCGCTGCAACAGGAGCGCGCGTTTGTTTTTGTTTAGCCACTACGGCGATTAGCCGTCAGTATTACTGTATGCAGGCGGACTTTATCACGCGAATAGTGGACTGCGTAGTGCACGAGGCTTAGTGTGATTTAGGTCACATTTATGTCGGGGGGATGGGGGGGTATTAAGTGACTTTTATCACAGAAATGAGCCATTACGGCGAGAAGACGACGGATTTTTAGCCATCGAAATCGATTTATAGTGATTGCGATCACATTTATGGCGTTGAGCTTTGTTTGATAAATGAGACTAAGATCACAATTTAATTTAATGAAAAACGGGCCGGATCACATTTTGATCAGGCCCGTTTGAATGCGGAATCATGATTTCACGTGGCTCAGGTTAGGCGGTGAATGACACGTCCCTGCACGCAGATTATTGCAAATTACCCTGTACTGCATTTTTAGCCTGGCTCAGCGCTTGCACATTAGCTGATAAGCTCGTCATTAAGTCATTATATTGCGTCGCCTGTTCCTGAGTTGGGAACTGAACGCCACCGTTATTGAAACTGACGCGTGTACCCTGAGCCTGCAAAAACTCACCTGTCTTTACAGCATCCTGGCTAAGTGCCTGCAGTTTGGGTAGCAATGGGATCAACTGGCCAGCAGGCTGCGTCACCACTTTGTCATACGCGGTATCGAAGACTTTTTTCAGGTCGTCGTTTTGCTTAAGCGCGCTTTTACTTTTATCTGCCTGCATTTTTGCGGTTTCCAGTTGCTGGGTAGCCACCGTCAACGCGCTGTTGGCCTGGGCCAGTGAGTCGTGGCGGCTCAGATAGTCCTGCGGCACATGAATAGCAGAAAGTTCATCCACCACCGGACGCATCCCCTGATCCACAGCTTTGTTCGCCTGCTGCGAGAAGCCATAAAGAATGGCGTAATCACCGGTGAAAGGGCCAAAACTTTGTTTCTGATTTTCACTCAGGCTGGGTAGATGTTCACCGCTACGCATAACGGTATTTTGCAGAAAATCGATAAACGCTTTGCGCTGTTCGCCCTCTTTATCACCACATGCGGTAAGTTGCAGCACAAGAAGCACGCCAGTCAGCAAAATGCCGCTGCGTGCCAGGATACGGGAAATGCCTGAAGCCATGGGTTCAACTCCTGTCGGTAAAACTGGCTGATGTCCGGATAAGCAGTGGCCTAAAGAATAGAACAAAGGATAACGGCCACACAATGCGAAAGCGCGATGTAAGGCCATAACCTGTAAGAAAGTTTGCCTTAAGCGTGTTTAAGATGATGTTACAGGCTTATGGTGTCAGAAAAGAAGGCCAGCGCATCCGCGACTCGGGCTTTTTTGCACCGATAACGAGCCCGCGCGAAGGGAAGCTAACGGATCCGTAAGTATAGGTCATAAATAATTAATTCCATCTTATGTTTCGAGCGACACAGATGTTCCATCTGAATCGTTAACGTTAAACGTCCATTAACGAGTTGCCCTAAAATTGTTCGTCTGCATTAAAGTGGTGCAAACGCCTGCATGAACGCAATCACTGGCACGAATCGCACAAATTATCGTGTTCACTATAATTAAAACGTCATGTTGTCCTTCGATGATAAAGCTGAGTCCCTTTTCAGCGCTTCCGGCGCCACCTACGTCAGGGCTGGCAAGTGTTTTTTTATTTTGGAAGCAAGAAAGGCGTGATGGCTGACAGCACTCTCCAGCCAGTATGTGTTCAAAAAATGAAAGTCTGGCGCATATTTTGCAACCAACTTACAGAGCCGGTGCGGTTATCCTGGCCAGTTCATCACCTGATTGCCGGCCATAAAGAAAACGCGACCAGCGCTGTTGACAGACGCTGTGGTAACAAAACCAATCGCTTCAAAAGGTTAAGTTGCTTAACCATTTTTCAGAATTGTAAAGTTAAAAAAAATGTCTAATTTGCGCTGCAAATTGTCAGGTATCTATCCATACTTAGTCTCCCGGCATTTGTGGCATTGTGTTGACATGTTTAACAGCAATGCAGGTCAGGCTGTGTCCCATAAGGGTTTTCTTACAATAAAAACAAACTCTTAAGGGATGCAGCTTGCTTAATCCGGTTTCTGAGCCTGATTTCAGGTTCTTGTACCTTCTTTCACGTGATTCATAGTGAGTTTTAAGGAGTTCTCTATGGAGTTAAAAGACCCAATGTTTGAATTGCTCAGCAGCCTTGAGCAGATTGTTTTGACACGTGATAACAGCCCTGTAGCGCTGCAAACTCAGCGTCAGCCAGCCGTGCCAGAGCCACAGCGTTTACGCGAAATGGCAGGAATGCAGGTAGATGAGTTTGCCAGGATTATGGGCGTTAGCGTTTCTTCGGTTAAAAGCTGGGAAGCCCAGCGTACGCGTCCTTCCGCAACTGCACAAAAATTGATGAAATTACTTCACGCCAATCCTTACCTTGGGCGTCAGTTACTCGATTAAGTCACTAAGTCGTATCCTGGTTTTTGTTGGCGCCGGTCACGTGAGTGACCGGCCGTTCAATACCTCTCCCTGATGACAGGCTTCGTTAAACCCGTTTCCAGTCCGTCCTGTCGGTCAGCTAAACTTTGGCAAGATGTTAAGAACATTGCCAAACCAGCAGATGATGACGATAACACCAAATAAAATGACCACAGCCGGAATAACCTTTCCGCCCCAGACAGTGAATGTTTTATCGGGAAAGCGTTTTCTCGATTTTAATGCCAGCAGGGCAGGGACGATAACTGCCCAGATTGTTGCGCACAATCCTGCGCCACCGATACCGTAAATAAAACCATTCGGGAAGAGCAAATATAAGATGCCGGGAGGTAGAAAGGTTAACAGCACCGTTTTAAATCGTCCAAAGTGGGAATTATCGATTTTAAACAGATCCGCCAGATAGTCGAACAACCCCAACGTGACCCCAAAGAAAGAGCTGGCCACGGCGAGATTAGAAAAAACCAGTAAGAAAAATTCAATGACGCCGCCAGGATGCGTTCCCATAAAAGACTTCACCAGCGCGTCAACATTTCCGCCCGAAGAAATGATTTCTTTGAATTTTTCACGCGGGATATTCCCCATGGTGCAATACAGCCAAAAAAGATAGATAAACAGCGCCAGCAGTGAACCAAGAACAATGCTTTTAACCAGCTTATCTTTTCGTTTTCCATAACAAATGATCAGGCTGGGGATATTACCGTGAAAGCCAAAAGAGGCAAGGCAAACCGGAACGGCCATAAATATATAGGGAAAATAACGATTGCTTTCACTGATACCGCTAACATCGCTAAGGATTGAAAAATCAACTTTGAAAAATAAAGAGCCAAAAACAATGACGAAGGCTAAGATTTTAATACCCAAAAAGAGCGAGGTGATTCTGCTGGCTGCCAGAGAGCTAATCCATAACACGCTGGCAACGAAAACCGCTGTACCGATGCCGATAACACGTGAAGGTATCGTCATGCTGGAATGCATGGACAGGGTTTCGCTAATAATCGCGCCGTTAGCGGAGATATAAGCGTAAGTCAGTATATACAACACAAAAGCAACGGTAATACCGCTTATTACATTCCATCTTTTGCCCAGCAGATCTTTGGTCAATGTATTGAAGCTTGAGCCTGTTGGATAGTTCAGGTTAGCTTCCAGTAACAGCAGACCGGAATGAAGCATGGAAAACCAGGCGATGATCAAAATGAAAGCGCCCCAGAAGAACCACGCGCCCGCAAGATCGACAGGGAGTGCAAACATCCCCCCACCGATTACGGTTCCAGCGATAACCATCACGCCCCAAAAGGCGGAGTGTTTCTGATCTGTATTTTCTTCCATGGTGTCCTCTCAACAATATTCTTCGCTTTTATCGTTGTTATAATTTTTATGCCTGACAGGCAGGGTAATGGAGCCGCCGTGGCCAAAACAGCTGCTCACTGTACAGGTATGACTATGAAATCTCTTTAAGTTTTGCGGTGAAATGGCGCAAAACCTTAGGCTCATAGGTAAAGGCTAATCCTTTTATGTTGCTCGCATTCTCTTTCACATGCTCAAAAGCTTCGATGATGAAGTCCATATGCGTTTGTGTGTAGGTGGCTCTGGGAACGGTTAACCGCAACAGTTCGGCCGGACAGGGCAGTTGTTCTCCTGATTTAGGATCGCGGCCCAGCAAAAACGAGCCGATCTCGACTGCCCGGATACCGGCCACTTTATATAACTCGCAGGCGAGTGCCTGAGCCGGGAACTGATGCGCCGGAATGTGCGGCAATAATTTTCCGGCATCGACAAAGGCAGCATGGCCACCGGCTTGCTGGCAGGTCACACCAATCGATTCAAGGCCATCAACCAGGTATTGAATTTGACTGATACGATAAGCCAGCCAGTCTTGATTCATGCCGTCATAAAGGCCTACCGCCAGGCGTTCCATTGCGCCGCCTTCTAACCCACCATAGGTGGGGAATCCTTCCTGAACAACGCAAAGTGTTCTGCAGTCGGTGTACACATCAAAGAAGCTGTCATCTTTGAAAGACAACAAGCCACCCATGGGGACCATCGCATCTTTTTTTGCCGACATGGCCAGCATGTCAGCATATTTATAGCTTTCCCGGGTAATCGCTTCGATTGTCCAGTTTTTGTACGCTTTTTCCCGCTGCTGAATAAAGTACGCGTTTTCAGCAAAGCGGGCTGAATCCATGACCACCGGAATGTCATATTTTTTTGCAATCTGGTACATGGCTTTTAAGTTTGCCAGCGACACGGGCTGCCCGCCGGCGGAATTGCAGGTAATAGTGGCAACAATATAGGGCACATTCTCCGCGCCGACATCCTGGATGCCTTTCTCCAGGCGCTCAAGATCAAAGTCGCCTTTGAAGTCATGGCGAACCGCCGTATCGAAAGCCTCTTTGATATAAACATTCCGCACGGTACAGCCATTTATCTGGCTGTGGCCCTGTGTGGTATCAAAAAAGTAGTTCGAGAAGGCCACCATTTTTGTTCTGTCCAGACCTTTTTCTTGCTCCCGTTTTTTTATTAATACCGGAATATAAATTTGTTCTGCGCCACGGCCCTGATGTGTTGGAATAGTATAGGCATAACCAAAAATAGCTTTTACCGCTTCCGCTAACGCGTAATAACTGCGGCTGCCACTGTAAGATTCATCGCCTCGCATCATAGCAGCCTGCATATTTTGCGTAACGGCGCCGGTTCCGCTATCGGTGAGAAGATCAATAAAAACATCTTCGCTATCCAGCAAGAATGGATTCATTCCGGCTTTTATCATCGCTGCATCACGATGCTCTCGTGTAGTGCGTTTGACGGGTTCAATAACACGAATACGGAATGGCTCAGGTAAGTGTCTAAAGTTATTCATCATCATGTCCTTTTATTCAGACGTGCCGATGCCGTAGGTTTTTTAATGAGTGAATTAAAAACCCGGGCAAATGTTTTATACTATTTCAGCCGATAAGAAACGTGACTGCATTGTATGTTGCATCGCGTTTTCAATAGCCAGTTTTGCGCAAGTAAACGGATCGCACCCATAATGCAGGGTTTTTAAAGTCTGAATGAGTGAAAATGCGCCCGATAAATTACGACCTTGTCAGTCGAAAGAGATGGGCGATTGTAAAAAGAAGACGTTAAGGCAGGTGATTGACAATAACATTATCAATATTAAACCATTTGGATATTACGCTGCTGCTGTTTAAGATGATCATAATATTTCAACTCTCATTAAACATAGTGCCACCCTATTATATTAATTCTTTATGTCTAGCATTACGTTTAGTTATCGTGACTGATATCACATGAAACCTTCTTTCTGTCTTAATAGTTATTTATTTTTTATTTTAAAAATACATTTTTTTGACAGCTTCCCTGCTTGCTAATTACTTTTTAAAAACTCGATTTTTTCTACACATTCATATGCCCTCTCTGATCGCTGTAAAAGAGAAAGCCGTGCTGATCGTAATCGATTGGGGATCCCCAGGTCGGGCTTATCGTTTCCTGTAAGCCTGTAAGCCTGTAAGCCTGTAAGCCTGTAAGCCTGTAAGCCTGTAAGCCTGTAAGCCTGTAAACCTGTAAACCTGTAAACCTGTAAACCTGTAAACCTGTAAGCCATATAATCGGTTCCTGATGACTGGCTTACCCTGTGCAGTTTACTTCAAAGGCGACCGCATGCAGCGGCGGGTTTTAGCTCAACCCACCGTATTTCGCGGCTTGCTTCACAAACCACTTTTCGGGCACGTTATAGGGAGCCTCAGCCAGTTGCGCAATGCCATTTTCAATATTGGCAGAAGCCTGACGCCAGAGTTCTGTGTTGCCCTGTCTGAGTAATTGAATTTGCACCCTTTTTTCAATCAGATAAACACGGGCGAAATGGGGATCGAAACGAACAATTGAACGTGTATTGTCAATAATGTCAGCCAGCTTTATCGTTTGTGCCTCTGGGCTGGCCTGAGCCGTATGGCGAAAATCGGCCACTTTACGTGCCGCACGGTTCTTTGCACTCTGTGGTGCCGTGTTGGTCAGCATCTCAACCAGCTTCGCGACCTCGTCACCAAAATGCGTCTGGATATCATTGAGGGTGGTCGCCGTATCTTCCACGGTATCATGCAGCCAGGCGGCGGCCAGCATCACAGGATTATCTGTAATGCTTCTGACCAGTTCCACAACGGCAGCGGGATGCACGATGTAGGGCTCATCGGTATATTTGCGTCGTTGACCCGTTTCGGCATGGGCTTGTGTGGCATAGCGACGCGCCCGTTCTTCCAGAGAATCCTGCATGCACAACCTCACTTCATAAATTGCTTGCAATTAACTAGCGCGCTATTTATATTGCGTCTATGAACAGTAATCAAGATGACAAAAAAGTGAAAGCTGCGCCACTGTTGCTCGATCAGCAACTTTGTTTTGCACTTTATTCCGCCAACCTGGCGATGCATAAAGTATACCGTAAGTTGCTCACACAGATGGATATTACCTATCCGCAATATCTGGTGATGCTGGTACTGTGGCAACAGGATTCACTGACCGTATCAGAAATTGGTGAACGCCTCTTTCTGGATTCTGCAACGCTGACGCCGCTGCTGAAACGGCTGGAAAATGCGGGCTTACTTAATCGCCAGCGTTCCCGTCAGGATGAACGTCAGGTCGTCGTGAGTTTAACGGATGCAGGGCGTTCGCTGCGCCAGCAGGCTGAAAGCATTCCTGATGAGATTCAGTGTGCATCTGACTGCAGCGAAGATGAAATGAATTCGCTCAAACTGCAGTTGAACCAGTTACGTGACAAACTCATGGTGCCGCGCTAAATTTTTAATCTGGATGTAGAAACGAGTCAAACTTCGCAGCTCGGTGCTTATTGATAAGTCGCGAGCGATTAAATAGTGTAATGGAGAACAGATATGTCTTTAGAACAAGTGGTTTATCGTGCAAAAGCTAAGGCTACCGGTGGTCGTGATGGTCGTGCAACTTCATCTGACGGCGTTCTGGATGTGAAACTGGGTGTACCGAAAGAGATGGGCGGTGCAGGTGGCGAAGTCACTAACCCGGAGCAGCTTTTTGCCGCGGGATACTCAGCTTGCTTCCTGGGGGCAATGAAGTTCGTTGCTGGCCGTGACAAAATTGCGATGCCAAAAGATGCATGGATTGAAGGTGAAGTGGGTATTGGCCCTATCCCCAATGGTTTCGGTATTGAAGCAACGCTGAATATTCACCTGCCTGAAATGGACGAAGCCGAAGCGCAGAAACTGGTTGATGCGGCTCATATCGTTTGTCCCTATTCAAATGCCACACGCAACAACATTGATGTCACGCTGAATATCATTCGCTAAACGTTTAAGGGCCTGAATACAGGCCCTTTTTTCTCTCTTCGCCTTTCTGAGTGACGTTTTTGAAACGTCCTGTCCGGGATTATTTTCTGGTCTAATTTGTTGCCGCATGGTTAACTGTGCCACTTCGCATTATGACGTCTAAAAACGTTCAGAATACTCTTCTTATTTATCCGGCCCGCTTAATTCGCGAACTCTGCCGAAATATGGCAGTCAGATTAACGTTTAGTTAAGCGCTTCGCTCCGGGGAAACACCATTTTTCATGAATTACATAAAATCATTAACACAGCAAAAGCTGTCGCTCTTGCTGGCTCTGTATCTCGGTATCTTTTTGAATTTACCAATCTTTTATCGCCGATTTGATGGCTTTCTGACCCGATCAACCGTGACAAACTGGCTGACCGCGTTTACCGAGGTCGTCGCTATCGTGGTGCTGACGTTTTTCCTAATGCGGTTGTTATCGCTAGGCGGAAAATGGTTCTACCGGATTCTGGCCACCCTGATTGTTCTGATCTCTGTTGCTGCTGGCTATTATATGGCCTTTTTCAATGTGGTCATTGGCTACGGAATCGTCGCCTCAGTCATGACGACAGATACCGATTTGTCAAAAGAGGTGGTGGGTTATCACTTTATCCTGTGGATGGTGCTGGTCAGCGCGCTGCCACTGTTCATGATTTGGCGCAACAACCTTAGTATGACGCTCAATGAGCAGTTACGTACGCCAGGACAGCGCCTGAAACCCACTTTGATTATGCTGGCCTGCGTTGCGCTCGTGTGGTTACCCATCCGTTACTTCGACAAGTTGCAAAAGGCGAATGAGGAAGTGACCAACGTCGATCTGCCAAGCTATGGCGGAATTGTCGCGCACTCATATCTCCCCTCTAACTGGCTGGCCGCGCTGGGTTTGTTTACCTGGACCAAGATTGACGAGACGCTGGAAAATCAGGAACTCCTGGATCCTGCCCAGAAATATACTTATGTTGCTCCTCCGGGGTTAGATGATACCTATGTGGTGTTTGTTATTGGCGAAACCACTCGCTGGGATCATATGGGCTTGCTGGGCTATGAGCGAAACACCACCCCTAAACTCTCTAAAGAGAAAAATCTGGTCGCATTTCGTGGCGAATCTTGTGATACCGCGACCAAGTTGTCTTTGCGTTGTATGTTTGTGCGCGAAGGCGGCACTATGGACAATCCCGGGCGAACACTGAAAGAGCAAAATGTGTTCGCAGTGATGAAAGAACTGGGCTTCACTTCTGAGCTGTTTGCGATGCAAAGTGAGGTTTGGTTCTACGATAACATCAACGCCAATAATTTCTCTTTCCGCGAGCAGATTGGTTCTGAGCCACGTAACCAGGGTAAATCAGTAGATGATATGCTGCTGGTGCCTGAGTTACAGGCCTCACTGCAGCGCTACCCGAAGGGTAAGCATCTGGTTGTCCTGCACACCAAGGGCTCACATTATCTCTACTCACAGCGCTATCCGCGCAGTTTTGCACGCTATCAGCCAGAATGCATGGGCGTGGATGAAACCTGTAGCAAAGCGCAACTGATCAACGCTTACGATAATTCCGTCCTTTATGTGGACAGCATGCTGGACAGCGTTCTGGATCAGCTGCGTGATAAAAAAGCGATCGTGTTTTATGCATCCGACCATGGCGAATCGATCAGCGACAATATGCATCTGCATGGTACGCCGCGTGAAATGGCACCGCCGGAGCAGTTCCGTGTTCCTATGATGGTCTGGGCGTCAGATAAATATCTGGCTGACCCGACAAACCGTGAAAACTTCGAACGCCTGCAGGCGCAACAGCGCGTCGGCAAAACCCATCGTCATGTCGAGCTGTTTGATACCATTATGGGCTGCCTGGGTTACACCTCGCCAAATGGCGGGATTAAGCAGGCTAATAACTGGTGTCAGGCACCTGCCGGGACAGCGTCAAAAGCGCTATAGCGGTAAGGCAATTTTTCGCGGCAAGGCATAAAACTCGCTGGCCGCCTGCTTTCCAGGCGATTGGGCGGGAAAGCGCAAAAAGCGGTTGACGCTTCCTGGGGGGAGCAGTAACATGCGCCCCCATCGGCGAGTAGCGCAGCTTGGTAGCGCAACTGGTTTGGGACCAGTGGGTCGGAGGTTCGAATCCTCTCTCGCCGACCATATTTAAGAAACCTGTCTGCAAAGACAGGTTTTTTTTCGCCTGAATGAAAGAGGATGAGAACCTCCGAAGGAGGGTTGCGCCGAGCGCAGCGAGACAACGTTGCGAACGCAACGGTCCAAGGAGAGCCGGGCCTGTCGCAATCGATTCAGGCAGACAATTTGACCGGCGCAATTCGTATAAAAGGAGGCCGTTTCTCACAGGCATAAATAACACCTCTGCCAGACGCTATTGCCCCGCCTCGGTTATTAGAATATCTAATGTCACACTTTTTTCGGGACCGCCATAATTCCTCCTTGAAATCAATTTCTGCTCCAGACAGCCTGTTTTATTGTCTCATCGCTATGCAGGCCTTCTCATCAGAGGGTTACAGAGGGATAAAAGATAAGTTTTGGTTATGCCACAAAATGGCAAATTGGTCATTTTCAACCCAAAGTTAACAGCATTTTTCGCTGTGTGAACGTCATAACGCACAGTAAATCGTTCAGATATCCAACATTTGGCGCTAAATGATGTCTGTTTTTTTTTAGCGCAAATCACTGCTCATTTATGACCTGTGTAGCAGAATACATGGCATATAAACCCATGCCGCTGTGCATTATATGGCATTGCGTCTGTATGGGTTTTTTTTATCGTTGCTTGCTATTCCTCACACTCTGTGTAAATAAGTAACCGTTGTATTGACGTTCTTTGCAACTGTTGACAAATTGATGCGTCAATAACAGTGCAGATACAGATTTTTCTGATGGGTGCTTATCAATTAGGATTATCCAAACAAACTATCTCACTCTTATCACACCCGCAGGGTGGACCGCCTGAACCGCATAAAAAAACCAGAGGTCGGGCAATGCACACAACAACACATCACAATGGAGCAAAAGCATGATCAACTCCCTGGCCAAATCCAGGATGCTGAAGGTCGGTCTGAGCCTCGTCGCCATGACCGTAGCCGCAGGTGTTCAGGCAAAAACCCTGGTTTATTGTTCGGAAGGTTCTCCGGAAGGGTTTAACCCGCAGCTCTTTACCTCGGGTACAACCTATGATGCCAGTTCTGTACCTATCTATAATCGCTTGGTTGAGTTCAAAACCGGTACGACCGAACTGGTGCCGGGCCTGGCCGAAAAGTGGGACGTCAGTGCTGATGGTAAAACCTATACCTTCCATTTACGCAACGGCGTGAAATGGCAGACGACGAAAGATTTCAAACCTACGCGTGAGTTAAACGCTGATGACGTGGTGTTCTCTTTTGAGCGTCAGTTAGATAAAAACAACAAGTACCACAACGTCTCTGGCGGCAGCTATGAGTACTTTGAAGGTATGGATATGCCAAAGCTGATCAGCAAAATCGAAAAAGTGGACGATCATACCGTACGCTTCGTGCTGACGCGTCCTGAAGCGCCTTTCCTGGCTGACCTGGGGATGGATTTTGCTTCCATCATGTCTAAAGAATATGCCGACAACATGCTGAAAGCCGGTACGCCAGAGAAAGTTGACCTGAACCCGGTTGGCACGGGCCCATTTGTGCTCCAGCAGTACCAGAAAGACTCGCGTATTCTGTATAAAGCTAACCCGGATTACTGGGGAACCAAGCCAAAAATCGATCGGCTGGTTTTCTCAATCACTCCAGATGCCTCAGTGCGCTACGCCAAGTTGCAGAAAGGCGAATGTCAGATCATGCCTTATCCGAACCCGGCTGATATCGCCAGCATGAAAAAAGACAGCAAAATTAATCTGATGGAACAGCCTGGTCTGAACGTCGGTTATCTGTCGTTTAATACTGAGAAGAAGCCGCTGGATAACGTGAAAGTGCGTCAGGCACTGACTATGGCGGTTAACAAACAAGCCATCATTGATGCGGTATATCAGGGCGCGGGCCAGCCAGCGAAAAACCTGATCCCACCGACAATGTGGGGCTACAACAACGACGTTAAAGATTACGCCTACGATCCGGAGAAAGCTAAAGCCCTGCTGAAAGAAGCTGGTATGGCTGACGGTTTCTCAATCGACCTGTGGGCGATGCCGGTTCAGCGTCCTTATAACCCGAACGCACGCCGCATGGCTGAGATGATTCAGTCTGACTGGGCCAAAATCGGCGTTAAAGCCAAAATCGTGACCTATGAGTGGGGCGAGTACCTGAAACGCGCCAAAGCGGGCGAACACCAAACCGTGATGATGGGCTGGACCGGTGATAATGGGGATCCAGATAACTTCTTCGCGACGTTGTTCAGCTGTGCGGCGGCCAAAGACGGTTCTAACTACTCCCGCTGGTGTTACAAGCCGTTTGAAGATCTGATCCAGCCAGCCCGTGCAGAATCCGATCACAACAAGCGTATTGAATATTACAAGCAAGCTCAGGTAGTGATGCACGATCAGGCGCCTGCACTGATCATTGCGCACTCAACCGTTTATGAGCCTGTGAGTAAGAAAGTCACCGGCTATGTGGTTGATCCATTAGGTAAACATCACTTCGAAACCGTCGATATTCAGGAATAACCTTTCGGATTATTGCAGTAAGGGCCGGTTTTTCCGGCCCTCAGGCGATCGCCACCGATCGCCTGTTGCCTGCTCTTTTTTTCCGGCTAATTACTTTTATTAAAGAAGCGCTTCTTGCGTCGCGTCCGGCTGTCGCCGGGTGCGGTTAATGAGCAATGTTATCTCTGGCCAGGGCCAGGGGAAAACGACTGAGAATTACGCCTATGCTGCAGTTCATACTCCGGCGTCTGGGGCTTGTCATCCCAACGTTCATCGGTATTACATTATTGACCTTCGCGTTTGTGCACATGATTCCGGGCGATCCGGTGCTTATCATGGCAGGCGAGCGCGGTATTTCCCCTGAGCGCCATGCTGAATTGATGGCGATGATGGGGCTCGATCAACCGCTGTGGAAGCAGTATCTGCACTATATCTATGGCGTTCTGCATGGGGATTTAGGCATTTCACTGAAAAGCCGCATTCCTGTGTGGACCGAATTTGTTCCGCGCTTTAAAGCTACGCTGGAACTGGGCATCTGCGCCATGATGTTTGCCGTATGCGTAGGGATCCCGGTCGGCGTCATGGCTGCGGTGAAACGTGGCTCGGTGTTTGATCATACCGCGGTGGGCATTTCACTGACCGGCTACTCAATGCCGATTTTCTGGTGGGGCATCATGCTGATTATGCTGGTATCTGTTCAGCTTAATCTCACGCCCGTTTCCGGACGTGTTGCAGATACCGTGTTCCTGGATGACAGCCATCCGCTCACCGGTTTCATGCTGATCGATACGTTAATCTGGGGTGAGCCTGGCGACTTCAAAGATGCGGTCATGCATATGATTCTGCCCGCTATCGTGCTGGGTACGATTCCGCTGGCGGTCATCGTACGTATGACGCGTTCTTCCATGCTGGAAGTGCTGGGGGAAGACTATATCCGTACGGCGCGTGCGAAAGGCCTGACGCGTATGCGCGTCATTGTCATTCACGCGCTGCGTAATGCGATGTTGCCGGTTGTCACCGTTATCGGCCTGCAGGTCGGTACGCTGCTGGCAGGCGCAATCCTGACTGAAACCATTTTTTCCTGGCCGGGCCTTGGCCGTTGGTTAATCGAAGCGCTGCAACGCCGTGACTATCCCGTTGTGCAGGGCGGTGTGTTACTGACGGCTATTCTGATCATCCTGGTCAACCTGCTGGTTGATCTGCTGTATGGCGTGGTGAATCCGCGCATACGCCACAAGAAATAAGGGGGCATCATGTCTGTTGTTGATCCCGCAAGCGTAAATGTTGCACCCAAGCCGATGACCCCGATTCAGGAATTCTGGCACTATTTTAAACGTAATAAAGGCGCAGTAACGGGCCTGGTTTATATCGTGTTAATGCTGTTGATCGCCATCTTTGCTGACGTCCTGGCACCGCACGGGCCGGCGGAGCAGTTCCGTGACGCTCTGCTGCATCCGCCTGTCTGGCAGGAAGGCGGAAGCTGGAGCTATATCCTTGGCACTGACGACGTGGGTCGCGATATTTTGTCGCGTCTGATGTATGGCGCCCGCCTGTCATTGCTGGTTGGCTGTATGGTGGTCGTACTGTCGCTGATTTTTGGCGTCATTTTTGGTTTGCTGGCCGGGTATATCGGCGGTGCGGTAGATGCCACCATTATGCGCCTGGTCGATATTATGCTGGCGTTGCCCAGCCTGCTGTTGGCGCTGGTGCTGGTCGCCATTTTTGGCCCGTCGATTGTTAATGCGTCCATTGCGCTAACGTTTGTCGCGCTTCCCCACTATATCCGTCTGACGCGCGCAGCGGTGCTGGTTGAAGTGAACCGGGACTATGTGACGGCTTCCGGTGTAGCGGGGGCAGGCATGTTGCGTCAGATGTTCGTCAACATTTTACCTAACTGTCTGGCACCGTTGATCGTTCAGGCTTCATTAGGCTTTTCCAACGCCATTCTCGATATGGCGGCGTTGGGCTTTCTCGGAATGGGTGCGCAGCCGCCAACGCCGGAGTGGGGCACCATGCTCTCCGACGTCTTACAGTATGCGCAAAGTGCCTGGTGGGTGGTGACGTTCCCTGGATTAGTCATTCTGCTTACCGTGCTGGCATTTAACCTGATGGGCGATGGTTTGCGTGATGCCCTCGACCCGAAACTCAAGCAGTAAAGAGGCACCGAGATGGCATTATTAAATGTAGATAAATTATCGGTGCATTTCGGCGACGATAAGGCACCGTTCCGCGCAGTTGATCGCATTAGCTACCAGGTTGAGCAAGGCCAGGTGGTGGGCATTGTTGGCGAATCCGGCTCGGGTAAATCCGTGAGTTCTCTGGCCATCATGGGATTGATCGATTTTCCCGGAAAAGTCATGGCGGAAAAACTCGAGTTCAATCAACGCGATCTGAAGCGGATTTCTGAAAAAGAACGTCGTCAGTTAGTGGGCGCCGAAGTTGCAATGATTTTTCAGGACCCGATGACCAGCCTGAATCCCTGCTATACCGTGGGCTACCAGATCATGGAAGCCATCAAGGTGCATCAGGGCGGTAATAAAAGCACCCGCCGCCAGCGGGCAATTGACCTCCTGAATCAGGTGGGGATTCCCGACCCCGCTTCGCGTCTGGATGTTTATCCTCATCAGCTTTCGGGCGGGATGAGCCAGCGCGTGATGATCGCCATGGCTATCGCCTGTCGTCCAAAGCTGCTGATTGCTGACGAACCCACAACCGCGCTGGACGTCACAATTCAGGCACAGATCATTGAGTTGTTGCTGGATCTGCAAAGGCAGGAAAACATGGCGCTGATCCTGATTACTCACGATCTGGCGCTGGTAGCGGAAGCCGCACACCACATTATTGTGATGTACGCCGGGCAGGTTGTGGAAAGTGGCAAAGCGACGGATATCTTTAAAGCGCCGCGTCATCCTTACACCCAGGCACTGCTCAGGGCGTTACCGGAATTCGCGGCGGACAAAGCACGGCTGGCCTCATTACCCGGTGTCGTGCCTGGAAAATACGATCGTCCGTCAGGCTGCCTGCTTAATCCGCGCTGCCCTTATGCCAATGACCGCTGCCGTAAAGAAGAACCTGAACTGCGGACGATTCCGGGACGTCAGTCCAAATGTCACTATCCGCTGGACGATGCCGGGAGACCAACTTATGAGTCCTGATAATACAAAGCACGAGTATCTGCTGCAGGCTATCGACCTGAAAAAACACTATCCGGTGAAGAAAGGATTGTTTGGTCAGGAACGCCTGGTTAAAGCGCTGGATGGCGTCTCTTTTAATCTGGAGCGCGGTAAAACGCTGGCGGTTGTCGGAGAGTCTGGCTGCGGTAAATCCACACTGGGCCGTTTACTCACCATGATTGAAACGCCAACAGAAGGACAGCTTTACTGGCACGGTCAGGATTTGTTAAAACACGATCCCCACGCCCAGAAGCTGCGCCGGCAGAAAATTCAGATCGTCTTTCAGAATCCGTATGGTTCTCTGAATCCACGCAAAAAAGTCAGCCAGATCCTGGAAGAGCCGCTGGTTATCAATACTTCGCTCAGTAAAGCGGAACGTCGCGAGAAAACGCTGGAGATGATGGCCAAGGTAGGATTGAAAACCGAGCATTACGATCGTTATCCCCATATGTTTTCGGGTGGCCAACGTCAGCGTATTGCCATTGCCCGTGGCCTGATGCTTGAGCCAGACGTGCTGATTGCTGACGAGCCGGTTTCAGCACTGGACGTGTCCGTACGGGCACAGGTGCTTAATCTGATGATGGATCTGCAGCAAGAGATGGGGCTGTCCTATGTGTTCATTTCTCACGATTTATCCGTGGTCGAGCATATCGCAGATGACGTGATGGTGATGTACCTGGGGCGCTGCGTGGAAAAGGGCAGCAAAGAGGCGATTTTTGCCAATCCACGTCATCCTTACACCCAGGCGCTACTTTCTGCCACGCCGCGGCTCAATCCTGATGAGCGTCGTGAACGTATTAAGCTGACCGGGGAACTCCCCAGCCCGCTGAATCCACCGCCCGGTTGCGCATTCAATGCCCGCTGCCGGCGTCGTTTTGGCACCTGTGTCCAGCTGCAGCCCCAACTCAAGCAGTATGGCGACCAACAGATAGCCTGCTTCGCGGTTGACCAGGATGAAAACCAGCTAACGGCATCAGTTGAGTCTGCCAGCCAGCCTTAATCAGTGACAGGCGGAATCCTCGTGGGGTTAACCACAGGGATTCCGCCATCACCGCCGTACGTTCATTTCGTTATTCTGTCTGTTTAACAACACAACGTTTTCATTCGCCTTCGCCTGTGAAAGTCCAGCAACGTGCGATGTGCGTTCCAGATTCCGTGCCACATCCTGCCGGTGAAACGTCCTGCCTGGGCGCTGCTGCTGCGCGTCCGAAGCCTGTTCATCAGCGTTCGCACCGGCACAATCATTAGCGGGTCGTCATAAGGGAAAACGAGAGGTCTTCACCCTAATTGATACATTAGCGACATGAACAGGGGCGTTTTCAGTGCCAGCGTTCTACTGTAGCAGGATGAAGTCGCTTTATTTTTTTACCCCGTGGATGGATTAAACAAACCGACCCCTGAGATAAATGTCCTAAAAGATAATGATTTCAACAGCGATCGGTTTTTTAATTAGCGATAATTAGCAGGGTAATACTTTACCAGCCGTAATTTGAAAACACGGAATCTGTCCAGGGAAAAGGCACACCAGCCGGTAAAATGCCGAACCGAACGAAATTTTTTTTGCCTAAAAATACAAAGGGTTGGAACAGCGGCTATCCTGATGTAAGCGATCGCTAAGATGTTAATCACCTGTGAAAATATTTAACTTAAGATGGTCTCAACAATTTTTACGGATATATGTGAAATAGTACTCATTTTTTGCTAAAGAGTAGTGATTAGTATTAAGCTTTCTTATTGAATTCGTCGGTTTTGTAATCAGAATTATCTCACTGTGTTTAAATTATTATGATATATTCCTGGAAAAATCCCCCCTTAGTTGTAGGCCAGGGTCTATGAAAAATTACGACGACTTGCAGCGTTTTAAGGAAAAGACAAAAACGCTCGACATCGCCTTTCAGGATATGTCAGGCCAATCGCAGGAAGCGGCGGATAAAAGCAAATGGTCTCTCATTCGTCAACTGGCGAGCGAAGACCAGCACATGCCTTTTAGTGGGGGACAACGTATTGATCTGCCTCAGCCCCAGCCGATTCAGGGTGACGAATTCAGCATGCCTGAGGTGACGGAGCGTTCTCAGCCTGTCACGCCGCCTGCTGCTGTGTCTTCGCATTCTATTATGGATAGCCTGACCAATAGCGAACCCGATGTTGACGTTGTGGCGCCCGTTGCCCCTTCTTCTGCCTCACCTCTCTTCCCGGCTCCCTCCGCGCAGTCTGTTGCACAGGATGCGGTGAGGGTTTCGCCCGTAACTGAGAAAGAAACGTGGATACCACAGGTAACGGCGCAGCCGAATACTGGCGTTCCTGCCACAGATCATAGCCGTTTTAGCGGGCTCTTCCGCGCGCGCAGCAGTGGGTCAGAAAATTTACCAAAAGAAACGTTATTAAAACCGCTACTGGAGAAGATTGCCTTATGCCGTTAGTTTGTGTGTGCTCGCCCAAAGGTGGGGTGGGGAAAACGACGTTGGCAGCGAATCTGGCCTGGAGTCTGGCCCGTTCAGGTAGCAAAGTGTTAGCAATCGATTTTGATGTTCAGAACGCCCTTCGCCTTCATTTTGGCGTGCCGCTGCACGATGGACGCGGCTTTGTTGCGCGCTCGGAGGAACAGGCGGACTGGAGCCAGTCTATTCTGACTACCGGCGGAAATATTTTTGTCCTGCCCTACGGCAACGTGACCGAATCCCAGCGCGAACGGTTTGAAGAAAACCTGACCAAAGATCCTCACTTCATTAAGCGCGGCCTCGACACGTTACTGAACTATCCCGGTCTGGTCATGGTCGCGGATTTTCCGCCGGGCCCCGGCCCTGCGCTTAAAGCGATAAAGACCTTAGCCGATATGCATCTGGTCGTGATGTTGGCCGATACCGCCTCAGTATCGTTATTACCGCATATTGAAGAAAATCGCCTGATTGGTCAGCCGCTGAACAGTAAACACGGACATTATTTTGTTCTGAATCAGTGCGACAATCGCCGGAATATTAATCGTGACGTGACGGCTTTTATTCAGCAACGTCTTGGCGATAATCTTTTGGGCCAGATTCATCGCGATGAAAGTGTGGGTGAAGCGAATGCCTCACAGCAATCTGTTTATGATTTCAGCCCGTCATCCGCCGCTGCCTTTGATATTGAACTGATCGCTAAACGCGTCGCCAGTATTCTGAATGTCAATGTAGGGAATGGCGAAGTTCAGGCACAGATTCACACCAGCAACTATTAAATGTAATGACCTGGCCAGGCCAGGTTTAAAAAAACAGCTCTTTCAGGGTGGAACATGGGTAAAATCGGGTTTTACCTGCTGCTGCTGGTGCTTGCACCTGTTGCTGCGGTGATCATTATCACGCCAATGGATAGCCAAAAGCAGTATATTTTTGGCTTGATAAGCATCGGTATGGTGTTTTTATTGGGGGTCAGTAAAAGCCGTAAAATAACGGTCGTAATGGTTATTCTTTCCGCCCTGATGTCGTCCCGATATATATGGTGGCGAACAACGGAAACCCTGTATTTTAATTCTGAAATCGAAGCGATACTTGGCATCGGCTTATATATTGCTGAGCTGTACGTCTGGCTGATTTTAATCCTGGGTTTCCTGCAGACCACATGGCCATTAAAACGTACTATTGAACCCTTGCCAGAAGACACCCACTTATGGCCAACGGTCGATGTCTATATCCCGACATATAATGAAAGCCTCGACGTGGTGCGCGACACGGTTTTGGCTGCCCAGTGCATCGACTATCCACGCGATAAAATTAAGGTTTACCTGCTTGATGATGGTAAACGCAGAGAATTTGCCGTTTTCGCTGCCGATGTGGGAGTGGGCTATATCACTCGTGATGATAACAGCCATGCTAAAGCGGGTAATCTTAATCACGCGATGAAGATTACCAAAGGGGAGCTGATTTGCGTCTTTGACTGTGACCACGTCGCCACCCGGACTTTCCTGCAGGCAACGGTGGGGCCGTTTTTGAAAGATCCTAAGCTAGCACTGTTGCAGACGCCACACTACTTTTACTCGCCGGATCCGTTTGAGCGTAACCTGAGTGCCGCTCGCAGTATTCCTAATGAGGGATCGCTGTTCTATGGCCCGGTTCAGCAGGGTAACGATAACTGGAACGCGACCTTCTTCTGTGGTTCCTGTGCCGTAATTCGTCGTTCAGCCCTGGAAGAGATCGGCGGCTTCGCAGTAGAAACGGTTACCGAAGATGCGCACACCGCGCTGAAAATGCAGCGTCTGGGTTGGGGATCCGCGTTTCTGGCGATTCCGCTGGCTGCTGGCCTGGCGACAGAGCGCCTCGGGCTGCACGTTATTCAACGTACGCGCTGGGCCCGTGGTATGACGCAGATTTTTCGCGTGGATAACCCGCTGTTCGGCCGTGGCTTGAAATGGCAACAGCGGTTGTGCTACCTGAATGCCATGTTGCATTTCCAGTTTGGTCTGCCGCGAGTGGTCTTCCTGACCGCGCCGCTTGCCTATCTGCTGTTTAATCTGAATATCATCCATTCGTCGGCGTCGCTGATTTTCGCCTACGTTTTGCCGCATCTTGTCCTCTCCTTGTATGTTAACTCACGCATGAATGGCCGTTTCCGCTACACCTTCTGGGGTGAAATCTATGAAACGGTCATGTGCTTTCATCTGGTCATCCCGACTATCCTCACGTTGCTTTCACCCAAACACGGAAAATTTAACGTGACGGATAAGGGCGGCGTACTGGACCAGGGATTCTTTGATTTCCATATCGTTCGTCCTCACGTCATCGTTGCCTTTCTGCTCAGCATCGGCATTGTGGCGGGCATCGTGCGCGCCACCATGCATGACTATTTTGGCGTGGATCCCTACGTGATTGCGCTCAACGTCGGGTGGGCAGTCTTTAGCTTAATCATTTTGATGGCAGCCATTGCCGTGGCACGCGAAACCAAGCAGGTACGAAAAACGATTCGTATCGAGGTACAGATTCCGGCCATTATCCACTATGCCAGCGGCATCTCATCCCGCACGATGACCAGCGATCTGTCGATGGGCGGCGCGAATCTGGATGCGCCAGATAATCGTCATGAGCACGATACGATTGAAGAGATCGATCTGATACTGAAATCAGGCACCATTACTATCCCGGCGACCAAAATATCGGGCGATGAAGAAAGCATTCGTCTGAGCTTTGGTGCCATGCCGTTGGCACGTCGCCGCGAACTGGTGCGCGTGGTACTGGCGCGTGCCGATGCGTGGATCCAGCCTGAATATAAGCAGGACAATCCGTTAACCTCTCTGGGCACCATCATTCGAACGGTTTTTGAACTGTTCTGGCTGACCTGGCGAGATCGTCGTGAGAAGCGTAAGAGCGGCCCAGACGTTGCGACGAAAGAGGACAGCGCAGTATGAGGATCTTGATACAGTCGATGCTGGCCGGTTCTCTCTCGGCGGTGCTGTGGGTCATTCCGGCCTCGGCTGAAACGCCCCTCGCAGATAACAGTATGGTGCCAAACAGCAGCGCGGCTCCAAACAGCAGTACGGTACCGAATAACAGTGCGGCTCCGAGCGACAGTGCGGTACCAAATAACAGTGCGGCTCCGACCGACAGTGCGGTGCCAAATAACAGTTCGGTACCGAATAACAGTGTGGCGCCAAATAACAGCGCGGCCCCGGGCAGCGACCCTGCACTTAGCAGCCAGATCACGCCTGCGGACAGCAGTGCGGCGGATAACCGCTCGGCATCGAGTGTTGCGACTGGCGCGCCTGAGAACAGTACGGTATCTGCCAGCCCGACGGCGCCCGTTAAGGGTGCCGCCGTTGCCGATTCGGCCACACAGATCGGAGAAAAGGTTCCCGCAACGGCGGATGCACAGCCTGCCGGCAGCGCTTCGCCCGTCACTCAGGACAGCAGCGCGTTATCCAGCGTGCCACCGCCAGCCGGCCTCGGTAATGCGGAAACGGGTCTGGAGGCCGCCGCAGGCGAAACGCCCTACAGACCAGGCCAGGCCGCTTCCTCCGTCGACACAACCTCAATGGTCAGCAGCATGCTCAACCAGCCGGTGAGCAGCACGCTAAACGTGGCACAGATGGGACAACGTCAGGGCATTACGCTGACTGGCGGACAACTGCAGTCAGGCATCATTTTTACCCTACCGGGCGACGAGGTGGTGACCAACGCGCGTCTCAACCTGTCCCTGCGCGTTTCCCAGGCGCTCGCCGCGCGCAATACCTCATTGCAGCTGATGTTAAACGGACAGCCGCTTGGCACGCTGCCGCTGGGGTCGGGTGACAGCGATGAAAGCGATTATCAGCTGGACATTCCGGCAGCGATGATTGTGTCCAGTAACAATTTGAGTTTCAAAATTAACGACGCGGACAAGCTGCTGTGTGAAAAAGACAGCGCAGAGCAGTACCAGGTCACTATTCTGCCTAAAACGATGCTGAGCCTTGAAGGCCAGCAGTTAAATATTGGCACCAGCCTGCGTAATTTCCCGCGTCCATTTATCGATCCTCAGCGTATGACTGCGGCTGACGTGACGTTTAGCTTTGCCGACAATGTCACGCCGGATACGGTGACTGCGGCGGTGCTGGTGGCCTCCTGGTTGGGTATTCAGAGTGATTATCGTGGCATCCATTTTCCTGTCGTGCGCGGTAATCTGCCGGAAAAAAACGGCATCCTGTTTGGTCATCCTGGTGACAGGATCGGTACGCTAACCTTCCCAGCCAGTCGTGGTCCATCCCTGCAGATGGTCGATAATCCGGGTAATCCGGTTTATAAGCTCCTGCTGGTCAGTGGCGAAGATGAAAGTCAGCTGCGCCAGGCCGCTTATCGTCTGACCACCCAGCCACTGGCGACCGATAGCAACAGCATGCAGGTCAAACCGCAGTCCATTGTCCTGCGCAGTCCTTACGATGCGCCGCACTGGATCAATACGACGCATCCCGTGCGACTGAGTGAACTGCTGCGTAAAGATCAAAGCCTGACGGCGACCGGCATCTGGCACGATGCTATGCGGGTGAATTTCCGCGCTGCACCCGACCTGTTCCTCTGGGATGGCGATACGGTCCCACTCTATTTGCACTACCGTTTCCCGTCGGAAAACTGGATTGACGAAAAAAACTCGCTGCTTAACGTCACGTTGAACGGCACGTTTTTGCGCAATCTGACGGTGAATAAAGTGGGCTTACTTGAAAGCGCCTGGCATCGCTTAGGGGGAGATGCGCGTCAGGAACATTACCAGATTAACCTTGATCCCTATTTGATTTATGGCGACAACCAGTTGGCGCTTTATTTTAACATCAAGCCTAAAGCCGATGCGCCCTGCGGCGTTTTGCTGAACAACAATATCAAAAGTCGAATCGAAGACGATTCCTGGATTGATCTCAGCCACACGCGGCATTTCAGTATGCTGCCCAATCTCTCCTATTTTGTGGGTGCCTCTTTCCCGTTTTCCCGGCTGGCTGACTTTTCGCAAACCACGCTGCTGTTGCCTGAAAATCCAAGCGATGCGGAGATCTCAACACTGTTAAACCTGTCTGCCAGGGCAGGAAATGCTACCGGCGTGGCGCTGGCACAAAATCAGGTTCTGTTTGGTCTGCCAGTCGGCGGCAATAACCTGGCTCGCGTTCAGCAAAGTGACATACTGGCAGTGAGCACGACAGGCAACAGTGCGTTTAACCAGGCGATGCTGGCGAACTCCCCGTACGAGGCCAACGGCAGTGCGTTAGGGGTTAAAGAGCCGTCTGCGCTCGAAAAATTACGTAGCTGGCTGGTGGGCGACTGGTATCGCCAGCCGCTGGATGCCGATCGCTACTTCTCTTCGAATGAGTCCTGGCGTGGGTTTCTGAGCTACCGCTCAATGTGGAATCCGGATCGTCTGGTGGTCATGGCAGTGGCGACCAGCGACGATCAACTGCTGCGCCTGCACGGTGATTTAGGCTCGGCCCGCATCAACGCGGCGGTACGCGGTGATACGGCGATTATCACCGATGAGAACGGTATCCGGAGTTTCCGGGTGGGGCCACAGTTCCCTAGCGGCGAGATGCCGTGGTACATGATGGTGGTGTGGTACGCGAATCAGCATTCGGTATTAATGGCGCTGGCTGCACTGCTGTTCTCCGCCATCGTGGGGAGTGCCGCGTGGGTGATGCTGAAACGACATGCGTCGCGGCGTCTACAGTCAAAACACAATCGCGATGCCGGTAAGAAGTAAGGGTCATCATAATGAATAAAAACCAAATCAGTGCCGGTATCTGTCGTGCGTTGTTACTGGGCGGGGCGCTCTCGCTGTCTTTGCCATTGCAGGCGGCGGAGAGCAGCAACCCGGCCTTGCAGGCGCTCTTTGATCAGGCGGCCTACTGGCATCAAAAGGCTCATGACGACCTGGCGAAAGCGTCACTGCAAAAAGTGCTCATGGTTGAGCCGAACAATACTCAGGCGCTTTATCTGCTGGCGCTCTATTCGCAACAAAGCGGTGACAACGCAGGAGCGATGCAGTATCGCACGCGTCTCAGTCAGGTTTCACCTGACAATCCGCACCTTGCTGAACTGGATAATGCCCGTCAGTTGCAGACGATTCCCCAGGCGCAACTCTCGCTGGCCCGTCAGCAGGCCAGAAGTGGAAATATTGCGGCGGCCTTGCAGACCTGGCGCAATACCTTTAGCGGCAACGAACCGCCCGCCAGCGTGGCTGCCGAATATTATCTGACCATGGCCGGCGATCGCACGCTGCTGCCACAGGCGATTGAAGCGTTGCGCGAGTTTTCAGCCCAGCATCCTCAGGATACGGGGGCCAAACTGGCGTTGGGCAAGGCGCTGACTTATCAGGACTCGACCCGACGTGAAGGCATTGACTTGCTGAGTACGCTGGCAAGTGGCAATCAGGATGCCGATCGTTCTCTTCGTCAGGCGCTGTTGTGGCTGGGTCCACAGGCATCGGATGCCTCGCTTTACCAGACCTGGCAGCAGCGACATCCCCAGGATAATGCGGTAATGGACTATTACCGCAAGAACGTGGGCGGAGCCGAAAAAGGCGCGGGATTTAGCGCGCTTAACAGCGGCGACGTGAACACGGCAGAAAGCAATTTCGGCAAAGTGTTACAGGCTAACCCGCAGGATGCGGATGCGCTGGCCGGGATGGGATACGTCGCGCAGCGAGAAGGCCGTTATCAGGACGCAGCGGATTATCTGCAGCGCGCGGCGCAACTGGGTGGCGATCAAAGCGCCGATCGCCAGAAGCAGGCTGCTGATGCGCGTTTTTATGCGCAGTTAGCCAGCGCCCAGCAGGCCTTTAAAAATGGCGACAGCGCGCAGGCACTGGCGCTGAGCGAACCGCTGACGCATGCCGAAGGTGAGAAGGGCGTTGCGGCCGGCTTATTCCGTGCCGATATTTTGCGCCGCAGTAATCAGCCCGATCAGGCAGAGCAGGCTTACCGCGCGATTCTGAAAACCGATCCCGATAACCGGAGCGCACGCGAAGGATTGTTCTACGTGCTGCGTCAGCAGAACCGCAGCGCTGAAGCCAATACGTTACTGGCCTCATTGCCGGAAAGCGTCAGGCAAAGTGTGGCGCCGCGAGGCAGCAGCGTTGATCCGATTCGCCAGCAGGCGAAACGTCAGGTCGCGGCAGGCAATATCAATGCCGCGATTGCCACCCTGCAGCAAGGTATCCAGCGTTATCCGCAGGATGGCTGGTTACGCCTCGACCTCGCCCGCCTTTATCGCCAGCAAGGGAATACCCTGCTGGCGGCAGGCGTCATGCAGCCGGTGATGCGGAGTGGTGCCAGCACCACGGAACGCTATGCGGGCGCTATCAACGCCAGTGAAAGTGGAGCCTGGCAGCAGGCAAGTTCCCTGTTGGCGGGTATCCCTGCCCGCGAGCAAAACCGTGATATGCGGGAACTGGCGCAGCGTGTGAATTTCAATTTGCAAATGGCCACGGCCGACCAGTATCTGGCGCAAGGATCGAATGCCGCAGCGGCAAACACGCTGAAAGCGCTGGCGGTGAATCCGCCTGATAATCCTGTTGATGCCGGGAACCTGGCACAAAAGCTGGCCAAGGCCGGCGATATCAACAGTGCGGTGGCGGTGGTTCGCGGAAATATGCAGCGCGGTGTTCAGGGGAATGCCGGAGATTATGCCGCTCAGATAGCCGTACTGAATCAGGCCGGGCTGGACAATGAGGCACAACGTTTTCTTAGCCTGCCCGAACTGCAGACACGCAGTACACCAAAGCAGCTGGCAGAGATACGTGAAGGTTACCTGATTAACGACGTTGATCGGCTGCGACAGCAGAAGCAGTATGCAGCTGCCTACGATAAGCTGATTGGTGCACTGCAGCGCGATCCGCAGAACCGTGATTTGATGTTCGCCATGGCCCGTCTGTATCAGGACGGCAAAATGAATAAAGACGCGGGCGTCGTCTACGACTATTTGATGACCCAGGATACGCCATCCCAGGATGCGCGCGTTGGCGCAATCAATGTCGCGCTGGCACAAAATAACGTGCAGCGTGCCAATGAGCTGGCAAAAGGACTGACGTCTAGCCAGACGCCACAGCGTCAGTTGCTCCTGGCGCAGGTCGCCGAGGCCAATGGCGATCACATGCAGGCCATGCGCTATCTACGCTCGGCGCGCGGTCAGATTATTGGTTTGCAAGGCGCACAGCCGGGTGCCACGCCGACCATTGGCGGACTGGCCCTGGCCGACAATCCCTTTATCAATCGCAGTACCTCGCCCGTGGGGCGCACGCCGTCCAGCTATGGCACCGTGCTGCCGTGGCAGGTTGCGCCGGTATCCGCAGAGGGCGCGCAGGAGGGCACCCTGGCCAGTGCCAACACGGTTTCCTCTCAGCAGGCTCAGACGCTGCACGATGTTGACGCCATGATGGAGACGTTGCAGGAAAAGACCGGCACCTGGGCGCAGGGCACCGTGCAGGTGCGCGGGCGTGACGGTGAGTCAGGGTTGAGTCAGTTAACGGAAGCCAAAGCACCGCTGACCTTCTCTACCGTGCCCTTTGGCGATGCGCGTTTCAACTTTACCATGACACCCGTTTCACTCACGGCGGGTAGCGGTGCAGGCGATGCCTGGCGTCGCTTTGGCACGAATGCGCTGGAGCAGGGCAAAGTGGTCGCGGCCGGTCTTGCCAAAGTTGACGATGTCCCGACTGCCACAACTGATTCGCAAAGCGCATCCGGTGTGGAGCTGAATCTTGCCCTTCAGGGCGACAGCTATAAAGTCGATCTGGGCAGCACGCCACTGGGCCAGGATCTCAATACGCTGGTGGGAGGGGTGCAATGGTCGCCGAAACTCACGGATTTCCTGACGCTGATTCTGACCGGTGAGCGCCGGGCTATTACCGACAGCCTGCTGTCTTACGTTGGCGCGGAAGACAAATCCAGCGGCAAACGTTGGGGTAATGTCACCAAAAACGGCGGCAATGCGCTTCTGAGTTATGACAACGGCGATGCCGGATTATTTGTCGGGGCAGGCGCTTACAGCTACGTGGGGAATAACGTGGCCAGTAACAATAACCTGCAAGCCAATGCGGGTGTTTATGTCCGTCCTTTCTATGCTGACGATCGTGAACTAAAGGTCGGCATGAGCCTGTCCTGGATGAATTTCTCGAAAAACCTCAGCTACTTTAGCTATGGTCAGGGCGGTTATTTCAGCCCGCAGGACTATGCGTCGATTTCTTTCCCAGTCGACTTCTCACGCACGTTTGACGATCTTAAAGTTAACATTGGCGGCGCAGTGGGTTACCAGAGCTACAGTCAGGATAAGAGTGCTTATTTCCCGGGCGATGCGGGCCGTCAGGCGCAGCTGGAGCAGCTGGCTGCCAATGGCAATGTGAAAAGCGCCTTCTATGAAGGCAACAGTAAAAACGGTGTAGGTTATAACCTGCATGCGGGCGCGGATTACAAAATTGATAAAGATGTCACGATTGGCGGACAGCTGGGTTATGACACCTTTGGTGACTATAACGAGAGCACGGCGCAGCTCTATTTCCGTTATTTATTCGGAGAGAAGTAATGAGTGAAGCATTTAGCGGGATGACCCACCCGTATCAGCCTGGCTGGTTTGATCTGGTCAGCGTTATGGTCGAAGGAATGATCGCCAACGCAGGCCAGGAGCAGGCGGAGGCGTTTCTGCACAGCATGGGCGAATCGCTGGCGACACGCTATCCTTTACCTGAATCGCGTACGGTGCAGGATTTCGAACGAGAAGTGAACCTGCAGCTGGCCCGGTTCAGTTGGGGATTTGTGCAGTTACAGCCGCAGGAAAACGCCCTGTTGATTAAGCATCATGCTCTGCCTGTCGGCGACAGCACACAGTCGGTCGCTCACTGGCAGGCGGCATTGAGCGCCATCCTGGCGGGGATGTTTTCTGGCTGGCTTCAGGGCCAGGGCGGCAGTAAAACCGTACCGGTTGTGCTGGAGCTGAACGATGGTCATACCATGCATTTTCGATATCAATAAGGTGCTCTGATGAGAGTTAAGCCAGTGTGGTCCGGTATTCTGGTCTTGTTTATGATGTTTTTCAGCACCCAGGCGATGGCAAGTGGTTGGGATACCTATAAAAGCCGCTTTCTTCAGTCAGACGGACGCATTATTGATACGGCAAATAATAATGTCAGTCACACGGAAGGCCAGGGTTACGGCATGTTGCTGGCGGTTGCTTATAACGATCGCGCGACCTTCGATAAACTCTGGAAGTGGACGCGCACGAACCTGCGCAATCCGCAAAACGATCTGTTCTACTGGCGCTACATTCCTGATGCACAGGATCCTGTCGCGGATAAAAATAACGCGTCCGATGGCGATGTGCTGATTGCATGGGCGTTGCAACGGGCTGCGCAAAAATGGAATGCAAGCGATTATCAGCAGGAATCGGACCGCATTCAGCGTGCGATAGTCAAACTCGATGTGACGAACTTCGGTGGCTACACCGTAATGATGCCGGGCGCGCAGGGATTCAATAAGAACAGCTATGTGGTTTTGAATCCCTCTTATTTCCTGTTTGTCGCCTGGCAGGAGTTCGGCCAGCGCAGCCATTTGCAGGTCTGGAACAAGCTGATTGACGGCGGGATGGCGCTGCTGGGCAAGATGCATTTTGGCAACAGCGATCTGCCGCTTGACTGGGTCGCGCTGAACGCCGACGGCTCCGTCGCGCCCGCGGTGGGTTATTCAAATCGCTTTAGTTACGATGCCATCCGCGTGCCGCTGAATATCTGGTGGTACGATCCGCAAAGCCTGGCGCTGGGGCCTTTCCAGCGACTCTGGCAGGGCTATGGTCGTATGAATACGCCGGCCTGGTTTGATGTGCTGGCCAATACGGCGGCGCCTTACCATCTGGAAGGCGGCTTGCTGGCGGTACGTGATTTGGTGCTCAACGAAACAGGCTACCTGAGTGACAAACTGTCTCCTGAGCAGAACTACTTTTCTGCCAGCCTGCAGTTACTGACCTGGATGGCTTATCAGGAAAAGCGTTGATCGTGGCCTGAACACAGACGGCAGCATTCCTTCACGGTTCCACATTGAGGGGATGCTGCTGAGGCAACTCTCTTTTTGTTACTTCCTCCTTTCTGAATCGTCTGCTTCCGCCCCCTTAAGCCACAAAATAACACTGCAATAGGATATACTTGACGCGCTTTTCCAGACGGATATCTACGCTCTTAGCGAGCCGGGAGTAAAATTTTTGCGCGTAAGCCGATCACTGACGATAAAACAGATGGCAGCCGTTTCTCTGATTGCGACGGTCACCATCAGCATTTTTATCGTTATTCAACTGTTCCATTTTGTGCAGCAGCGCAGGATCGACTACGCCCAGCAAATGGAGAATATCGCGCATACCGTGCGTCAGCCGCTGTCTGAAGCCGTCCTGAAAGCCGATATTCCCCAGGCCGAACGCATTCTTCACTCTCTTAAGCCGGCAGGCATCTTATCGCGCGCGGATGTGGTGTTGCCCAATGCTTTTCAGGCGCTCCACGCGAATTTTGAAAACGAAAAGCCGATTCCCAGGCTGGTGGCCCGTCTGTTTGAGCTGCCGGTGCAAATCACGCTACCGCTCTATTCGGTGGAACATACTGGCTTACCTAAGCCGCTGGCCTATCTGGTGTTACAGGCCAATTCAACGCGTGTTTATCAGTTTATCCTGAGCACGCTCTCGACGATGATCATCACCTACCTACTGCTGGCGCTGATACTGTCGGTCTCGATCAGCTGGTGCATCAACCGGTTAGTGGTGCATCCACTGCGGCGAATTTCGCGTGAGATCCAGGAGTTGCCGCCCCAGTCAATCCTGACGCACAAACTCACCCTGCCTGCCGATCATCGCGACGATGAAATTGGTATGTTGATTCGCAGTTATAACCGCAATCAACACGTGCTGGAGTCCATCCACGATGAGATGAGCCGGTTAACGACGCACTTTGCCGTTACCGATCTGCCTAACCGGGCATTGTTTTTAGCACTGTTGGACCAGTTTATCTCTTCCCGGAGACAGCCTTTTAGTTTGATGGTCATTCGCATTGAAACGCTGCAGGAAGCCAATGGCGTATTAAGCGACGATCAGCGCGATACGCTGATGTTGACGCTGGTCGAGAAAATTCGCAGCACCATTGATGACCACACTGTCTTAGCGCAGACCACAACCAGCGATTTCGTTCTGTTGATGAAATCGGCCAATAACCCGTTTCGCGCCCTGCGTCTGGCCCGTAATCTGATGATTCGCCTAAACCAGCCCGTCAATCTGCATCAATTGCAGCTACGGCCTAACGCCAGCATCGGCCTGGCATTAGGTGAAGAGGGCGAGTCGATGGGCGCCGGTGAGATGCTGGACAGAGCGACCTCGGCCATGATGTCAGCACGCCGTCAGGGCAAAAATCAGATCCTGTTTTTTGATGCCGCGTTAACCGAGCGTGCGCAAAAACGATTGACCCAGGAACATGATATTTTACAAGGCCTGCACGACGAACAGTTTGCCCTTTATCTGCAGCCTCAAATCGATATGCAGACCGGCAGGTTAGCCGGTGCGGAAGCGCTGTTACGCATGCGTCAGGCCGACGGCAGCTATGGCTTACCCGAAGAATTCATTGCCAGTGCTGAAGAGATCGGGGTGATTTCCGCCATTGGCCGTTGGGTCGTTGAGGAAGCCTGTCGCATTCTGGCGGGCTGGCAGCGTCACGGCGTAACGGTGCCGCTGAGTATCAATATTTCTGCCGTACAGTTACGCGATGCCAGCATCGTCAGCCATTTGCACGCTCTGCTTGAGCGGCATCGCATTGCGCCCGGTTCTCTGGTGCTGGAGATTACCGAAACCGCGCAGATTGGCGATGCCGAGCAGGCTATTTCTCTGCTGAGAATGTTGCAAAAAACCGGTGTTGCCGTCGCGCTTGATGACTTTGGGATGGGCTATTCCAACCTGAACTATCTGCACCAGTTTAAGTCATTGCCAGTCAATAAGCTTAAAATGGACCGCAGCTTCGTGGCCGCCTTACCTGAAGATGACACCATGGTGCGCATCGTTGCGGCCATTGCGGATATTATCGATCTGGATGTGATTGCTGAAGGGGTGGAAACCTGTGAGCAGCGTGACTGGCTGCTTGCGCGTGGTATCACGATTGGTCAGGGTTATCTCTACTCTGAAGCCCTGCCGCTGGCTCAGTTCAATGCGCAATGGGTTCCCTCACCTCAACCGGAGGATTAACCCTCTGATTCCTTGATTTTGCAAGAATTTTAGTTACAAAACCCCTTGCTGAAGCGTTTCAGTTCAGAATTACGCTTGTATCATTTCCCCTGACTTTGCAGCCCTGTATTAATCACGTAAACAGAGTGTTATTTTCTGTCCACTGTCTGGCCCGGCCTGCCTCGCCAGCCAGTCACAATAAAAAATCCGACAACATTACCCTATTCGTTAGTGGATACCTGTTTATGAAACTATTTAAAAGCCTTTATTTCCAGGTTCTGGTCGCCATTGCTATCGGCGTACTTATGGGCCATTTCTATCCAGATTTAGGTACCCAAATGAAGCCGTTAGGGGATGGCTTCGTTAAATTGATCAAAATGATCATCGCGCCTGTGATTTTCTGTACGGTGGTGACCGGTATCGCCGGGATGGAAAGCATGAAAGCCGTCGGCCGCACGGGTGCGGTTGCGCTGCTCTATTTTGAAATCGTCAGTACTATTGCGCTGATTATCGGTCTGATCGTGGTTAACGTTGTACAGCCTGGTGTGGGCATGAACGTTGATCCCGCGACGCTGGATGCGAAAGCTGTGGCCATTTATGCCCAGCAGGCCGAGCAGCAAGGCATCGTTGCCTTCCTACTGGATGTGATTCCGGGCAGCGTGATTGGTGCTTTTGCCAGCGGTAACATTTTGCAGGTCCTGTTATTTGCCGTCCTGTTCGGTTTTGCGCTGCATCGTCTGGGCAACACGGGCACGTTAATTTTCAACGTGATCGAAAGCTTCTCCAAAGTGATTTTTGGCATCATCAACATGATCATGCGCCTTGCGCCTATCGGGGCATTTGGTGCCATGGCCTTTACCATCGGTAAATATGGTGTAGGTTCACTGGTCCAGCTTGGACAGCTGATTATCTGCTTCTATATCACCTGTATTCTGTTTGTGGTGGTGGTGCTGGGACTCATCGCTCGCGTCTTCGGTGGCTTCAGCATCTTTAAATTCATTGCCTATATCAAAGAAGAGCTGCTGATTGTACTGGGCACCTCTTCATCGGAATCTGCACTGCCACGTATGCTGGATAAGATGGAACGGCTGGGTTGTAAGAAGTCCGTGGTGGGGTTGGTGATTCCAACAGGATATTCCTTTAACCTGGACGGAACCTCAATCTACCTGACGATGGCGGCTGTCTTTATCGCCCAGGCCACCAATGCCCACATGGATATCTTCCATCAAATTACGCTGCTGGTCGTGCTGCTGCTGTCTTCCAAGGGCGCAGCCGGGGTAACGGGCAGTGGGTTTATTGTGCTGGCGGCAACGCTTTCAGCAGTAGGACATTTACCGGTTGCTGGCCTGGCGCTGATTTTAGGTATTGACCGCTTTATGTCCGAAGCGCGTGCGCTGACCAATCTGGTCGGTAACGGCGTCGCCACGGTGGTGGTGGCAAAATGGGTTGATCAGCTGGATAAAAAACAGCTGGGTGACACGCTGGCGGGCAAAAATAAGGCAGAAAATCCCTCAGAATCTGCGATTTAACCTTTGAATGTGATTTAATCCTCTCAAATGCCCGCTGTCACTTGCCCTGACAGCGGGCATTTGGATAATAAACCCCACTTGTTTTTTTCAACGTTTTTCACTTCGTTGCGTGACATCCCGGTCTTCCTGTGGTCAAACCTGTTGTTAATGATCGGCAGCGCGAATCGGCCATGTCCGGTTTGCTTATAAACGCGGCTAAACGCGCCAGTGATAACGATTTTTGAATTGTTTGAGTAGGGGTTCACATGCAGGGCACCAGAATTCGGCTTTTGGTTGGTGGATTAGTACTGGCAGCGACCAGTTACGGTGCGCCGGCAGAAACGCTGCAACCTGATCCAGCCTGGCAACAGGGAAGACTGGACAACGGATTTAACTGGCAACTGTTGGCAACACCGCAACGGCCAAGCGATCGCATTGAGTTACGCATGGTGGTTAATACCGGTTCACTGGTGGAAAGCGCCCAGCAAACCGGTTTTAGCCACCTTTTGTCACGCCTGGCGCTGGTACACAATACCGCCCTGGATACGAATCAGCAGCGCGCATTATGGCAGCAGAGTATCGATCCACAGCGGCCTCTGCCGCCGGTTATTTCATCGTATGATTACACGCAATACAATTTAAGCCTGCCCAATAACCGCCCTGAGTTACTGAAAGAAGCCCTGAACTGGCTGGCGGCCACGGCGGGTGATATGGCGATTACCAATCAGGTTGTCGATACAGCCCTGTCCGCTTCCGATCCGGTAAGAACCTGGCCTGCGGATACTCAGGATGTCTGGTGGCGCTATCGGCTGAAAGGATCGGCGTTGCTAGCGCACGATCCGGCTGAGAAGCCGCGTGCCCCCGTTGACGTCGCGCAGCTGAAAAGTTTCTACCAGCAGTGGTATACACCAGATGCCATGACACTTTATGTCGTCGGCAATGTCGACAGCCGTAACCTTTCCGAACAAATCAACAAAGCGTTTTCACCGCTGGAAGGCAAGCGCAGCGCCCCTGCATCCATGCCCACCTTGTCTCCTTTACCGCATGATCCGGTTAATCTGGTCAGCGGCACGTTAGCGCAGGATCGCCTGTCCCTTGTCTGGGATACGCCGTGGCAGCCCATCCGGGACTCACAGAACTTGCAGCGTTACTGGCGTAGCGATCTGGCGCGCGAAGCGCTGTTCTGGCACGTGCAGCGCGCGATGAGCAATAAAAAAGTTCAGGGTGTGCAGGTGGGATTTGACTGTCGGGTGCTTTACCAGCGTGCGCAGTGTTCCATTAATATGGATACGCGCAATGACAGCCTGGAACAGAATATGAACCTGGTTGCCCGCGAGCTGGCTGCCGTGCGCGATAACGGTTTGCCACAGGAAGAGTTTGATGCCCTGATGGCCCAAAAACTTCTGGAGCTGAATAAGCTGTTCACAACCTACGCGCGCACAGATACTGACGTGCTGATTAGCCAGCGTTTACGATCGCAGCGCAATTCAGTGGTAGATATTGCCCCGGAGCAGTATCAAAAGCTGCGGCAGGATTTTCTCTCCGGCCTGACGCGCGATCAGCTCAATCAGGAGTTGCGGCAGCAACTTAGTCAGGAGTTAATGATGGTACTGATTCAACCGGAAGGTGAATCAGAAACCAACGTTAAGAGCCTTAAAACGGGCTGGGATAAGCTGATGACGTTGCCTGCGACAGCATCTGCACCAGCGGCAGGCGGGGACGTCAGCCAGCCGGACAGTAACGCTGCCGGTGATGCAGCGCCACCGACCTCCTGATCCATCAGGTTTTTGCCCTGAGCCATTCGGTCACTAACATTGGCCAACTGGCGAGGGGCAAATCCGCGACGCCACGGATGCCAAAACCGTGCCCGCCTTTCTGGTAAAAATGCACTTCGACGGGAACATTGTGTTCCCGTAATGCGCTGAAAAACACCATGCTGTTATTCACCGGGACGGCATCATCATCGGCGGCATGAATCAGCAAGGTCGGCGGCACCTGGTTGTGCACCCGGGTTTCGAGTGAATAGGCATCAATCGCTTTCTGGTCAGGCCATGCGCCTAATAAACGGGTGCGCGAGCCTTCATGGGCCAGGCCATCACGCATACTGATCACAGGATAAACCAGCACCATAGCGTCCGGACGAGGCGAAAAATTCTCTGCGTTGTCCTGAACGGGATAAATCTTCTCCGCAAACCGCGTGCCGAGACTTGCGGCAACGTGGCCGCCAGCCGAAAAACCCATCATAACAATGTATTTGCCGTTCAGCCCACGCTGCGCCCGCTCACGCAGGACGCGCACGGCTCGCTGCGCATCGGCGAGTGGAGCATCTGGTCCTTCATGATGTCCGTCATAGGGCAGGCGATAGGTCATGACGGCCAGGGTGTAACCCATAGAGGTGAAAAAGGTTGCCAGCGCGCTGCCTTCACGGTCAATCATGATGCGATGGTAGCCACCGCCGGGCGCGACCAGGAGCGTAATCCCGTTGGATTCCACAGGATGCCAGATAGCCATTTCCGGGCAGCGAACGCCGGTTGCCACGCGATCGTAGGGTTCGTACTCTTTTGCCGTATCGACGATTTGTGGCTGAGCGCGAGAATCGCTGGCACCGGGCGCATCACCATTAGGCCAGATATTAATGATTTCAGTATTCATAGCTGTGTCCTGATGCGAGAGATGTTGTCGTTGTTTTGTTCGCGGCCGTGAAAACAGCATCCTGCTGTCGCTGTTTAAAAGATGGCCTGTTTTGGCCTAATCGTCCAACTCAAAACCGCTAAAATGCCGAGATTCAGACTATGCCTGGCATGCTGAACATGGTGCTAAGCCGATAATTTTAAAGGAATAAAAATGAATTAAGATTAGCCAGCATTAACGGACGAGGGCAGGATAAAGCAGGAAGAAAACGGGTTGGCTGACTTAAGTAAAATGAATGGATTTTCCTTTTGCCATGACGGAAACGGAGGACATATTTATCGTGTTTTTATTTAAAGAAAGTGATGTGTTGCTGCGCGGTTAATCGCTGTGCAAGCGGGAAGTCTGGCACGGGCTGCGCCGCGCCAGAACGCGATGGCTATGGGCTTTCATCGATAATGAGCATATCCCGATCGTCAAACTTCCAGAATGATGCCCAGGCAATCTCCCAGTAATCGCCGTCGGGATCGCGGAAATAGCCGCTGTAGCCGCCCCAGTGGACTTTTTGTGGCGGCTTGACCTGGTTCCGCCGTGATGTTGTACCAAAGCCATGAGATCATCGACCTCCTGCTCTGACTTAACATTTATGGCAAAAGTAATCCCGTTGAACCCGCCGTAAGCCAGCGCAGGCGGATGGCTTTCATTGATATCTTTTGCCAGATTTTGCAGCGGATAAGGCTCAAGCCTGGTGCCGGCATGATTGAAAAACACAATGGGCGGATTCTGCTCAGTCACCTGCGTTTTAAAACCGATGCCTTTATAAAAGGCCAGGGATTTTCCCTATAACGCCCGCCCAGGCAGACCAGATTGATGCGATTCATACTGACTCTGTTTACAGTCAGGCATGGCCAGGATACTCGTCTCACCCTGGCCACGCGACAGAGCAATTATGCAGGCATATCTTCCTGCGGAATAATCGCCCCACGAAACTGAATAACCGTGCTGGCAGTGAGATGACCACGCTGGGCGGCCTCCTCGACCGAGGCGCCAACCAGACGCTTAGCCAGATAGCCCGCACTGAACGAATCGCCCGCCGCCGTGGTGTCAATGATCTTTTCTTTAGCCAGCATGATTGACGGAACCTCTCTAACAGGCTGGTCTTCCGCGGCAATCAGGCAGGATTCCGCACCGCGCTTGATGACGATCTCGCTAACGCCTGCCTGACGTGCCCGGGCAATGACGTCTTCGACAGGCTGCACGCCCCATAACAGATGCTCGTCATCCAGCGTCAGGAAGGCAATATCCGTGTTGTCGAGCATCTTTTGATAGGCCTGGCGAGTGCTGGCATTGTCTTTCCAAAGGCGAGGCCGGTAATTATTATCGAAAATCACCTTGCCTCCGTTTTTGCGGCAGTTTGCCAGCAGCTGCATGAGCTTTGCACGGCTGGCGTCAGTCAGGATAGCAAGACTGATACCGCTGAGATAAAGGTAGTCGTAATGTTCCAGCTGCTGGCAAATGTCTTCTGCCAGAGGGCCATTTAGCCAGTAGCGTGCCGCCGCGTCATTGCGCCAGTACCAGAATGTGCGCTCGCCCTGGTCGTCTGTCTGGATCATGTACAGACCGGGCATTTTATCCTCAAGGCGTTGGATCAGGTCGGTATGCACGTTTTCCTGCTGCCAGCGGGCGATCATCTGTGCGCTAAAGGGATCGTTTCCCAGCGCCGTCACGTAATCCACCCGGATTTTGTGTTGATCGACCTGTCGGGCAAGGTAAACGGCCGTATTGAGCGTATCACCGCCAAAGCCGCGTTTAATGTTGTCGCCTTTTTCGGACAGTTCAATCATGCATTCACCGATAACGGCGATTTTTTTATGCGTCATGGTTTAAGGCCTGTAGTTTACATTTGCTTCAGTCTCGCGTTTGTTAGCGTCATCGTCAACTTTTTAAAACAGCGTTTTAATTTAATTTAGGGTGAGGTAAAGCGATAATTAACCCGATAAAGCGGCTTGTTTCGGCGATTGTCGCACTAAAAGAGGCGTAGACTCGTTGCTTCAACGTGGCCGGGTTTTCACTAAGTTGTCGAATGTTAAACGATAAACGCTGCCAGGCCGCCAGATGAAGGCGCTTACTATCAACCAGGAAAAGACCATGGTTATGGAGAATTTTAGTCAATGGCTACCTTCTTCAATTGACATCAATCCGCAGCAAAAAAAACGTCTCATCTGGCAACAGTGTCAACGCAGCTATACCTTTCAGCCCATCTATAAGGTTTCGGGGCAACTGCTGGCGATTGAACTGCTGACGGCCATCACACATCCGTCTGAACCAGAGAAGAAACTGTCTCCTGAAGCCTATTTTTCTGAGCTGGAAATAGCACAACGCCTTGTTATTGTTCAGGAGCAGTTAGAATTACTCACCCAGTGGGAATCGTTCTTTGGTCGCAATAACGTCATGGCATCAGTGAATATTGACGGCCCTTCGTTGTCGTTGATACAAAACCATGTACCGATTCGCAGTCTGATTACCCGTTTACCCTGGGTTCGCTTTGAGCTGACCGAGCACCACGTCCTGCCTCAGGAGGAGATGGTCGCGCAAATGCCTGAACTGGGGCCGTTGTGGCTGGATGATTTCGGTTCGGGCATGGCGAACTTCTCTGCACTGACCGAGCTTAAATACGACTACATTAAGCTGTCACGTGAACTTTTTATTCTCTTACGTGCGTCAGATGAAGGCCGGATACTTTTTCCCATGCTGTTGTCGCTGATAAATCGTTACTGCAACGGCGTGATTGTTGAAGGCGTTGAGACGCAACAGGAGTGGGATCAGGTTAAATCGTCCCCGGCGATGGCGGCTCAAGGGTATTTTTTTTCTCGTCCTGCTCCCTTTTCCGAACTGGAAAGCCTTCCTGTCCAGCTTGATTGATCCCTTCCCGCGCGCTCTCGACTATCTTTAACGGAGACCGTGAAAGAGCAGGGAGGAAGCCTAATGTCACGCGCCGGAAAAATTGTAAGCTGGATTGGCGGGATTGTTGTATTGCTGATCGTCGTTGTAGTGATAGTCATTGCAACATTCGACTGGAATCGCCTGAAACCCACTATTAATCAGAAAGTGTCTGCGGAACTTAACCGTCCCTTTGCCATTCGGGGGGATTTGGGCGTCGCATGGCAGCGTAACCCTGAAGAACCCGGATGGCGCGGCTGGTTACCCTGGCCTCATCTGCACGCCGAAGACATTATGTTGGGCAATCCCCCTGATATTCCTGACGTGACCATGATCCACCTGCAACGCGTGGACGCCACACTTGCCCCGCTGGCCCTACTGCACAAAGAAGTCTTTATCCCGTGGATAAAACTGCAGCAGCCTGATGCCCGCCTGATTCAGACCGCCGATAAGAAAAACAACTGGACCTTTACCCTCGCTGACAGCGACAGCAAAGATGACAATGCGCCACCTTCAGCCTGGTCATTTCGTCTCGATAATATTCTGTTCGATCAGGGCACCATTCTCTACCGCGATGCCGTTAACCAGGGCGATGTCACGCTGAAGGTTAACCCGCTCGGCAAGCCTGTGCCCTATTCACAAATCGCGGGCGGAGACGATAAACAACAAGGCGCGGATGATTTTGTCTTTGGCTGGCAGGCAAGCGGCAGCTACCACAATGAAAAACTCACGGGGCAGGGCAAGATTGGCGGCATGTTATCCCTGCGTAGTCAGACCACAGCGTTCCCGATTCAGGCAGACGTTCGGAACGGTAGCACGCGCGTACAGCTGACCGGCGGCGTTCAGGATCCCCTGAATCTGGGCGGGCTGGACGTGCGTCTACGTTTTTCTGGCGATACGTTGGCAAACCTCTATGGTCTGACCGGCGTTCTGTTACCGGATACCCCGCCTTATGAAACTGATGGCCGCCTGATTGCCAAATTTACCGGCAAAGACGGCGCCGTTTTTCGTTACCAGGGCTTTAATGGTCATATTGGCGACAGCGATATTCATGGCTCTCTGACCTACAGCCAGGGCAAGCCACGGCCAAAACTGGTCGGTGAACTCAGATCGGATCAGTTACGTATGGCGGATCTGGGCCCGTTGATCGGCGTTAACTCGGGCAAGGGCAGCGAGAAAACCGAACAGGCCAAGGCAAAACGCGGTGAAAAAACCGTACAGCCTGCGGATCGCGTTCTGCCTCACGACAGGTTCGACACCAAAAGCTGGGACGTTATGGATGCGGATGTGAAGTTTAGCGGCAAGCGCATCGAACACAGCAGTTCACTACCGTTGAGCGATCTTTACACCCATTTGCAGCTCGATAACGGAAACCTGCTGCTTGATCCACTGCGTTTCGGTATGGCGGGCGGTAATCTGAACAGCACCATCCGCCTGGAAGGGAATCGCTCACCGATGCGGGGCCGGGCCGATATTCATGCCCGTAAACTTCGCCTGCGCCAGCTGTTCCCCGATGTACAGGCGATGCAAAACAGCCTTGGGCAGCTGAACGGCGATGCCAGCCTGACCGGCACCGGCAACTCCGTTGCTGACCTGCTGGCAACCAGCAACGGTCAGTTGAAACTGCTGATGAACGACGGACTGATCAGCCGCAACCTGATGGAAATTGCCGGACTCAACGTCGGCAACTATCTGGTCGGTAAGCTGTTTGGTGATGATGAAGTTCGTATTAACTGTGCGGCCACCGATCTTAAACTGCAAAACGGTCTGGCCACGCCAAACCTGTTCGTGTTTGATACGGAAAATGCCGTCATTAACGTGTCAGGCAACGCGAACTTTGCCAACGAGCGGCTGGATCTTTCAGTCAATCCAGAAAGTAAAGGCATCCGAATCGTGACCCTGCGCTCGCCCTTGTATGTTCGGGGCACCTTCAAGCATCCGGACGCTGGCGTGAAAACCGGTCCCTTACTGGCACGCGGGGCGGCGGCGGTGGCATTAGGTGCTGTGGTCGGGCCTGCGGCAGCGCTGTTGGCGCTGATTTCACCCAGTGATACTGACGAGAATCAGTGCAGCCGGGTCCTGCAGCAAATGAAGAAGAAGTGATCAGTTGCGATAGAGCACTTTGATAATGTGATAACCAAAAGCGGTTTTCACCGGCCCGAAAGGTTGTAGCAACGGGCAGGTGAATACCGCTTTATCAAAAGCCGCGACCATTTTTCCCCGACGAAACTCGCCTAAATCTCCCCCGTTCCGACCAGAAGGGCACACAGAATGCTTGCGGGCAAGCTGCTGGAAGTTTTCGCCTTTTTGCAGTTTTTCCAGCAGGGCGATAGCCTGCGCCTCGTGTTTCACCAGAATATGTAAAGCTGCGGCAGTTTTCGCCATGATAATGTCTCTGTTGTGTATAATCGTCCCCCATTATAAACCTGTCTTTTCAAATCGCAGATGCGTTTACCGCACCTGTTCACTGAGCCTGTACATGCCGGCTTGCGGTTTGAAATCGGTATCTTATTTCAACAGAGCGATGTCCCGATGCGTTTAAACTCCAGCCAACAACGAGCCGTCGAATTTGTTACCGGTCCCTGTCTGGTGCTGGCAGGCGCTGGCTCGGGAAAAACCCGCGTAATCACCAACAAAATCGCGCATCTGATTCGTGAGTGTGGCTATCAGGCCCGCCATATCGCCGCCGTGACCTTCACCAATAAAGCCTCACGCGAAATGAAAGAGCGCGTGGCGCAAACGCTGGGGCGCAAAGAGGCGCGCGGCCTGATGATCTCCACGTTTCACACGCTGGGTCTGGAAATCATCAAGCGCGAATATGTGGCGCTGGGCATGAAGTCCAACTTTTCCCTGTTCGACGATCAGGATCAGTTGGCGTTACTCAAAGACCTCACCAGCGAGTGGCTGGAAGAGGACAAGACGTTACTGCAGCAGCTCATTTCTACCATTTCGAACTGGAAAAACGATCTGGTTGATCCGCCGCAGGCGGCCGCGCTGGCCCGCTCGGAGCGGGATAACGTGTTTGCCCATTGCTATGCCCTGTATGACCGGCATCTCAAATCCTGTAACGTGCTGGATTTTGACGACCTCATTCTGTTGCCTACGCTTCTGCTACAGCGTAATCAGGACGTCCGCGAGCGCTGGCAACAACGTATTCGCTACCTGCTGGTGGATGAATATCAGGACACAAACACCAGTCAGTACGAACTGGTGAAGCTGTTGGTCGGCACCCGTGCGCGTTTTACCGTTGTAGGAGATGACGATCAGTCGATTTACTCCTGGCGCGGTGCCCGGCCACAGAATCTGGTCCTGCTTAATGAGGATTTTCCGGCGCTGGAGGTGGTCAAGCTTGAGCAAAACTACCGCTCTTCACAGCGTATTCTCAAAGCCGCGAATATTTTGATCGCCAATAATCCCCATGTGTTTGAGAAGCGTCTTTTTTCTGAACTGGGTCTGGGCAGTGAACTCAAGGTGCTGAGTGCCAATAGCGAAGAACATGAGGCCGAACGGGTAACGGGCGAACTCATTGCCCATCACTTTATCAATAAAACGCAGTATAAAGATTACGCGATACTGTACCGCGGTAATCATCAGTCCCGCGTGTTCGAAAAATTCTTGATGCAGAACCGCATTCCCTATCGCATTTCAGGCGGGACCTCGTTTTTCTCTCGTCCTGAGATCAAAGACCTGCTGGCTTATCTGCGGGTGCTGACCAATCCCGATGATGACAGCGCTTTCTTGCGTATTGTGAATACGCCACGGCGCGAGATTGGTCCGGCAACGCTGCAAAAACTCGGTGAGTGGGCCAATATCCGCAATAAAAGCCTGTTTAACGCCAGCTTTGATGTGGGCCTTGGGCAAACGCTGACGGGGCGCGGCCTTGAACATCTGCAGCGCTTCACCCACTGGCTCAACGACATTATCCAGCTCAGTGAGCGTGAACCGGTTAATGCCGTGCGCGATCTGATTCGCGGCATCGATTACGAAAGCTGGCTGTTTGAGACATCGGGCAGCCCCAAAGCCGCTGAAATGCGGATGAAAAACGTCAATACGCTGTTTCAGTGGATGACGGAAATGCTGGAGGGTAGCGATCTGGATGAGCCGATGACGCTGGCGCAGGTTGTCACCCGCTTTACGCTGCGCGACATGATGGAGCGCGGTGAGAGCGACGAAGAGCTTGATCAGGTACAGCTGATGACGCTTCATGCCTCAAAAGGGCTGGAGTTCCCCTACGTGTTTCTGGTCGGCATGGAAGAAGGGCTGTTGCCGCATCAGAGCAGTATCGATGAGAACAACATTGAGGAAGAGCGCCGTCTGGCCTACGTTGGCATTACCCGCGCGCAGAAAGAGCTGACGTTTACCTTGTGTCGGGAGCGCCGTCAGTATGGTGAGCTCATCCGCCCTGAACCCAGCCGCTTTCTGCTGGAGCTGCCGCAGGACGACGTAGTGTGGGAAACCGAGCGCAAAGTGGTCAGTGCAGAAGAGCGCATGAAAACCGGCCAGAGTCGGGTGGCCGGATTACGTGCAATGCTGGAAAAGGCGAAAAAGAGCTAATCCGTCGCAGACGGGATCAGGAAAGCGTTAACGACCAGTGAACATAGGACTGATAGTGGCTTTCCTGTTCGAGCAGCTCGGCCCGCAGAGGATGTGCTTCCAGCCAGCCCGCCGGTAACGTAACGTGCAGTGCTTCATCATCCGCCTGCATACGAACGGCGGGTAACGTGTCATCACGACGCCGAGTCGAGAAGATAATGGACAGCCGTAGCAGACGGCACAAACGCTCGGCCAGCCTCGGCGGCAGGGCGTTTTGTTGCGTGAGTAGCGCAAGGTCGATGCTGCCACTTTGATTTTGCAGTAAACAGGCCAGCAATTTTTTCTGCGCTGGGGTGAAACCCGGAAGATCAAGGTGGCGGACCAGATAGGCCGCGTGCTGCGGTGCCTGACGGAAATCGACGCTCAGCCCGATTTCATGAATCGCACAGGCGCTTAGCAGAAGCTCCCGACAGCGCTGATCCAGTTTCCAGTGAACACTGACCTGGCGAAAAAAACTTTCCGCTAGCTGCCGGACCCTGTCTGCCTGGCAGACATCAATATTGAACCGGCGCTGCACATTTTGCAGCGTGCGGCTGCGAATATCGCGATCGACTGGCAGGTGCAGCATTCCGTACACCAGCCCTTCGCGCAGCGCGCCGCCGGCCAGCGTCATGCTGTCAATATTGAGTTCCTGAAAGATGGCGATAAGAATGGACAAACCGCTTGGAAACACTAACGCCCGCTCCAGCGTCAGGCCTTCGATTTCAAGCTCTTCAAGTTTGCCGCACTGAATGGCCCGCTGTTTTAACTGCTGTAGCTTACTCAGGGTGATGCGCTCATCCATGCCTTGAGCGACCATGATTTCCTGCAGGGCCTGAACGGTTCCGGACGCACCAACGCACACCTGCCAGCTCTGTTTGCGCAGTTCTCCGGCAACAGGTTTCAGCATCGCTTTGGCAGCCTCTTCAGCCTGGTCAAAATTCTCTTTAGCCAGGTGGCGATCGCCAAAGAATCGCTCCAGCCAGGTGACACAGCCCATCTGCAGGCTAAACAACACGTTGGCATGGGAGCCATCGCCGGTGGCTAACTCTGTGCTGCCACCGCCGATATCCACGACCAGGCGTTGATCGGAACCCCCGGTAGTATGTGCTACGCCTTGATAAATCAGACGCGCTTCTTCTTCGCCGCTAATCACATTGATGGTGCAACCCAGAATCTGTTGCGCCTTATCAAGAAACGCCTGCGCATTAGCAGCAATGCGTAACGTGGCGGTTGCCACTACCCGAATTTGATCGGGAGGAATATCCTGAAGCTGTTCAGAGAAAAGCCGCAGACATTGCCAGCCCCGGGCCATGGCTTCGGCGGACAGGCAATTGGATTTATCCAGGCCTGCTGCCAGGCGCACCTTGCGCTTGATTTTGGCGATGGTCTGGATACTTCCTGACACTTCGCTGACGACCAGCATATGAAAGCTGTTAGAGCCTAAATCAATTGCAGCATAGAGAGTCGATGCGCTTAGCATGGTCAACTTAACCCGAACGTTTACGGTTGCTATGACGGGGTGCACCGCGACGGCCGGTATTGTTGCCTCCGCGACGCTGACCGTTGCCTGAGCGATTGCGCGTCAGACGTTTCGGTGGCGGTAATTCAGTTAACAGCGCGTCGCTGTTGTATTTACTCACCGGAATGCTGTGACCAATGTACTCTTCAATACCGGGCAGGTTTAATGCGTACTCTTCACAGGCCAGGCTGATGGAGTGACCGCTTGCGCCTGCACGTCCCGTACGGCCAATGCGGTGAACATAGTCTTCGCGATCGTCCGGCAGGTCATAGTTAAATACGTGCGTCACCGCAGGAATATGCAGGCCACGAGCCGCAACGTCGGTCGCGACCAGAATATCAATATCGCCTTTGGTAAAGTCATCCAGGATACGTAAACGCTTCTTCTGTGCCACGTCACCCGTCAGCAGGCCGACCCGGTGACCGTCTGCAGCCAGATGGCCCCAAATGTCTTCACAGCGATGCTTGGTATTCGCAAAAATGATTGCTCTGTCAGGCCACTCTTCTTCTACCAGCGTCTGTAACAGGCGCATTTTCTCTTCATTCGAAGGGTAGAAAAGCTCTTCTTTAATGCGATGACCGGTTTTTTGCTCAGGTTCAACTTCAACGTATTCGGCGCTGTTCATGTGCTCGAATGCCAGCTCACGCACGCGGTAAGAGAGCGTGGCGGAGAACAGCATGCTCAGGCGTTGCGTGGCCGCAGGCATGCGACGGAACAACCAGCGGATATCTTTTATAAAGCCGAGATCGAACATGCGATCGGCTTCGTCCAGTACCATGACCTGAATGGCACCGAGATTGACGTGATTCTGCTTGGCGTAATCGATTAAACGGCCGGTGGTACCCACCAGAATGTCGACACCGTTTTCCAGTACTTTTAACTGTTTGTCGTAGCCATCGCCACCGTAAGCCAGACCTAATTTAAGGCCGGTTGATGCCGCCAGTGGTTCAGCATCGGCGTGAATTTGCACCGCAAGTTCACGGGTTGGGGCCAGAATTAAAGCGCGAGGTTGGTTAACCTGGCGGCCCTCTGGAGCAGGGTGAGAGAGAAGATGATGAAACGTTGACGTTAAAAACGCCATCGTTTTGCCGGTACCGGTTTGCGCCTGACCTGCGACATCACGCCCTGAAAGCGTAAACGGCAGTGCTAACGCCTGGATAGGCGTGCAGTTATGAAACCCTTTTTTATCAAGGGCTTCCACCACCAGAGGGTGCAGGGCGAAGTCGGAAAACTTCTGTTCAGTTAAGTGTGTTTTGCTCATAGTGTGGTAGAATATCAGCTTACTATCGCTTTACGAAAGCGTATCCGATGAAATAAAGTCAACCAACATTGGTTTATATTACGCCAATTCGCCAGGCACAATCTTGTGGAGTAAAACATGAGCAGCGATAAAATCGTTCATCTGACCGATGACAGTTTCGACACCGACGTGCTAAAAGCCGACGGCGTTATACTGGTAGATTTCTGGGCTGAATGGTGTGGTCCTTGTAAAATGATCGCGCCAATCCTTGATGAAGTTGCAGAAGAGTATGATGGCAAACTGACCATCGCTAAGCTGAATATTGACGATAACCCAGGCACTGCGCCTAAATACGGCATTCGCGGCATCCCGACGCTGCTGCTGTTCAAAAACGGTGAAGTCGCTGCGACAAAAGTGGGCGCATTGTCCAAAGGTCAGTTAAAAGAGTTCCTGAACGCCAACCTGGCGTAATCGGGCCGGGCGTCCGGCAGTGGTTAAATTTTTGCCTGCTGCTGGACGTTCGCTTTTAAGCGTGCTAACTTATTTTCACTGCACTATGAACATACCTTGTAGTTAGCATTCAAAGTTTTCTCTTGTTAGACCCTGTCATACTGTACCTACCAGCGGTTTAGCAATCTAACGACTAGCTCTACTCTGACTAAGTCGACCGTCTCCTCGCTCCCAGTCATTATTCAAGACGATGATCGTTGAGAAGAGTTGAAAAAGTCATTAACAGAACAGGCATGGACTAACTGCCATACCATTCACGACAAACATTTCGAGTATTACCCCGAGTTTAAGAACCCATCAATATGAATCTTACCGAATTAAAGAATACGCCGGTTTCTGAGCTGATTACCCTCGGCGAGAATATGGGGCTGGAAAATCAGGCTCGTATGCGCAAGCAGGACATTATTTTCTCAATCCTGAAGCAGCACGCGAAAAGCGGCGAGGACATCTTCGGTGATGGTGTGCTGGAGATATTGCAGGATGGATTTGGATTCCTCCGCTCTGGAGACAGCTCCTACCTCGCCGGTCCTGATGACATCTACGTTTCTCCCAGCCAAATTCGCCGCTTTAACCTCCGCACTGGTGACACCATCGCCGGCAAAATCCGTCCACCAAAAGAAGGTGAGCGCTACTTTGCCCTGCTGAAAGTTAACGAAGTTAACTACGACAAACCAGAAAACTCGCGTAACAAGATTCTGTTCGAAAACCTCACGCCGCTGCACGCTAACAGCCGTCTGCGTATGGAGCGGGGTAATGGCTCAACTGAAGACTTAACCGCTCGCGTACTGGACCTGGCGTCACCGATTGGTCGTGGTCAGCGTGGTCTGATTGTGGCACCGCCGAAAGCCGGTAAAACGATGCTGCTGCAGAATATCGCGCAGAGCATTGCTTACAACCATCCAGACTGTGTGCTGATGGTGCTGCTAATCGATGAGCGTCCGGAAGAAGTGACAGAGATGCAACGCCTGGTGAAAGGTGAAGTGATCGCGTCCACCTTCGATGAACCGGCTTCGCGTCACGTTCAGGTGGCCGAGATGGTGATCGAAAAGGCCAAGCGCCTGGTCGAGCACAAAAAAGACGTCATCATTTTACTCGACTCCATCACGCGTCTGGCCCGTGCCTACAACACCGTCGTTCCGGCCTCCGGTAAAGTACTGACCGGTGGTGTGGACGCCAACGCCCTGCATCGTCCTAAGCGTTTCTTCGGTGCGGCACGTAATGTGGAAGAGGGCGGGAGCCTGACCATCATTGCGACCGCTCTGGTGGATACCGGTTCGAAGATGGATGAAGTGATTTACGAAGAGTTTAAAGGCACCGGTAACATGGAGCTGCATCTCTCGCGTAAAATTGCCGAAAAACGTGTCTTCCCGGCGATTGACTACAACCGTTCAGGTACCCGTAAAGAAGAGCTGTTAACCTCTCAGGAAGAGCTGCAGAAAATGTGGATCCTGCGTAAGATTATCCATCCAATGGGTGAAATCGACGCGATGGAATTCCTGATTAACAAGTTGGCCATGACCAAAACCAACGACGAATTCTTCGATATGATGAAGCGTTCTTGATCCTTTAGAGCGTCATCTGACTATGATGGCGTTTTTTTCTTTAAATGGTCATAAAATAGCCCCGACGCCACGTTCTGACGTGGCGTTTTTTATTTTCGGGCTATAGGATTGAATGCTGGCAGACGTGATAATAATGACGGTGGCAGTGGTGGACGATTAACCGTTCGTGCACCTCTTCATGCCGAATTCGGAATCTGGAACGGTAACAGGCGCGATTTTTGACGTAATGTGAGTTCCAGGATGATAGCTGAGAGCGTTTAACGTGAATTTACTCACTATGAGTACTGAGCTTGGTTTAGTTTTTATCTTTTCCTTGGTATTTCTTTTCCTTGCTCGCAAAGTAGCAGAAAAAATTGGATTGGTAGACAAGCCAAACATGCGCAAGCGCCATCTTGGCGTTATTCCACTGGTTGGCGGAATATCCGTGTATGCAGGAATTTGCTTCGCCTTCTTCATCACTGACTACTACTTGCCGCACGCTAAGCTTTACCTGGGTTGTGCAGGCGTACTGGTGTTGGTTGGTGCACTTGACGATCGCTTTGATATCAGCGTGAAGATTCGGGCAACAGTACAGGGTATTGTGGCGCTGGTAATGATGTTTTGCGCCAAACTGTACCTGTTGAGTCTGGGATTCATCATTGGCCCGGTAGAACTGATAGTTGGGCCCTTTGGTTATGTGTTGACGCTTTTTGCCGTCTGGGCAGCGATTAATGCTTTTAACATGGTTGACGGTATTGATGGTCTGCTGGGTGGCCTTTCCATGGTGACGTTTGGCGCCATGGGGATCATTCTTTATCTTGATGGGCAGCACAGTCTCGCAATGTGGTGCTTTGCCATGATAGCTGCCACGATCCCCTATATTTTACTTAATCTTGGTTTTCTGGGACGCCGTTTTAAAGTATTCATGGGCGATGCAGGCAGTACCATGATTGGTTTTACGATTATCTGGATTTTGCTTGAAACCACGCAAGGCTTAAGCCATCCCATCACACCAGTCACAGCATTATGGCTGATTGCAATTCCTCTGATGGATATGGTCGCGATTATGTACCGTCGGTTACGCAAAGGAATGAGCCCTTTTTCTGCCGATCGCCAACATATACATCACTTAATCATGCGAGCGGGTTTTACTCCTCGTCAGGCTTTTGTACTGATTACCGCTGCTGCTGCTCTGCTGGCGGGCATAGGCGTGCTGGGTGAATACCTGGCCTTTATCCCTGAATGGGTGATGTTAGTCCTGTTCTTGATTGCCTTCATGGGCTACGGCTATTGTTTGAAACATGCATGGCGCGTCGCGAGAAAGATCCGACGCTTCAAACGACGCCTTAATAATCTCAGCAATGCCAGAAAAAATGTACCCTGATAAGACTTAACAAAGGATAACGCTCTGATGCGCGCTAACGTTGTGGAGAACGAACTGGATATTCGCGGCCTGGGCTGCAGCCTATGGCGTGGAAAGCGCTGGATAGTCGGCTGTGCAGTCGTGTTTGCATTGGTAGCCTGGATAGCGACGCTGCTGATGAAACAGGTGTGGAGCACGACCGCGATAACAGGGCGGCCTACGGTGAATATGCTGGGATCCTACTATTCCCAGCAACAGTTCCTGAACAATCTGGATATGCGCAATAACGCTTTAACGTTAAATACGGCGTCACCTACCGTGATGGACGAGGTGTATCAGGAGTTCCTGATGCAGCTCTCATCCTGGGATACCCGCCGGGAGTTTTGGCAGCAAACCGATTATTATAAAACGCGAAAAAGCGGCAATGCCCACAATGATGCTGCCTTGTTGGACGATATGATTGATAACATTCAGTTTACGCCAGCGGATAGCGCACGAAATATTTTCGACAGCGTCAAACTCAAGGCAGAAACTGCTGCGGATGCGAACAATTTGCTGCGCCAGTATATTGCCTATGCCAGTGAACGCGCTGCACGCCATCTCAATGCAGAGTTAACGGGGGCGTGGCAGGCACGGACCAGCCAGCTTAAGGCGCAGGTCAAACGTCAGGAAGACGTAGCGAATGCGGTATTCCTGCGACGGCAACATCGGCTGGAACAGGCGCTGAAAATTGCCAGCCAGCAGGGCATTAATGAAAAGCAGACGCGTGAGGTGAGTGAAAACCTGGCTGACAGCGATCTGTTTCTAATGGGCCAGCCTTTATTGCAGGGGCAGTTAGAAACCCTGAGAGCGACCGGGCCGAGCTTTGATATCAGCTACGACCAAAATAAAGCGATGCTGACCACACTGGATGCAGGCCCGACGCTTAACAGCAAATTCCAGACCTACCGTTATTTGCGTACGCCGGAAGAGCCGGTTTCACGCGACAGTCCCCGCCGGGCATTTATGATGGTGATGTGGGGCGCGGTAGGTGCGCTGGTTGGTGCGGGCGTGGCGCTAGCGCGTCGTCAGCGTCCGATGTCAGATACACAAGATTGAGAGAAACAGTGTGAAAGTTCTGACAGTTTTTGGCACCCGACCTGAAGCCATTAAGATGGCACCACTCGTGCAGGCACTGGCACAGGACCCTGCTTTTGAATCACGGCTGTGCGTCACTGCGCAACACCGTGAAATGCTTGATCAGGTGCTGAGCTTGTTTCAGCTGCAACCTGACTACGACCTCAACGTTATGCGACCCGAACAGGGATTAACGGAGATAACCTGCCGTATTTTACAAGGCATGCATACCGTACTGCTCGATTTTAAACCCGATATTGTACTGGTCCACGGGGATACGACGACCACGCTGGCGGCCAGCCTGGCGGCTTTCTATCAGCAAATCCCCGTCGGGCATGTTGAAGCAGGTTTACGCACGGGCGATCTGGCTTCGCCCTGGCCTGAAGAGGGGAATCGTAAGCTGACGGGACATCTTGCCCGTTTACACTTTACGCCCACACTGCGTTCCCGACAGAACCTGCTGGATGAAAACCTCGCCGACGACAGTATTGTTGTCACCGGTAATACGGTAATTGATGCCTTGCTATGGGTACGAGATCGGGTGCTGGACGATAATGATATAAACGCGCAGCTGGCTTCACGCTATCCCTTTCTTGACGACAGTAAAAAGCTGGTACTGGTGACGGGTCACCGTCGTGAAAGCTTCGGCGAAGGTTTTGAGCGCATCTGTAGCGCTCTGGCCCAGATTGCGCGCCAGCATCCTCATGCGCAAATCGTTTATCCGGTCCATCTCAATCCTAACGTACATGAACCCGTTAACCGCATTCTGCGCGGCATTGATAACATTGTGTTGATTGATCCTCAGGAGTATCTGCCTTTTGTCTGGTTGATGAACCGGGCGTGGCTGATTCTCACCGATTCTGGCGGTATTCAGGAAGAAGCGCCTTCACTGGGTAAACCCGTTTTGGTGATGCGTGAAACCACCGAGCGTCCAGAGGCCGTCGAAGCCGGAACGGTGAAGCTGGTTGGTACGGACACGGCAAGAATTGTTAATGAGGTCAGTACATTACTTAACGATGATGAGGCCTGGCAGACCATGAGCCGTGCCCATAACCCTTATGGGAATGGCGAAGCCTGCGGGCGAATATTGCAAGCCTTAAAAGATAACAGAGCCAACTTATGAGTTTTGAAACCATTTCCGTTATTGGACTGGGTTACATTGGGCTGCCAACCGCAGCCGTTTTTGCCTCAAAGGGAAAGAAAGTGGTGGGCGTCGATATCAATGCCCACGCGGTTGACACCATCAATCGTGGTGCCATTCATATTGTCGAACCCGATTTGGATCGGGTGGTTCAGGCTGCGGTCGAGCGTGGAGATTTACGTGCTACGACGCAACCCGAAGCCGCTGACGCTTTTTTGATCGCCGTGCCCACGCCCTTTATGGCGGAGCGCCAACCGGACTTACGCTTTGTGCGTGCGGCTGCGCTGTCGATTGCGCCGGTACTGAAAAAAGGCGATCTGGTGATTCTGGAATCGACTTCTCCGGTTGGCAGTACAGAGCAGATGGCCGACTGGCTGGCCGCGGCGCGACCTGATTTGCGTTTCCCACAGCACGACGGGGATCCTGACGTCTTTGTCGCCTACTGTCCCGAACGCGTTTTACCCGGTCAGATCATGACTGAGCTGATCAGCAACGATCGCGTGATTGGTGGCATGACGCCAGCCTGTTCTGCCCGTGCGAGTGATTTGTATCGTATTTTTTTACAGGGCGAGTGCGTCGAGACAACTGCACGCACCGCTGAAATGTGCAAGCTGACAGAAAACAGCTTCCGCGACGTAAACATCGCCTTTGCCAATGAGCTGTCACTAATTTGTGCTGCGCAGCAGATTAATGTCTGGGAGCTTATTGCACTGGCGAATCGTCATCCGCGCGTCAATATCCTGCAGCCTGGGCCAGGCGTCGGCGGGCACTGCATTGCGGTCGATCCCTGGTTTATCGTGGCGCAGAATCCGGACTTAGCACGCCTGATTCGTACCGCTCGCGAAGTAAATGATGCCAAGCCGCACTGGGTGCTGGACCAGGTAAAAAAAGCGCTGGCAGACTGCCTGATGCAGACCGGAAAACGTGCCAGCGATCTGACCATTGCCTGCTTTGGCCTGGCGTTTAAACCGAACATTGATGACCTGCGTGAAAGCCCAGCCATGGAAGTGGCGCACCTGATTGCCGACTGGCATCAGGGCCGCACGTGGGTAACCGAACCGCATATTCAGCAGATTCCCGACATCCTGGCGACACAGGCCACCCTGGTTTCAACCGAGCAGGCGCTGCAGGAGGCGGATATTTTGGTGATGCTGGTCGATCACCATGCATTCCGCCGTGTTGATGCTGCGCACATTACTCAGCAATGGGTTGTTGATACGAAAGGTGTCTGGCGCTAAAAACCTCTGGTTAACAAGGATCCGATTAACTTATGTCTGTCCACGTTAAGGTTAATCCACTCACCTGGGAGAGCCAGTTCTTCGGCTTTGACGCCGTGAGGCTGGAAACCGGGGGGGATCTGTCGCTCGAAAACGCGCTTCGGCACGCCTGCGCGCTGTTTCAAATCAAAGTGTCAGCGGAACAAACCGACATCATCGATGCGTTAAATCAGCATCAGTTTCACCTGGTGGAAGGTGAAGTGGATTTGTCGTTGACGATCAAACGCACCGAACGCCAGACTGGCATTCGTATTGCGCGGGAAACACAAATCCCAGCATTACGCGAAGCCGCATCTCTGGCCTTCCGTCAAAGTCGTTTTCGCACGCCGTGGTTTGCGCCTGATGACAGTGCCCGCTTCTATGCGCAGTGGATCGAAAATGCGGTCCGCGGCACCTTCGATCACCAGTGCCTTGTCGCCAGTGATGAACGCGGCGCGCTTCAGGGCTTTGTCTCTTTACGCGAGGTCGAAGGCGATGCGCGTATTGGCCTGCTGGCGGTGGTGCCTGAGGCGCAGGGACAAAGTATCGGTCAGCGCCTGATGCTGGCTGCAGCGGACTGGGGCCGTGCGCGTCAGCTCGAACGTCTGCGGGTTGCCACGCAAATCAGTAATCTTACGGCGATGCGTCTTTATCTACGCAGTGGCGCGCGTCTTGAAAGCACGGCGTACTGGTTTTACAGGAGAGGTCATGATTCCCTTTAATGCGCCCCCGGTTGTGGGAAGCGAAATCGAGTATATGCAGTCTGCCATGAGCAGCGGCAAGCTGTGTGGCGACGGCGGTTATACTCGCCGTTGTCAGCAGTGGATGGAGCAGCGCTTCGGTAGTGCGAAAGTGTTACTGACGCCTTCCTGTACCGCCTCGCTGGAGATGGCCGCGCTGCTGATCGATATCCAGCCGGGTGATGAAGTGATCATGCCGAGCTACACCTTTGTTTCAACCGCCAACGCCTTCGTATTACGTGGCGCGAAAATTGTGTTCGTGGATGTGCGCCCCGACACCATGAACATGGATGAAACGCTGATTGAAGCGGCGATAACCGATAAAACCCGCGCTATCGTGCCGGTCCACTATGCGGGCGTTGCCTGTGAAATGGATACGATTATGGCGCTGGCGGCACAGTATAAGCTGTTTGTTATTGAGGATGCTGCGCAGGGCGTGATGTCAGCGTACAAAGGCCGGGCATTAGGCACCATTGGTCATATCGGCTGTTTCAGCTTTCACGAAACCAAGAATTACACCGCAGGTGGAGAAGGCGGCGCGACGTTAATTAACGATGCCAGCCTTGTGGAGCGTGCAGAAATTATTCGTGAAAAGGGCACCAATCGCAGTCAGTTTTTCCGGGGACAGGTAGATAAATATACCTGGCGCGATATGGGGTCCAGCTATCTGATGGCTGACCTGCAGGCGGCTTATCTCTGGGCGCAGCTGGAGTCCTCTGTTCGAATTAATCAACAGCGCTTGCGCTTGTGGCAACGTTACTACGATGCCCTGAAGCCGCTGTCGGAAAACGGCAAGATTACATTGCCTTCCATCCCGGCTGATTGTCAGCACAACGCCCATATGTTTTATATAAAGCTGCGTGATGAGAAGCATCGTCAGGCCCTGATCAACTGGCTTAAAGAGGCCGAAATCCTGGCCGTTTTCCATTATATCCCTTTGCACAGTTCGCCTGCGGGCCAGCGTTTTTCACGTTTTGCCGGTGAGGATCGTTTTACTACAGCAGAGAGTGAGCGCTTATTACGTTTACCGCTGTTTTATAATCTGTCGGATAACAATCAGAGCACCGTGATCGGCTCGCTACTGAGCTTTTTTTCCTGATGTCATTAGCCAAAGCATCGTTATGGACCGCCTCATCGACAATAGTAAAAATTGCGGTTGGGCTGCTGGTCGTCAAGTTACTGGCCATCAGCTTTGGTCCGGAAGGCGTGGGCCAGGCCGGTAACTTTCGCCAGCTCATCACCGTGCTGGGCGTGCTGGCCGGAGCGGGTATCTTTAACGGCGTCACCACGTATGTTGCACAATATCAACAACAGCCCCGGCAACTCCGCGCGCTAATCGGCACCGCCTCGGCAATGGTGACGGGCTTCTCAACGCTGCTGGCGCTGGTCTTTTTATTGGCTGCGGCTCCCATCAGCACTGCGCTGTTTGGTCACGATCGCTATCAAAACGTGATACGTATCGTTGCCTTTCTTCAGTTTGGTATTGCGTGGGCAAACCTGCTTCTGGCGTTCATAAAAGGCTACCGTGATGCGCGCGGTAATGCGCTGGCCCTGATTTGCGGTAGCATAACGGGCGTGCTCGGCTACGTGCTGTGTTGGTGGCTGGGGGGCTATGCGGGCGCATTGACCGGGCTGGCTTTGGTACCCGCGTTACTCGTTTTTCCAGCGCTGGTAATACTGAAACGTCGTGTCCCGCTCCCCTTGAGCTGGCTGCGGCCCACCTGGCAGCCGGAAATGGCGCGTCATCTGGCAAAATACACGATTATGGCGCTGATCACCGCCGTCACCCTGCCGGTTGCCTGGGTGATGATGCGAAATCAACTGGCGGCCAGTAACGGCTGGGCGCAGGTAGGATTATGGCAGGGCGTAACCAGTATATCTGATGCTTATCTGCAGTTTATCACCGCGACCTTTAGCGTCTGGCTACTGCCGACACTGGCCCGGTTAGATAACAAAAAGGATATTGCGCGTGAGATCGGCCGGGCGTTACGCTTTGTGTTACCGGCGGTCGCGGCGGCCAGCCTGAGCATGTGGATGATGCGTGATATCGCCATCAGCCTGTTGTTCTCCGCGGCATTTCACGACATGCGGGATTTGTTTGTCTGGCAACTCTGTGGCGATGTTTTCAAAGTCGGCGCCTACGTTTTCGGCTATCTGGTCATCGCGAAAGCCTCATTACGCTTTTATGTGCTGACCGAAATCAGTCAGTTTATTTTGCTGACGCTGTTCTCGCGCTGGCTTATCCCGTTACAGGGGGCCAGTGGGGCAGCGCAAGCCTATATGTTCACCTACGTTACCTATTTCGCGCTCTGCTGTGGCGCATTTATTCTTTACTGCCGAAAAAAATGACTTTAATTCACGTTTTGGGATCCAATATTCCCCATCACAATCTGACGGTGTTGCGTTTTTTTAACGACGTGATGAGCATCGAGCAGCGTGTTACTGCACCGCGTCACTTTATGGTGGTGACATCGCAGCCTGAAAACCTCACCGGTTTTGGCGCTTTGCACATTGAAACCTTTAGCAGTAAGAAAGCGCTGGCTGAGGCGCTGTTGCAGCGGGCGAAAAATCGCGACCAACGCTTCTTTTGCCACGGGCAGTTTAACCCCTGGCTTTGGCTGGCGTTGCTGAGCGGCAGGTTACGCCGTTCTCAACTGTTCTGGCACGTCTGGGGAGCGGATTTGTATGAAGATTCACGCAGCCTGAAGTTCCGGCTGTTTTATTTCCTGCGCCGTGCTGCGCAGGGGCGCGTTGCACACCTGTTCGCCACCCAGGGCGATCTTTATCACTACCAGCAACGCCACAAGTCTGTACCGCAGTCTTTACTGTATTTTCCCACAAAGTTACCTGCAGTCGCCATTACGCCTCATCCAGACAAGACGTTTACCGTGCTGCTGGGTAATTCTGGTGACGCCAGTAACCGCCATATTGAGGGGCTTGCAGCGATCAAGGCTCAGTTTGGCGAAGATGTGCGCATTGACGTGCCGCTGGGTTATCCGCCTGACAATGATGAGTATATCGGACAGATTCAGAACGCCGCCGACAGACTCTTTCCGCAGGGGCAGGTAAGGTTACTGCGGGATAATCTTGCTTTTGACGACTATCTGGCGCTGTTGGCACGCTGCCATTTGGGCTATTTTATGTTCGAACGGCAGCAGGGCGTGGGAACGCTATGTTTGCTGATTCAGGCTAATGTGCCTTTCGCCCTGACGCGTAAAAATCCGTTCTGGCGGGATGTTACCGCGCAGCAGCTTCCTGTCTTGTTCAACGACGATGCGCTGACGCCTGATATCGTCGCAGAGGCGCGTCGGCAACTTGTGGGATGCGATAAACAGCGCATTGCTTTCCTGGCCCCAGGCTATCTGGAAGGCTGGCGAACAGCGTTGCGCCTTTGCGAAGGAGAGCCCTCATGAGTCTTATGGCATTTAGTGGTCTGCTGATCGTGTATGTGCTGTCACTGGTGACCATTGTGACCCTGAACATGCGCGAACTTAAACAGGAACGGTTTAACTTCCACCTGTTTTTTACCTTATTGTTTTTACTGACCTTCTACTTCGGTTTTCCGCTAACCAGTATTCTGGTCTTTCGGTTTGATACGCAGGTGGTTTCGGCGGATTTTCTGCTGCAGGCGATGCTGTCGGCCACGGCGTTTTATGCTATTTACTTTGTCAGTTACAAGGTGCGCCTCAGGCCGGCATCCGCAGCGCCTGCCCGGCCCTGGCTACAAATGAACCGGGTCGAAACGCATCTGACCGGTGGGCTACTGGCGCTGGTGGCGGTTGCAACCGTAACGGTGTTCTTTATCCATAACGGATTTTTGTTATTCCGACTGACGGCCTATAACCAGATCTTTTCCAGTGAAGTGTCTGGCGTTGCACTGAAGCGGTTCTTTTATTTCTTCATCCCGGCGATGCTGATTCCCTATTTCTTGCATCCCACGCGCCGTAACTGGCTGCTGTTTCTCATCATCACGGTCAGCTTTGGCTTACTGACCTACGCGCTGGTTGGTGGCACGCGTGCCAATATCATTATCGCTTTTGCGTTATTTCTGTTTATCGGTATTACACGTGGCTGGATCACATTGTGGATGCTGGCCGCTGCGGGCGTGATGGCGATTGGGGGAATGTTCTGGCTGGCGCTACGTCGCTACAATCTGGCTGTCATGGGCGACGAGGCTTTTTACACCTTTCTGTACCTGACGCGCGATACGTTTTCGCCATGGGAAAACCTGGCTTTGCTGCTGGAGAATTACCATAAGATAGACTTTCAGGGCTTAGCGCCCATGTGGCGCGATTTCTATGTGTTTATCCCAACCTGGCTGTGGCCCGATCGTCCTCTGTCAGTACTGAACAGCGCTAATTACTTTACCTGGGATGTACTGAACAACCATTCCGGACTGGCGATTTCGCCTACCTTAATCGGTTCGCTACTGGTGATGGGCGGCGTCTGGGCCATTCCGCCAGGCGCTGTGGCCGTTGGGCTCATCATCAAAGCTTTCGACACGCTCTATAAGCGCGGACGCAATGAATCGAATCGTTATACCGGGGCGATTCTGCAAAGCTTTTGTTTCGGTGCCGTATTCAACATGATTGTGCTGGCGCGCGAGGGGCTGGATGCGTTTGGCTCACGTGTTGTGTTTTTCTGTATTATTTTTGCCGCCTGTCTGGGGATGGCGAAATTGCTTTTCTGGTTACTGGATCATGTCGGCCTGATTCGCAGCCGACGTGAGCGGGCGCTTCATAGCCCATCCTGATTAACCTCTGGGATCTAAGGGAAGAATTAAAAAGAGATGAGTACAGTTTCCGAAACGCCACGCTATGTGATTCGCGGCATCACGCTATACGGCTTTGACAGCATGGCTTCATTTGTGGATTTCCTAATGCCGCATTCCGCTGTCCGGAGCGGCACGCTGGTGGCCATCAATGCGGAAAAAGTGCTGAATGCCGAACAGGATGCAGCGCTGCGTGCTCAAATTCAGCAGGCTGAATTCAAATATCCGGATGGCATCAGCATTGTACGCTCTGTTCGCAAGAAATATCCGCAGGCCTCAGTACAGCGGATTGCAGGGGCCGATCTGTGGGAAGCCTTAATGGAACGTGCCGGACGTAACGGAACGCCGGTGTTTTTGATCGGCGGTCGGCAGGCAGTGTTGGACGAAACCTGCGATAAACTGCGTCGTCAGTGGAACGTGAATATTGTGGGTGCACAGGATGGCTATTTTGTCCCGGCGGAACGCGATGCACTGTTTGCCAGGGTTGCGGCCAGCGGAGCCAGGCTGGTAACGGTAGCGATGGGCTCTCCACGTCAGGAACTTTTAATGGCCGAGTGTCAGAAGCACTGGCCTGATGCGTTGTATATGGGCGTAGGTGGTACCTATGACGTGTTTACCGGTCATGTAAAGCGCGCGCCTTTAATTTGGCAGAAGCTTGGACTGGAATGGTTTTATCGCTTAATCAAACAGCCCAGTCGCCTACGCAGGCAGTTGAAGCTGGTGAAATATTTGCGTTATCACTGGCGTGGCGATCTGTAAGATCGCTGATTAACGCCAGGTTTTTCGCACGAGTAACGGCATAAATGCGTTAATTGTCGACGAAATGCACAAAGCGTAATCAAACGCGCTATTTTCTTTAAAAAGCACTAGACAGCGTGGGCGCTTATCTCTAGTATGCACATCCGCAACGGCGCTACGCGCCCGTAGCTCAGCTGGATAGAGCGCTGCCCTCCGGAGGCAGAGGTCTCAGGTTCGAATCCTGTCGGGCGCGCCATTTAGTTTGTGCGTAAGAGCTTCGGTGGTTTGAGTACCGCGTTAGTAACAAAGATTTAAATGCTGTGGGTTTGACTTGCAACATTCAGTACAGTGGTGGCTATAGCTCAGTTGGTAGAGCCCTGGATTGTGATTCCAGTTGTCGTGGGTTCGAGTCCCATTAGCCACCCCAGATTTTGCTGGGATACGCGAAGGTGGCGGAATTGGTAGACGCGCTAGCTTCAGGTGTTAGTGTCTTAACGGACGTGAGGGTTCAAGTCCCTCTCTTCGCACCAGGCAAAAAAAAATAAAAAAATCGGCGAGTAGCGCAGCTTGGTAGCGCAACTGGTTTGGGACCAGTGGGTCGGAGGTTCGAATCCTCTCTCGCCGACCATTTTTAGAAACCTGTCTGCAAAGACAGGTTTTTTTTCGCCTGAATAAAAGAGGATGAGAACCTCCGAAGGAGGGTTGCGCCGAGCGCAGCGAGACAACGTTGCGAACGCAACGGCCCGAAGGGCGCGTCCCGCAGGGGCGCGTAATCCTCTCTCGCCGACCATTTTTAGAAACCTGTCTGCAAAGACAGGTTTTTTTTTCGCCTGAATAAAAGAGGGTGAGAACCTCCGAAGGAGGGTTGCGCCGAGCGCAGCGAGACAACGTTGCGAACGCAACGGCCCGAAGGGCGCGTCCC